>NZ_KB902364.1 GCF_000379525.1 Lamprocystis purpurea DSM 4197 | reverse complement strand
GGTCTTATCGGGCTCTAGCAGCCTGTCGGACTTTAGGCGATTTCCGAATAAGACGCTATCAAGAATCAAGCTCCGTAGGAGCCCGCTTGCGGGCGACGTGACCTGCCGGAATCGCGTCATTGTGCCCCACCCGTCGCCCGCAAGCGGGCTCCTACGGGNTGGATTTTTCGCGGAAATCACCTTACGTTAGATTGTGGAGNAACAAAAAGCCTTTATGTTGACTCATACCCTAATCCTAGGGGCTAAGTCCGACAGGCTGCTAGCCGCAATACGGCGTCGGAGCCGACAAAGGGCAGCCATCGCGGGGCACCAATGGCCACCGGGGTGCCGGTCCGGGCAAAGCTGGTCCAATAGGCCATCATCTGCGCGGCGAGCGCCTGCTGCGACTGCGTGAGCGCAGGTCCGTCGCGTTTCATGGTATTGGAAAACCCTGGGAACTGGGTGACATTGAGATAGAGGCAGTCCTCGTCGACGCTCGCTTCGGGAATGCCATAACGCGCCGTCTGGGGGCAGAGGCCGCGATAGCGCGTGGCGTCGCGTACGCCGGACCAGGGTGCGGCCGGCCGCGGCGGCGCCCAGCGCAGTTCGCCCACCGGGGGCGCCGCGAAGGGGATACCCTTATGTTCCCGTACCCCGGCGCCGATGGTCCCCGCCACCGCACCGGTGTCGGTCATGACCACCGACGGGTCCGCCTTTGCTGGCGCCTCCTGCCCTTGCGCACCCAGGATACCCGTCAGTGACAGGCAGGCGGCCAGGGCCGCACGGCGCATACCGGGTTGGTGATGCATATCAGGAGTTCTCCGCCATCGTTAAGGTGTCTGGCATTCTACCCTTGCGGATCACGGGCAGTCGTGAGCGGTTCTCGCACGGATCAGGCGGCCAACCGTATTGCGCCGCACGTCGGCTGTTCGACGTTCGCGGGTGCTTCGCCCGTGGCATAATTCAACACTCCAGATGCGACCAGGCCGCGCGCAGCCGCGGACAGGGACATGGCCGACGACGAGACCTCCAAGATACTCCGGACCGGTCTGCCTACCGTGCCCCGCGCGGTCCGGCGGCAGTCGGACCGGGCGTGCTCCATCACCGGACGAGCGGATGGGCCCGGTCCCTGGCCGCGTCTCGGGTTGGCGGCGATCTGTCTGCTGCTCCAGTCGGCGCCCCCGCGGGCCGCGCCGGCTCCGGTCATTGCTTGGCCGGCGGGGCAATACAATCCCAATCCGTTGCCGGACGATGTGATCCTGCCCCTGCCCTGCGGCGGGGCCATGGTGTTGCGCCCGGTCGCGACCGGCGCTCCGCCCGCGGACGCGGCTGGCTTGCCTCCGGATTTGCAGCGGCTGTATCGGGTCGCGGGCCGCTTCGATCCCCAGCGGACCGGCCTCGGCCACCTGCTGATCGGCAAGTACGAGGTGACCCGGCTGCAATATCAGACGGTGAACGCGGCGGCCAGGCGGTCGCCGTGTCCCCGCCCGGATACGCAGTCCGCCCTGCCGCAGGTCGAAGTCAACCGCCGCGATGCGGAGGGCTTTGGGCTCGATCTCTCCCAATGGCTGGCCGATCAGCAGGGCAGCCTGCCCGATTGCAGCGGCGGCCGCGGTCCCTGTCTGCCCCGTGTCGATGGCGTTGCCGCCACCGTGCGGTTGCCGGGTGAGGAGGAATGGGCCTTCGCTGCCCGCGGCGGGCTGGCGGTCAGCGCCGCCGACTTTGCCGCGTCCGTCTACCCCATGCCCAAGGGCCTGGCCCTTGGTGTGATCGGCAAGCGGGACGGCGGAAGCGCCGCGGCGCCGATCGGCGGCCCGCGCGCCAACCCGCTCGGGCTGCACGACATGCTGGGCAATGTCGAGGAGATCATGCTCGACCTGTATCGGATCGATGGCGCCTCCGGCGAGATCGGCGGCTATGTGGTGCGCGGCGGCAGTTTCTATTCCGAACCGGCCGAGTTGGCAGTGACCCTGCGCCGTGAAGTGCCGTTACTCAACAAGACCAGCGACACCGGGTTCCGGGTGGTCGCGGCGGTGCCGATCTACACATCCGGGCGGCGGCTTGCTGAAGTCCAAGGGCCGGACTTGGTCGGGGCGGGACTGACGTATCCGACGCCGGAGACGGCGGCCGCCGCGGTTCCTGCGCAGGCCCCGTCTGCTTCGTCCGGGAAGGCGCAGATGCCGGCTGCGGTGTTGCCGGAGTCGCACCCGGAGCGCGCCGGCGCGCCGCTTGCTCTCACCGCCGATGACCGTCGTGAGATCGCGATCCAACTCGTGCGGCTGGGTTACGACCCATGGGTTCCAGGCGCGTCCTGGCGTGTCGTACCGAAGCAGGCCGACGGACGCGACAGCGGACAGCCGCGCGACGGGTTCTGGGACTCGGCGCGCCGCGCCATCGCCGCATTCCAGGAGGCGGCGGGTCTGGAGGCGAGCGGTGATGTCACCGCCGAGACACGGGCTGCGCTCACGGCGGCAGTGGCTGCCCTGAAGGCCCGCGAGCGGGCCGACGCCGCGCAGCGGGCCGCGCAGGTCGTCCAGGAGCAGGAGCGTCAGGCGCAGCGGGCGCGGGCCTATCCCTGCGACAAAACGCAGGATCTGCAAAGCGAAGCCTGCCGCATCCTGTTACGGCAGATCCAGGACCAGGGCGGTCTGTCGGCGACCGGTGAACTGACGGAGGAGACCCGCACCTTGATCGAGCGGCGGGCCACGGAGTCGAGCGAACCGCGGAGATGACTCCAGTAGGATGGGCAGAGCGAGAGCGATGCCCATCAACCCCGCCGAAGCCCATCGTATGGAGCGCCTTGCCGTCGCTCGCGTCCCGCCCCAGCCGACACGCCAAGGACCCGGCACGCGTTGGTCTTGCGGATTCAGAAAAAGGATCTGTAGTTTCATGAAAGCACTCGCTTCATTTCGGCGACGATCCGGGTCAATGCCATCGCAGTTGGCCGATGCGATCGATCCGGCCGATGCGCTGCTCGACCTTGGCCGGGTTCCACGGCAAGTCGAAATTGACCAGGAAATCCGCCGTCTGAAGATTGAGGCCCTCGGCCGCGGCATCCGTGCAGACCAAGATATCGATCTGCCCCCGTAGGAAACGCTGCTTGATCTCGTCGCGCTCGGTGCTAACCAACGTGCCCGTCTCGGGATGGGTGTATTGTCCCCCGCGGCCGGAATAAGTCCCGACCGACAGCCGGGTATCGGCCTGCCGTAGGCGCCGGACGATATCCTCCAAGGTGTCCCAGAACTGGGTGAAGATCACCGTCTGACGCACCCGGCCGGGCCGCGCGCCGTCCCGGCGCTGATCCACGTAGCCCAGCAGCGCCTGCGTCTTGGACGATGCCGGCGCGGCGTCGTACAGGCTGCCTGCGAGCATCCCGGCGAGTTTGTCCAACTCCCAGCGGAGATCCGCCTCGCTGCGGTTCTTGAGCAACCGCTCGATGACCTCCGCATCGCCCTCCTCCTGATCTTGATCCCACTCGGGGTCCTCATCGAGAGGGGACCGATCGGGGCCGGCGGCAGTCGCGGTGGCACCCGGCCCCTCCAGCAAATGTTCCAGAGTCCACTTGACCCGCTCGCAACGCCGCCGCAGGGTCTCGCCGATGGCGTGCAGACTGGAGGCGAACCGCCGTTGCAGAAAGCTCAGATAGAAGCCGGTCGAGACCCGCGCCTGCTGGTCGTTGGCGGCGGCGATCTGCTGGGACAACTCCTGGGAATAGGATTGCAGGGCCTCGTAAGCCGCCCGCTCCTGGGTCGTGTATTGGATGCGCCGCATGGGCAGGATGTGCCGATGCGCGAGATTTTCAGTCAGCCGACCCTGCTCCTGGTAGACCCGCAGCAGGGCGCGGTTGTGGCGCATCATCACCCTTGAGAGGGGCGCCGAGGCAAAAATGGCGCGCAACAGTTGCTTGAGACTCGCACCCGTCGGCTTGACCCCCAGCGTCAGCCAGTTGTCATACTGGGTCCGGTTCGACGGGCTCAGCACTGTCTGGCGGATAAAGCCGGCGACCTCCGGATCATGCCGTTGGAGCGAGCCAAGCACCCGGCGCAGGAAGCTCAGTTCTTCGTCGGAGACCCGCTCGCCCCGCTGGATGCGGCCCTGAATTTCGTAATACGCCTGGGTCAGGGACGGATCGTCCTGGAAGGGACCAACCCGCCGGGTCAGGCGAAACAGGTCATAGACCTCGATCGGGTCGAGTTGCATCGGCGTCGCCGTGGCGAGCCACAGGGCGCGGGTCTGCGCTCGCAAGGTCTGACTGACCGCCCGGTAAAGGTCCCCGTACTTGGGTTGCACCACCAGTCCGGCCGTCGAGTTGCTGCGCCTGGCGTAGTGGGCCTCGTCAACCAGGGCGATGTCCCAGGTCTGCGCCGCCAGCTCCCGCTGGCGGTCTTTGCGTCGGACCAGCCCGGTGGAGACGATGACACAGTTCGGTGCAAACACCGACTTAGCCAGAATCTGTTCCTCGATCGGATGCAGATAGGCATGCCGAATCTGGGCGCCGGAGAGCGCCCGGCCGAAGCGCAGGAAGAACTTGGTTGCCAGTTCACTCTGCCACTGCCGGGCCAGGCTTGCCGGCGGTGCGATCAACACCCGTCGCGCGAGCCCGGACAGGATCAGCGAGCGCAGAGCCAGGCCCGCTTCGATCGTCTTGCCCAAGCCCACCTCGTCGCACAGCAGAAAGCTGTAGGGGTAGGAGGCAATCAACCGCCGCGCCACAATGGCCTGATGGGGCCAGGGCTCCACCGGGGCCGTGGCCATCCCGACGAAGCGACCGTTGGGCATCCGCGGGGCCTCGCGCAGGATCGCGAACTCCAGCCACTCCCGCGCAGTCGGTCGTGGCGCCTCCACCGGACGCTCGCTGGACCCGTCAACCTCCTTAGGCTCCACGACGGCGCTGCCAATCTCGATCAGCCGCTCGCGTACCGCCTGAGGCAGGTCCACCACATAGAGCCCCGGGTCCTGGTTGGCCCAGATCGTCTCGAAATCCGCCGCGTAGAGGTTCGCCCTGGCCGCCTCTTGGGGTCCCCACCAATCGCAGTGCACGCCGATGTTCTCGGCGTTGATCAGCAGCGCCGTGCGCGACTCGTTCAGGGACCCCTCGGCGATTAGTCGGTTGCCCTCCGCGTCCTCAAAGACGGCCCATTTCTCGTGGACATAGCCGTCCTCGCGCGAATCATAGGGGATGGCCACGCCGGTCTTGCGATGACGGCGCAGCGCCACGCGGATCGTAAGACAACCCTCCTTCAGCATCCAGGCCAATAGACTCAAGCCGTTCTCGACCGGTTCCGGCCAGACGTGAGGATCGGCAAGGGCGGCCAGCAGTGTCTCGGCGAGCCGCCCGCCGTCCTGATTGTCGAGGATGAGCTGAGCATCCTTGGGGTCCAAGTCCGCACCCGCCACCAGTCGCACCCGCCCCTGGTGTCCGGCGAGGGCGGAGAACCCTTGGGACGCCGCGGCGAGTGAGGTCGAACGGAAGTACCCCGCCACCCGGTCATAGCGCACGGCGGAGCGCAGGACGGGGAGATAGAAGTCTTGGAGCAGGTCGCTGGTGGTGCTGCGATAGCGGGGCTCCCAGCTACGCTGCTTGAACGACTCCGGCTGGGCGGAGCTCGTCATGCTGAGATGATCCGACTCAGAAAGCCAGGGCCTCGGGCGCCTGAGCAAATAACTCGGCACGCATTCCCTGCGCTGTCGGCGACCGGGTATTCGCCGCCTCCGCGCCGAAGGCGTCGGTGCCGTAGGCGTCCAGCACGTTACCGTAGACCACACGCTTGAATTCATTACCATCCAGCAATCGGGCCTCCTCATTGGTCCCGGAGCGGGGCAGCAGCAGGATCGAACCGTGCTCCGCCGCCTGGCAGATCAGGGGGCTGTGGGTGGAGACGATGAACTGGATATTGGGGAAGTGTTCGCAGAGCCAGAATCCGATGCGCTTCTGCCAGGTGGGATGCAGATGGGCGTCGACTTCGTCGATGAGCACGACGCCGCCGGCCCATACTTTTTCAGGGTCATACCAATCAAAGATCTGCCCCGGTCCAAACGCGAATGAGAGTTGTCGAATCAGTTCAAAGGTCATGCTCAGGATCGAGCGGTACCCATCGCTAAGCTCCTGCACGGGAATCGACACCCCCGATGCATCCGAAAAAACCACCTGCTTCGGCGTAATGTCTTTTAGTTGTACTCCCGACGGCAAGAAGCCATCCTGGTTGATGAATCGTTTTAACGGATCCAGCAGAACGTGAGCATCGTCCTGAAAAAGCCCCTCAGCGCGTAACCCGACCAGCCACTCCAACCCCTCCGTCAGTGCGATGCCTTCGCCATACAGCGACAAGTGTCGATTGAGTCGAAGCAGGGTCCCGGATGTGGATTGCTCCACGCGCCCCACGGGCCTTGATCATCGTTCCGGCCGGCCGCGGACGGTCCGCACAGCGGACCCTACGGTAACACCGTGATCTGTAGGGTCCGCTGTGCGGACCGACGACCGCGCAGATCACGCGGTGGCCGGATTTATGATCAACGCCCGCCCCACGCCCCCGGTTAAACGCCGAAACGGGCCGTATGAAGCCGCGAACCAGCCTCGTTCGCTGCCCCAAACGTGTCTGTTTGGGTCAGGTTTGCTTTTCAGCGGCTCAAATGAAGGGGTCTTCGTGTCGTCGTCCGCTCGCGCCAGCTTCAAGCCCAAAGGCAGAAGGGTATCCGCGGCCGGTATTGTTCCCTTCCCAGCAAAGCCGTCGAAATCTGGATTCCAGGCGATTTGTAGCTCGATCTCGCCTACGTCGCAGCCATCACGCAACCAGGCATCCCAAGGCTGTCGTAACCCGTAGGACTCACGCGGCCCGAGCAAGGCAACGGCGATCGACTTCAACAGGGTCGACTTGCCTGCCCCATTATCGCCAAGCACCACATGCCAGCCTTTGGCCTTGTCCGCCGGTATGTCCCAGGTCAGCTCGCGAATAGACTTGATGTTCTTTATATGAATCTGGCGGATGTGCATGACTCGAACCTCACCGGAAGGGCGATACGCCCGGATTAATCGCCTTCAATTTTCCGACGCCGCTTCGAAATTGGACAAGGATTCCACCGCTGCGCGAAATTCGCGCGATCCCAATAGGTCGGGTTAGGCGCGCGCGGCACGGCGCCTCTCTAAACAACGGTTGGCATGATTCCAACCGCTGGGTCGTATCGTCATTCTGTAGGATGGGCAGAGCGGGAGCGATGCCCATCAACCCCGCCGAAGCCCAAAGAGCGCGTTACGCGCCTGGCGCTTGAGGTCCGGGTTGCGCGCCTCGGCGGCCCAAACTTCCAGAAGGTCGAGGATGCGCTCGGCACTTTCTGCAGCGTGCTCCTGAAGATAGGCGCGAGCGACCGGGATATCGCCCTCACGGTAGGCGGCGATCAGGCCCTGGAGGCGATCCCAGTCGGTCTGGGGGGTGGTCAGGCGGACGGCGTGGCGCTCCTCCGGCAGGGCCAGGCGGAGCTTGGAGCCGGTGCGGACCAGGGGCGCCTGGTAGCCTTCCGCGCCTTTGTCGCGGCCACGGGTAGCGACGGCCTGGTTGATGCCGATCTCCCGATCCTGGACCCGGTAGCCCCCGGGTTTGCCGTCCAAGGCGATGCCTAAGGAGCGCGAGAGGTTCAGGATGTCGCCATAGGCGATCTCGGCCAACTCCCAGATGCCGAAGATGGTCAGGGCCATGGCGGTCTCGCTGTCCAAATCCTCCACCCGCACTTTGCCCTTGGTGATCTGACTGACCCGGCCCTGGGAGACCACGCGGCTCGCCTCGTTCATGGCTTTGACGGGGCTGACCAGGTCATCCCCGTCCTGCACCGGCCAGTGGGCGGAGAGGACCTGGAGCGCTTTGCCGTAGCTCGCGACCATCTCGTCCACCGGGTTCAGGCGCAGCGGCGCGAAGTCGGTGAGACCCTGGCGGACGGCGACCTCGATCTGGTGTCGGATGCCGACTTGGCCGAAGGCGCTCTCCCAGATGGCGGTCTCGGTGTCTTGAGCCTGGCGCTTGCGGCAGGAGAGGAAGATGGAACTGGCGGCGGCGGCCAGGTCCTTCTGGTGCATGGAGTTCTCGCCCTCGGACTCCACCGGGAAGCAGGCGGTGATGACCCAGCCGGCATCGATCAGTGAGCGGGTGAGGGTTTCCCAAGCGTCTTGGGACTTGTGGTTGAACATCAGGGTGAAGAGGCCCTCGTCCTTGAGGGTGCGGCGACACTCGCGGAAGATCTCGCCCATCAGTCGCTCGTATTCGACCTTGGCCCCCTTGGCTCCGCCGTCGCGGGCTGAATTGGCGACCGCCTCTGCCTTCTTGTCAGTCAGCCGCCGATTAAAGACACCGGGATGGATGTCGCGCAGGGTGCGGCGGTGCCAGACATAGAAGAAATCAGACAACTCGGCATAGAGCACGTTGTCATAGTAGGGCGGGTCCATGCAGACCAGGTCGACGGAGGCATCCTGTACCTGCGGCATATAGGCTGCCGTACCGTTGATGATCGTGACGGGCGGTGCCCCACCGGTGCCTTGAGAGACCGGGGCCATCAGTTCCGCCAGTTCTCTGTATGCCTTGGCGGCTTGCTCCAGGCCCCAAGCCGCGCCGGAGCTGACACCGGAAAAAATCATCTCACCGAAGGTCCATTGGATCGCGTAATTATGGCGACCAAAAGTGCCTTTAATGACGCCCCGCGTATATTCCCAGCGCGTATGTCGGCTGTTGTAATCGAGCCCCTTGTCGATGGCGAATTGCAGGTAGGTCATCACCGCCTTGCCGTGATCCGGCCCCAACTCCGCCAGGATCTCGGGTTTGAGCCGGTTCAGGGTCTCGGTCAGGGTCAGGTGTCCAAGCAACTGACGCGGGGTGAACAGGTCGCACCAGCGTTCCTCGCCGTACATCCGGTGCCCACGGTCGTAGTTGGAGCAGCGGTCAATATTCTCTGTCGGGATCAGACCCGGGCCGTCCCAGGCGTCCCAGTTGCCCTGTAAGCGACGCTGGGCCTCGGTCAGGGCGGCCAGGTCAAGCGGGTTCGGCGGACGGAAATAGCGGACCTTGGTGGTCTTGATCTCGCCCTTGCGGGCGCCCGAGGTGTAGCGCAAGGGGTGACCTTTGCTGTCGAGCTTCGGCTCCACGCGCACCGCGACCACGGCATAGAGCCGGTCCTGCCAGCCGTCCGGATGGTCCGGCATCGGCGCTGGGTGCTTGGCCGACGCGCACGCCTGACGCTTGATCTCCTCGCCGTCGATGGCCTGTTGGCAATGAACGCATTGGCCGGTGCCGCGATTGACGGTTGCCGCGTTCGGGTCCTCGCCGTTGGGGCCGCGTCCGTGCTTGACCTGATAGGTCTCGAAGCGGACCTTGCCGTCTTCCGGAACGACTCGTACGCCGCAGGGATCACCTGATTCCTTGGATAGCCAGAAGGCATTGAGTAAGGGCGCGTCGCCGCCGCAGTGCGGGCAGGTGACTTGGCGGGTGTAAAGAAATCCGTCCAGGACCTCGGTCAAGAACGGTTCGCCTTCCGCTGGAATACGGGCGAAGAGGCTTTTCAATCGCGACAGATGCGGTTCCGCGATCGGCGATGGGGGAAACAGGTCGGCGATCTGCCCACGCATATCCGCGAGCATCGCTTGCCCCCAGCGCTCGATGCCGTCGGAGAGGGTCTGGCCGTAACGCGCGGGATAATCGAGTGTGGCATAGAGGATCGCGGTCGCAACCGGATTCAGCTCGTTGGCAATAACCCGATGCCCAAGGCGGAGCGCCTCGAACGGGATCGATCCACCGCCCGACGTGGGATCAAGGACGGTGAGACCAGTCGCCGCGTATTCAGGCGGGTGCGAGTAGGCTCGGGGATATTGGTACTTGTCCTCCGGGGTGCGAATTTTGTGCGCGTTCTCGAATGCGATTCGTTCATTCGCCCAGGCGGGGTCCGCTGCGCTCCTTTGAATGGGCAGTACATCGTCGATCAGTGGCAGAAGCTCGGCCAACGGTTGGCACTCCGCGCCCCATCGCATCATGACGGGATCGGATCGCAGGTCGGGCTGCTGGGCGTGCAGTTGCTCGATGATCTTAAGGTTCGCCAGACGGCGCGCCTGTTCGTCCGCCAAGGCCCCCAGAGCGAAATCATCGATCGGCAGCACCTCGCGCCCGGCCCTCAACTCGATGCGCTCCAGCAGTTTGCCGGTCAGGGTCCAAGGCTCGCCATGGACCAGTGCCTGAACGCACTCGATACCAAGGCGGCGAACGAAGGTCGCGGGATCGGTAGATGCGGGCAGCAGGGAGGCGAGGATGGCGGCGCGGCTCGGGATCAGCGGCCGGCGCGCCCACCAGACGTGCAGGTAGTAAACGGGCGGCATGACGTTACTGGAGCCGCGCTCCCGCTGCGTCTCCGCCCCGACCTGGTGGCAGGGAAATCCGGCCTCGATCAGGCGGGTGTCTGTGGTGTCGTCCATCGGATGTCCTCGAAGCCCTTGCCGAACGGCCTCAGTATCCCATAGGCTGCGGCTCCATGTAGAAGACACTGAGCCTGGTGCGGGTTACCCGCAAGATGACCGGACCTGGTCGCCGCGAGGCCCTAACGGCCTGTCAGATCCGCCGAGTCTGCGTGGACAGACAGAGGCGGTTTACGCGGCCGATCGATCGACTGATATAGGCCAGAAACGCCCAGGCCCAATGTCGACCGCCGACACCCTGATACCCGGCGCCCGCCGCGCTCAACGACGGAGGCTATTATGTTGCAGGCAATCGAAGCCGAAATCAGCCCGGATGGCAGGGTTACCTTGCTTGAGCCTCTCAGGCTGCCACGAACCATGCGCGCCGTCGTGACCATTCTCACGCCGGTCGATGCAACCTTGCCGCAGCACGGCGCAGGGGTCGCTTTGTTGCGTATCCTGGATGGCCCCGACTTTGCCGCGGCGCCCCCTGGCGACCCGGCCACTATGGAGCGCGAGATTGCCGCCAACCGCAACGCTTGGGGCGATTGATGTGATGGACAAAATCTACCTGGATTCCTGCATCGTCATCTACCTGGTCGAACGGCATCCCGACTTCTTTTTGCCCTTGCACTCCCGCATTGCCGGGCAGGTCGATGCGCTGTTCAGCGTATCGGCATTGACCCGGCTTGAGGTTCTCGCCAGACCGCTACGCGACCGTGACCGTGCGTTGGTGGCCCGCTATGAATCGTTTCTGCATGCGCACGAGATCATCCTAATCGATGATCGGGTGGTCGATGCCGCCCTGCAATGGCGCGTAGCTGGTCTCAAGACGCCGGATGCGTTGCATGTCGCCTTGGCGCACAGTCATGGATGTACTGCGCTATGGACTAATGACAATCGCCTAGCTCGTGTGCTGCCTGGCTGGAGTGAAAACGTGCTGATGGGCATCGCGCCCCCTTAGGAAAGAACGGTACGCGGTTCCGTCAATCCGTCGGCTTTGCAGGATCGTCGTTCATGCCGCCAACCGCAGTCGCTCCAGCATCTCTTGAACACCCTTGTCGTCGGCATGCCCGCCCAGCATGATCCGCAACCCGGAGAGCGCCCAGCGGTTGGCGATCGGCCCGAAGCTGAGGGTCCGCGATAGCCAATAGGCGGCCTCTTCGCGGGTGAACTGGCGGACGCGATGGGCGATCAGTTCCACCCGATCCAAGTCTTTGATGCGGTCTTGCAGACGGAAGATCAGGGCGAGCTTGGCGCCGGCCTCTTCGTCCAGGGGCAGGTTGCCGCGGGAGCGCAGGCCCTCATTGGTGAGGTAGCGAGACAGTTCCAAGGGCACGCCGACCGGATCGGCGACACCTTCGACGATGCGCCGCAGCAGCGGCAGGCAGCGGTGCAGGGGATCGCCCGCGAGATTGCCGCGCTCGATCAGGACGGGGCGGGCGCGGCAGCGCTGGCCGTCCGGCCCCGGTGCGGCCTCGTCATGGTCGCGGTACTGGCGCTCCTTGACCACCAGTACGGGAACCGGGGCACCCTGCCACTCGGTGATGCGCAGGAGGAAGGGCGCCTTGGCGCCGAGCGGGCCAAGCCGCTCCGCGAGGTGTTTGGCGAAATCGAAGGGTGGTTTTCTGGCGGCCATAGAGTGCGGTTTGGTCGAAGATGGGCTTCGCTCTCGCTCAGCCCATCCTACACGATTGCCACGGGTGCTTGGGTAGGATGGGCAGAGCGGGAGCGATGCCCATCAGGGGGCCATCAGTTCGGTGACGAGCTTGCAGCCTGGCCGCGGCTCTTCGATAACGATCTGGACCTCGGTCTCTGTGTCCTGGGTGGTCAGGGCCAACGCCGGGTCCAGCAGCTCCTCGAGGGCCTTCACATCTTCGGGCTTGAGTTGATGCAGTTGCAGGGCGATCCGCCCCCCGCCGGGAAGCTTGAGGCTGCTGATTTCCAGGTAATCGATGGTGGAGGTGCCGCCGGTCTTGTAGATCTCCGCGAGTCGTTTCAACAGCGGCAGGACCTTCTTGCGTGCCGGATCGCCGGAAAGCGATAGGGTCTCTACTTTCTTGGTGACCCAGCCCCGGGTGGCGGCCTCGGTCTTGGTGACGACCTTATAGTCCGGGCTGACGGTCTCCAGCACCCATTCGTTAGCCCCACGCAGGACGGTGGAGTCGAGGCTAGGATCCTTGTCCGGCGCATGGACATAGAGGTAGTTGGCCTTGACCAGCTCGTCAATGGCTTTGCCCGTGTCCTGGACTGAGATGTCGCCGTGGGTCTGCGCAACCGCGGCGGCCACGTCGGTGACCGAGCAATAGCGGGCCTGCTGGATGGCCTCCTGGACCCACTTGCGGACCTGGGCGGCGTCGGGTTTGTCCGCGGCAGTCCAGTTGCGCTGCTTGGCGCCCTGAGGGGTGACCAGGCACCAGCCCGGTTCGGCGAGGTCGATCGGGAGCGGGAGCTGGCCCGTCTCGCGGGCGTAGAAATCGGCCGGTTTCTCGGCCGACCCCATGCGGAAGAGGCACCAGGCGCCATGGCCGATGCCGGCACGGATGAGCGTCTCGAAGACACCCTTGTCCTCCAGGACGGGCCAGTCACGGCGGCAGGCAAAGGCACTGCGCAGATCCTCAAGTGTCTGGTAATCCTTGTTCGCGGCGAAGAACAGCTTGACGGCAGCGCCGGCGG
The DNA here is from genome assembly GCF_000379525.1 of Lamprocystis purpurea DSM 4197. GTDB lineage: Bacteria > Pseudomonadota > Gammaproteobacteria > Chromatiales > Chromatiaceae > Thiodictyon > Thiodictyon purpureum. The sequence continues at coordinate 113,236 of NZ_KB902364.1, read as the reverse complement.
TCGCGCTGGTGGCGGCCAGTTCGGCGGTGACAAGCTTACCCTCGCCCAGTAGAACCTCGCGGATACTCTCGATCACCGAGCGCCCACCTTCGCCGCCGGCCGTACTGATCTCGCGGCGCGTGACCGTGTCCCCCTGACCTGGATACCAGAGGTTACGGTACGCTTGGGTGACAACGGTCAGCAGGGCCTGCTCGCGCTCCTTGGTGTCGCGGTTGAAGGTCTCGTCGCTCAAGACCGCCTCCGACAGGCCGTAGCCGGCCGGGTTGCTCTTGAGCGTGCGTCGCGCCAGTACGTCGATGCCGATGCCGCTCAGGCGCTCGCGGAGGTCCAGGGCGCGGGTAGCTGCGTTGTCCAGCATGTCATCGCCGGGGCGGTACTCGCCGTCCACCTCGACCGTGTCCGGCACCAGAAGAAAGACCAGGTTCTGGTGCACGCGGGGCTTGTTGGCTCCCGCCTGGGTGATGAACTGCGCAGGATCCACCGGCGGGCTGTCCAGGGCAATCAAGGCCAGAGTGGGCTTGGTGCCCTTGTCCGGGATGCGCTCTGGAAGCTCCACCTCGGCGATGACATCGAAATTGAGGGTGCCGGGCTTCACCACCTTACGCGAGGTCTCGTGGATAAGCTGATCGACGCCCTTGGTGCCGCGCAGTGCCCGGCGGATCGCCGCCAGGACGATGTTGATGGAGACGCCGGTGCTCGCGTAATAACGGCCTTCGGTGTCCGAGTAATGCAGGTAGTACGCCTGGGAGCGCAGGGCATCCAGGGCCGTTTCCACTTGAGGTGGGGTCATGCCCGGAAAGGCGGTAGCAAACAGCGCGTCCTGCTTGGCGATGCCGAAGACGTTTGAATCAAGTCCGTCACCGAACCCTGCGAGACTGTGCAGGAAAACCGTCTTCCAGGCGTATTCGTGAAGCGGGAAGTCCTCCGGATGGGGGTTGGCGCGGTCGGCCAGCGCCGCGTTGCTGTGCTGCGCCTTGAGGTCGCCGCTGTCGGGGCCGCCGATGTCGGCGTTGATGATCGGCATCAGCTCCGCACTCTCGGTGCGGCTCACCAGCTCGTCGGAGAGGCGCGGGTCGCGTAGATCCAGGTGGCAGGTATGGATCATCGGTGCTGGGACTTGGCGGCGCCAAAGGTTGGCGACCGTCAGCGCCAGGACGCGCAGCACGCCGCGGGTTCCCTGGAAGCTCTCGACGGTGGCAAGTTTGTCGGTCAGGTAGTCGATCAGGGTTGGGTGAAAGGGATAGTGTGCGGTCAGGCGCTCCCGATAGGTCTCCTGCCGGGCCTGTTCGGGTAGCAGCAAGGCGGTGCGCCGGTACATGTCCATGTAGGCGTCGGCCGTGGTGGCGGCACCTTCCTGGTCGATGTGGACGAACAGGCGCCGTGCCAGCACGCGGGAGATTTCCTGGCCGCGGACCGGGACGACGGCGGTGGCGTCGCGCTGGACGACGCTGCGGACCTCACCGTCCGCCGCGCGGGCGATCCCGAGCGCTTCCTCCTTGGAGACATCCTGGCCGCGGGCCTTGGAGACGAGATCCAGGATCATCGCAGTCTGGCGGGCAAAGGCGTCACGCTGACTGGCCAGGGTCAGGATCACGGCGAGCCCGGTATGCGCCTTGGCGTACTGGAAGAGCGACATCAGGAAGGTCGCCACACTGGAGCGCCCGCCCGGCCTGGCGGCCTCGATGCGGGCGGCGTAGGCCGCCAGCTCGTCAAGCATGATCAGGACCTTGCGACCCTTGAAGACGCTGTCGAAATACGCGTCCCCAGGGGAACCGAACGAGCTGGCCGCGGGGCCGATGGACTGATAGAGGGCCTCGCCGCCGATCTGGAAGGCGATCTCGCCCCACAGGGTATAGGGGATCAGCCGTGGGCCGTGGGTCTCATGGATGGCCACCCGGTCGCCGGCGATGCCGACCACGGTGACCTCACCGGGGGCCGGCAGCAGGGCGGCGTCGATCGCTCCCTGGGCCGCGTCGGCAATCGCCGTACCCTGGAATGCCAGGTGGGTGGCGGCGATCAGGGTGTGTGTCTTGCCGCCCCCAAAGGCGCTCTCCATGCGTTGAATCGCCGGATAGGTCGCGTCTTTCCCGCCGAGCCGTCCGAAGCAGTTGCGTAGAACCTGGCGCATGCCTTCCGTGGGGTAGGTTCCCTCGCCGAAGAAAGCCAGCGGGTCCGTGTAGATGTTCTGCACCACATCGGGATCGCCACGGTAGTGGTCGATGACCTGCATCAGGTTGGCGGTGAAGATTTCCGGGTTGAGGGTGCCGGCGAGTAGATCCGCGCGGGGCTGGCAGAACTCCAGAATCGACATTGATGCGTTCCCTCTCCGGCGACGATGAGCGGGTGAGTTAAGGCTTTCCTGGGCATCAGTTCCTCATCTTCTATCGCCTTCGGACGTGATGACCGGACGTAGGGGCGGGTTTCAAACCCGCCCCTACACGAAAGTCTGTCTGGAGATCAGGTGCGAACGCTATACCGCCGACTCCCCAGCCACAGATCCAACTCCGCCAGACGCTCGGGGGTGCCGATATCGACCCAGTGTCCGCGGTGCTGGTGACCGCTCACCCGGTCCGCGGTCATGGCGTCGCGCAGCAATGGCGCCAGGGGAAAGGCGCCGGGCGTGCAGTCGGCGAACAGTGCCGGGTGATAGAGACCGATGCCGCTGAAGGTGAGGCGCGGCTCGCCCGTCGCGCGGACACGGCCGGCGGCGAGGTGGAAATCACCCTTGGTGTGATGGGCCGGATTCTCGACCAGGACCAGATGGGCCAGGTCCTGGGCCGCGAGTGTCAGGTCCGCGAAGGGACAATCGGTCCAGACATCGCCGTTGACGACCAGGAAGGGGTCGGGACCCAGCAGGGGCAGGGCTTTGAAGATGCCGCCGCCGGTCTCCAGCGCCTGACCTTCGCCCTCGGCCGAATAGCGGATCGCCACCTGGAAGCGTGCGCCGTCGCCCAGCGCCGCTTCAAGCTGGCTGCCCAGGTGCGCGTGGTTGATGACGAGGTCCCGGACCCCGGCCGCGGCCAGCCGCTCGATGTGATATTCAATCAGCGACTTGCCGCCGGCCTTCAGCAGCGGTTTGGGACAGTGGTCGGTCAGCGGGCGCATGCGGTTGCCGCGCCCGGCCGCCAGGATCATGGCCTTCATCAGCCCCGCATCGAGTCGAAAAACTCGCCGTTGGTCTTGGTGGCCTTGAGCTTGTCGTGCAGGAATTCCATGGCGGCCAACTCGTCCATCGGGTGCAGGATCTTGCGCAGGATCCACATTTTTTGCAGATCGGCCGGGCTCATCAGCAGTTCCTCGCGGCGGGTGCCGGAGCGGTTGATGTTGATCGACGGGAAGATGCGCCGCTCGGCGATGCGCCGGTCCATGTGGATTTCCATGTTGCCGGTGCCTTTGAACTCCTCGTAGATGACATCGTCCATGCGCGAGCCGGTGTCGACCAGGGCGGTGGCGAGGATGGTCAGGCTGCCGCCTTCCTCGACATTGCGCGCGGCGCCGAAGAAGCGCTTGGGGCGCTGGAGCGCGTTGGCGTCCACGCCGCCGGTCAGCACCTTGCCGGAGGAGGGCACCACGGTGTTGTAGGCGCGGGCGAGCCGGGTAATGGAGTCGAGCAGGATGACGACGTCGCGCTTGTGTTCCACCAGGCGCTTGGCTTTCTCGATCACCATTTCGGCGACCTGCACATGGCGGGTGGCGGGCTCGTCGAAGGTGGATGAGATGACCTCGCCGCGCACCGAGCGGGCCATCTCGGTGACCTCTTCCGGGCGTTCGTCGATCAGCAGCACGATCAGATAGCAGTCCGGGTGGTTGTGGCCGATGGACTGGGCGATGTTTTGCAGCATCATGGTCTTACCGGCCTTGGGCGGGGAGACGATGAGACCGCGCTGGCCCTTGCCGATGGGAGCCACCAGATCGATGGTGCGGGCGGTGATGTCCTCCGTGCTGCCGTTGCCGATCTCCAGCCCGAGCCGCTTCTGGGCGAACAGCGGGGTGAAGTTCTCGAACAGGATCTTCGATTTGGCGTTCTCGGGCCGGTCGAAGTTGATGTCGTTGACCTTGAGCAGCGCAAAATAGCGCTCGCCGTCCTTGGGTGGTCGAATCTTGCCGGAGATGGTGTCGCCGGTGCGCAGGGCAAAACGGCGAATCTGGCTGGGGGAGACATAGATGTCGTCCGGGCCGGCCAGGTAGGAGGCGTCCGCGGAGCGCAGAAAGCCGAAGCCGTCGGTCAGTATCTCCAGGACGCCGTCGCCGTAAATATCCTCGCCGCGTTTGGCCTGGGCCTTGAGGATGGCGAAAATCAGGTCCTGTTTGCGGGAGCGGCCGACGCCTTCGATCTCCATGGACTGCGCCAGCTCGACCAACTCGGGCACCGGCGACTTCTTCAATTCGGTTAAGTTCATGAACGCTCTTCGTCAGGCAGGGTCAGGAGGAGGTGCGCGGTGCCACGCGATGGGTCGGCGTCAAGGAAAGACGGCGTGAGGCAACCGCGTACCGGGGAGAGGGCGTCCGAACGAACGCCGCGTGGAATTTCTCGATGATCGGTCGCATCCGTACGCGCCGCGACGCGAACCTCAGGAACCGGCGACGACGGGGACCACGGCATGCATTTTGTGTTCCGTGGCCCCTGTCTGGTCTCTAGAGATTGCTATCGATAAAGGCTGTGAGTTGCGACTTGGAGACCGCGCCGATCTTGGTCGCCTCCACCTCGCCTTTGCGAAACAGCATCAAGGTCGGGATGCCGCGGATGCCGTAGCGGGGCGGAGTTGCCTGATTCTCATCGATATTGAGCTTGGCGACCTTGAGTCGGCCGGCGTAGTCCTTGGCAATCTCGTCGAGTACCGGGGCTATCATTTTACAGGGCCCACACCAGTCGGCCCAGTAATCCACCAGGACGGGTTGGGGAGATTTCAGTACCTCGTCCTCAAAAGAGTCATCGGTCACATGGACGATGCTGTCGCTCACTGAAGTTCGCTCCGGTTGGTTGTTCGCGTGGCTGCTGGGGGACCAAGCCGCGAGGTCCGCGGGCGGCGCATCGTGCGCGTCCGGTCGGATGGCTTGCTCGGCTGCTTTCGGTGGTTTACCGGGTCAGGTCGTGGTCGTGTCGGAGCAGGCCGAGGGCGGGTGAATTGGCGCAGGGATTGGCCCAAGGGTTAAGATGCTATTTGATCCAAAGCGAAAAGAATTTGCAAGCCTTGCCGCCGGTGAGGTCCGCACACCGAAGCCCTTAGGATTTCAATGACTGAGACACACCTGACGACGAAGCGCTTCGACAGCTTCGATCTTGACCTGAGCATTTTGCAGGGTCTCGCCGACGCCGGTTTCTCCTACTGTACGCCGATCCAGGCCGCGACGCTGCCGATTGCGTTGGCAGGTCAGGACGTTGCCGGCCAGGCGCAGACCGGTACCGGCAAGACCGCCGCCTTTCTGCTGGTGATTCTGGAGCGGCTCCTGGCCTCCCAGCCGACGCCGTCCGCGGAGCAATCCCAGCCGCGTGCGCTGATCGTGGCCCCGACCCGTGAGCTGGCGGTCCAGATCCACAATGACACCTTGCTGCTCGCCCGCCACACCGGTTTCCGCGTCGGTCTGGTGTTCGGCGGCACCGGTTACCAGCAGCAGCGCGACGATCTGGCCGCCGGCGTCGATATCCTGATCGGTACCCCCGGCCGCCTGATCGACTACTACAAGCAGCACGTTTACAGCCTCAACCGCGTCGAGGTCGTGGTGCTGGATGAAGCCGACCGCATGTTCGATCTTGGCTTCATCAAGGATATCCGCTTTCTTTTCAGGCATATGCCGCACCCGGAGGAGCGTTTGGGGATGCTTTTCTCCGCGACCCTGTCCTACCGGGTCCTGGAGCTGGCCTATGAGCACATGAACCAGCCGCAACTGGTCAAGATCGAGTCGGAGCACGTCACCGCCGACCGGGTGCGCCAAGTCTGCTATATGACGGCGAATTCCGAGAAGATTCCACTGCTGATCGGTTTGGTGCTGGGTTGGGAAGACCCGCGCGTCATGGTGTTCGTGAACACCAAGCGGGAAGCCGACCGGGTCTGGGGGTTTCTGCAGGGCAACGGCATCAATACCGCCGTGCTCTCGGGCGACGTGCCGCAGAAGAAGCGCCTGAAACTCCTGAAACAGTTCACCGACGGCGAGTTGCCGGTCCTGGTGGGGACTGACGTGGCGGCCCGTGGACTGCACATTCCGGATGTGACCCACGTGGTCAACTACGACCTGCCCGAGGACGCGGAGGACTATGTGCACCGTATCGGCCGCACCGCCCGGGCCGGCGCGGCCGGGGACGCGGTCAGCTTCGTGTGCGAGACCTACGCCTTCTGTCTGCCGGACATCGAGCGGTTCGTCAGCGCCAAGATCCCGGTGGCGCCGGTGGACGCGGCCCTGCTGCCGGAGATCGATCCCCGGAGCCGGTTGCGTCCGGAACGCGAGGATCGCGAGTATCGCAGCGACGGGCGCGACGGGCGCGGTCCCCGCGACGGCGGCCGGTCCGGGCCGCGCTCCGGTCCCCGCGACGGGCGCAGCGCCGGCGGCGACCGCCGTCGTGACGGACCGGGTGGCACCGAGCGCCCCCGGCGTCCGCCGCAAGCCGCTGAGTCGACGCCGGTTCAGGTTCAGACTCAGGCCCCAGCGGCGGAACAGCCGGTGGTCGGCCCGATCTTTATTGCTGATCAGGTGTTGGCTGCCATGCCGGATCTAAGCGCTGATCTGGGCCCGGATTCGGTTCCGGATCTGAATCCGGATCAGCTCCCGGTCCGCACCCAGCGCCGTCGGCGGCGGATGCCCGAGCAGGCCGCGCTGACCTCGCCCCCGCCGCCCGGAACCGCGGCGACAGCGATCCCGCTGATCCCGGCGGTGTCGGCCGAATCCATCCCCGTGCCGTCCGAGACACCCGCCGCGCCGGTCGAGGCGGGCGGCGAGCCGGTGAAAAAGCGGCGTCGCCGGCGTCGTCGCAAGCCTGCCGGGGCGCCGGGCGAGACCCAGCCGATCGATCAGGCGCTACGAGAATCGCTCAACGAGACCTCGGAGTCATGATGGTGGATGCGCTGCGCTTATCCACCCTACAAAACCGGCGCTGCTGTAGGGTGGATAAGGCGCGCCGCACAATGTTAGGGACTCGGCACGTCGGTCGTGCGCGCCGCATCCACCATGCGCCAATCATGAGTCGCACGAGGCCCTTACATTCGGCGTTGCTGGAGCCCCGGCAGCAGGTCCGCGAAGTTGCTGATCGCCGCGAACTCGTCGGTCGTGCGCCGCGACTCGTGTGAGTCCGGTTCCAGTACGGCGATGAGGTGGACCAGGCCATAGGACCGCGCGGCACGCAGGACGCTCAGGCTGTCATCGACGAACAGAGTGCGGGCCGGATCGAAGGGCAGGACCTGTTGTACCAGGGTCCAGAAAGCCGGATCCTCCTTGGGCAAACCCAGGTCATGGGCGCTGATGATCCGTTCGAAATGATGGGCCAGGCGCGTGCGGTCCATCTTGATAGCCAGTGATTTCTGGTGGGCATTGGTTACCAGGACACGGCGCTTGCCGCGGTCGGCCAGTGCCTCCAGGAAGTCCGCGACATGGGGGTGGACGGCGATCAGGTGGTCAACCTCCGTCTTGAGCAGCGCGATATCGAGTCCGAGTTCCTGGCTCCAGTGGTCGATACAGTACCAGTTGAGCGTCCCTTCGCGGTCGCGGTAGCGTCCGCGCAGTTCGGCCTTGGCCGCGTCCAGGGTCAGCCCGCGCGCCTCGGCGTAGCGCCGGGGGACATGTTCCCGCCAGAAGTGGTTATCGAAATGCAGGTCCAGCAAGGTGCCGTCCATGTCCAGAAAACAGTTGTCGATACAGTCCCAATCGATCATGGTGATGGCCTTGTCCCCGGTCGTCATGCGCATTGATGTTCAGGCCCGCGCGGCGCGCTGCCCCGCGGCCGGGCGAGCTTAACGGAGCCACCCGCGTGTCTGCAAAGCCTAAGATTCTGGCCCGGCGACTGGTCGCCGAGAGCCGCCTGTTCCGCGTCGAAGAAGTGGATCTGGAGTTCGCCAACGGCAGCCGGCGGACCTACGAGCGCATCCCCGGCGGGTCCGATTCGGTGCTGATCGTGCCGCTGTTGGATGCCCATACCCTGCTCTTGATCCGCGAGTATGGGGCCGGGAGTGACCGCTATGAACTGGGGCTGCCCAAAGGCATCGTCGAGCCCGGCGAGGACCCGCTGGCCGCTGCCAATCGCGAATGTCAGGAGGAGGCCGGCTATGCCGCGCGCGACTTGCAGGTGCTCGGCCGGGTCTCGCTGGTGCCGGGGTATATCGGGCACCGCAGCCTGATCGTGCTCGCCCGCGGTCTTTATCCGAGCCGTCTGCCGGGGGACGAGCCGGAGTTGATCGAGGTCATTCCCTGGCGTCTCGATCATCTCGATGCGCTGCTGGCCCGCGAGGATTTCGACGAGTCCCGCTCGATCGCCGCGCTCTATCTGACCGAGCGTTTCCTCGCCCGCGAGTCGGCCGGGGCCGGTGGGACACCGGGTCTGCCCCCGGATCGCCACCGCCCACTACTTCCCGCGTCGCCCTGACCGGGAACTCGCGCCATATCCCTTCAGCCCAAGTAGCGAATTGATCGGAGGTCCCGGATGCCATGTTCGCTCTCACCGGCCGCGGTTCTGGTCTGCGTGGCCCTGCTTGTGGGGGGCGTCGCGGCGGCAGGCGCTGCGTTGGACGCCGTGGACGTCGAGGATGTCTACGGTTTCGATGACACCCCGCGTGCCGAGCCGCTGGATCACCCGGCCTGGTTCAAGGCGAGCTTTCTCGACCTCGATGCGGACCTGAAGGAGGCCGTGGCGGCCGGTAAGCAGGGTCTCATGGTTTATTTCGGCCAGCCCCGCTGCGCCTATTGCCACAAGCTGATGACGGTGAATTTCGGGTCTCCGGATATCGTCGAGTACACCCGCAAGCACTTCGATGTGGTCGCCATCGATGTGTGGGGCATCGACGAGGTGACCGATATCGGCGGGGAGCGGCTGACTGAACGCGCCCTGGCCGAGCGCGAGCAGACCAACTTCACCCCTGCCATCCTTTTCTACGATGCCGCGGGTAAGGTGGCCCTGCGTCTGCGCGGCTATTACCCGCCCTACCAGTTTCGTGCCGCCCTGGAGTATGTGGCGGACGGCCATCATCAGCGCGAGTCCTTCCGCGACTATCTGGCCCGCGGTGATAATCGCATGGTGTTCGATGAGGGTGATCTCAATGACGAGTCGTTCTTCGCGCCGCCCCCCTACAACCTGGACCGCCGTTACCCGAGCGAGCGTCCGCTCGCGGTCTTTTTCGAGCAGGGCGATTGCCATGGCTGCGATGTCCTGCACGGCCAATCCATGCGGGAGGAGGCGATCAGGGGCCAGTTCGCCGATCTCGACAGCGTGCAGCTCGATCTGCGCTCGACGACTCCGGTGGTGACGCCCGCGGGCAAGCCGATGACGGCGCGGGACTGGGCGGCTGAACTCGGACTCTTCTACGCGCCGTCGATTCTGTTCTTCGACGAGCGCGGTCGGGAGGTCTTGCGGGTCGACTCGGTGGTGGGTTTCTACCGCCTGCGTCATCTCATGACTTACATCAACAGCAAGGCATATCGCACCGCGAGCTTTCAGCAGTGGCGGCAGGGCCGGGAGTTGTTACCATAGGGGGACTGTCTCATCCGGAGCGCAGTCCGTGGCGGATTTGAAACCGGCTCGCTGCCGATCCTTGAGTTGTCGGGATGTTTTGCCGTCTCCATTCGGCTCGACCGTCGTGCAGCCGGGCCGGTGTCGGCTGTTCTGCGCGCTGCTGTTGCTGTGCTCGCTGTTGGCGGTCGGCGAGGCCGCGGCACTCAAGCTGGACGTCCGGGTCCAGGGCTTGGCGGGGGAGCAGCAGTCCAATGTGCTCGCTCAACTCGCCATCTACCAGGAGCGCAAGGACGCGGCGCTGACCGAACCGCGAATGCAGGCCCTGCACCGCCTGGCCCCGGATCAGCTCCGTGCGGCCCTGACCCCCTTTGGACTTTATCGCGTCCAGATCCAGGACAGTCTGACGCCGCCGGCCGACCCCGCCGGCGCCTGGATCGCCGATTACCGGGTGGACCCCGGCGCCCCGGTGAAGATCACCACGGTGAATTACCAGGTGACCGGCCCCGGGGCGGACAATCCGGCTTTTCCCAAGACCTTCCCGATGAAGGTCGGCGACGTGCTGCTGCACAGTCAGTACGAGCAGGCGAAGGCTGACCTGCGTCAGGCCGCGTCCTCTCAGGGTTACCTTGACTACGCGTTGCTGCGCCATCAGGTCCTGGTCGATCCAGTCACCAACGGGGCCGTCGTCGATCTGGCGCTGGAGACCGGGCCGCGTTATGTCTTCGGTCCGGTGACCTTCACCCAGGATTTGCTGGCCGACGATCTGCTGCGCCGTTATGTGCGTTTCAAACCTGGGGATGTCTACAACCCCGACCGGTTGGTGAGCCTGCAATCGCGTCTGCTGGGGACTGAATATTTCGGCAAGGTGGAGATCGTGCCGCACAAGGACCCGACGGGAGAGAGTCTGGTGGTGCCGATCGAGGTGATCGCGGAGCGCAATCAGGCGAACAAGTTTCGAGTGGGCGCGGGTTTTGCCACCGATATCGGTCCGCGGATCAGCATGGACTGGCGCCGCCGTTATCTGAATCAGTGGGGGCACAATTTCCGTACCTTGCTGAGCCTGTCCCCGGCCCTGTCGCAGTTCAACTTCGACTACCGGATACCGATCGCCAACCCGCGGCGTGATTATCTGCGGATCAACCCGAATTTCACCTATTACGATACCACGACCCGCGCCGGCTGGATCGGCCTGGTCCATTTCGGTCAGTCGATCGTCACTCCGGGCGGCTGGCGGCGTGATCTTGGGATCGATTACCGCTACGAAGACTTCACGATCAACGACGTGGAGACGGACGAGGTCAATGAGCTGGTCCCCAATGTCTCCTGGGCCAAGACGGTCGCCGACGATCCGCTTTACACCAGCAAGGGTTACCGTCTCAAATACACCATTCTCGGTTCGGTCGGGGGACTCATTTCACCAACCTCCTACTTGAGCGGCGTGGTCGACTTCAAGGGGATCAGGCGCCTGTCGAGCAACTACCGTCTCATCGTGCGCGGTGATCTGGGCGCCACTTGGGCCGGCAGCCTGGATGACCTGCCGGCCAGTCGGCGCTTTTATGCCGGCGGCGATCAGTCGATCCGCGGCTGGGGCTACGACGCGCTGGGCCCGAACGATCCGATCACCGACGAGACGATCGGCGGCCGCTTCCTGGCCGTGGGCAGCCTGGAGTTGGAGCGGCAGATCAAGGGCAACTGGAGTGCCGCCGTGTTCACCGACTTCGGTAATGCCTTCGATCCGGACTATGCGCTGGAATACGAGCAGAGTGTCGGCCTGCAGGTCGCGTGGCGTTCGCCCATCGGTCAGGTGCGGCTGGCCGTGGCCTTTGCACTGACTAAAGATCAGGGGCCAAGCAACTGGGGTTTGCCGCCGGCGCGACTGCACTTCATCATCGGGCCGGATTTGTGAGGCTATTGGCATGGTTCAGAAACGCGTCTTGTTGTTGCGTTATTCGCAAACGGGTCAAACACGCGAAGTCTCTGATCGCATCATTGCGCCCCTGCGGCAAGCTGGAATACACGTGGATTGTGTTGAAATCCAGCCTCGGCAGACCTATCCTTTTCCATGGCCGTTTTTGCGGTTTCTGGAGATTTTTCCGGAAGCTATTCAAGGTATTGGGCCGACGCTTGATACAGTCGAACTGCCCGGCGCCGACGACTATGCCCTGGTGATTCTGGCTTATCCCGTGTGGTACCTCTCCCCGGCCCTCCCGATTGCGAGTTTCCTGAATAGCCCCCAAGCGCAAGCCTTGCTGATCGGCAAGCCGGTCATCACGGTCGTCACCGCACGCAACATGTGGGTCACGGCGCAACAATCAGTCGCACAAAAACTCAGCACCCTGGGCGCGCGTTTGCTGGACCATATTGCGTTGGTTGACCCCGCGCCCGCACTGATCACATTTATCACCACACTGCGCTGGATCGTATCGGGCAAACGGCAGCAGCAGCCGTTGGGTTTGCCCGATGCGGGCTTGGCCGCGGAGCAAATTGCCCAGTGTCGGCGCTTCGGTCTGGCCTTGGTGCAAGCATTGGCCATGGACCAGGAGCAGAAAGGCGCGGCCTTGCTGCGCGGCTTGGAAGCGTGCCGGGTTGATCCCGCCATGGCGGTGAGCGAGAAGATCGGTTTTCGAAGCTTTTACTTCTGGTCATTGCTGCTGTGTAGGATCGGACCTCAAGGTAGCGTCGCAAGGCGCCTGGGTGTATTGATGTATCTGTGTATTCTGATTACCCTGATCTGCACCGTGGTGCCCATCACCATGTTGTTGCGAAAACTGGTTTTTGCCTTGAGCCCCAAGCGCGCCAAGGCCATGCAGGCCGCTCTGGAGTTACCTTCAGGCAATGGTTCGGAGCGCATGACCGAGTTTGCACGATGAACCAGGTGTACATCACGGCCAGTTCCGCATTCCTACCCAATGCGCCGGTTGACAATAGTCACATCGAGTCGGTGTTGGGGCAAGTGGGCCCCCGCCCCTCGCGCGCCAAACGCATTGTTCTCAAGAGTAATGGCATTGAGTCGCGCCACTACGCGATCGACAGCATTGCCGGAGTTCCGACTCACAGCAATGCCAAGATGACCGCCGCGGCCGTCACGGCCCTGTTTGATCATGGTGCGGTGCAAACCGCGGCCTTGATCTGCGGCACTTCCACGCCCGACCAGACCATGCCCAACCATGCCGTGATGGTGCACGGCGAACTGGGCGTACCAATTCGCGAAGTGCTGGCGACCAGCGGGATTTGTCTGTCGGGGTTGACCGCCCTGAAATACGCCTATTTGGGAGTGAAGGCCGGTGAATATGCCACTGCGGTAGCCACGGGTTCCGACTTGCCGTCGCCGCTTTTGCGCGCCGAGTCTTTCGCATCCGAATCCGAGGTCCGGTTGCTGGAATTGGAGAAACATCGGGAGCTGGCTTTCGAGAAAGATTTCCTGCGCTGGATGCTCTCTGACGGCGCCGGGGCTTTACTATTAGAGCCGCGGCCGCGGCCACAGCGCCTGGCGCTGCGCATCGATTGGATCGATTTGTTCTCCGCCGCCGATGTGCTGCCGACCTGCATGTATGCGGGCGCGCAAGAACACCAAGGACAGATCGTGGGCTGGATGCAGCTCGACGCCAGGGCGCGCATGGCGAATTCTGTGATGGCGATCAAACAGAATGTGCGTCTGCTCAATGAAAATGTGGTTCGCGCCTGTTTTGAGAGCCCGTTGCGGGATCTGATCACACGCCGAAACTTGGTCCAAGGCCCGATCGATTGGTTCCTGCCGCACATGTCTTCCATGTATTTCGCGCCGGCATTGGCCGCGGTCGTCAAGGTATTGGCGCTGCCGATTGCCGAGGCGGCCTGGTTCACTAATTTGTGCCGCTACGGCAACACCGGCGCGGCGTCCATCTACATCATGCTCGACGAGTTGCTGCGCAGCGGACGCCTGAGACCGGAGCAAACCATCCTGTGCATGGTGCCCGAGAGTGGGCGGTTTAGCAGCGGCTTCATGCATTTGACGGTCCGCCAAGGCTAGGTAATCATCATGCGCACGACCGAATTGGAAACCCTCGACAGTACGCTGCTCTCCGGGCAGCGGCGGGTAGTGTATGCGCTCAACGAGGCCGGGCAGTACCAGGCGGTGCACTCCGCCGGGTGGGAGCCCGAAGAGCAAGCCGGTCTGGACGAGGTGGCCTGGTTCCATCACCTGCAAACCGAGTGCAAAGCCCGCATCCAGCAAGGCCTGGACTCGCCCTTGCGCTATCATATGTACCGGTTACGGCTCGATGAGTCCTTGTTGGCCGAGGCGGTGGGGCTCTGGTCCTGGCGTGTCAAGCGGCATTTGCAGCCCAAGGGATTCGCGAAATTGAGCCCTGCCTTGCGCGCCCGCTATGCCCAAGTGCTGGGCATGCAGGCGCAGGATCTGGATAGTTATGATTGATTTCAAGCATCGCCAAGGCTCGCACTGCGAAAGCTCAGCCGCCGCCAGCCTATTGGCTCATCATGGCTGGCCCTTGTCCGAGGCCATGTGCTTTGGCTTGGCCGCGGGCTTGAGCTTTTCTTACCTGCCGTTTGTAAAGATCTATGGCATGCCCCTAGTGGCTTACCGGGCTTTACCCGGGCGTATCATCGCGCGCTTGCAGCGGCGCTTGCGACTGCCTTTGCAGATGCAGCAATTCACCAGCAGTGTGGCCGGTCAAGTCAGGCTCGATGCGCTCCTGGCGCAAGGCCAGCCCGTCGGTTTGCAGGCTTGTATCTATTGGCTGCCCTATATTCCGGAGAATCTGCGCTTTCACTTTAATGCCCATAACCTGATCGTTTATGAGCAACACGGCGACAGTTATACCGTAAGTGATTCGGTATTCGAAGAGACGCACAGCATCGCGCGCGATGATTTACAGCGTGCTCGCTTTGTGCGCGGAAAATTGGCGCCGAAAGGGCGTTTGTTTTACCTCTCACGAGACGTGGCCGCCCAGGATGTATGCGATCAGATTGGCCCCGCGATCAAGCAAGTGGCCAAAGAGATGCTGCAGCCGGTCTTGCCTTGGATCGGTGTCAAAGGTATTCGTTTCTTGGGGAAAAAGCTCCGGGAACTTGATGAGAAGAACTCGCCGCGCGATACTGCCCGCTTGTTGCTGCACATTGTGCGCATGCAAGAAGTGATCGGAACCGGGGGGGCGGGATTTCGATTTTTGTACGCGGCGTTCTTGCAGGAATCGGCGCAGTGCCTGCAGAGTGAGCTACTGGCACAAAAAGCCATCGAGTTAACGGAGATCGGCGATGATTGGCGCCAGTTTGCCTCGGAGTTGGCGCGTATGGCCAAGGGTCGGGCGCCTTTGTCGCCGCGGACCCTGCAAGAGACAGCCAATCATTTGGCGGCCCAAGAGACGCGGTTTTTTCGGGCGCTGTTAGCGCTGACGGCGCAGTTGCCAGGCGGCCAACAACAACATGCCG
This sequence comes from Lamprocystis purpurea DSM 4197, assembly GCF_000379525.1. Classification (GTDB taxonomy): domain Bacteria; phylum Pseudomonadota; class Gammaproteobacteria; order Chromatiales; family Chromatiaceae; genus Thiodictyon; species Thiodictyon purpureum. The sequence goes on along the minus strand of NZ_KB902364.1, from coordinate 98,157 downwards.
ATGCCAAAGACAGATAGTCGCGCGGCATCGCCCAGCCAATGCGACCATTCTTGTTCGCCCAAGAAAATGCGGGCCAATCCTTCATTGGCCCAGCCCAGCGGTGAGAGTGCCGTCATGGTTTGCAGCGACAACGGCATCACGGCCTTAGGGACCATGATGCCGCCGATGGCCGCCAGCATTACATTCAGCGCTCCGCCGATTAAACTGGCTTGCTCAACACTGTGGGCCCAGGCCGACAGGGCCAACGCCAAGCCCAAGGCAGCCAGGCTGGTGGCCGCCGTCATCAGCCCCAGTGCCGGCCAGTCAAAGTGCAACGACAAAGCCTGCATGCCCAACAGTGGCACCAAGAGCACACCAACCAGCAGCATGACCAGCACCTGCAAACCATTCACGCTGCCGAAACACAGCGCTTTGGCCAAGATCACCGAGCTATTGCCAACCCCCATGGTCTGCAAGCGGCTCAAGGTGCCAAGCTGGCGTTCTTGGACAAAGACTGCGGACAGCGGTAAAACGATGAAAAAGATTCCAAAGGCCAACCAGGCCGGCACGACCCGCTGTACCGCGCCAAAGTGCGTGTGGCCCTTGATCTCATAAAGGCTCTTGATCTGAATCTGGGCTTTGATCAGCGTCGGATCGAGCATGCTTGGTGGCAGTAGGGCGCGCGCCATAGGGTCAGCATTGGCGATCAGGAGCTTTGGCAACTGCTGTCCCCAACCTTGTTCGATCCGGCTGCGCAGGGCGTTCACTACGGGTACCGGCGTCATGTCGTCAACCAGGAGGTCGACGCGCAAGGGGGCGATTGCTTCCGCGTCAGTCGATCCGGGGCTGCTCAAGACAATCGCGATGCCGATCCGCTTGGCTTCCAGCGCGGCCAGCAAAGCAGCCTGATCCGTGAAAAGACCTGCGCTCAAGTCAGCCTGTAAGCGTTTGGTCATCTGACGATGACCGGATGCATCCGGCGTGCGGTTGATGATCCCGATGGCGGGCATTTGTGGCACCGCGTCGTAAGACATTGCCTCTTGCATGACCAAACTCATGATCAAGATAAAGAGGGCAGGCATGATGAACAGGGCGGCAAGGCCGTGCCGGTCGTGCAGCAGGCATCGCCAATCTTTGACCAGCAATGACCAAATCTGCCTGGGCCTGAGCCGAACACCCCATGGTGAAGGCGCCGGGCGGATTCCGGCTCCCCCATTCATGCAGGGATCTCATCGCGCCGGACCGCGTCAAGGTACAGTTTGGTTTTTCGGATGTAAAAATCCTCCAAACTCGCGTAATCACGCAAGACGGTGTGCATCGCCACATCCGCAAGCACCTGGCCGTTTTGCAATAGCACCACCTGAGTGCACAGTTGCGAGACTTCTTCCAATTGGTGTGAGGCGAAAACCACCGTCACGCCCTGTGCAGCGAGGGTACCGATTTGCTGCAAGATCGCCTGGCGGGACACCGGGTCGATGCCGACCGTGGGTTCATCGAAAAGCATCAGTTCAGGTTGGTTCAGCAAGCCGATCGCCAGGTTCAAGCGTCGTCGTATTCCGCCGGAACACGCTTGCGCCCGGCGCTTCAAGTGGGCTGGATCGAGATGACAGAAGGCAACCGCTTGCGCGATGCGGGCTTGGCATTCGTGCCGGGGAAGATCCAATATACCAGCAAAACAACTCAAGTTTTCGGCGCAAGTCAAACTCGGGTAAAAGGCATACTCTTGCGGGATCAAGCTCACCCGCATCGGCCGTTGCCGGACCAAGTGCCCCCGGGACGGCTGCAAGTGACCGCAAATCAAACCCATCAAGGTCGATTTCCCCGCCCCGTTCGGCCCCAGCAAACCCTGCACAGCGCCCTTGGGAATGGTGAAGCTCACCGCATCCAAGGCGCAGCCGGGCGCGCCTGGATACCGGTAACTGACGCCGTCAAAGATCAACATGGAATTCCCAGGTCAACGAGAAAAAGGATAAGCGCCTTGAGCACGAACAGCGCCGGCCTGACGGGGTCAACTTTGCACTGGCCGCAGGCGCGGCGGTGGGTCGCGTGGGATTCGGCACGCGGTTGACCTGATGTCGCATGCGCAAGTACGGGAGGATGGTACGCCAATATCGCTGGGCCCGACCAGGGTGCGCAACGAAATTTCGGCTATGATCACGCGTCTCGCCAAGTCCGGGTACGGCATTCGCTCATGGGCCTTGGTAGGTTGGCGGAGTCCTCTTGTTGTCAGACCTTACGATCGACGCTGAAGCCGCGGGAGACCTTGTGTTTGACCTTGGGCCTGAGCGCGCCTGCTCAGCCAACGAGGCGCCTGAGGTCCCCACGAGCATCGGTCCGGGCATGGCATCGGTCGGGTGGCTTTTCGGCCGCCCACGACGCGCAGGGGCTGGGCGACCGGGGTATCTGAGTAGTTACATTTATGGTTTAATTGCAAAAGCAGCAGGATTGCATGTGGTCCAGCAGAAATTGGTCTGATTTTTAGTTCATGCGGCGGGACCTCTGCCGGGGTTGCGCCGTCAGCCGGGATAAGTGGAGAAGTGTCATGCTGTCTGATCTCATGCAAACCAGTCACGCCGATCAATGCTGTGACGTGCTGGTGATCGGTGGTGGGCCGGCCGGTGCCACTGCGGCCACATTACTGGCTGAAAAAGGCCACCAGGTTACCCTGCTGGAAAAAGCCCGCCACCCTCGCTTCCACATCGGCGAATCGCTGCTGCCGGCCAACCTGCCGCTCTTCGACAAACTGGGCGTGCGAGCGGAGGTTGCGGGTATCGGCTTAGAGAAATGGGGAGCGGAATTCGTGTCCCCCTGGCACGAACATAGCCAGTCCTTTGAATTCGCCGATGCCTGGGACAAGTCGATGCCGCACGCTTACCAGGTGCGCCGTGCGGAGTTTGACGAGATCCTGATCCGCAATGCCGGGCGTAAAGGCGCCAACGTCATCGAAGGTTGTCGCGTCCGCGACCTGGAGTTCCTGCCGCAGGATGCGGGTGCCATTGTCCGGGCGGAACACGACGACGGCCGGACCGAGACTTGGCAATGCCGCTTTCTCATCGATGCCTCGGGTCGCGACACCTTCCTCGGTAACCGATTCAAGGCCAAGCACCGCAATCCCAAGCACAACAGCTCAGCGCTCTATGCGCACTTCAAGGGTGCGTTGCGACACGCGGGCCGGAAGGAGGGCCATATCACCATCTTCTGGTTCGCGCATGGGTGGTTCTGGTTCATTCCGCTCGCGGACGGGATCACCAGCGTCGGTGTGGTCACCTGGCCCTATTACATGAAGACCCGCACCAAGCCGGTGAAAGATTTCTTCCTGGATTTCATCCCAATGTGCCCTGCCCTTGCGCAACGGCTTCAGGGCGCAGAATTGGTGTCGCGGGTCGAAGCCACGGGCAACTTTTCCTATACCTGCGATCGTACGCACGGCGTTAACTGGTTATTGCTTGGTGATGCTTACGCCTTCATCGATCCGGTGTTCTCATCCGGCGTCATGCTGGCCATGCAGAGCGCCTTTGCCGGCGCTGAAGCGGCGGATACCTGTCTCCGTCAGCCGGACCAGGCGACTGACGCCTTGCGGGCGTTTGATCGCGCCATCAAGCACGGACCGCAAGAGTTCTCCTGGTTTATCTACCGCGTCACCAGTCCCACCATGCGCGATATGTTCATGTATCCACGTAATGTTTTCCGGGTGAAGGAGGCGCTGCTGTCGGTATTGGCCGGTGATATTTTCGGCAAGACGCCGATCTGGCGTTCGGTCCTTGCATTCAAGGTCATCTATTACCTGGCGGCCGTGGCCAACCTGAAGCATACGATCGTGGCCTGGCGGCAGCGAAAGCGCAATATCCGTTACGTTGAAGAGACGGAAGAGATCGGCTGCTGATGAAACCGACGGGAGATCTTCTGCGACTGGATTACCTACCCGTTTCCCGGCTTTTGCGGCAGGCTCGAGACGGCGCGCCCGGTGCGCTCGGCGGCGTCTGCTTTTTCCACCCGGTCATTCCTGTTGAGGTCGCGGGGTTGCCGCTCCTGTCGGTGGACATGGCCTTGCTGGAGGGGGAGGAAGCACTCTGCGAGGTCTGGTACAGCGAGGAAGTACTCGCGTCCGGCTGCCATCACGGCATCCATTACCGCGAGGGTGAAACCTTGCTGTTTGGCTGTCTGACGCGCAATGAAACTGCTGAGAGTACGGCGCTGGGTGCCTGCACTCCCCTGCAGGCCGCGACGCAAACCGCTTACGAATCCGTTTTTGAACTGCTGGAATCTCGCGGTTACAAGGCAATCCTGCGCTTTTGGAACTATTTCCCCGGGGTTAATTGCGTCAGTCACAACCTGGAGCGTTACCTCCAGTTCAATATTGGCCGTCAAAATGCTTTTCTTTCACATGGTCGTTCAGTCATCGGCAACGTACCGGCCGCCTGCGCCCTTGGCTCCGCGGACGGGGGGCTCCAGATCGCCTTCCTGGCTGCCCGGGCGGAACCTGTCGGCATCGAAAACCCACGTCAGATCAGTGCCTATCATTACCCCGAGCAGTACGGTCCCCGGAGCCCGACCTTTTCCCGTGCGTCACTGGTCAGCCTGCGCGGGCGCGCATTGCTGTTCATCTCCGGTACTGCCAGCATCGTTGGTCATCAGACCTTACACGCGGGCGATGTGGGTGCGCAAACGCGGGAATGTCTCCACAACATCGCCGCCGTCGTCGCGGAGGCGAACCGTCGAACACCGGGCGCCGGATTCCAACTCGGCGACCTCGCCTATAAGGTGTATATCCGACACCGGGAAGACTTGGTGAGCGTACGCCATGAATTGCTGCGGTTCATTGGCGCCCCCGTGTCCGTCGTGTTCCTGCAGGCCGATGTCTGCCGAGTGGACCTGCTGGTCGAGATCGAGGCTTCCGGCGGTCATGCGCTTCCCTCCCTGCTAGGGTCCGGAGTTGGGCCATGACTCAGGTCCGCCGACAGTCAGCTCCGGCCGCCCTGCTGTTTATCTGTTTTACCGGCCTTGCCGGTGCCGGCGAAAAGCCCCTATGGGAGCTCGGCGCCGGCGTAACCGCCCTGTATTTCCCGGACTATCCCGGTTCCGACCAATCCGGTGCTTACGTCCTGCCCTTTCCCTATTTCGTCTATCGCGGAGATTTCTTTAAGGCCGACCGCGACGGCATTCGCGGAGTCTTTGTCGACAGTCACCGCATTGAGCTCAACCTCAGCGTTGGCGCGTCGCTGCCGGTGAACAGCGACCAGAACCGAGCTCGGCAGGGTATGCCGGACCTGCAACCGACGGTAGAGATCGGCCCGGCCCTTGACATCCACCTGTGGCGTACCGACGACCGGCGCTACAAGCTCGATTTGCGCCTGCCGGTGCGGATCGCCGTGACCGTGAGCGGTGGGATGGAGGATATCGGTTGGGTGTTCTCACCCCGCATCAACCTGGATATCGTCGATGTTGCGGGGCTTCCCGGATGGAATATGGGGTTGCTCGCAGGACCCATGTTCGGCTCCGAACGCAGCCATGAGCACTTCTATTCGGTGGCTCCGCAGTATGCCACCGCTGATCGCCCGGCCTTCGATGCCGAGGGCGGCTACTCCGGTAGTCAGTTTTTGATCGCGGTGTCCAAGCGCTATCCGAACTATTGGATTGGCGCCTTCGCACGCTGGGACAGCCTCAGCGGCGCTGCCTTCGCCGCCAGCCCGCTCGTTCGGCAAGACTATTCCTTTTCCGCCGGTATTGGCATCGGCTGGATTCTGGGGGAATCATCCACGCGGGTCGAGGCGTTCGAGTGAGCCTGGGCGTCACTTCATCGCCTGGATTGCTGAGGCGCTGGAGACATCGCGCGTACGAATACGGTGCGCTGTGGTTCGGTCTGGGACTGCTCGGTATCATGACCCTGACGTGCTCGTTATTGGCGATGCCGCTGTTGTATGTCTTGCCGAAGCGTCGGGCCGCCCCGCTTGGCCGTTGGACGATCACTCACACGTCCCGCATCTACCTTGGTACGCTGGAGTTGATTGGTGCTTGCCGTTTCGATATCGAGGCCCTCGATGCCTTGCGAGGCGAACAGCCGCTGGTGATCGCGCCCAACCACCCCGGCCTGCTCGACGCCCTGCTGGTCACGTCGCGGCTTACCAACATCGCTTGCGTCATGAAGGCCGACATCGTCGATAATGTCTTCTTGGGCGCCAGCGCCCGTTTGGCCGGTTACATCCGCAACGACGCTCAACTGAGCATGATCAAGCAGGCAGTCGCCGAACTGACGAGCGGCAGTCACCTGTTGCTGTTTCCTGAAGGCACCCGCACCACCCGCTGGCCCATCAACGCCTGCACGCCGGCGGCCGCGCTCATCGCCAGTCGGGCAAAGGTGCCGATTCAGACCGTTTTCATTGAAACTGACTCGCCCTACCTCGGTAAGGGCTGGTCACTGTTGCGCCGACCCACGATGCCGATCACCTATCGTATCCGCCTTGGTCATCGTTTCGCGCCGGTAGAACAGGCCAGGGTATTGACCGTGGAGCTGGAGCGTTATTTCACCGATGAGTTGCGCCGGACTTCCCGGCTTCCTGCCGCCGGGTGCATCGTGGAAGCACCATCCGGTGGACCCCGGTGCCAATGATGCCCCCCAGCTTGAACAGCAGCGAAACCCATCTGGTGTTGATTCCCAGCTACGACTCCGGTGCGCTGGTCTATGACGTGGTGCGCGCCGCCTGTCGGCAATGGACGCCGGTCTGGGTGGTCGTGGACGGCAGTACTGACGGGACGACCGCGGTACTTCAGGAAATGGCGGCAACAGACCCCGGGCTCAGGGTGTTCGCGTTACCGAAAAACAGCGGCAAGGGCGCGGCGATTCTGCATGGCCTCGATCTCGCCGCGCGTGAGGGTTTCACCCATGCCCTTACCATGGACGCGGACGGCCAGCATCCGGTCGAGCGTATCCCGGACTTCATGGCCGCTTCCATCGGGGCTCCGGACGCGATGGTTCTGGGTGTGCCGGCGTTCGACGTCAGCGCACCCAGACTGCGGGTTCAGGGTCGCAAAGTATCCAATGGGTTTGCGAACCTGGAAACCCTGTGGATGGGCATTGATGACTCGCTCTGCGGCTTCCGCGTCTATCCCATCGAACCCTTGCGTCAAGTGATGCATGGCCAGCGTTGGATGCGCCGCTTCGATTTTGATCCCGAGGCGGTGGTTCGCCTGTGCTGGCGCGGCGTCCGCCCCATCAACCTGTCCGCTCCGGTGAAGTATCTTTCCGCCGACCAAGGCGGTGTTTCTCACTTCCGCTATCTGCGCGACAATGCCCAGTTGACGTGGATGCACGCGCGGTTGATGCTGGGTTTCCTGCTGCGATTTCCGGCGCTCCTGCGGCGACGGTTGCGCGCCGGATGGGGGCCTGGCGTCTGAGGGACAGTTCACTAATAAGAGAAATAAGTCTCAGTGCCGGGAATAAATCCCGATCCGCAATCCCGGTAACCAGCGGCGCAGGCCAGGAGTGGTGATGACGGTACTGAAGATGGCCATCAGCACCAGCATCGTGAAGACCTGTTGGGAAATGACACCCAGATCATAGCCGACGTTGAGGACGATGAGTTCCATCAGGGCGCGGGTGTTCATCATGATGCCAAGCACTTTGCCCTCCTGATGCGATAGCCCGGCCCAGCGCGCCGCGACATAGCTGCCCCCGAACTTTCCAAGGGTCGCCAAGGCGATCAGCAGGAGGCACCAACCCCAGGCGGAAGCGGAGTCCAGGCTTCCAATGTTGGTGCGCAGGCCGGTATAGGTAAAGAAGATGGGCAGGAAGAAGATCATGACGAAATGGCCGACACGTTCCTTCCATGCCGCGATCAGTTCGTGCTCGTCATACAGGATCACGCCCATCATGAAGCCGCCGAAGATAGCGAAGATGCCGATCTGATAGGTGGTGATCGCCGAGATGAAGATGCCGGCGAGCAGGATGCCAAGGAGATTGTGGGTGAGTTTGCCGCGCCCGGCCTTCTCGCCCATCGGCGCCGGGCTGGTCTGACTGATGCGGATAAGGCGTTTCATCAGGGGTCGCATGACGAACCACCAGGTCAGATAGTACCCTGCGACCAGCAAGACCTTGAGGCCGAAGTCCGAGGCGTTGAATTGGGCCAAGGCGAGCGCGGTGACCAGAGCGAGCAGCAGCCAGCCGACCACGTCGTTGATCGCGGCGGCGCTGATGGCGATGACGCCAATGGGCTGATGGGTGATCTTGAACTCGATCATCATGCGCCCGAGGATGGGCAGTGCGGTGATCGAGAAGGCGGTGGCAATGAACAGCGCCGAAGTGATCGGATCGATACCGGGTGACAGCACCGGGGCCGTGGCGTAGCCGAAACCGAAGCCGAGGACAAATGGTGCCACCATGCTGGCCGTGGCAATATAGGTCACGGCGCGGCGGTGCTGCCGATCCAGCAGATGAGCGAAGTCAAACTCCAGGCCAATCTGAAACATCAGCAGGATCAGGCCGATCTGCGACAGCATCTGCATCGGTGCGGGCGGCACCGAACGAAAGACATAGGCGAAGACCGCCGGGGCCAGCAGGCCAAACAGGGAAGGTCCGAGCAGGATGCCGACGATGATCTCCCCGACCGCGGGTGACTGCCCGAGCCGCTGCGCAATCCCCCCTCCCAGGCGGGCGGCCAGAATGATCACCGTCAGTTGCAGCAGGGTGAAAAACAGCAATATCTCAGTCTGATGGACGGCGACAGCCGCCGCGGACGCCGTCATATCATGTCTCCGTTCACCGCGATGACCTGGCCAGCGATCGGTCTGCTCGGAGGCGGGAAACCCCAGGAGCTGACGACGGCGCGCGTCACGGCCGTGTCCCCGATTTCGCCGCGTCCAGCACCACGGTGACGCGACCGCTCAGCAGCAGATCTCCCATGGCGGAAACGGTGAAATCGTAAAGGACGGTGTTGGCATCGCCATAGCGAAGTGCCGCCATGACGCTCAGTTCGGCATCGATCGTATCCAGTCGCGCAACATGCAGTGTCAGCTCGCGCGCGCTGGTGAGATAACCGGTGCGGGGCGGCGTATCGGGAGCGGCCAGCAGGGCACCGTGGGCAGCCATGGCCTGGACGGCATATTCGATGCCGCAGACGGCCCCCAGCCGGCCGTGCGCGCGCAAGGGATTCTGCAGGGCGCGATGGCTCACGGCCGTGCAGCGGATTCCCTGGGCGTTCCAGTCATCGATACGATCCAACAGGCACATGGTGCCCTGGTGGGGGAGATGGGCACGCAGCCACGCGAGATCTAGCGGCATGGCAGGATAGTCACGGCCAGGTTGAGTGGGTCCAGGTACTCCAGGATCACCCGGCCGCGACGGCCTTGTGCCAGGAGCTGCAGCAGGGGTAGGCCGCGCGCCGAGGGGATCCGGCTGCGCAGGGCTTCGACCTCTGCTATCGCCACCTGGTCCGGGGGGGCCTCTACCAAGTCGACCTGCAATTGCGCCAGGGAGTGGGGGCCTGGTTGCGGCATCAACACCAAGGCCAGACCGAAAGTCGCGGGAAAGGGCCGTTTGGCGTGCAGCGGCTCTGGATAAGGCACCTCGTAAGTCACCAGCAGTGTGCCAACGCCATCCACGACCACCTGGGTGAGCGCCTCCAGCAAACCGGCCCCAAAGCTGCCGTCATAGGCACACAGCGCCGTGGCTTGCGTCATGGCTCCGGAGGCGATGCTCCAGTAGCCGGCCGCGACGTTATGCACTGAGTTGTGGAAGCGGGTTGGTGAAAGGTGGCGGTCTTCGGACGCCAGCACCTGACAGATGGCATCGCAGTTGTCGCAATCCGCTCCGGACGATGAGAACACGGCGGCGAGCGCTCTCGCATCCGACCGGGCATTGGTGATCGCCTCTTGCGCTACGGCGAGCGCGACCTTCGCGGCGAGACCGACACGCCGACGTTCCGGTGGGGGAAGCGCCGCCGCGGTCGGTATGAGCACTGGCTGCGGCTGATAGACGACTGTGCCGGCCAGGATCGGTTGTGCCTGCGCCCAAGTGCTCAGGCCGGGACCCAACACGCCGATACCATCGATCCAACCCCGGAGCACGGCTGTGGTGGTGGATGTCATGTCAGCCTGAACGTCCGAACACCAGGCTGCAATTGGTGCCGCCGAATCCGAAGGAATTGCTCAACACCCTGGACGGCGCAAGCGTGCTGTTGGCGGTCAGGTACTGGATGGGAATGGCGGGGTCGAGGTGCCTGGTATTGATCCCTCCCGGCAGAAAAGCGTGTTGCAACGCCAAGGCGCTGATGACCGCCTCCAAGCCGCCGGCTGCGCCCAACGTATGCCCGGTCGCGCCCTTGATTGAACTGCATGGCGTCCGGTCGCCGAACAGCGCTGCCACGGCCTTACCCTCAGCGGCATCGTTGCTCGGCGTCGCGGTACCGTGCAGGTTGATGTAGTCAATGTCGCTCGCCTGCAAACCCGCCGAGCGGAGCGCCGCGGCCATGGCGATTTGAGCGCCAAGACCGTCGGGATGGGGCGCAGACATGTGATAGGCGTCACTGGACTCACCGGCGCCCAGCAGCAGCACTGTATCGGCGTCGCGGTTGGAGCCCGGCCGCTCCAGCAGGACAAAGGCCGCGGCCTCGCCGATACAGAGCCCCTTGCGATCGACATCAAACGGTCGGCAGGGTTCGGCGGAAAGCAACTCCAGCGAGTTGAAGCCGTACAACGTCGTCAGGCACAGCGAGTCAACACCACCGACGATGGCTGCATCGATGACGCCGGCAGCCAGCATGCGGGCGGCTGACGCGAAGACTTTGGCGCTCGACGAGCAGGCGGTGGAAACGACCAGCGCCGGTCCGGCGAGGCGGAAGTAACGGCGAATGAAAGCGGCGACCGAATACGTATTGTGAGTGGTTCGATAGAGAAGGTCTTCCGGCAAAGCGCCGGTGTTCGGGTCCCGGCGACGGTAAGCCTGTTCGGTCTGCAGAATGCCCGCGGTGCTGGTGCCGATCAGGATACCCACCCGCCGCGGGCCATACCGGGCAATGGCGTCCTCAACGGCGGCGCTGAAGTCGTCCTGTTGCAGGCCCAGCCAGGCCAGGCGGTTGTTGCGGCATTCGTACTCGGCCAAGGGGGCGGGCAAAGCGACATCGTCCACCTGAGGCACCTCGCCGACCGGTGTTTCGAGATCGTCTATGGTCTCGAAACGACACGGAGCAAGGCCGCCGCGGTGCTGCAGCAATGCCGTCAGCGTCGCTGCGCGGCCGCAGCCGAGGCAACTGCTGGCAGTAAAATGGGAAAGGCGCACAGGCGTCATGAGGAATCCATTGGCCGTCTGAGAGTAATGAGTCAGAAATAAGTTAAACAACGAATACAATCGTTGTCGTAATCGTAATCGTAATCGTAATCGGATAAGTGCATCCTCGCGGGGATCATCAGTTCGATTACGACAACGACAACGATAACGACCGAGGCGGCAACGGCGTTCCTTAATAGACTTGTTTGACTTATTAGTGAACCCTTCCTTACCGGAACATCTTTGACGGAAATCGCCCTATCTCCCTACCCTGGCGCTGTCGCCCAGCCGGGCAATCAGCATCACGTTGGCGAACGGCAGAAGACCATTCATGGGGGCGGTCTCGACACGAAAATCCAGCGCTTCCAGCGTTTGAATCCAATCCTGCAAGCGGCGCGAATGCAAGCGCAGTTGGCCCATGCCGCGGAACAACGCCACCGTGCGGTCGATCCAGTGGCTGAGTTGGAACTTCAGGCCGCCGCCGGCGTCTCCGACGCGCGTCAGAAACAGGCCATTGGGCGGCAGTGCGGCACGCACCCGTCGCAGGATGTCGTCCTGCGACGGCACATCAACATAATGCACAGCGTCCATGATGACCACGACGTCAGCCTGGCCAAAATCCATATGCCGCATGTCACCCTCTTCGAAGCGGGCCCACCAGCCGAAGGCAAGATGGGCGCGTTGTACATCAATCTTCAAGAGATCGATGCCGCGGAGACTGGCGACCCGTGGGGGGGCGGGCCAGTCCGCTGACCAATCACCCGCATCATACAGTTGTCGGGCGGCAAGCAGCCAGGCCGCCAGCAGGCCCTGGCCGCAGCCCAGATCAAGGATGCGGGCGTCGTCGGGGAAGAGTCCGCGCTTCAACATACCAACGAACACCGGATCACGGCGGAGCTTGCCGCGCGCGAAATAGTAGGGAAAGCGTCCGACGGCCCGGTAAGGGCCGCTGGCCTGGTCGATGAGGCGTTTGCGCAGGGTCTCGGGGCTGAGCGTCATAGCGGGGGTCTGTCCAGAGTGGAACGCAGGGTGATCGTGTTGAGGCCTTTGGCCGCCGCCCTGTCCAGTACGCGGGGCAGCGCGGCAAGGATCACCGGCTGACCGGCCGCGGTGCGGGCCGCGTTGCCGTCATGCAGCAGCAGGATGTCGCCGGCGGCGAGATCAGTGGTCAAGCGACGGACCACGTCATCCGCATCCCGGTTGCGGGTGTCATAGCCGCGTCGGGTCCAACTGGCCAGATAGAGGCCCTGCCGGGCCAGGATGGGTTCCAGAAAGGGACTGCGCAGGCCTGCCGTGGGCCGAAAGAAACAGGGCCGCTGGCCCGTGACGGCGACCAGACTGTCCTGGCCGGTGGCGATCTCGCGCGCCATCCGGCGCGGTCCGAGGATGGCGAAGTGATGATAATGATGCTGGCTGTGGTTCTCCACGGCGTGACCCCGGCGAACGATGTCCCGGCACAGTTCGGGATAGCGTTGAGCCATCGCACCGATGCAAAAAAAGTTGGCGCGGGCGTCGCAGTGGTCGAGCAGGTCGAGCACCGCCGGTGTGACCTCCGGGTCGGGGCCGTCATCGATGGTGATCGCGATCTGCCCGGCGGCCGCTGTCGGCGGCAGTCGCACCCAGTTGGGGCCAAGGCCGCGGCTGCGCGGCCAGAGACCGACCGCGGTCAGGGACAGGTGGTTGGCGGCTAAGGCACCCAAACTCCAGGGCCACAACCCCGGTTGCAGCGCGAGCAACCCCAAGGCCCCGACGTGCAGAGCGAAGGTCGCCTGCAAGAGCGGCGTGGGGCGCCATTGACGCGGCGCATGGACAGGCGGCAGCACCGTCATGTGCGTCGCGTCAGGATGGCGGAAAAAGCCAGGGCGAGCATCGCGCCCGGACCGACCGTGCAGCCGACCGCGCTGAGCACCGGTACAGTGGAAAAGGCCAGAATGCCGAAGCCGGCCACCGTCGTGCCGACGGCAACCAGGATGGATGCCAGGACGCGCGGCGACAGGCTCCCTTCAACAGCCCCCTGGTCGAAGAACAGGGCGTAGTTGGAGCCGATTGCCACCACCAGCAGCATGCCTACCAAGTGCAGGATGGTGAGTTGCTGACCGGCCAGGACCAGGCCGGCGATGGTGACGGCCACGGCGACCACCAGCGGTGCGGCGATGCGGAACACGCGGCCGAGCGATCGGGTGGCAACGAAGAGCAGGCCGACGATCGCGGCCAGACCCGCCAGTGACAGCAGGATGGCCTCGCGCAGATAGCCCGCGTAAAGCTGGTCGGCCGCGCCTTTGAGATCAATGAAATAGACACCTGCTAGACCAGTTTGCGCAAGGATCTGTCGCATCTCCTGCGCGTCGAGGCTGTCGGTAGCCGCGATGCGCAGCGGCAGCAAGGCGGTCCAGCGCCCCCCCGACTGCATCAGCAGGGCATCCACTCCCTCTGCCAGGGCTGTTCCCTGGATATCGTCCGGAGTCAAAGGCGCCTGGCCGCGCGCCTTCGCCACATCCGCAAAAAACGGAGCGAAGCGATCCGGCTGCAGCGGCAGTTCGGCAATGGCCGCCTTGAACCGCCGACGCAGTTCGGCGTCGGGCGGCAGGCTGGCCTGGCGCTGTCGCTGGAGCGCCTGGCTGGGCAGATAGGCGGCGGGATTTTCGAAGCCGGTGATCAGGCCAGACCCTTCCAGCCGCTGCAGCGCGCTCGCCACACGTTCACTGGTGGCGAGCGCCGTCTCGCGATCGGTTGCGGTCACGATCACCAGATAGCGCACGTCCGGGGCGCCCAGGTCGGCGCGCATCGTAATGTCGAGCGCCTGGTCGGCACCAGACACCGGGTTCAAGGCTGCCAGCTCCCGGTTCCACAGGTCGTCATGCTTTGCCAGCAGCACGCTACAGGCGGCGATGAACAGGACCAGGACAGGTCCGCGCAACCGGCCAGCCCACGCAACCCAGACCTGAAGTCGGCAGCCGAAGGGAGCGAGATCGCGCACATGCAGGTCACGAGGCAGGAGGGTCGGCAGGACGAAGCGGGTCACCAGGGCGGCGGTGACCAGGCCGGTGATCGAAAAAAGGCCCAGTTGGGAAAGTCCGGGGAAGCTGGAAGCGAGCAGTGAGGCAAAGCCGATGACGGAGGTCAGCACGCCGATGCGTATCGTCGGCCAGAAGGCCGCGTTCCAGTGGCTTTGGGTCTGACTGGTTGCGCCGTTCGTCCGTTCCGACTGAATGAGCAGGTAGGTGGAATAGTCCACCGCCTCTCCGATGAGCGCGATGCCAAAACCGAGCGTGATCCCATGTACCATGCCGAACGCGAGACTGACCGCCGCGATGCCGGCCACCGCGCCTGACAGCACCGGCAACACGCCCAGCAGCAACGCGATGGGCGAACGGTAGACCAGGAGCAGCAGGCTGACGATGATCAGGCTGCCGAGACCGGAGAGCGCCAGCACGTCACGTTTGATGGTGGCGCGTGCCGTCACCGAGAAGGGGCCGGGGCCGGTTAGCGCCAGCGCCATTCCCGGCTGTGACACCACCGCAAAGGCGCTCCGGATGGCCTCGACCGCCATGGATTGCCCGTTCGTGTCCGCCCCTTCGGCACGGGTGCGGGCCAGGAGCAGGGCGCGCTGACCGTCGCGGGAACACCAGACGCCGTCGACCGTTTGCGGCCGCTGACCGCTGGCCATGGCATCCAGCAATTGCATGAACTCACCGGTGGGGTCGCGCGGCAGCAATCCCTTGCCGAGCAGCCCGCCCGATGAGGCAAGCAGGTCGATGTGATCCGCGACGCCCTGGCGCAGGCCGGCCACCGTGAACCGATCGGCATGCATGGCCGGGCTCAGCAGATAGCGATTCTCCAGCAAGACCTGGGTATCACGCTCGAGGCCCAGCATCTCACCGTTGGCAATGTGCAGAAATTGGGGATCGGTGCGCAGCCGAGCGGCCAGATCGCGCGAGGCGCGCGCCCGACCGGCTTGGTCGCCCCCCTCGATGCCGATCAACATCAGACGGGACGCGATGCCGGATTTCAGTTGATCGATGAGAAGTTGCTGTTCCTGGGTCGGGGTTCGCGGCAAAAAGGCAGACAAGTCGGCCGTGTAGTGCGTTCGCATCACCACCCACAGACTGGCCGACAGCAACACCAGCCAGAGGATGAACGCGACACTGCCACCTCGCCTCATGGCGCAGCGCTCTTGCTGACGCTCATGACCGAACGATCGCCGTCGGCCAGTACGATCTCGACCGTGCGTACCTCAGTGCGCGTCCCGTCGATGCGGATGCGGGCAAGCACAAAGGCCACGCGGGTGTCCAGCGGCGTCAGCATCAGCGTCCAGCCGTCACGGCTGCCTTCGAGGTCGAGGTGATAGACTTGCTCCAGTGCCTCGCGGTCGCCGGCCAGCGTGGCGCGTATGCCCACGATCATGGCTGCCATTTCCGGATAATCCTTGAGTTGCAGCGTATGCTTTTTGGCCTGTCGCTCGATGGTGAGGGCATCGCCATCCAGTACCAGGGTTTCCGACTTCGGCTTGAGTGTGCGTTTCTCCAGGCGGGCGGGGGGGACGAACAGCAGTTCGCCGGACGACTCCACCGGTATGTCCAGCATGGAAATGTACTTCTTCTCGCTGAAGGAGACTGTCCCATACGTATGGTCGGCGAATGCGCTCATGAGTTCGGCGACAGTGAACTGGGCGGCCGGCGCCGACAGATGCAATCCGAGCAAGAACATGCTGAGGATCACCTTCCCGCCCAAGCGCTGCCTATTGCGAATCATGCGACAGCGCGCCCGCCACCCGCGGGTGAGCGCCAGAAATCGAAGAAATTAAACCAGTTGAACGGCGCGCCATGACAATGCCGCTCCAGCTTGGCAGCATAGGCGGCGAGCGCCTCACGGATGGCCGTATCGCGCCCTTTGCGCTCGATACCCGTGAAATCCGCCAGCGGCTCGAAATGGATGGCGTAGCGGTTGCCGCCCAGATGCAGGCCCGTCATGAAGAGCACCGGGCATTCGAGCGTGGCGGCCAGGCGCATGGGGCCGAGAGGAAAGCCGGCTGTTTCACCGAGAAATTTTACCGGCAGGGCGGGGCCATCGTCCAAGGTACGATCACCCAGAACACCCAGCACCATGCCCTCGTCCAGCCGGGCACGCACCCGGAGCATGGAATCGAGTTGACCAAGGGGGATGATTTCCTGCACCGCGGCAGGGTTGATGGCCGCCAAGGCGGCGTTGATCTTGATGGCATTGTTCTCGTACATGACCATGGCAATCCGACGCCCCAGCCGCTGTCGACCGACCGCACGCACCACCTCGAAGCTGCCCAGGTGGGCGCCGATCAGGAAAGCGCCACGACCGGCCGCCAGCACCGCGTCGAGCGCCGCCGCGCCGTGCACTTGGATATCGAAGAGATCCAAGCGGTCGTTGAGCAGGTAAACGCGGTCATGGGTGCAGGTGGCGAAGGTGTGAAAGTGCCGAAACAAGTCGCGCAGCCGTGGCGCCCGCCCCAGGGCACGCCGCAGATAAGCGCGGGAGGCATGCCGGGCGGCCGAGGCAAATAACAGAAAATAGAGACTGATGCCGAACAGCAGGCCGCGCGCGATGCGCCGCCCCAAGCGCAGCGAGATCCAGGTCATCACCCGCAGCATGGCCGTGTTGCTGCGTTCCTGGCGTCGCGCCCATTCGGCTTGGCGCGCGAGATCCGGAGGGGTCACGCGCTATCAGCTCCCAGGCCGGTCGTTGCGAAGGTCATGACGCCGCTGGCTGCCAGCCGCTCGTCAGCCATGACCGCGAAGCGAAACACGCCTGGTGCCGTCGCGGCATAAGTGAGGCATAGCGCCTGCCCCGGTTGAACCGGGCTCGGAAACTTCGCCGATTTGATTTGGCCGACGGCAGGCTCCAGTCCCTGCTGGGCGGCCAGGGCATGGAGGGCCTCGTCCAGCAGCACCACGCCCGGCAGAATCGGCTGGCCGGGGAAGTGACCGGCATAGGCCGGATGATCGGCAGCGACCGAAAGCGGCAGGCGCACATCCGTCATGTCGGGAGGCCGGTTGTCGTTGACGACTGCAAGCGCGCCAGAAACGCCCGCGTCGCTTGGTTTGGCAGTTTCCCGGCGGCGTTGCGCGGCAGCGCATCAACGAACAGCAGCGGTCGAGGGAGAAAGACCGGATCGATGCGTTCGCGCAGCGCCTGCATGAGGGCTGCCGGCGTCAACTCCGGTGCCACCACCAGGGCAATCAGGCGGCGGATGCCTCCCGACGCGCGATCATCGCCATCAAGCGGCTGAAGAAAAACGCCGTCCAACACCCCCGTGATGGCGTTGAGATGGTAATTGAGATAACCGAGCGAGGTCCGTTTGCCGGCGATGTTGACGAGCTCGGCATGGCGGCCGTGGAGCAGGAAATGGGTCGGGTCCGCATCCACCAACTCAATAACGTCGCTCAGCGGTGTCGGCCTGGGGACAGGCCCGCCCTCGGCCCAGACGCGCTCCCCTTCGCAACGCAGGCGGACGTCCGGGAAGGTCTGCCAGGCGGCACCACGGGTGGGGCGTCGGGCGGCAATCTGGCCGGTCTCGGTGCAGCCGTAAATCTCGAACAAGGGGGCCGCAAACCGGATCTCGGCCTCGACTGCCAAGTCGCGCCCGAGAGGGGCGGTGGCGGACAGCAGCAGGTCTGCGGTCGGCACGGTGCCCGACTCCGCCAGTAGTGTCCGCAGGTGGTAGGGTGTTGTGACCAGCAACCGGGGCCGGGGCAGGGCCGCCAGCGCCGCGCAGATGTCGGCCGGATAAAAGGGGCGTGTGGCATGCAGTGATCCACCGCTCTGCAGGGGCATCAATAAGGTGGATTCCAGACCATACATATGTTGGGCCGGCACGGTTCCGAGCGTGGCGTAGCCGGCGGTGACACCTAGCCGTTGCGCCTCCGCACGCACGCTGCGCACCAGGCTGCCCCAGCGTTTAGGATGGGGCTCCGGTACGCCCGTGGATCCAGACGTAAACACCTGCGCGATGACCTGTTCGCAGTCGATGTTGGGGATCGCCCGGTCGGCTGCGGACGTCGGCGTCCGGTCGGGATAGTGGAAGACGGGCAAGTCGACACCGCGGGCAGCCTGGTCGGCAATGCAAAAGACATCCGGGGCGATGTGCCGCATCTGCCGGACCATTTCCGGGGTGTGTGTGGACGGCAACAGGCTGGTGCGGGCGCTGACGATGCAAGCCGCCAGGGTCACGGCAAAACGGTAATGGTCGCGGCACAGGTTAAGCACATTCCGCCCCGCGGGCAGCAATCCGGCCACCTGCTCAACATCGCTTAGAAATTGCCGGGCACTGACCGGCAGGCTGTCGCGCCAGGCCACGATGGCATCAGGGCTGCGATGGGCAATCAGCGGCAGTGTCGACATGGTCGGACGCAATGGCAACTCAGCGGGTATGAAGGGAGATGCCGGGGGCTGCCTCGGGGATATTGCGGAAGGCGAGGATGCTATCCATGATGCTGTGTTGCTCCAGGTATGGCAGCTTGCGCAGGCGCACCAGATGTTCAACGACGAACATGAGTGCGATCAGCGGCAGTGTCAGAAAATTCGCGAAAACCGACCAGACATCGATGTTGCAGAATACGAACAGAAGCGTGGAAATCAGGCTGATGCCCAGAAAAAACAGCGTCCAGGCCAGCGTGACGGAGCGCGTGTAGCGGGCCACCTCCGGGCTGAGGCTGCCGCGCAACGCTTGCGCACAGCGCGTGCACAGGGGGTGCCGCCCGCGTCTCAGGGTCATGCCGAATACAGCGCCCAGCAGCACGTAGGTGCCGGCGTGCTGGATGAAGTAGACCCAGCCGACATTGCGTTCCAGCGTGTCCCGGTACTGCCATAGCAGGAACCCTACCGCGACGCAAAGCGCAAGCATGACGAGCCGCCGGGGGGAATGCCAGGCCAGCCACGCCAGTATCGCCAGCACTGGCGCCAGCGAGACGGTGAGGCCAAGCGTCGGAACAGTATCGACCGCCTCCGGGGTGGTGCTGTAATACGCCAATATCGGGTAGGCAATGACCCCGGCAGCGATGGCGGTCCGACGAACCGTGTAAATTTGTGTAAGGCTCATTTTGTCCGGGCCGCCGCGATGTGCTCCGTGAGACTGCGCAGAGAATTGAAGATTCGGACATTGTCCGCGTTATCCGTACGCAATTGAAAGCCGAAGCGCTTGGAGACGGCGAGGGCCACTTCCAGGATATCGATGGAATCAAGCCCCATTCCCTCGCCATAAAGGCGGGCCTCGGGTTGAATCGCTTCCGGCTTGATGTCGAGATTGAGGGCATCGACGATGAGTCGGGCGACCTCGCTTTGCAGTTCAGGATTGGCTTCAGACATGGTGATTTCGCAACTACGTGGGATCAAGCCAAGCGCTCCCGGCGCAGGCCCAACAGTCCGAGGCCGCGCCGTGCTCTGGATTAGCGATAGCCCGATTCGTTCGCATTGTGGATAATCCAGATCAAATGTCCGCCGGAAAAATCGCCGATCGATCCGCCGGCGAAGATCAGTCGTCCCTGGCCTTTGTAGACCATTTCATAGCGATGTTTGTCGCTTCCGAAATAAAAGGGAATGAATGCCTTGCCCGTAATGTAAGCGCCTTGGTCCGTCGGTTGTCCAATCAGGTCGGTCACCTGTTTCATCGGCATCCCGATCTGCAGCTTGGTGAACTTGCTGTTCGCCGCAGGTGTGCCCGTGATCTCTCCTTCCCAGTCATTAATGCCTTTGACCGCCCGGCCGGTACCGGCCTCGATCCTGCTGGAATCGACAACCTGGCCGCTGCTGTTCATGCCCGCGCTTGGCGTTGCCGCGGCCTGCTCGGCGGAATTGGAGGCGCAACCGCTCAGGTTGGCGGCGAGTACCAAGGCAAGCGAGATGCCGACGACATTGATTTCTTGTGACATTTCCGCACCGAATTGATGGATTTATAGTAACCGACACTCCGGAGCGAGAGAAGCCCGCCGTTCCGTGCCCAAGGCCACCACTTGCAGTTTACTCGATAATTTGCGCGGGCTAAACTCCCTCGTGCGCCCCGCGGCAGTTTTTGTGCAGGCAGTTACACCTTCATGCAGTGTGTCTTCCGGAGTTTCAGGTTGACGCTAACTTATTGTAAAAAAATACAATGTGTCCTATCATCAAGAGTTGGCACGCAACTTTGCAGGTCTCGGGGCATAGCGGACGATCGCTCTTGCGATGCCGTTGGATGACGCTAAGCGTCACCAGGGGGTACCTCGCTTGCGCTGCCCCGCGGGTGTGCTGTGTCCACGTTTCGAGTTGTGGGCGGTCGCCGCAAGGGCGGAATTGAACGCGGCCGGCGCGGCGGTACCAATGTTTTCGGGGCTATGGATGGCACTCCGACAACCTGACGGGCGTAAACTTCGCCGCTCTCCCGAGAAGCCGGCTGGTTTCGTGCAGACGGAATGCGGCCGCATTTGCAGCAGGCAACTTTATCCTCTGGTGCTGACATGAGAATCACGCTTGTTCACCCGGCCGGATTCAATTTCGTGCCCGGTCAGCCGGATTTCTCGCTGCTGGCGAATCGCATGGCGCCGCTGGGCATCCTGCAACTGGCGGCCTGGCTGGAGCAGCATGGGCATCCGTGTGCCGTACACGATTGTCTAGGCCCCGGTGCGCCCGCTTCGATCGACGCCAATGCCGCGATCGTGTTGGCGACGAACCCCGAACTGGTCGGCTTTTCGGTCACGACTTCGGGCTTCATGGATGCGTTTGAGATCGCGGCGCGCGTCAAGGCGCAACGTCCGCATGTTCGAATCGTGTTCGGTAATGTGCACGTTTCCGCTATTGGTGCAGCGCTGCTGCGACACTTTCCGGAAATCGATTACCTGTGCATCGGCGAAGGCGAGGGGACGATGCTGGACCTGGCCGAGCACCGGGACCCGCGCGAGATCGCCAATCTCTGCTATCGCAGTGGCGAGGATATCGTTTCCAACCCACGGCGCCGGCGTATCCTCGATCTCGACGATTTGCCTTTTCCCGCCTACGAAAAACTCGTCGGTTTCCCCCGCGGTTATCATCTGCCGCTGTTTTCCTATGTCAAGCGGTATGGCGCGACCATGGTCACCTCCCGCGGCTGCCCTTACACCTGCTCGTTCTGCGACCGCACGGTATTCGAGCGCTTGTACAAGACGAACTCCGCGGATTATGTCTATGAGCACATGAAGTACCTGCGTGACCGTTTTGGCATCCGTCATATCAATTTCTACGACGACCTGTTCACCGCACAACGCAAGCGGGTGACGGATTTGTGTGAACGACTGATCGCGAAACCCCTGGGCATGGATTTCAACTGCGCGGTGCGCACCGGCCACACGTCGGATGAACTGTTGCGTCTGCTCAAGCGGGCCGGCGCATTGATGGTGTCCATGGGTATCGAGTCGGCCGATCCGGGCATGATGGAACGGCACAAGGCCGGCGTCAGCCTGGACAGCGTTCGCCGGACTGTCGAGCAGATTCACGCCGCGGGGCTGCGGGCGAAGGGGCTATTCATCTTTGGGCTGCCCGGCGAGACACCGGAAACGATCGCCGCGACCAGTGATTTCATGCTGTCGCTCGATCTCGACGAAATGAATATGAGCAAGTTTAGTCCCCTGTACGGGGCGCCGATCTGGGATGAATGTGTCGGAGGCGAACCGGGCGAATTCAACGAAGACTGGCGGCTGATGAACTGTCTCAATTTTGTCTACCTGCCGAAGGGCTTTGCGTCGCGGGTGGAGATGGACGCGCTATATAACACGCAGGTCCGTCGTTTCTATGACAGCGAGGGCTATCGACGGCGCTTCTCGCGACGCCTGTGGCAACATCGCTGGAGTCTGTGGCATGTGCTGAAGAATCTGCCCAAGACGATGCAGGCGGCACGCTATTACAGCAGCAGCAAGGCCGACTTGGAGCGGGTCGGCGAGGCGTTTTCGCCCCATCCGCGCCAGCCGCGTGGGCTGAGGCCTCATTTGAGTCCAGAGCTCGAAGTGGATGGGATCGCCGCACTTGCGAATATCAAGGTGTCGCGCCGGGTGAGATCCGAGAAACGAAAAACCAACAACGACGGGTATCCACTTCCGCTTGATGCCCACCCCAGTGGAGGACCGCGGCGATGAATCCGCTCGCACATTTCGACCCCGACGACCCCTATCCGGAGAGCGACGGCGAGCCCATGGCGGAGAATACCGAGCAGTATGAATGGCTGGTCAAGATCAAGGAGAACCTCGAGATCCTCTTCGCGCGGGACCCGCAGGTCTTCGTCGCCGGGGATCTCTTCTGGTATCCGGTTCCCGACCGTCGGATCACGGGGCCGGTGGCCCCGGACGTGATGGTCGCCATCGGGCGGCCCAAGGGTCGCCGCGGCTCTTACAAACAGTGGGAAGAGGGCGGTATTGCGCCGCAGGTGGTCTTCGAGGTCCTCTCTCCGGCCAACAGCGTCAAGGAGATGGCCGACAAACTGGCCTTCTACGATGCCTATGGGGTTGAGGAGTACTACGTCTATGATCCCTCGCCCAACACGCTGGAGGTTTGGCTGCGCCAGGAGGGGCGGTTGCGGCGGATGTCCCACTTGAAGGGCTGGGTCAGCCCGCGGCTGGGTATCCGCTTTGCGTTGAGCGGCGAGACGCTGGAGATCTTCGATCCCCAAGGGCAGCCGTTCTTGACCTCGGTCGAGTTGGCCGCGCGGCTGCGTGATGAGGCGGCGCGTGCCGCGCGGGCGACCGCCAAGGCTGAGCACGAGGCCGCGCAAGCGCGGTCGGCGCGTGACAGTGTCGAGCAGGAGCGTGCCCGTGCCGAGCAGGAGTGTGCCCGTGCCGAGCAGGAGCGTACCCGCGCGGAGCAGGAGCGTGCCCGTGCCGAGCAGGAGCACGCACGTGCCGAGCAGTTGGCCGCGCGATTGCGTGCCCTGGGGTTGGAGCCTTGAGCCTTGGACACCGATCACCGGGTCAGCGCCCATGACTGACGGGGTCCAGATCGCCGCGGCCGCAACTGACCCGTCCCCACCGACCGCGACGCCGGCGCGCCGGCGGCGCCGTCCGCTGATCCGCTCGCTGCGCCTGTTCGGCGGCTTGTTCGTCCAGATTGTCCTGGTTGTTCTCGTGGTGCTGCTGCTGGTGCTCGGCACCCAGCCGGGGCTGCGTGCCGCGCTCGGGCTCGCCCAGGATCTGGCCACCGGCGTGATCAGTGTCGGTACGGTGGAGGGTCGGGTCCTGGGGCGGCTGCATCTGGAGGATCTGGAGGTGCATCTCACCGACCTGGACCTGCGGTTGGGAAGTCTCGATCTGGACTGGTCGCCGCTGAGCGTTTTTGGCGGCACCTTGCGGGTCGCCCGGCTGGTTGCGCGCGACCTGGATATCGTCACTGTCCCCGGCCAGGAGCGGGAGCCACAACCGATTGCGTTGCCGCAGATTGGCCTGCCGATGCGGATCGCGATCGACGAGGTCCTGGTGGAGCGGCTGCGGGTGCTGCAGCGGGGGAGCGCGGTGCCCGTCTTTGTCCTGGACCGCGCCCTGCTGGCGGGGGGGCTCGCGGGCAGTGACCTGGACCTCCTGCGGTTGGAACTCGACCTGTCGGAACCCCGGCTCGCGGCGCGTGTCGAGGGCCGAATGGAACTGCGGGACGCGTATCCACTGGACTTGCGCCTGGACTGGGACCTGGGTCTGGGGTTGGCGGCGCAGATCAAAGGCCGGGGTCAGCTCAGCGGCGACTTCAAGCGGCTGGTCATGCAGGTCGACCTGAACGGCTCGGCGCAGGTCGAACTGGATGCCCAGGTCCAGGATTTGCTCGGGCGGCCGAACTGGGAGGGTCTGCTCCAGATCAAGGACGTGCGGGTGCCGGATTTTCAGGCGGGTGCCCCGGAGGTGGTGGTGCGCGGGCGCCTGGAAACCCGCGGTGACCTGGATGCGGCGACCCTGACCGGCACGCTGGAGGCCCAGGCGCCGAACCTGCCTGACTTCGGCCGGCTCGAGGCTGAGCTGGACGCGGCCTGGAAAAACCGGGCGCTGGCGTTGCGCACGCTGCAACTGCATGAGTCGGTTTCCGGGGCGGTGTTCAAGGCCGAGGGCGGCCTGGACCTCAAACCCAACCCCGGCACCTTCCAGCTCAAGGGCGCCTGGGAGCGGCTGCGCTGGCCGCTCTCCGGCGCTCTCGTGGCCACGGCCCCGCGCGGCCGGCTGGACGCCTCCGGCACCTTCGATGCCTATGACTATGCCGTCGCGGCCGCGGCCGAAGGCCCCGGGTTCCCGGCGATCGACCTGGATCTCAAGGGCAGCGGGACCGCCACCGGCACCCGCATCGCCGCACTGGTGCTGAAGACGTTGGGCGGCACCCTGGACGTTGGCGGCGACCTCGCCTGGGCGCCCGCGCTCACCTGGGACCTGAAGTTGCGTGGCCAGGACCTGAACCCGGCCGGCCTGGCTCCGGGCCTGGATGACCGGATCAGCCTTGCGCTGGAGAGCAAGGGCGGGCTCGACGGTTTCAGATATGACCTGCTGGCCAGTTCCCAGGGGCCCGGGCTGCCGCCCGCGCGGCTGTCCGTCGGCGGCACGGGCGATGGTCAGGGCACCGTGATCGAGACCCTGCGGCTGGATGCCTTGAACGGCCGCATCGAGGGCCGCGCCCGCGCCGGCTGGGACCCCCAGGTCACCTGGGAGGCGGATCTGACGGCCGGCGGGATCGATCCCGGCGCCTATGCGCCCGCGTGGCCGGGCCGCATCGACGGTCGGATCAGGACGCAGGGCGCGCTGGAGGCCAAGGGGCCAAACCTCACGGCGGCGCTGGAGGGCGTGCAGGGCACCCTGCGGGGTTATCCCATCGCCGCGACCGGCCAGGTCGGTATGGCGGCGGGGACGCTGCGCGTGGAGGGCTTCACCGCGGCCTCGGGTCCCAGCATGGCGCGGGTGGACGGCACCTTGGCGGGCGAGACACTCGACCTGCGTTTCGAACTCGCCTCGCCCGATCTGGCCAGTCTGCTGCCGCAGGCCAAGGGCAGCGTCCAAGCCAAGGGCCAGGTCGCGGGGACGCTGCAGGCGCCGCGGGTACGGATGGACCTGAGCGCCAAGGGCGTCGAAGCGGCCGGCCAGCGCATGGCCGGTCTGACCGGAAACCTGGATCTGGCATTGACCCCCACGGGGCCGCTCAAGCTCGAACTCGATGGAACCGGCCTCGCGGTCGGGGCCTTGCGTTGGGACAGTCTCAAGGTGCGCGGCGACGGCAGTATGCCGAACCATCGTCTGAGCGTCGCCTTGACGGGCGAACCGCTGGCGGTTCGGCTGGAGGCCAACGGCGGGCTCAAAGACCAGGGTGCCTACCAGGGCGCAGTGACCCGGTTCGATCTGGACAGTCAACCCTATGGCAATTGGCGTTTACAGAAGACCATGCCGGTTGTGCTCGCCGGTCCCAGGATTGCCGCCGGGCCCCTGTGTCTGCGCAACGGCAAGGGCTCGGGGGGCTGTGTCGGCTTCAACCAAACCGCGGCGGGTCAGTGGACTGCGGATATCGACCTGGACAAGCTCGGGTTCGAGTTGCTCCAGGGCCTGTTGTCGGAGAATCAGAGTGCCGAGGGTGCGGCCCAGATCAAGGGCCGTTTCCAAGCCTCGGGTCCGTTACTGACCGGCAATCTGGTCGCTGCGGTTCCCGATGGGCGTATCCGCCTGATCATGGGCGGAGGCCGATCGGAGGTGCTGGATTTCTCCAGGACCCGCCTGACACTGGACGCGGGAACCAAGGGCCTGGGGGGGCGTCTCGCTCTTCCGCTCAAGGGGTTGGGTGAGGTCAGCGCATCGGCGGAATTACCGGGCTGGCGGCTGGACAATCCGGCGCGTCCGGATCAGCCCCTGCGCGGCGGCCTCAAGGCGAAAATCGACGGGTTGGCGCGTCTGGCCCAGTTGGTGCCGGACCTGACCGGGGTGACCGGGAGCATCGCCGCCGATCTGTCGTTGAGCGGGACCCTCGGCAAACCCGGGGTCAAAGGGAATGCGGCGCTGCGCAAGTTCGGCGCCGAGGTGCCGCTGATCGGGCTCAAGATCGCCGATCTCAACATCAATCTGCTGGCTTCGGCCATGGATCGCATCGATCTCCAGGGTCAGGGGCAGATCGGCGGTGGACGGCTGGAACTGAGCGGTGATGCGCGGCTGGGTCCCACGGGTCTGGTCGGCCGCTTCCTGATCGCGGGTGAGCGACTCAAGGTGGCCAACACCAAAGAGTATTTCGCCCTGATCGCGCCGCGTATCCAGGTCGATCTGACACCGCCGGGCGCCCGCGTCTCGGGCGAGATCAGTGTCCCGGAGGCGCGTATCCGGCCGCGCGCCATCCCGGCGGGCACGCTCTCGGCGTCACCGGATGTGGTGTTGATCGATCAGGCCGGATCGGAAAAGCCACCGTTTCCGATCGACATCGATCTGCGTCTGAAGCTCGGCGACAACGTGACGCTCGACGCCTTCGGGGTGCGTGGTCGACTGACCGGCGATTTGCGGGTGGTGCAGGCCCCGGGCAAGGAGATGCTGGGGGATGGTCAACTGGCCATCGTCGATGGGATCTACCGTTTCTCCGCCGGTTTCGGTCTGGGCGCCGAGATCGGCGCCCCTTTGACCATCGAGCAAGGGCGGTTGGTCTATGCGATGACGCCCATCGGCAATCCCGGTCTCTTGCTCCAGGCCCAGCGTGAGACTGCAAGTGCCAGTGCCGGCGTGCGGGTCCTCGGGAACATCCGCAAGCCGAAACTCGCCTTCTTCTCGGATAGTGATCCGAACCTGAGCCAGGCGGAGATCACCAAGTACCTCCTGACCGGGATCGCGCCCCGCAGTGATTCGGGTCTGGAGGACCAGTCGATCTCGGTCGGAACCTATGTGGCGCCCAAGCTGTTCGTGGAATACGAGAGCGGCATCGGTGACCGCAAGGACGCGGTGAAGCTGCGGTATGACTGGAGCCGCAACATCGAACTTCAGACCGAGACCGGAGAGAATCCGGGCGGGGATATTTTCTACAAGTTCGAGCGATAGCCGTTGTCGTTGTCGTAATCGTAGTCGGAGAAGCCGATTCAATTTGGGCATGAGCCAGCCCGCTGTCGATCGGCGTTTCGCACTGGCGGTCGCGAGGCTTACCGTGAAAATCGCGCAGCGACCCCGTGGGAGCGGCGTCCCGCCGCGATGGGGCCGGGCGCGCAACCGCAGTGTTCGAGGCCACCGCGGCACCGCATCGCGGCGGGACGCCGCTCCCATGGGGGACTTTCATCTTCCGGGGTGGCTTGATGTTCCTTCCATGGCCGTTAGCCGGACGAGTGCCGCCCAGACGCGAGGTCGACCGGTTAAAGCCTCGCCCTCCGGTTTTCTTGCGGCTGGAGCGACGATCAAGGTCCTCGTGGGTATCATCGTTTCGACAACGACAACGACAACGACAACGGCAACGACAACGGCAACGACCGAGATACCAAAGGTGCTTCCTGATGGACGTGTATCGCTTATTCCTGAACCGCTCCCAAGCCCGACAGGATGGCTTGTCACGTCGACGTGGAATGTGTGTTGGCTTGGTGCTGAGCGCGCTGCTCGGTGGCCCGGTCGGCGCGACGGCGGGGGACGGCGCCGCGGCGCCGATCGGCTTCGACCTGAACCGGCTGAACGCATCCGGGCTCCAGGGTCCGCCCGACGGCCTGCGCGCCCTGGACTATGAATTCTGCATCCCGGATGGCCCCGCGTTCCGTGCCCAGGTGGCGGCCATCGACCCCAGCGCCCGCTTCCATCCGGGCAGCCGCGGGCGCATCGGCTGCACGCCCGATCAGGTTCTGGTCCTCGGCAATACCCATCAGGACGGATTTCGGGCGATACTCCACGCCCTTGCCGGCCTGCCCTATGTGGCGCGGATCGCCGAGGCCGTGTTCGAGTAACAAAGCAACCACGTTGTTCAGATGTCAGGTACGCACGCGATGGGTGATGGCAACGGACTCCGGCACCCCCGCCACTGGCCGAGCTGGCTGGTGGTCGGTCTCGTCTATGCACTGGGGCGGCTGCCGTTCCCGCTTCTTTGGGCCTTGGGTCAGGGGTTTGGACGGGTCGCTTATCTGCTGGCGCGGGAACGGCGCGCCGTGGCGCGGCGCAATCTGGCGATCTGCCTTGCCGCTGCCGCGCCCGAGGAGCGCGAGCGCGTGCTGCGCGCCCATTTCGGCTGGCTCGGGGTCGCGGCCCTGAGTCAGGGGGTCGGGTGGGGCATCTCGCGGGCGCGCCTGGGGCGACTGGTGCGCGTGCGCAACCGCGCGTGCATCGACGGCTGCATCGCCGCCGGGCGACCGGTGATCGTGCTGGTCCCGCACTTCGTGGGCCTGGAACTGGGCGGGGCGGCCTTTACCGGCCTGGTCCATTCCGGGGTCTACATGTATCAGAAGATCCGCGATCCGGTGGTGGATTGGCAGGTGAAACGGGCGCGGCGCCAGTACGGCAGTGTCTCGATCGAGCGCAGTGACGACCTGCGCGGCCTGCTGCGCGTCATCAAACAGGGAATCCCTTTCTTTTACCTGCCGGATCAGGATGCCGGGCGTCGTGGTCTGTTCGTGCCCTTCTGTGGGGTGGCCGCTTCGACGATCCCGATGCTCGGACGCTTTGCCGCCATGAGCGGCGCCTTGGTGATCCCGACCTTCGCGCGCTATCTGCCCTGGGGGCAGGGTCTGGAACTGATCTTCGATCCGCCCCTCGCGCCCTTTCCGAGCGGTGACCCGCAGGCCGATGCCGCCCGGATGAACCAGGTGATCGAGGCGCGGCTTCACACCATGCCGGAGCAATATTTTTGGGTGCACCGCCGCTTCAAGACCCGCCCGCCGGGCGAGCCGCCGATTTATCCGCCGAAACAACGGCGCCGCTGAGCCTGGACGCCATGCCGCCGCCAGGCGAGTCGCGGCAGCCTCCTGACCGCGATGCGGCGACCCTGCGGCTCGGCCGGCCGCGCGATTGGGCCATCGGTGCCGGACTGCTCGTCGTCCTGATCGCCGCGGTGCACTTCACCGTCGGCTGGGGCCCGCTGCTCGCCCCTTGGCGCGCCTTCTCCCCGACGCTGATTGCCTGGCTCGTCCTGCTCGCGGCACTGAGCTATGGCGTGCGGGCGGTGCGCGTCTCCGCCTGGTTCAGTCCGCGGTTCAGCGGCCGGTTCATGCCGCTGCTGCGTCTCACCATCCTGCACAATGCGGCCAACAATCTGCTGCCGATGCGCACCGGGGAATTGGTCTTCCCCTGGCTGATGCGCCGCTATTTCGGCTTCGGCGTACTCGACGCGGGTGCCGCGCTCCTGTGGATCCGCATCCTGGACATGCACTTCCTGGGTCTGATCGGCATCCTGATCCTGTATCTGCGCGATCCCGGCTGGCTGTGGTGGGCGGCCGGTCTGGTCTGGATCGGTGCACTGTCGCTGCTCGCCCTGATCAGCCGTGCGGGGACCTCGCCCCGGCTCGCCGGGGGCGGGCGCGCGCGGCGTTTGGTGCGCACGGTCGCCGCCGCCGCCCCGCGCGACCCCTGGCGGATCGTCCGGGTCTACTTGTGGACAGCGGTCACCTGGACGCTGAAGCTCATCGCCTTCGCCAGCGTGCTGGCGCATTTCGTTCCGGTCGATTTCTGGCGGGTGATGGCCGGAGTCATGGGGGCTGAACTGTCGAGCGTCCTGCCCTTCCACGGCATCGCCGGCAGCGGCAGCTATGAACTGGCCGCGGTCGCGGCCCTGATCCCCTTGGGGGTGGACCCCCGGGTCGCGCTTGCCGGAGCGGTCAACCTGCACCTGTTCGTGCTCGGTACGACCTTGCTGTTGGGCGGGTTGGCTTTTCTGCTGCCGCGGCCGGCGGGTGTGCGGTAAGGTCATTTCCGGGAAAGGATCTATTTGGTGCAGGCTGCGCCGATCGTAGCGAAACGCGGCATCCTGGACCTGATGATGTCGTCCGCTCGCGCGCGGCGCCTCTGGCTGCTCGGCGGCCGCGCCAGGATTTTTGCCTCAAATCTGCCCACACTCTGATATCTTGAGTGGAGGGAAAGTGGGCGGCGGACTTGATCGTTGCTCCGACCATCAGACCGGCGGTCGCGGCTTCAGCCGGTCGACCTCGCGTCCGGGCGGCCCTCGTCCGGCTAACGGCCATGGCAAGGATTAGCCACCCCGGAAGATGAATGTCCCCCGTGGGAGCGGCGTCCCGCCGCGATGGGTGCCGCGGTGACCGCGAACGGTAGGGCTACGCGCCTGGCCCCATCGCGGCGGGACGCCGCTCCCACAGGGTCGCTGCGCGACTTTCACGGTGCGGCTGGGACGCCGCACGGAACCAGGATCAAGGCCGCTCAACCAATGCGGGCAAGACATAGGAGCATTGCGCATGGCCACTTCGGTGGTACAACTGTACGAAGCCCTGGCCAGTGCGCCGGACGACCGGGCGCGGGCGCGCGTGATCGCGGAGGCCTTCGAGCGGCTGGAGGAGCGTTATCCGCATTTGCCGGACCTGGTCACCCAGGGGCATCTGCGCGAGAGCGAGTTGCGGCTGCAGAAGGAAATCGTCCAGGTGCGCGCCGACTTGAGCGAAACCGAACTGCGGTTGCAGAAAGAAATCGCCCAGGTGCGCGCCGACTTGAGCGAAACCGAACTGCGGTTGCAGAAAGAAATCGTCCAGGTGCGCGCTGACCTGTCGGTCCAGATCGAGCAATTGCGCGGCGAGGTCAAGACCGACATCGAGCAATTGCGCGGCGAGGTCAAGACCGCGATCGAACAACTGCGCGGCGAGGTCAAGACCGACATCGAGCAACTGCGCGGCGAGGTCAAGACCGACATCGAGCAACTGCGCGGCGAGGTCAAGACCGACATCGAGCAACTACGCGGCGAGGTCAAAACGGACATCGAGCAACTACGCGGCGAGATCAAGACCGCGATCGAACGGAGCCGCAACAGCCTGTTGCTCTGGTTGATCCCGCTGATGTTTGCGCAGGTGGGAGCCATCGCGGCGCTGGTGAAACTCCTGTAGTTGGCGCGATGCGGGGCGTTGGCGCAACGCCGGTCCGAGCGGTCATGGATCCTTCTTTCCCGCAAAGCGCCGCAACCGTGCCGATGACGCGGTCCAAGTGGGAGCGGGCCGTCTCCCCATGACGCCTGACACCAGGCTATCATCACCACCGAGCCGCCCTGATGACAACGGAGCCCAGCGCCATGTCCAAGATCCGCCGCGAGCCCGCCGTTGGCCCCTTTCGCGTCGACCAGTTGCGCGAGGGTGACCGCTATGAGCTGTCCAACGGCCATCCACTCTACTGTGCGCCGGCGCGGCGCGAGCATGCCGCGCCCAATCTGATCGGGGCCGCCGTCATCGACAGCGATCCGGCGGTCGAATGGGCCGGTGTGGATGCCGGCTTCACGCCCGCGCCGGGCACCTTGCGCGCCCCCGATGTGGCGGTGGCCGCTCGCGCCGGGGCGGACGCGGACGGTTGGATTCCCGGGGCGCCGCCGCTGGCCATCGAGTATGCCGGCCGCGGTCAGGATCAGGCGGATCTCAAGGTCAAGATTGCCGAGTTGCTGGCGGCCGGAACCCGTTACGTGTGGGTGGTGCGGGTGCATGGGCCACGGCGGGTGGAGGTCCACGAGGCCGGTCAGCCGCCGCGCCTGGTCGGGGCGGGCGAAGTGTTGGCGGCGCCGGGCATTCTGCGCAATCCGATCCCGGTGGAGGCCCTGTACGACCGCGCCGCGGGACATCGGGCGACGCTGCGCAATTTGCTGCAGCGGGAGGGCTATGACAGCCTGGAGGCGGTGCGCACGGAAGGTCATAAGGAAGGGCGCAAGGAAGGCCACAAGGAAGGGCGCCAAGAGGGACGCGAGGAAGGCATGGCCGAGGCCATTCTCGCCTTGTTACAGGGTCGGGGCATCCCGGTTGACGCGCCGCTCGAGACCCGCGTCCGTGCGTGTCGCGATCGAGACACCTTGCACCGCTGGCTGCTGCGGGCGGCCCGGATCGAGCGGGGCGAGCAGTTGTTAGACGCGCCGTGATCGGAGCGTCCGCGCAACTGCGTCCTGCGCGAAATGCGTGATTTTCATGGTGTGTTCGGCCTTGGGGAGTTAACCAGCCTCGGTAGAGACGCGGTTTAGATCAGAACAGGGTGCGGAGATCGAGTACGACCCCGGGCAATGCACCGATCCCGATGCGCGACAGGTCATGTACCCGGAACTGCAATGAGGATAGACGACGACCGCGCCGTGCGGAAGCATCGCGGTCGGCGGCGCAAACATGTCGGAGAACCGATCGACCACGATGAGTTTACCTTTTTGCAATGGTGAACATTGAGTGTCTTGGCTGTAACAAATCCAATTGCTAAGGTCTGTGCCAGGTCGATACAATGCTGCGTCGCACAACAGCCGTCATCCCCGGACGGCTCCGGGTGCCCTGGTCAGGTGTTCCCCAGGGTTCTTGCGCGTCCCCGACAGCACGCGGGTCATCCCGTTCGAGGCAGGCGGCATGCCGGGTGACCGGTTTCCGGCGCAATGAGCGTGCCGGAACTCGACCGTCTCCCCGGCCGTTCGTGGATGTGCCGCGCCCGTCGGTCAGGGCGGATGGATCAGGATCGGATGCCTTGAGACGCGGACCACCGGCCGTCGCGGGCCGGCACTCGACAGCCTCACACCACACAGGGCCAAGCATGCAATCGACCAGACCCGTTTTCCTGGAACTATGGCGGATCAAACTCCCCGCCACCGGCTATGTCTCCATTCTCCACCGCATCAGCGGAGTGCTGATGGTCCTGTCCATCCCGATCTGCGCCTATCTGTTCGACAAGGCGGTATCGGGGCCGGAAGGCTTCGCCGCCACCGCGGCCTTTTTCGATCACTGGTTCGTGCGGCTGGGCCTGATCGTAATGGCCTGGAGCCTGCTCCATCACCTGTTTGCCGGTGTCCGCTATTTGTTGCTGGACTTGCATATCGGGCTTGACCGGGCCGATTCGCGCCGCTCCGCGCTGATCGTCATTGCCGCCGCCCTGGCGGCGCTGGTCCTCGTTCTGATTTGGTGGGTGGCACGATGAGCCGTCAAGCATCCGGTATCATGGCGTGGGCGGTACAGCGGGTGACCGCGGTCTATCTCGCGCTCCTCATGACCTATTTCATGGTCCACTTCCTGTTCAATCCTCCGGCGGATTATCTGGAATTGCGCGCCTGGGTGGCGCTCCCGCTGGTGAGTGTCGCGCTGGTGCTTTTTGTGCCGTTGCTGCTGGCCCACGCCTGGGTCGGCTTCCGCGACGTGCTGCTCGACTATGTGAAGTTGGTGGGAGTGCGGGTCGTCCTGCTCGCGCTCGTCGCATTCATGTTCCTCGGCTCCGGACTCTGGGCCTTCAAGGCGATTGTCATTGCCGACGTCACTGCCGGAATTTCAGGGTAATCAGACCATGTCCATCCCAAGCAGACACTTCGATGCCCTGATCATCGGCGCCGGCGGGGCCGGCCTCAACGCGGCGCTGCAACTCGCAAGCGCCGACGTGCGGGTGGCCGTGGTCTCCAAGGTGTTTCCCACCCGCTCGCACACCGTGGCGGCTCAGGGCGGCGTCAACGCGGCCCTGGCCAATGTCCTGCCGGATAACTGGCACTGGCATATGTTCGATACGGTCAAGGGGTCCGATTACCTCGGGGACCAGGACGCCATCGAGTTCATGTGCCGGGAAGCGATCCCGACCGTCTATGAGCTGGAACATGCGGGCGTCCCCTTCTCGCGGCTCGACAACGGCAAGATCTACCAGCGGGCCTTCGGCGGCCAGAGTCAGGACTTCGGCGGCGACCAGGCGGCGCGCACCTGCGCCGCGGCGGACCGCACCGGCCATGCCATTCTGCATACGCTTTACCAGCAGAACATCCGCGCCCGCACCCATTTCTTCGACGAGTTCTTCGCCCTGGATCTGGTGCGCGACAAGGACGGGGTGATTTCCGGTGCGCTGGTGCTGGAGATCGAGACCGGCGAGCCCCTGCTGATCGAGGCCAAGGCGACCCTGCTCGCCACCGGCGGCTGCGGCCAGGTGTTCCGCACCACGTCCAACGCCCATATCAACACCGGCGACGGCTGCGCCATGGCCTTGCGCGCCGGCATCCCGCTGATGGACATGGAGTTCTACCAGTTTCATCCGACCGGCATCGCCGGTAAGGGGATGCTGATCACCGAAGGGGTGCGCGGCGAGGGCGGTTTCCTGGTCAACAAAGACGGCGAGCGCTTCATGGAGCGCTATGCCCCGCGCGCCAAGGACCTGGCGAGCCGCGATGTGGTGTCGCGCTCCATCGTCACCGAGGTCAAGGAAGGGCGCGGCGCGGGTGAGAACGGCGATTACATCCTGCTCAAGCTCGACCATCTGGGAGCGGAGGTCATCGACAAGCGCCTGCCCGGTATCCGCGAGTCGAGCCGCATCTTCGCCGGGGCCGATCCGATCCGTGAGCCGATACCGGTCTTCCCGACCGCCCACTATGCCATGGGTGGTATCCCCACCGACCGCTTCGGACGGGTGGTGGTGCCGGTGGGCTCCGGTTCGGAGCAGGTGGTGGCGGGGCTCTACGCGGCCGGCGAGTGCGCTTGCGCCTCGGTCCACGGTGCCAATCGCCTGGGCGGCAACTCGCTGCTCGATATCCTGGTGTTCGGCCGGCTGGCCGGCAAGGACATCATCGACTTCGTGCGTGAGAACCCCTATCAGCGCAGCGTCGACCCGGCGAGCCTGGACGAGGCCATGTCGCGGCTCACCCGCTGGGATCAGAAGGGCGGCGGTGTGCCCGCGCACCAGTTGCGGGCCGACTTCCGCAAGTGCATGGAAGACCATGCCGGCGTGTTCCGCACCGAGGAAGTCATGGCGGAAGGCTACCAGCGGCTGTGCGAACTGCGGGATCAGTTCAAGGACGCGCGGCTCACCGACCACTCCAAGGTCTTCAACACGGCCCGCATCGAGGCGCTGGAGTTGCAGAATCTGATCGACGTGGGCCTCTCCATCGCGGTCTCCGCCCTGCATCGCAAGGAGAGCCGCGGTGCGCACTCCCGGCCGGATTACCCCAACCGTGATGATGTGCATTGGATGAAGCACAGTCTGTACTATCGGGAGGCCGATCGGATGGACTACAAGCCAGTGCGCACCAAGCCGCTCACGGTCGAGTCCTTCCCGCCGAAGGAACGGGTCTATTAGGTGGTCCGCGCCGCGGACCAAGCCCCGCGGGAAGCCTCGGGCGGCCGAACTCAATCAGGTATCGAGCATGAAGATCAGCGTCTACCGCTACAACCCGGACACCGACCAGAAGCCGCGCATGCAGGATTACGAGGTGCGTCCATTTCAGGGCATGATGCTGCGCGACGCCCTGTTGGAGATCAAGAAGCAGGATGAGAGCTTCGCCTTCCGCCATTCCTGCGGCGAAGGTGTCTGCGGCTCGGATGGGGTCAACGCGAACGGCAAGAACTGCCTGGCCTGCGTCACCCCCATCACCGAACTCAGTCAGCCCATTGTGGTCCGCCCCTTCCCGGGCCGCCCGGTGATCCGCGACCTGGTCGTGGATATGACGCAGTTCTACGAGCACTATCGGGCGGTCAAGCCCTATCTGGTCCGGACCGATCCCCTGCCCGAGCAGGAGATTCTGCAATCCCCGGAGGATCGGGACAAACTCGACGGACTCTACGAGTGCATCCTGTGCGGCTGCTGCTCGACCGCCTGCCCGTCATTCTGGTGGAACCCGGAGAAGTTCCACGGTCCGGCAGCATTGCTCCAGGCCTGGCGCTTCCTGGCGGACACCAGAGACCAGGCGACTGAAGAGCGGCTTGATGCCTTGGAGGGACCTTATAAGCTCTTCCGCTGCCATACGATCATGAACTGTGTGGAGGTCTGCCCCAAGGGCCTGAACCCCACCCGGGCGATCGGGCTCATCAAAGATCTGATGTTGGAGAAGGGGTTCTGACCGCATGAGCGGCCCCATGCGCCAACCAGACCCGGTCACGGACGAGGAACTGCGCCGCCTGCGTTGGCAGTGTCGGCGCGGGATGTTGGAACTGGATCATTTGCTGTCGGGGTTTCTGGACCGCGGTTACCGTGATCTGGACGCCTCGGGTCGCACCGAGTTCCTGGCTCTGCTCGACAACCAGGACCAGGAACTGAGCGACTGGTTCATGTCCCGGAGTATCCCGGACGATCCGGTCGTTCGGGATCTGGTGCGGCACATCGTCGCGGTGGTCACCCCGCGGCGGACCTGACCCAAGTCCGGTCGGCCGCTGCTTGCCCGTCCGCCGCATGGGCTCCCACCGTGAACGTCCGCCGCTGCTGATTGAGCCGCGCTTCTCGCGTCGGCTGGTGACGTTCGTGGCGCTCACGCACACCGCCGCCCTGGCCGCGGTGCTGAGCCTCCCCCTGTGGCGCTACCGCCTGCTTGCCCTGGTGGTCATCGGCAGCCTCGTTTATCACCTCTATGTCCATGGTCTGCGCCGGGCGCCCTGGTCGATCCGCTCGGCCGTCTGGCTGGCGGACGGGTCCTGGCAGATCGATGTGGTCTCCGGGGCGCGGATCGACGCCCGTCTGGCCGCGGCGACCTATGTCAGCGTCCCCTTGGTCGTGCTGAATCTGCGCAGCGGCCGCCGGCGCCGCTGGGCGCTGCCGCTGTTCGCCGATGCCCTGGACCCCGAACAACTGCGGCGGCTGCGTCAGCGGTTGCGCATCGAGGGCGTCGGGCGCGAGGCGGCCAGTCCGGCCGCGTGATTGGGCGCACAGCACGATGACATGCGTTTCACGTTACACTTTCGGGGGGCTTAGCCAACGCGGAGTCTATGTCCGCAAATGAACCGAGATGAGCGCAACTAAACGCGAACGACAGGAGAGCGGCGATGCGTGTTCTGGTGACTGGTGGTGCGGGTTATATTGGCAGCCACACCTGTGTGGAGATGCTCGGCAGCGGTCATGAGCTGGTCGTGGTCGACAACCTCTGCAACAGTAAGGAGGAGTCGCTGCGCCGGGTGCGTGCGCTCGCCGGACGGGATTTCGGTTTCGTTCAGGCGGATTTGCGTGACCGGGCCGCTCTGGACGGTATCTTTGCCGCGCAATCCATCGATGCCGTGATTCACTTCGCCGGGCTCAAGGCCGTGGGTGAGTCGGTTCAGCTCCCCTTGGAGTATTATGACAACAACGTCTCCGGAACTGTCACCCTGTGCCGGGCGATGGCGGCGGCGGGGGTCAAGAATATCGTCTTCAGTTCATCGGCCACGGTGTACGGCGACCCGGCATCGGTGCCGATTCGCGAGCCCTTCCCGTTGTCCGCGACCAATCCCTACGGCCGTTCCAAGCTCTTCATCGAAGAGATCCTGCGCGACCTGCATGTTGCGGACCCGGCCTGGAATGTCGTGCTGCTGCGCTACTTCAACCCGGTGGGCGCCCACCCCAGCGGGCGCATCGGTGAGGACCCCAACGGCATTCCCAACAATTTGATGCCCTTCGTCGCTCAGGTGGCGGTGGGGAAGCTCCCCAAACTGCGGGTTTTTGGCGACGATTATCCCACGCCGGACGGCACCGGCGTGCGCGATTACATTCATGTGGTGGACTTGGCCCGTGGCCATCTGGCCGCCCTGAACAAGCTCCGGGACCAGCCCGGTGCCGTCGTCTACAATCTGGGAACGGGCCGCGGCTACAGTGTGCTGGAAATGGTCGCGGCCTTTGCCGAGGCGAGCGGCCGGCCCATCCCCTACGAGATCGCTCCGCGCCGCGCGGGCGACATCGCCACCTGTTACGCTGACCCGGCCAAGGCGCGGGATGAACTCGGCTGGCAGGCACAGTACGGCATCGCCGAGATGGTGCGTGACGCCTGGCGTTGGCAGTCGGAGAATCCCCGCGGATTCGAGTGATGCTTGGCTACCGTCACGCCTTCCATGCCGGAAACTTTGCGGATGTGTTCAAGCACGCCTTGCTGGTTCAGCTCGTGCTCGCCCTGCGCACCAAGGACAAGCCGTTCTGTGTGATCGACACCCACGCCGGGGCGGGCGCTTATGACCTGGCAGCGGACAGCGCACTCAAGAATGGGGAGTTCGATGGCGGGATCGGCCGGCTGTGGGGGGATGGGGGCGCCGCGTCATCACCCGACCTGGCGGCCTATCTGGATCTGGTCCGGGCGCTGAATCCGGACGGGGCATTGCGCTGGTATCCGGGCTCACCGCGGCTGGCGCACGCCTTGCTGCGGTCCGCCGACCGGCTGATCCTCTGCGAGCGCCACCCGTCCGATCATCAGATCCTGCACGCGGAGTTCGCCGGTGACCCCCAAGTCGCGGTGCATTTGCGCGATGGCTATGAGGCGCCGCGGGCGCTAATGCCCCCGCCGCAGCGCCGCGGGCTGGTGCTGATGGATCCGTCGTTCGAGCTGGCGGGCGAGTTCGCGCGTTTGACCGCGGCCGTGACGACCATCCGGCGCCGCTGGGCGGGTGCCGTGGTCGCCATCTGGTATCCAATCATCGAACGCGAGCCCAGTCTGGAATTTCTGCGTCAACTGAAGGGTCTGGGTATCCCCGGCATCTTGGTTGCCGAACTGGGTTTGCTGCCGTACCGGGGGACGCGCGGGTTGCATGGTTCGGGGATGGTGATCGTCAACCCGCCGTGGGGGATTGACCTCATCCTGCGGCGCCTCGTGCCCGCGCTGCGCGACCGGCTGCGGGTCGAGGGGCCGGGCGAGACCCGGGTCGAGTGGCTGGTGCCGATGCCTTAGGAACCGTCAAGGCCAGAGTTTGACGGCCGCGATGATGAGCGCGCCGACGCTCACGGTCAGTCCGAAGGACCAGAACATGAAGCGGTCGATACGGCGGGTTAGCTCTTCAAAACGTTTGTCGAACGCTTCAAAGCGTTTTTCCATGGCTTCGAAGCGCTTGTCCACGCTATCCAGGCGTTTATCCGCGAGATCCAAGCGCTTATCCAGGCTATCCAGGCGCTTATCCACGCTGTCGAAGCGCTTATCGATGGCTTCAAAGCGTTTTTCCACGCTATCGAAG
The DNA here is from genome assembly GCF_000379525.1 of Lamprocystis purpurea DSM 4197. GTDB lineage: Bacteria > Pseudomonadota > Gammaproteobacteria > Chromatiales > Chromatiaceae > Thiodictyon > Thiodictyon purpureum. The sequence continues at coordinate 58,984 of NZ_KB902364.1, read as the reverse complement.
CGTTTGTCCATGGCCTCGAAGCGTTTGTCCATCTCGACCAGGATGGTCTTGATCAACTCACGCTGGTGTTTCAGCTCCTCCTCGACCCGCACCATCCGCTCGCGCAGCTCGATCTCATAGACCGCGGGCGGTTTGCCCAGGGACTGCTGGGCAAGCCATTCGCCCAGATGTTCTTTGATAAATTCGATATCTTCCGCGGCCAAGGCCATGGCGGGTCTCCGTCTGCTTGATTGGATACGAGTATAACCCTTAGCAACCCCTGGAGCCGGTCCCGGCGGCGGATCTCAGCAATTCCAAATTTGGGCGGCATCGCGCGATCCCTGGTGGATGCGGCGCGCGCGACCGCTGTGCCGGGCCCCTGACACCGAGCNGNGCGCCTTATCCACCCTACAGCGGAGCCGGTTTTGTAGGGTGGATAAGCGCAGCGCATCCACCATCAGCCTCGCGGCCGGCACGCTGTTGGCGGCGGCCACCCAAATTTGGAACTGCTGGGCGGATCTGCTGGAGCGGGTACGCGACGGATTGGCGACTGGGGTCCTGGAGGGGAACGTCCTGCGGATTAAGGGTCGTAGGTACCATCCGCCACCGCGGCATAACGCAGCACCGATTGCGCCGCCAGTCGTCCGGTCTGGGCGGCGCCGTTCATGTAGCCAAAATACGCCTCGCTCAGGTGCTCCCCGGCAAACACCAGGTTGTCGAAGCGCACTTCCCGACCGGTGGACAGGTTTTCGGGTTCGCTCCAGCGCAGGTCCCCGAAGGTGGTGATCTGGCCCGGCCGGTAATTGGTGTAGGCACCCAAGGCCAGGGGGTTCTTGGTCCAGGCGGTACAGGCATACCGATCGGTGGCGGTCGACCGCAGGCCCGGCAGGCGGGTTTCCAGTCGCTCCACAAAGGCGCGTCCTTGGGTGGTGCCCCCGTCTGACGAGACGGGCACGGTGACCTCACGGGCGCCCAGAAAGAAGGTCAGTGCGCCGTCCTGTCGCTCCGGCTGATGCTGGCTCGCATCCCAGACTTCCGAGAAGCCCAGGTCGGTCCAGGCCTCGCCGACGAAACCCTCGGGTCCCTGCCAGACGCGGCGGGAAAAGCCGGCGAGGATCTTTTCATTGCGGCCCAGATCCAGTTCGGCCATCGCGCGCCGGAATCGTTCGGGGAGCGCCGCATCGATCTTGATCGAGCGCAGGATGGTGAAGGGGATGGTGATGATGGCCTGGTCGGCGCTGACCGAGCGGCCATTGCTGAAACCCAGACGGACCGGTTCGCCGGGAACCGAGCGCACCGAGACCAACTGCTGACCCGTATGGACGCGTGAGCCCAGGATGTTTCCCAGGGCCGCGATGATCCGGCTGTTGCCGCCCTGGATGCAGTAGGCCTCATTGCTTTCACCCAGCACTTCCACGTTGTCTCCGTCCACCCTTGGCAGGGTATAGAGTAACTGGAGCGCGGAGGCATGCTCCGGTTCGCTGCCGAATTCAGTGCGGATGGAGGTCTCGACCAGACTGCGCACCCAGGGTTGGGGAATCAGGTCGCGATGGCGATCCAGGTAAGCAGTCACCGACAATTGATCGAAGACCGCGAGATGGCGGTGCGGGTCCTCGTTCACCAAGGCGGCGTCGGCCGCGATCTGTGCCGCCAGGGGCCCCAGCAGCCGGGCCAGTTCGGCCGGGTCGCGGCGTGCCCCGCCGAAAAAAAAGGCGGTATTGGGGTAGCGGCTGCTCGCCGGGGACTCGGCGCGATTGTAGACCTTGAGCCCGAATTCCCGCGCCAGATCGAGCATGTCGGTGTGGGCTGAATTGATGAACTCACCGCCGAACTCGGTCACCAGGCCGGTGCCGACCGCATCGGCGCGCGACAGGATGCGTCCGCCGAGTCGCTCGGCGGCCTCGTAGAGATGGACGTTGACGCCGGCTTTCAACAGCCGGTGCGCGGCATTCAGGCCGCTGAGCCCGCCGCCGACGACCGCCACGCGATGGACCTTGTAGCCCCGTGCGGACTGCGGCCCGCCCGGTCCGGACGGGTCGCCCAGCGCGAGCGCCGGTGCCGCGAGTGCGGCGGTGCCGAGAAAGCGGCGGCGGCTCCAGCACGCCCCCGCGCCGGCGCCGGGGGCGTCCGCGCGCGCTCCCGACAGGTGTTCACGCCGGGCCGCATGGAGTGCGCGCAGCAGGGTACGGTAGACTGGGGTATGGGCCATGGAAAGGATTCCCCAAGGGTCAGGCGATCCCGCGGTGCCGCGGCGGCGGGCCTCCGCTGCGGATTATTCGCCGGCGATTGTCATCTCACCGATCAGCCAGGAGCCGGTGCGGGTGCTGCCGGGGAAGTCGCAATCGTTACCCACGGCGACCAGACCCGCGAACATCTCCTTGAGATTGCCGGCGATGGTGATCTCCTCCACCGGAAACTGGATCTCACCGTGCTCCACCCAGAATCCGGCGGCGCCGCGTGAGTAGTCGCCGGTGACCGCGTTCACGCCATGACCCATGAGTTCGGTGACGAAGAGTCCGGTCCCCATGAGCGCGAGCATCCCCGCCCGATCCAGTTCACCCATGTCGATGCTGAGGTTGCGCACGCCGCCGGCATTGCCGGTGGTCGGTAACTTCAGCCGGCATCCGGAATAGGCATCCAGCAGATAGGTGCGCAGCACGCCCTCGCTCACTAAATCCTTGGACCAGGTGGCCACGCCGTCGCCGTCGAAAGGTGCGCTGGCGAGCCCGCGCGGCAGCAGGGGCTGCTCGTGGATGCGTACGAAATCGGGGAAGATGGTTTCATTCAAGTGGTCGAGCAGGAAGCTGGAGCGCCGGTAGAGGCTGCCGCCGGAGATGGCGGACACCAGGCTGCGCAGCAGTCCGGCGGCCACCTCGGCGCGGAACAGCACCGGGGCCTTGCGGGTGTCGATCTGACGGGCGCCCAGGCGGGCGACGGTGCGCTCCGCGGCGCGCTCGCCGACGCCGCGGGCCGGGTCGAGATCGGCCGCGCAGCGGGCGCTGGTCCACCAGTAATCCCGCTGCATGGCATCCCCGTCCTCACCGACCACGGCGCAGCTCAACCCGTGGCGGGTGCTCGGATAGCCGCCGATGAAACCGTGGCTGTTGCCATAGACCTGGAGCCCCATGTGGGTGCTCAAGGACGCCCCCTCGGAGTTGACGATGCGCGCGTCGTAGGCGCGAGCGGCGTCCTCACAGTCGGCGGCGATGCGGATGGCCTCATCGACGCCGAGCGGCCAGGGGTGGTAGAGATCCAGGTCGGGGATCGTGCGGGCCATCAAGGCCGCGTCGGCCAGATGGGCGCAGGGGTCTTCCTGGGTCTGAGCGGCGATCGTGCAGGCGGCGGCGACGGTATCGCGCAACGAGGCCGGGCTCAAATCCGTGGTGCTGGCGGAACCCTTGTGATGGCCGAAATAGACGGTGATGCCGAGCCCGTTATCGCGCGTGTGCTCGACGGTCTCCACTTCGCCCAGACGCACTGAAACCTCCAGGCCGGCGCTGCTGCCGACCGAGGCTTCGGCGGCACTGGCGCCGCGGTCTTTGGCCTCCCGCAAAAGATCCTCGATGTGCTGCTGCAAGCGCGCCAGGCGCTCGGCCGTGTCCTCGGTGGCGGTGATGGTCATATCAAATCCTTAACGGTAACTGGTGTCAGGCCGGCGTCAGGCAGTGGTCCCGCCGACCGTGAGGCTGTCGATGCGCATGGTCGGCTGGCCAACGCCAACCGGGACACTCTGGCCCTCCTTGCCGCAGGTGCCGACGCCGGCGTCGAGCGCGAGGTCGTTGCCGATCATGCTGACCCTGGTCAAGACGTCCGGCCCGTTGCCGATCAGGGTCGCCCCTTTCACCGGTCGGCCGATCTTCCCGCCCTCGATCAGATAGGCCTCGCTGGTGGAAAAGACGAATTTGCCGGAGGTGATGTCCACCTGTCCACCCCCGAAGTTTACCGCATAGAGCCCCTTGTCCACCGAGGCGATGATCTCCTGGGGGTCGCGGGTTCCGGCCAGCATATAGGTGTTGGTCATGCGGGGCATCGGCAGGTGGGCATAGGACTCGCGCCGTCCGTTGCCGGTGGAACGCACTCCCATGAGCCGGGCGTTGAGCTTGTCCTGCATGTAGCCGCGCAGAATGCCGTCCTCGATCAGGACAGTGTTCTGACTGGGGGTGCCTTCATCGTCCATGTTGAGCGATCCGCGCCGGCCGGCCAGGGTGCCGTCGTCGACGACCGTCACCCCGGGGGCGGCCACCCGCTCGCCCACGCGGCCGGCGAAGGCCGAGGTCTCCTTGCGGTTGAAATCCCCTTCCAGGCCATGGCCGATCGCCTCGTGCAGCAGGATGCCCGGCCAGCCGGCGCCCAGCACCACGGTCATGGTTCCGGCCGGGGCCGGTTCCGCCTCCAGGTTGGTCAGGGCCAGACGCACCGCCTCGCGGGCGAATCCCAGGGCGCGGTCCTCCAGCAGTAGCCAACCCAAGTCGGCCCGCGCGCCGCCGCCGCTGCCGCCCTGCTCGCGGCGGCCGTTCGCTTCGGCGATCACGCTGACGTTCAAGCGCACCAGCGGGCGCACATCCGCCGCCAGGGTGCCGTCATCGGCCAGGACCATGACGATATCCTGAACCGCCACGACGCTCGCGCTGACCTTGGTCACCCGCGAGTCCATGCGCCGCGCCTCCGCATCCACCCGTTTGAGCAGCGCCACCTGATCCGCATCGGGCAGACTCACCAGCGGGTTGATGGGCTCATAGAGCCGATGAACCGCCGCCTGATTGGCGATGCGCACCTGGGCGTGCTGGCCGGCGCCGGCAATGGCACGGGCGGCCTCGGCGGCCTGTGCCAGGGCCGGGAAGGTGATTTCATCGGAGTAGGCGAAACCGGTTTTTTCGCCGGAGATGGCGCGGATGCCCACGCCTTGCTCGATACTGAAATTGCCGTCCTTGATGATCCCATCTTCCAGCACCCAGGATTGCAGGCGGCTGTTCTGGAAGTAGATGTCGGCGGCATCCAGCGCCGAGCCCGCGAGCAGGCCGAGCAGCCGGTCCAGGTCGTGCTCGGTGAGTCCGGCCGGTGCCAGGATGCTGTCGCGGGCGATGGTGATGGGATCGTTCATAGGATGAGTCGGACTCGCTGTCGGTAAACTGGTCATGGCGCCGTTGCACCCCGCTCGCGGGGTCAGTCGACGCATCTTCACTTAACCCTCAATCGTGCGGGTCTGGAGCGCGCATTTCAAACGGCGGTGCGCGATGCAGGGAAAGGAGCGGCGCACGGCGGCTTGATGTTCCGCATCCACGAAACCGTGGATGACGCCAACTTCTCGCGGCAACAGTGCCAGGATACTGCCCCAGGGGTCCACGATCATGCTGTGCCCGTGGGTTTCCCGGCCGTTGTCGTGAACGCCGACCTGAGCGGAGGCCAGGACATAGACCAGGTTTTCGATGGCCCGTGCCCGCACCAGCGTCTCCCAATGGGCTTGACCCGTGACGGCGGTAAAGGCCGCCGGAATGGCGAGGACCTCCAGACCCGCGTCGAGCATCTGCCGGAACAGTTCCGGGAAGCGCAGGTCATAGCATACCGCCAACCCCAGCCGGCCGCAGGGACTGTCGATCACCAGCGGCTGGTTACCGGGCGCAAAGGTCGCTGATTCCTGGTAGCACTGCGCGATCCCAGGCACGGACACGTCGAACAGATGAATCTTGTCGTAGCGGGCAACCCGCTGACCGTGCGCATCGAAGACGAGACAGGCCGCGCGCACCCGGTCGGCCTCAGGTCCCGCCAGCGGGATGGTGCCGCCGACGAGCCACACCCGCTGCTGTGCGGCGACCCGTGACAAAAAGGACTGGAGCGGACCCTGGCCGTCCGGTTCCCGCAAGTCGCATTGGTCCTCCGCGCGCATGCCCATGAAGGCGAAGCACTCGGGCAGCACCACCAGGTGCGCGCCGGCCGCCGCCGCCTCCTTGATCAGCCGCTCCGCCTCCAGGAGATTGGCCGCGACATCGCGGCCGGTCGCCATCTGTACTGTCGCCACCTTGCATTCGCTGCTCATGGGGTCACTATCGTTGTCGTAATCGTAATCGTAATCGTAATCGAAGCAGCGATTCATTCCGGGCATGAGCAGCCCGCTGTCGATCGGGTAGAATAGAGAAGAAAGCCTCTCACAAAGACACAAAGATAGCGAAGCATTTCATGGCTTCTTATCTCTCTGTTTCTTCTTCGTGTCTTTGTGTCTTTGTGAGAGCGTCTTCTTTTTCGGTGAGAGCCCGTGGCCGGGAGGTCGGGGTGAGCGAGAGCGAACCCCAACGCTTCCCTAGTAGCGAAATGCCCGGAGAGCCCCGTAGCCCCTTGAAAGCAAGTTCAGGAGACGATGGGTTTCAACGGGTTGGCGAAGTCGCCGCCAGTGTCCGTTCCTCACCGCATCCTACAATCCAGCCCGCCAATCGCCCGAATAACTGAGTACGTGCGAGTCGACACTAGCATGGTGGCATGTTGTGTTCAATCGCCACCGAATGGCTGGGCCGGACATACGGACGGGGTGCGCGTCAGCGGGACGGTGATCGACCGCGCGGTGGCAGGCGTCGGCGTGCCGACGGGATTGACCCGCCGACCGGACACCTGAACAATGCCCAACCGACCCTGGTGTTTCCTATCCATCCGCATCTCGACACCGAGCGTGACCCACTTGGACACAACCGACGCCGCCACCCAGCCCGCTGCCCCGCCGGAACCGGAGCCGCTGCGCAGCGTGCATACCGCGAGCTTCCCCGAGCTTTTGCGCACGCTGGGCTGCTCGCTCCTGATCACGACCTATCAGGCCGGCAAGCTCATTGTCGCGCGCAATGACGGCGGGGTGCTCAACACCCATTTCCGTGCCTTCGCCAAGCCCATGGGATTGGCCGCCAACCCGCGGCGGTTCGCGCTGGGCACCGCCCGGACGGTCGAAGACTATGTCAACATGCCCGCGGTGACCCGCCGGCTGGACCCTCCGGACCGGCACGACGCCTGTTACCTCCCGCGGCATAGCCATGTTACCGGAGACATCGATATCCACGAAATGGACTGGGACGCCGGCGGCCAACTCTGGTGTGTCAATACCCGGTTTTCCTGTCTTTGCACCCTGGACCGCGACAATAGCTTTGTCCCGCGCTGGCGGCCGGCCTTCGTGTCGGCGCTGAGCCCGGAGGATCGTTGCCATCTCAACGGACTGGGCATGGCCGACGGGCGCCCCCGCTATGTGACCGCGCTCGGGGAGGCTGATGCGCCTCAGGGCTGGCGCGACAACAAGGCCGCGGGCGGGGTGTTGATCAACGTGGAAACCGGCCAACGGGTCTGTCGGGGGCTCTCCATGCCGCACTCACCGCGGTGGCACGCGGAGCGGCTCTGGGTGCTCGAATCGGGCAATGGGAGTCTGGCCACCGTCGATCCCGACTCGGGCCGGCTGCACACCATCGCGCAAGTGCCCGGCTTTACCCGGGGCCTGGATTTCTTTGGGCCATTCGCCTTCATCGGGCTGTCGCAGGTCAGGGAGAGCGCCATGTTCAGCGGCCTGCCGCTCACGGAGCGGCTGAAAGAACGTACCTGCGGCGTTTGGGTGGTCGACATTCGTAGTGGACAGGTCGCCGCCTTCCTGCGCTTCGAGGCGGCGGTGCAGGAGATCTTCGCCGTCAAGGTGTTGCCCGGCATTCGGTTTCCCGAGATCCTGGAGCCCACGGACGAGCGCATCGCGGCCTCTTACATGCTGCCTGACGAGGCGCTGAAAGACGTTCCCGCGGAGCGCCTGAGCTAGCAACTCAGCCGCCGCACCTGACCGGCCTTCCGGCGGCCGGAACGACGACTAACGCGGGGTGCGATGCCGCGTCTCACCGATGCCCTGCTCATTCAAGAAAGGAGTTATCACCGCTTGGGCGCGGCTTGGTGGTTGGCGGGTTCGGGCGGACCGCCGCGGCGGCGCCGGTCTTCTCTCCCTGAGAGTCGCCCGCTCCGGCATTCGCGGCTCCGGGCTCCGCGCCCCCTGCGAACGGCTCCCACCCGATCCGGGTGAATTGCGGCTTGGCCCAGGGACCGGTCATCCGGTATTGATAGCTGCCCAGCCGGTCGAGGGCGCCGCCGGAGACGCGGTCGAGCAGGTAGACGGCCGCCCCCACCACCGGGCCGCCGGCGACGGTACTCGCCAGGGCGACACTGGTACCGATGCTGGGTTCGACGGTGACCGTCTGGTCAAAGGTGCGGGCGCGCAGGTCGGTGAATCCGCTGACGCTGATATCGCTGGCTGGGCCATCGATCTCAAAGCGTTCCAGTCGCGCCTGGGCGTCGGCGATGTCGATGCGGCCCAGAATGCTTTCGAAGACGAACCCTTGCTCATAGAGATCGCTGAAGTCCAGCGTGAGACGGCGGCCGATCTCCCCCAGGTTGAGAAAGCCGAGCACCCGGCCGACGCCGGGCTCGACCGCGAGCAGCCGTCCGGGGCCGATATCCAACTCGATCCGGCCCTGGGAGCGCGCCAGATCGAAGGATTCGAAACCGCCCGGCCAGCCGAGGCGCAGGCGTGCGTTCACGGCGGCCGGGCTCAGTCCAGCCGAATAGTCCAGGGCGTGCAGCAGGGGGCCGGTATCCGCTGCCGCGAGGTCGAGGGACAGCCGGCTGCGGCCGCCCGCGGGGCTCTCCATCCAGTCGGCATCCCCTGTCACCTGGGTCTCGCCGAGGCCGTCGAAGCGGATGCGCGAGCAGCGCAGCCCGGCCACGTCGGGCCGCAGGTCCAGGCTCAGCCGGCCGAGCCGGGCCTCGCCCCAGCGCAGGTCCGCCACCCGCAGATCGACCGCGGGCAGGCGGCGGGCCGGGGTCGCGGGGCCGGTATCCTCCGCTGTCTTGGCGGGCAGCAGGGCCTTCAGGTCCAGACGTTCCAGATCCAGATTCAAGGGAGCGGCGGACCCGGTGACCGGCAGACGGATGTGCCCCGCGGCTTCCTTGGCGTCCAGCTGCAAGTCCCAGTGCGTGGCGGCAAGCCGGGCGGTCTGGACCCGGGTGTCGGTCAGACGCGGCCCGCCGAGGTCCAGGGTAGTGATGCGCAGATCGACGGACAGCGGGTCCAGGCGCGATCCGGCGTCCGCGTCCGGCGCGGCACCGAGCGGCGGGCCGACCCGCTTCCACCAATCGGACCAGGTTGGCAGGCTCAGCTCCGTCACCGTGCCGTCGATGACCAGGCCGCGGGCCGGTGTCGGCGACTGGTCGGCGGCGGACGCCGCCGCGTCCGGCGGCGTGCCCAGGGTCACCCGACCGCGTTCGAGTCGCGGTGTGGCCGGCCCCAAGCCCAGGTCGAGGTCCAGGGCCAGCCCATCCAGACCCCCCTGGATGGTCAGACTGCGGCCGGGGACCAGCGCGCCGGTCAACTCCAGAACGCGCAGTTGGTTCGCGGTCTTGCCGAATGGCGGCGGCAGGTCAAGCCCGAGGCCGCGCAAATCCGCGTGCAGTCGCAGCGCAAGCGGCTGGCCGGGTTCCTGGAGATCGGCGTTGCGCAGATCGACATCCAGGTCCCAGTCCAGGTCGCCGGAGGCCAGGCGCCAGGCGGTGGTCGGGAACCGGGCGGCCAACTCGGTGACCGGCATCCGCCCGTGCGCACGGATTTCGGTGGCGGCCGATTGGGCCGCGCCGGGGTTGCGGGTGGCGATGGCGACGGTGACCGGCCGTCCCCAGAGCTTGGCGCGGATGGCCTCGGTTTGCAGTGAGTTGCCGGTAAAGCGCAGTTCGCCGTTGAGTTCGCTCAGCGCCACCGGGGTGCCGGTCAGGCTGAGGCTGGCCGGTTCGAGCCAGGACAGTCGCCCGTCGACGCCCAGGATGCCGCCTTTGATCAAAGGGACGTCCAGGTCCAGGACGAGTTGCGAACGGCCCTGGACCGCGAAGACGCGGGCGAGCGGTCCCAGGTGTCGTGCGAGAGGGCTTTCGCCGAGGAGACGCAGGCCGTCGGCGAAGGGTCCAGCCCCTTCGCCGTGGATCAGCATCCGCGTCGGCCTCCAGAGGTCGGGGATAGCGGTGCGTCCCTGGGTCAAGACGGTGTCGTAAATGCGCCCATTGTCCATCCGGATATCGAGCCCCTGATTCAGGAACCGCAACTCCCCGGCGGCCGCGACGATGGGTGGCCACCCGAGCTGGTAGTCGAGCACCAGGTCCTGGTAGTCCAGCAGCAACTCGAAGCGCCCTTCCTGTTCACGAAAAGGGTATTTCTTGAGCGGGCCACGGATCAGGAGATCGGCTTGGGGCACCCGTCCCGCTGCCAGGGCGCGGGTGAGCCAGCGGGTGAGTTCCGGTTTGATCACGCCGACCGGCAGATAGCGCCGCACCTGGGCGACATCGGCGTCGGACAGGTGGGCGCGCAGGTCGAGGACTGGCCCGGTCGCGGGGTCGGCGGCGGGTGCGGGCCAATCCAGGGCGAGGCGTGCACGTCCGGACAGGTCGGCGTTCTCCAGCACCAGATGGCGGCCTTGCACCTGCACCCCGCCGGCGGGATCGTGCTGCCAGGTCAGGAACCCGCTGAATTGATCCAGGTGGATGGGTTGATCCAATAGTGGCCGCAAATCCAGGTCCAGCGCGGTGCTGCCGAGTTGCAGGCCGCCGCCGTCTTGATCCGCCCGCAGGCGAGCGCTCAGGCCGGCGAAACCGGGGAGGCGCGCGCGCTGCTCCAGGGCGAGTCCATGGCCCAGGGCCGCCGCCCGCCAGGTCGGCGGCTCCCCCGGCGTGACCGCGAGTTGCAAGGCCAGCCGTTCGATCCGGCCGCGCGGGCCCAAGGCCGCGAGCAGATCGCGGTTCAGGGGGGACGGCCACGGCGAGGCGCGCAGCAGTTTGGTGATGGTTGCCAGGTCGAACTCGGCGGCAGTCAGGTCCAACGCCGGCAGGTTGCCCTGAGCGGACAGCCGCAGGTCGAGGTCCAGGTCGTGGAGCGCGGCCCCGTCGACCCGCAGTTCCAGGTCAGCGACCCCGATCCGCCAGCCGTCGGCCAGCGGGGCGACGCGGATCAGTCCGCCAAGTTGCTCCACGGTGACCGCTGCCGATCGAGCCGCGGACCGGCGCGCGGAATCAGCAGGCGCTGACGCCAGGTCCGCAGCCGTGCCGGTCGCTCCGGGGGGCGTCAGCGTGAGGCCGCTGACGTCGATGCGGTTGATACTCTCGGTGAGCGCGCCCGCACGAATCTCGTTCCAACTCTCCAATCGGACGTCGGCGGTGTGCACCCAATCCGGATCGACCAGCGTCCGGGGCAGCCAGGCGGCCGGATCCGCTGCCGCCAGGTGGAGATAGACACGACCACCCCAGCCTCGCAAATCCCGCGCATCGCCTTGCAGATCGGCGAGTACCCGCACGCGGGTGGCGGGCGGATGCGTCGCGCCGGAGTCCGCGGGCGCGGTCGGTGCCTGGGCGATCAGTTCCAGTTGGTGGGTCAACCCCGTGTTGTGCAGACGCAGCCGCACGTCGGTGAGGCGGATCCCCTCGCTCCCCAGTGCGTCGTCGCGGATCAGGACCTCGCTCTCGGTGAGATTGAGCCGTCCCTGGTCCAGGAACAGTTCCAGGGTCCGCGGGTCATCGGTGTGGAGCGCGCCCAGTCCAGCCACGCTGACCCGCCCGTCCGGCTTGCGCTCGATGATGAGCCGGGCGCCCACCAGGGTCAGTGCGTGAATCTGGGGCTTCCCGGTGCGTAACGACGCAATGGGTTCCAGGTCCAACTCCAGGGCCTGGAGACGCAGGAGGTCGCTGCCGTTCTCAGGGCAGGTGAGCGCGGCGTTGCCGAGCACCAGCCGGGGAAACCAACCGGACAAGCGCAGGGTCAGCGTCTCGACCCGCAGCGGGTAACCGAGCCGTTGCGACAGCGTTTGTACGATCGCGTCGCGGTAGTGATCGGTGATCGGCAGTGCCAGGCGCAAGGTCGTCATCAGCAGCGCCAGCAGGATCAGGCCGGCCAGACCAATCCACGCGAGTCGGGTGAGCAGGTGGTCAGTGAAGTGCATCATCGGGGCGGGTCGCAGTTCATCACCGTGCGGTGTCGGGTGGCCGGGAGGTCCATCATCAATGGGTACCGCGCGCCTCATCAATAGTCGAAATTCCAGTCAACGCGGCGCTCGACCGGGTCCAGGAGGACGCGTTTGGCCCCCGCGTTCTCCAGCGGGCCGGACCCCACCACCAGTTGAATGTCGGCACGCCGCGCGAACCAGCGCGTCAGTTCGCCGGGGGCCGGCAGGCTGATCCGCCGCTCCGCGCGTGCCATCAGTTCCAGCAGTTCGCGGCGGGCGGCGTCATCGGGTTGCGCGGCCAGGGTGTGGGCGATCGGTTGCGGGCAGAGCAGGAACAAGCCGGCCGCGGCGCGGTCCAGCGCGAGACGGGTGATCAGGCGTGCGCCGGGCTCGGCGAGGGTGGCGGCAAACACCAGCGTACGATCCGGATAACGCGCGGCCAGCCGGTCCAGCACCTGCTCGGCCAATCGCTGCAAGCCGGCGGCGACGGCATCCGCGGGGAGCGCCGTGTGCGGCTCGGGGATGCCCAGGATCAACATGCGGACCACCCCGAGTTCCGAGCGGGCCAACAGGGTCGGTACACCGCGCACCGCGAACCGGTCCAGGTCTTTCATGGGTTCGCTGAGATCCCGGTAGGGGATCAATTGCGGGTGATGTTTGCGGGCGTTATCACGCACCGGGGCATAGCTCCAGCCGTCCAGATGGCGATCCGCGGCCCAGCGCAGATGCTCGATGACCGCCAGCCGCTCGGCCTCCAACGGGGCGAAGGCGAAGGATCCGCCCCGTTCTTCGTGCACGGCGCGGCAGTCCATCACGGCGAGTTTTGCCCAGATATGATCCGCCTGATGCCGATTGGCATCCCGGTAGGAGGCGGTGAGTGCGGGCCAGGGCCGGCCGGCCGGCTCGCGCTCCGGATCGCGTCCTTGCGCGGCAATGCTGTCGGTGTAGTGTTCGTGAATGGTTTGGGCGAGCGCGTCGCCGCGACCGTCCAGGAGCACCTGGGGACGGCACGCCTCGTCGAGATAGGAAAAGGGAAAGGTCTGGCCATCCCAGTCCGCCAGGCTGCCGTCCGGGATCGCGTCTCCGACCTCCAGCAGGATCGGCGGGGAAACCCCCTGGTCCGCGGCGAGCCGTCCGGCGAACCACTGGGCGAGGGCGATGGCGTCGTCCGGCCCGGCGGCGGACGCAGCGGCGCACACCAGGACTTGGGTGACCGGCGGCAGCGCGGCGGGACCTCCCAGGTCCGCAGCAATCCAGCGCAGGTCCGCCACCTGGCCGGCCTGTGGATAGGCACCGGCAAAACGTGCCTGGATAGCGGGGTCAGTGCCGATGATGGTGATCGCGGGCCGCTCCTCGCCGTAGGGCATCAGCCGCAGCGCCTGCACTACCAGGGCGCGTGCCGGGGGCGCGAACCCGACGACCAGCAGGTGAGGGCGCTGGTCGAAGCAGGGGTCCAGACCGCAGTGCAGTGGCCAACGCTCCAGCAGCACCCGCGCGGCGCGATCTTCGATGGCGAAGGTCTCCAGCGTGATCGGCCCGGCGGGGTCCAGCTCCGGCAAGGGCGGCGGCGGGTCGGCCTGAACCATGAGGATCAACCGCAGCGGGGCGGGCCGGCGACCGCGCCCGCGACTGCTGCCCAGGCGGTGGATCAGGCCGGCAACCAGGCTTTCCGGTTCCGGCGGATCGGCCAGGACCAGGGTCCGGCAGGCGCCTGATTTGAGATCGGTCAGCTCGGTGAGGGCGACGGCACGGACGCGCCGCCCCGCGCGGCGCAGACTGTCGAACACCCGGCCGGCCAGGGGCGAGGCGCCGGCGACCCACACCGGCGCCTCACCGAAACGCTGCAAGAGCTTCATTCCGTTGGCTTAGTGTCGCGGTGTGTCGCGTCTTCAACGCCCGTCGACAGTGACGCGGTGACCTGGGTCATGGCCGCGGCTGGTCGGCGGGGGCGGTTCTTGGCGTCGCGGGTGCGGCGCACACCAGCCGCGCGCCAGGAGTCCGGATCGGCGGCGAAGGCCCGCCAATCGCCGCCCTGGATCACCCGCCGATCACGCCGCCGTCCGCGGTACAGATAACACCAGGCGCGGCCATAGGCGGTCGGGATCAGTTGGCGGTCGTAGAGCCTGGGATACTCTTCAAGCCGGTCGAGCCGATGCAGCCCGGCGGTGTCGACCCGAAACACTTCGCCCTGGATGGCGCTGCCGCCGCCGCGCACCGCGCCCGGATAGGCGCCGACCCGCAGCAGGGTGAAACAGGGTGCGGTGCGGTGCGGGCCAAGCCACTCGGCGCCGCTCAGCAAGTGGTGATTGACCTCCCCGCGCAGCAAGGTGCCATAGACGAATACTTGGTGATCCATGAGCGTGCAGTAAACTATTGATCGGGCCAATGACAGCAATTGCCCGAGTGGTCACTCGGTCAGGTCTCGATGCGCGTGCCCAGGACCTCCAGGAACTTGCGCATCCACTCGGGGTGGGCCGGCCAGGCCGGGGCGGTGACCAGGCGGCCGTCGGTATAGGCGTTGGAGAAGGTCTCGTTGACCTCGCACCAGAGTGCGCCGGCGCGCTCCACATCGGGTCGCACGGCCGGGTAGGCGGTGCAGCGCTTGCCGTCCAGGACCCCGGCCGCCGCCAGAATCTGCTGGCCATGGCAGACCGAGGCAATCGGCTTATCCGCGGCGGCGAAATGGCGCACGATTTCGATGACCCGCGGGTTCAGCCGCAAGTATTCGGGGGCCCGGCCGCCGGGGATGACGAGCGCGTCATACCGCGCCGGATCGACCAGTGAGAAGTCCGTGTTGATCGCGAACAAGTGCCCAGGTTTCTCACTGTAGGTCTGGTCGCCCTCGAAATCGTGGATGGCGGTGCGGACCCGGTCGCCCGGTTGCTTATCGGGACAAACCGTGTGGACCTTGTGTCCGACCATCTGCAACATCTGGAGCGGGACCATCGCCTCGTAGTCCTCGACGAAGTCACCGACCAGCATCAGTATCGTTTTCGCCGCCATGGGACTGTCCTCCGGATTGTTTTGGGTTGGTTGCAGCGAAACTATAACATCGCCTCCCGTCCTCACGCTGGATCGGCGCAGGCCGGCGTCGGCAGCGCGGCTGATGGCGGGTGCGCTGCGCTGATCCACCCGACGAAACCGGCTCCACTGTGGGTGAATCAGGCGCGCCGCTCGGTGTCACGGACCCGGCACGTCGGTCGCGCGTGCCGGCCTTGATCGTAATCCCGGCCAGCGGGGTGCGTCGTCAGGGCTTCCAGCCCTGACGGTGTCAGGCCAGGATGGCCTGACTACGCACCCGGCGAGCCCAAGTGGCCGGAATCTTGATCAAGGCCCGCGCGCCGCATCCACCAGGGGGCGCGCGATGCGGCCCAAATTTGGAATAGCCGGCGCCCGCTGCAGCGCCTTGTCGGTCGTCGGAGCGAGGCGTAACATGGTCTCGAAATGCGATGTCAGTTATATGATTTTCTTAATATTTATAAGAGGCAGCACCTGAGTGAGCACGCCGAACAAGTCCCTGAAGAGCGAGCGCCCGCTGCGGGTCGACGGCGCATTTTGGCTCGACGTGAATGATGTTGCTTTCCTTGGGGAAGAGCGCATCGCCCTGCTGGAGCAGATCGGTGAACGCGGTTCCATCACCCAGGCGGCCAAGGGCGTCGGCGTCAGCTACAAGGCCGCCTGGGACGCCGTGGATGCGATCAACAACGCGTCCCCCAAACCCTTGGTGGAGACTGCCACCGGCGGCCGGGGCGGCGGCGGTGCCCGGCTGACCGACGAGGGTCGGCGCCTGATCGCGGCCTATCGCACCATCGCCGGCGAGTATCGGCGCTTTCTGGACGGCATCAACGCGGCCATGGGCGACTCGGGCGCGGCGCTCGACCTGCTGCGGCGGCTCGCCATGCGCACCAGCGCCCGTAACCAGTTTTTCGGCCGGATCGTCGCGGTAACCGCGCGCACCGTGGATGCGCAGATCGAAATCGAGATTCAGGGCGGCGACCGCCTCAGCGCGGGGGTCACGAACGAGAGTGTCGAATCCCTGAGCCTGCGCCCCGGGCGCGCGGTCTGGGCGCTGATCAAGGCGGTCGCCGTCGGCATCGGCCGCGCACCGGACCCGCAGGCCCGGCCCGGCACCAATGCCCTGTGCGGCCTGGTCCAGCGCATCACCCGCGGTGACGGGCCGGCCGAGGTCGTCATCGCCTTGCCGTCCGGTGTCACGGTCCGCGGAGTAATCACCGCGGACCTGCTCGACCGCCTGGAAATCGCCGAGCAAACCCCCGCCTGCGCCATCTTCCCGGCCTCCAGTGTCATCGTTGGGGTGGATAACTGAGTAAGGAGTCGGGGCGTCCCGCCCCGACAAGCTAGGGCCGCTCGGGACCAATGAGGGCGGCGACGCTATCGGCATCACACCTGGTTTGATTCTTGTATTGTTTTCGGTCGGCGGCGGTCGGCGACCGACCGCCGCGGCGTCCCGCAACACGAGGTCGACGATGCACCGGCGGCTGAGTCGAGCACGGTGCGGCTTGCGCGAGCAGTGGTACCGGCCAGCCGCTGCCGCGGGGCGGCCAACAACCAACGTCAAGAGGTCAAAACCCCATGGAACTCCAAGCGCGACCAACCGGGTTCGTCAGTCTTCCCCCGCGGGCCTCCTCCACGACGGCTGTCGACACGGCCCTTGAGCCCGCGTCCGATCGGGCCGCGGCGCCCTCAGTTGGTGCAAATCTGTCGGTGCAGGCTGATCAGACCCTGCTGCGTGTTGCCCGCGATCCGACGGATCCGCTGACCCTGGCTTTCGCGGGTGTGATCGGGCGGGCCCTGGCCGCCGGTCAGTGTCCGTTGATCCGCGGATTGCCGGAGTCGGACTTTCGCCGACTGCTGGACACCTACTTCCCGGCGACCGAGCTTAAGAATGGCGATCCCGGCCGTGACGCTGCCGCGCTGGACGAACTTCAGGATCTCTTGGATCTGCTGTTGGAGTTCCGGCGGGAGCCGAGCGAGCGGCTCACCTGGCTCAGCCACGCGATTGCGTCCGCGGCCATGCGGGACAATCACCTGTGGCAGGATATGGGGCTGCCGAACCGGCCCTTGTTGACCCGGCTGATGACGGAGCACTTTCCGGAGCTGGCAAAGCGCAACGTTGGGGACATGAAATGGAAGAAGTTTTTCTATCGTCAACTTTGTGAGCGCGCCGAGGTGCCGATCTGCAAGTCGCCCAATTGTGCTGACTGCGTCGATTACCAGGTGTGTTTCGGCCATGAGCATGGCTCAACCTGAACCGCGTCGTCAGCGCTGAAAGGAACATCAGCCACCCCCGAAGATAAATGTCCCCCGTGGGAGCGGCGTCCCGCCGCGATGCGGTGCCGCGGTGACCCTTAACGCTGTGGCTACGCGCCGGGTCCCGTCGCGGCGGGACGCCGCTCCCACAGGGTCGCTGCGCGACTTTCACGGTCAAGCCCTGAGATCCAGTCTTTTTGCGGCGGGACCAACGATCGAGCCCTCAGAACGAACTGTGCTTGCGCCCGGAAACCGCGATAATCGCCGACAGGATCGGCCTGCTCCGCTCAACCACGCGGGAATCAAGGTATGCGATCATTCTTTCGCGTTAACGCGCGCTCATGCGCGGCTACACGTGCTTCATCCGGTGTTCAGGTGCATTTTGTCGGAGGTCGTATGCGACTGTCGGGACTGCTGCGGACCAAATCGATCAACGCGGATCACAGCCTGGGCGGGCCGGCGCTGCGCCCGGTGCTCGGTCCGGTGGACCTGACTCTGCTCGGGATCGGTGCCATCATCGGCGCCGGCATTTTCGTGCTGACCGGGGTCGCCGCGGCGACTCAGGCGGGACCGGCCATCATCCTGTCCTATCTGGTGGCGGGAACGGCCTGTGCCTTCAGCGCTCTGGCCTATGCGGAACTGGCCGCGTCCATCGGCGGCTGCGGCAGCGCCTATGGTTACAGCTACGCGGGCCTGGGCGAGATCGTGGCCTGGATGATCGGCTGGGACCTGATCCTGGAATATTCGGTCGCGACCTCGGCGGTCGCCATCGGCTGGTCGGCTTATGCGGATAATGCACTGGAGGCGGTCGGGCTGGCGCTGCCCGCTGTCCTGCAGCAAGGTCCGCTGGAGGGCGGTTGGATCAACCTGCCGGCCGCGCTCATCGTGCTGACGCTGGGCGTGTTACTGAGCATCGGGGTGCGCGAAAGTGCGCGGGTCAATGCGGTGATGGTGTTGGTCAAGCTGTCCGCCATCGCGGTGTTCGTCATCGTCGCCGCATCCCATGTGGAGCCGGCCAACTGGAGCCCCTTCATGCCCTTCGGCTGGAGCGGCGTGATGGGCGGGGCCGCGTTGATTTTCTTTGCCTATATCGGCTTCGATGCGGTCTCGACCGCGGCCGAAGAGGCGCGCAATCCCCAGCGTGACCTGCCGATCGGCATTCTGGTCTCGCTCGCGGTGTGCACTGTGATCTATATTCTGGTCGCCGGACTGCTGACCCTGGTGGTCGCTTACCCCACGCTGAACGTGGGCTCACCGGTGGCGGATGTGATGCTGCGCCTCGGCTATCCCTGGGCGGCCGGGGTGATCGCGGCCGGAGCCATTGCCGGGCTGACCACGGTGATGCTGGTGCTCTATTACGGGCTGACACGAGTGTTTCTGGCCATGTCGCGCGACGGGCTCCTGCCCCCGCTCTTTGCCCGGGTCAACCCGCGCACCGCGACCCCGGTCCGCGTGATCCTGCTCAGCGGACTGTTGATGGCGGCCATCGCGGGGTTCACCCCGATCGGGCAGGTGGCCGAACTGGTCAATATTGGCACCCTGGCCGCTTTCTTTCTGGTGTGCCTGGGCGTGATCTGGCTGCGTTATACCCATCCGGACCTGCCACGCCCCTTCCGCACCCCTTGGTCGCCGCTGGTCCCGCTGCTCGGTGCCGCCGCCTGTCTCTACCTGGCGTTGCAACTGCCGCTGATCACTTGGCTGCGCTTCGGTCTATGGTTGGCGCTCGGGCTCGTCATCTACTTCGCGTACTCGCGCCGGCATAGCGCGCTGGCGGTGGCGGAGTCGGGCGCGTAGAGCCGTCGTACCTGATTTGGTGTAGGGGCGGGTTTGAAACCTGCCCCTACGGCCGCAACGACGATCGCGGCCGCCGCGAGGACGCCATCACCCCGCGCTTTACCGCGACCGCGCCCTGAGTCCATCATCGCCGTTTGGCGCTGGGCCGGCCGCGCGGTGTGGCGGCGGAGCGGTCCCGCGCAATCCCTGTCGATCTCAAGAAAATCTGGAGAATCCGTATGCTGGACAAGAATCTGCTGGAGATACTGGTATGCCCCGTGACCAAGGGGCCGCTGATCTATGATAAGGCGCGCTCGGAGCTGATCTCCTGTTCCGGCCGTCTCGCCTATCCGGTGCGCGACGATATCCCGGTGATGCTCGAAGAAGAGGCGCGTCCGCTGACCGCCGAGGAGGCGGAAGCGTATCGCAAGGGTGGGGTCGCCGAGGCGGGTTGAGGGCGCGGCGGCGCTGGAGGGGCCGGGCCGGCTTGTCATCGCGGCCGTGTCGGATCAGCGGTGTGGCCTCCTCAATGCACGGTACAAACCATGCAGGGATCGAACGATCGCACGATATGTTGGACGCTGATGGGGGTGCGTTCGCCCGGGCGCACCGGGGCGCCGATCAGGGCTTGTTCGAGCGCGCCGGGGATGTTCCCCCGGTCGCGGGGCGAGAAGTTCCAGGTGGTTGGGGCGATGATCTGATAGCTGTGGATGCGTCCCTTGCGCACCCGCAGCCAATGACCCAAGCTCCCGCGGGCGGCCTCCACCAGACCGGCGCCCTCCGCCTCGTCGGGCAATTCGCCGTGGCTGCAGAAGGGTTCGCCCGGCACCAGCCGACGTATCCAGTCGTCCATGGCCAGGGTCACCCGGGCCGTTTCCAGCAGGCGTGCGATCACGCGATTCTGCACATTGCCGCCACTGTGTGCCACCAGATCGCGGATCAGTGGATGCCCGTCGACCATCTGGCGGGCCAGGGCGCCGACCTCGACCACCTGTCCATCCAGTCGCGGCGCCTTGCACCAGGTGTAGCCATCCGGGCGGTCCAAGTCCGGCAGGGTGACCCCCTGGGACGGATGCAGGGGCGCCTCGCCGCCCAGCATCCGGCTGTGGCTCAGATCCTCGGTGATGGTCGCGAGATCCAGGTGCCGCGGGCCCTGGTCCCACAGGCCGTAGCGCAGGAGCCGCCGGGCGCCGATCAGATAGTTCCCGAAGCTCATGAAGCGGTCGGTCGCGCGGCCGAGCCGGTCCAGGCCGAGCCGGCGGGAACAGTGCAGGAAGTGTCTGAAGTCGCTGCCGTGCGGCGGCCGGGCAGCGGCCCAGCGTTCCAGGGCCGCGCCGCTGTCCAGGGCGACGATGGCGTCGAGTGGATCGCCGAAGGTCCGGGTCTCCAGGAATCGGCGGAAGGCACCGAGAATGGCCAGCAGCCGCAGCCGCTCCTGGGCCTGGACCGGCCGGGTGGAGCCGCCCGGTTGCAGGCTCAGCGAGTGCGGCCACTTGCCGGCCAGGAGACCCAGCAGATGCAGGAACTGCGCGCGTGCGGGCGGCCACTCGCGGGCCGCCGTGCCGCTGTGGGCGCGGAAGCGCGCCGCCGCTGGTCCGTACCAGGGCTCGGCGGCATAGACCGCGCGCGCGAAGTCCGGCATGAAGAAAAGATAGAAATGGGTGAGATGATCGGCCAGGTTCTCGGCGGCCAGGATGAGATTGGTGGCCAGTTCGCCATTGGGCGGCATCTGCAGGTTCTTTGCATCGGCCAGGGCATAGGCGGCGGCCATGGATTGCGAGACGGAGCAGATGCCGCACAGGCGTGGGGTCAGCGCCAGGGCGTCGCGCGGGTCCTTGCCTTGCAGGATCTGCTCAAAGCCCCGGTACAGGGGCGCGTTGGCCCAGGCCTGGGTGACCTGCCCGTCGGCGATCTCGAGCCTGACCTCGAGATCCCCCTCGACCCGGTTGAAGGGGCCGACGGTGATCAGTGCCACGCGGGATCACCGTGATGGCGCGGTTTGTCCATTAGGGGACGCCTTTGGTGTTTCGGTCGTTGTCGTTGTCGTAATCGTCATCGAGTTTATCGCAGCGCCCAGGCTGTCCTCGCAGGTGTTGATCATTGATCCGGCAAGGCTTCGGGCGTCGTGCACTGGAGGTCGAGGCTTCAGCCGGACGAGGGCCACGCAGACGCGGTGTCGACCGGCTAACGACCATGGCGCCCGCGCCACCCCGGAACATGAAAGTCTGCTCGACCGCTGCGTAGTCAGGGCTTCCAGCCCTGACCGTTCCNGTCCCGACGCCGTCAGGCCAGGATGGCCTGACTACGCACTTTCACGGTAAAGCCTCGGCCTCCGGTCGTCCGGCGGCCGGAATGACGACCAAGGCCCTCTCGTACCTCGCGGCTTTGCTGTCCGAGTTGCATCGGTTCTCCGACTGCGATTACGACAACGATGGGATGCGTCGTTTCGGGTTGCTTCTAACGGCTAACGCGGCTTGGTGCCGCGCACCGCGGGCGGGACGGCGAGATGGTCCGTCACCGCGTTGCGGCGCAGGCGCTCCGGGGTCGCCGCCTTGGACAGTGAGGCCAGGGCGACGAACCAGGCCTTGGGCATGTCGGAGGGCAGGCCGATGGGAATGCCGGCAATGCTGGGGGTGTCGGCAAAAGCGTGGCCGGGTTCCTCAAATTCGGGGGCGGTGCAGTTGATGCACGCATAGCCGCCGCGGGTGCAGGAGCCCTGTCCATTCCAGAGTCGGGTGTTGCAGTCCCCATGCGCCTGGGTGCCCAGGCAGCCCAGGTGCTCCATCATGCAGCCCAGGTCGGAGGGGCGGCGGGCGCTCGCCTTGTATTCGTAGAACTCGTTGCGGGTACAGCCGTGATGCACCAGATGGTCCGCATACATCCGCGGTCGGCGGTAGGGGTCCAGGTCGTCCGCGGTCAGGCCGTCCAGGGCCAGGGCCATCAGGGTCTCGGTGACCCAGTCGGGGTGGGTGGGGCAGCCGGCGACATTGATCACGGGCAGGCCGGACCCCGCGCGGTAGTCCGTCCCCAGCAGGCCGCCGGGACGGGTGCCCTCGAATTGCAGGCCGCAGGCCTCGGTCGGGTTGGTACCGGCGGCCGTCACCCCGCCGAAGGCGGCGCAGGTGCCCACCGCGACGGTATAGCGGGCGCGGGCGGCGAGCTGCCGCACCCAATCGATCAGCGGCCGGTCGCTCCCCGCCAGCACATGAAAGCGGCCCGTACCCCGCGGTCCGCGGAGCATGGCGCCCTCGATGCACAACACGTCGAATGCGCGGGTGCCGCTGATCGCGCCATCCAGCAAGTCCAACACCTCCTCACCGCTCGCTTCGCTGAAAGACGGGTGCCAAAGCAAGCGGATGCCCGCGCCGTCCAGCGTGGCAGTCAGGTCCGGTGATTCGGCGCCCAGCAGCGACAAGGTGCAGCCGCCGCAGCCGCCGGACTGGAGCCAGAGGACCACGAGTTCGGGTGTCATGGGGTTGGTGTCCGGGTTGCGCATCGGGTGAGTATTGTCCGTCACTGAACGCGAATAAACGGGGAGAACGTGCGTGTTGGACCTCATAGCCAAGGCTGAAGCTTTGAACTCCAGCGGGTTCAGTCGTCGGCTCCGGGCTTGCGGAGGTAAGCCATGGGATGTTTCGTCCCCTCAGCCCATCGGCAATTCCATCCGAAAGGCCGCGCCGCCTTCCGCCATCGGTTCGAGGATGAGGGTGCCGCCGTGGTCGGTGACGACGCGCAAGCTGATGGAGAGTCCAAGTCCGGTACCCTGACCGACCGGCTTGGTGGTGAAGAAGGGGTCGAAGACGCGTAGGCGGTCGGTGTCGGAGACGCCCGGGCCGTTGTCATGCACCCGCAGCACGGCCGTGGCGCCGCTGGCGGTCAAGTCCACGCCAATGTGCGGCTCAGGGCGCCCCCGCACCGCGTCCAGCGCGTTCTGTACCAGGTTCATCACCACCTGATGGATTTGACCCGGATGACCGCGGACGCTCAGGTGCGGCGGCAGGTCCAGGGTGATCGCCTGGGTCTGCCGGCCGGTGTCCTTGGCACCGCTCTGGGAGACCCAGTGCACCGCGGTACGAACCACATGGGCGAGGTCGAAGTCCGTGTGTTCGCCCTGCGCGCCGGACGAGAAGCGACGCAGATCCTGCACCAGATCGCGCACCCGCTCCGCGCCCTCCAGGGTGCCTTTGAGCAGCGGGTCCAGGTCGGTGAGGATGCGCCCGATGCGCAGTTCATCCCACAGGTCCTGCAGCTCGGGCGACAGCCCCGCGGCCTCGGCCCCGGTGATGAAACGGCCCAGCCGCTCACGATAACGGGCCAGTGCGTGAATGTTGCCGTAGACGAAGCTGATCGGGTTGTTCAGCTCATGGGCCACCCCCGCCACCAGTCGACCCAGCGAAGCCATTTTCTCCGCGCTGATCAGTTGCTGCTGGGCCTGCTTGAGGTCCGCGTGAGCCCGGTTCAGGTCCTCATAGGCCTGACGCAGCTCCCCGACCGGCCGGCCGATCAGCACCATCCCGACCAGTCGGCCGCGGTGGTCGTAGCGCGAGGTGCAGTTCATCGCCAGGGGCGCGGGTTGTCCGTCGCGACCCGCGAGGAGCAGTTCACAGTCGTGGATGGCCTTGCTGCGAATCTTCTCGCCGAAAGTTCGCGCCAGCGGCAAGGACTCCGCCGCGAGCAGGGACAGGAAGGTCCGTCCGCGCAACTGCGCCTCGGGCACGTCAACCAGCGTCTCCAGCGCGGCGTTGACCTGCTGGATGCGCCCGTCCACGTCGCAGACGATCAGCACGTCCGTCATTGCCGCCAGGACGCTCGCGATGAACTGCTGGGCTTCCTCCAGTGCGCTGTTCTTTTCCTCCAGCTCGACCTGATGGCGGACCAGATCCGCATAGGTCTCGTCCATCTTGCGGATGACCTCGATCCACAGGGCCTCACCGGCCGCGTCCTCGTGTTGAACGGCAGCGGTAGGGGCCGTGTTCGCATCGGCATCGGCTTTCGGGGTCATGCTACACTCGAACCCATGCTGCTCTCAGTCAAACACCGCTTTCTGTTCGTCCATATCGCCAAGACCGGCGGCACCAGCGTGCGCGCCGCGCTGGAGGGGTTGCGCTGGGCGGACCCCTGGTATTGGCCGATGTTTCTGTGCAGCCGCTTCAGTCACCTGAGCGGCCACCGCCTCGCCACCAAGCTGCCGCGCCACGCCAAGGCCATTGCCGCCAAGGAAATGTTGCCCAAGGAGTTTTTCGACCAACTGTTCAAGTTCGCCTTCGTGCGCAACCCCTGGGACCTGCAGGTCAGCTCCTTTCACCACATCCGGCGGGAACGCCCGCGCTATCTCGGCGGCAACGAGACCTTCGACGCCTTCCTGCGCTGGAAGTTGGACCCCGAGCGTCCCTACCAGTATCACGTCGACACCTCGATCGAGTTGCAGAGCGATTATCTGATCGATCTCCACGGCCGGACCATCGTCGACTATATTGGTCGGTACGAACGTTTGCACGCGGACTTCGCGACCGCCTGCGCCCGCATCGGGATCAAACCCCCCGACTTACCCCATGCGCGTGAGGCCAGCGATCGGCGCAAGGACTATCGAAGCTATTACACGGCTGAGACTGCAGAATTGGTTGCGCGGCATTTCAAGACGGACATTGAAATGCTCGGCTACTCGTTTGATCCTCAGGAATAATCGGCCTGGAGTGCTCTTGATCATCATGCCGGCTGGCGATGATCGGTCAGCACAGTGGACCCCACAGTGCGGCCACCTGGATCGAACTTGCGAAGCGCACGACACCATAGAATGGTAAAGACCGCGCGCGATAGCGACTGGCATACACCGTATCTGGCTATAATGCGTCGGATGACGCTGCGGCAATCCTCACGCCTCCGTCAATTCCCGCAACGCAGCTGGATGCCGCTGCGCCACTTTGAGCAGCGTCCTGGCCGCACCGCTCGGCGGCCTTGCTCGTAATCCCGGCCAGCGGCCTGCGTAGTCAGGGCTTCCAGCCCTGACGGTGTCAGGCCAGGATGGCCTGACTACGTACCCGGCGAGCCCAAGTGGCCGGAATCTTGATCGAGGCCCGCTCGGCTGGCGCCGACCTTGCTCCCACTTCTGTGCAGGCGCGGCGTCGACCGGCTAAAGCCTCGGCCTCCAGTGATCGTGCGGCCGGAACGACGATCAAGGCCCTCTCGCCAGCGGGTCCAAGCTGCTACAGCCTTCGTACCTGATATCCAGACAGACCCTTGGTGTAGGGGCGGGTTTGAAACCCGCCCCTACGTCCGGTTATCACGTCCGAATGCTATATGCATTTCGCTTCATGCCCCGCTCGCCGTCGCCGGCGAGCGGGCGCAGATCCGCTTCCTGGCATTCTTTGCCGTCCGCGGCCTCAGTCGCGCGGTACCAGATCCCGATAGGCGTGCCAGGTGGCGTGCCCAATCAGCGGCATGGTGATCAACAGACCGATATAGTAGGTCAGGATGCCGAGCCCCACGAACATGACGATCAGCGCGGCCCACAGGCTCAAGGCCTGCCAGTTCTTGCGGACGGCCGCCATGCTGGTGCGCATGGCGGTCACGACGTCGACCGGACGGTCCATCAGCATGGGCACGGTCACGACGCTGATGCAGAAGGTGAAGGCGGCGATCAGTCCGCCGCCGATGACGCCGGCCGCCACGAAGGTGTTGTTCTCCCCGGACAGGAAGAGGGTGGGCAGGAAATTGGCCCAGTTCGGTACCGGGTTGTCGTAGAAGAGCGCAAAGATCAGGATGGCGGCGAGCATCCACACCAGCAGCACGAACACCAGGATCAGGGCCATGGCCGCGAGTTGCACTTCGTTCTGTCGCCAGGCTTGCAGTGCCTGGCAGAACTCGACCGGGCGGTCGGCCTCGAGATTTGCACTGATCTGGTAGAGGCCGATCCCCAGCAAGGGGGCGATGAGGAAGAAGGCGGCGGCCAGCGCGGGGACGATGAAGAACAGGTTCTCGGCCAGCAGGCCCAGGGTCATCAGTACGCTGACGATCACGAACACGGCACCGTAGGCAAGGCTGAACCGGGGTGCCTCCCGGAGATCGGCCCAGCCCTTGACGACCCACTCCCAGGGACGTTCCAGGCTGATTTCGTTGATGCGGGGGGTGTCTGTCGGCATTGCGCCGGCGGTCGCTGCTTGGGTCATTTAAGGTGTCCTCCGAGTGTCTTTTTTGTGAAGATCTTGGGCGATCGGAACCGTTGAGGTGAGCGCGCTGTGTCCGGTTCCCGGCAATCCGGGAATGACGGACCACTTACCGTCGGGCCAGCGGCGCGGTTAGACTCTCGGGTCTATGCAATCTAAAACCAATCCTGATCTCAATACAACCACCATCGGAGCCCCGCCATGTCGATTCCACACATTCAAGAGGTCGCAGACCAGATTTACTGCATCGAAACCGGTCTCTACCGTCACGGCCTGGCCGCGTGCTATCTGGTTCGCTCGGGCGACCGGCTCGCTTTCGTCGACACCGGCACCGCGCACACGGTGCCGTCCCTGCTCAAGATCATTGCGGACATGGGCCTGACCCCGGCGCACGTCGACTATGTGATGCCGACCCATGTCCACCTGGATCATGCGGGCGGCTCGGGCGACCTGATCGCCGCCTGTCCCGCGGCGCGACTGGTGATCCATCCCAAGGGCGCACGGCACATGATCGATCCGGCCCGGTTGCTGGCGGGGGCCGGCGCGGTCTATGGTGCCGAGGCCTTCGCCCGTGATTTCGGGGGCCTGACCCCGGTGCCCGAGGAGCGGGTGATCGTTGCCGAGGATGGGATGCAGGTCGATCTGGCCGGCCGCATCCTGACCTTCATCGACACGCCGGGTCACGCCAATCATCACGGCTGCATCCACGACGCCCGGACGCGCGGCTGTTTTACCGGCGATACCTTCGGTATTGCCTACCGCGAGTTCGATACGGGGGGCGCCCCCTGGCTGTTCGCCCCCACCACCCCGGTCGCCTTCGATCCGGAGGCGTGGCTGCAAAGCCTCGATAAGCTCATGAACCTGAATCCGAAAGCCATGTACCTGACGCACTACGGGCGGGTCGATGCGCCGGAGCGACTGGTGGACGACGTGCGCCGGAGCATTCATGACATGGCGGGGATCGCCCTGGCGGAGGAGGGGCGCGATGACCCCGAACGCCTCACCCGGCTCAAGCGGGCGGTATCGGCGCACCTGACGGCCAGTGCCCGCGCCCACGGAGTGGATTTAGAGGACGTGCGGATCGACGCCTTGCTCGCGGTCGACACCGAACTCAATGCGCAAGGTCTGGAGGTCTGGCTCAAGCGGCGCGAGCGGCAGGCCGCGGGAGGGTGATTCCGGATGGGTCCCGGCCAGCTATTCCAGACTTGGGCGGCATCGCGCGACCCCTGGTGGATGCGGCGCGCGACCGACGTGCCGGGTCCCTGACACCGAACAGCGCGCCTTATCCACCCTACAGCGGAGCCGGTTTTTGTAGGGTGGATAAGCGCAGCGCATCCACCATCCACCATCCACCATCCACCTCGCCGCCGCCACTCCGCCCGCGGCGGCTACCCAAACTTGGAACTGCTTCGGTCCCGCCGCCTCCATCGCATGGGCTTACGAAAAATGGTAAAATTTCGTGGTCCCTTTTTCCGGGTGATGTGGCCGCCACGGCCCCCCGTATGCTGATCGTCTGGTCTGCCGGTCGCCGCATTCCCCGATTATCCCAGAAGAACTTACAAGGCAGAGCATGAGCTACCATTCCATCGTAATGGTCAAACAGGTTCCTGATACGGCCAATATCTCCGGGCAGGTGATGAAGCCGGACGGCACTGTCAATCGCAGTAAACTTCCCACCATTTTCAATCCTGAAGACAAGGTGGCGCTGGAATTGGCACTGCAATTCCGCGACCGCTTCGGCGGCACCGTGCGCGTGATGACCATGGGGCCTTTGAAAGCCTCGGATCTGCTGCGCGAATGCTTATATATGGGTGCCGATGAGGCGTTTCTCATCAGCGACCGGAAATTCGCCGGCGCCGACACCCTGGCGACCTCCTATGTATTGGCGGAGGCGCTCCGCAAACTGGGCAACTACGATATCATCTTCGCCGGCCGGCAGGCGATCGATGGCGACACCGCGCAAGTCGGTCCGCAGACCGCTGAAAAGCTGAGCCTGCCGCAGATCACCTATGCGGAAGCGATTCTCAATGCGGAAGGGTCGACGATCACCGTCAAGCGCAAGGTGGATAACGGTTTCGAGGTGTTGGAAGGCACCCTCCCGCTATTGCTCACAGTGGTGAAGGATGCGGCCACGCCCCGGCCCTTCCGGGCCAAACGGGTCATGGCTTACAAGAATGCCCATACCCTGCTCGAATTGGAAAAGATGACCGAGGGCAATTCGTTGCTGTATATGGATCAGCTCAAGGAGGAGTATGTGTCCAAGGGGCTGTTTATCCCCACGCTGACCGCCGACGATCTGGATGTCGACCTGAACCGGTGCGGCCTTGGCGGGTCGCCGACCAAGGTGCACAAGATCGAGTCGGTGGTGTTGGGCGGGAGCGCGCATGAAACCATACCGCCCACCAAGGACGGCATGTATGCGCTGATCGATAAACTGATGGAAGACCACATCTTCGGATAAGCCCCTATGAATGAGAATAAACTGGTCTGGGTGTTCATTGAGCAGCGCGACGGCAAACCGGCCGATGTGAGCTTTGAGTTGCTCTCCAAGGGCAGAAAGCTGGCGGAAAGCCTGAATGGGGAATTGCAGGCGGTGCTCATCGGCCACAATATGCAGGCCGTCGCCGAAGAGACTTTTCACTACGGCGTCACGGACGTCCTGCTGGCGGATCACCCGGATCTGAACCACTACAACACCTTGCCCTACAGCCGCATCATGAGCGAGCTGGTGGACCGGTATCAGCCGCGGATCGTCTTGTTTGGCGGCACCTTCATCGGCCGGGATCTGGCGCCGCGCGTCGCCTCCCACACCCGCAGCGGATTGACCGCGGACTGCACTGATCTGCAAATCTCGGACGTCACCTATTTGCGCAAGGATTACTCCCAGCTCCTGCTGCAGATTCGCCCGGCCTTCGGCGGCAACATCATCGCCACCATCATCTGTCCGGATTCGCCGGTGCAAATGGCCACGGTGCGCGAGGGGGTGATGGAGAAAATCCCGCTGTCGCAGCCGGTCGCCGGACGCATTACGCCCGTCTACTATGAGCCTGACGCCGCCGACCAACTGGTGCGGATCATTGCCCGGCACCATGAGGAGAGCAAGGTCAATCTCAAGGCTGCTCCGATCATCGTCGCCGGTGGCTACGGGATGGGTAACTGGCAGAATTTCCAGATTCTCCACGAACTGGCGCGGGTGATCGGCGGCGAGGTCGCGGGCACGCGTGCCGCGGTGGACGCCGGTTATATCGACCACGTCCGGCAGGTGGGGCAGACCGGGGTCACGGTGCGGCCCAAGCTGTATATCGCCTGCGGCATCTCCGGGGCGATTCAGCACCGGGCCGGGATGAGTGAATCCAACAAGATCATCGCCATCAACGCCGACCCCGACGCGCCGATCTTCGGTGTCTGCCATTATGGAATCGTCGGCGATGTGATGGAAGTGATTCCCAAGCTCATCGACGCCTACAAGCACAAGTTAAAGTAGCCGAGCCATGGCCAACTATTTCACCGATAACACCGATCTGCTGTTTCATTTCGACCGCCTGCACCTGGAGGAGGTGGTTGACATCGCCGAGCACGGCTACACCGAGGCCACTCGCTACAACTTCGCGCCCACCGACTACCAGGATGCCTTGGATAATTATCGCAAGGTCCTGGAAATCGTCGGCGACATCACGGCGAACAACGTGGCGCCCCAGGCGGCCGCCGTCGATGAAGAGGGAAGTCATTTCGCCGACGGCAAGGTGACCTATGCCAAGGGCATTCAGGCGGCCCTGGAAGATCTGACCAAGGCGGAGCTGATGGGGTTCACGCTGCCCCGGCGCTATGGGGGTCTGAACATCCCCACCACCATCTACACCATGGCGATCGAGATGGTGGCCCGCGCCGAAGCCTCGTTGATGAACCTCTTCGGTCTGCAGGACATCGCCGAGACCATCAACAAATATGGCGATGAGGCGCAGCGTCAGGAATTCCTGCCGCAATTCGCCAGCGGTGCGGCCACGGGGGCGATGGTACTGACCGAACCGGACGCCGGCTCGGACCTGCAGGCCGTCAACATGCTCGCCTATCAGGACGAGGACGGACAGTGGCGTCTCAAGGGCGTCAAGCGCTTCATCACCAATGGCAATGCGCAAATCCTGCTGGTCCTGGCCCGCTCCGAGCCCGGCACCAAGGACGGGCGGGGCTTGAGTCTGTTCGCCTGCTACGGCAAAGATAATGTCGTCGTGCGGCGGATCGAGAATAAGCTTGGAATCCATGGCTCGCCGACCTGCGAGTTGCAGTTCAACGATACCCCGGCGCAGCTCATCGGCAAGCGCAAGTTCGGGCTGATCAAGTACGTCATGGATATGATGAACGGTGCGCGTCTCGGCGTCGCCGCTCAGGGTCTGGGTATCTCTCAGGCCGCCTATGAGGAAGCGCTGCGCTACGCCAGGGCGCGCGAACAGTTCGGTAAGAGTATCTATGCGATCCCCGTGGTCGCCAACCTGCTGATGGAAATGCGGGTGACGTTGGAGAGCGACCGTTCCCTGCTCTACGCCGCCTGCCATTGGGTTGATCTGCGCAATAAACTGGAAGAAAAGATCGATGTGCTCAAGGCCGAGGGCAAGGATGCGACGGTCGAGAACGCCAAACTCAAGGAGGCGACCCGGGTCGCCGCGCTGCTCACCCCCATGGCGAAGTATGTGCTGAGCGAGAACGCCAACAAGATCACCTATGACGCCTTGCAGATTCATGGCGGCACGGGTTACATGAAGGAGTTCAATGTCGAGCGTCTGACCCGCGATGCGCGGATCACCAACATCTACGAGGGCACCTCGCAACTGCAAATCGTGGCGGCCACCGGCGGCGTCATCGGCGACATTCTCGGCGAGCATTTCACGACGTTGGAACAGAAGGAGAATTCCGGCAATCTGGCGCGCCTGGCGGATGAATTGAAAGAGATGCGGGTGCTGTTCCTCGACGCCCTGAAGTTTGTCGCCGACAAGACCGACAAACAATTCCAAAGCATCGCGGCCAAGGAATTGGTGGAGATCTACAGCTATCTCTACACCGGCTGGTTGCTCATGGATGAGGCGGCGCAGGACAGCCGCAAAGTCTTCATCGCCCGCCGTTACATCATCGGCGCCGCGGCCAAGACGCGCAGGAATTACGAGGTGATCAAGAAGGATCTCTTCGCTGATCTACTGCACGCGGACGACATTCTTATCTGATGCCGGCGGTTGTCGGGAAGGTCGGCGGTGGGGCCTTCATCCGGATTTGTCCACAGATGACACAGATATTCACAGATGAAGAAAAACATCTGTGAACATCGGTGGAACGGATTTTTGAACTAGGGCGTCGGCGGAAACCGGCTCGCGCGATGATCAAGGCGGCCGTGGGCCTTGATCGTCGTTCCGGCGACTGGAGGTCGAGGCTTTAGCCGGTCCGGCGCGCAAGCATCACTGATTTTCTTTGAGATCTCGGGAATTGCCACCGGCTAAAGCCTCGACCTCCAGTTGCGGACGGTCCGCACAGCGGACTCTATGGTAACACCGTGACCTGTAGGGTCCGCTGTGCGGACCGGCGACCGGGCAGATCGCGCGGTGGCCGGGTTTATGATCAAGGCCTTTGCAGAATATAAAACGTATAGCCATAACAGTCGCTGTAGCGTTCAAACAGCGCCATCTCCTGCTCGGTTTCCCGAATGACGGCTTGATTCATGCCGGCCACATCCGGTCGGCGCATGCGCTCACGTAGTGGACCATAGTAGTGTTCCCACCAGGCATTGCTCGGCAGCCTTTCGGTGAAAACGACACTGAAGCCGGCGGTTTCGGCGCGACCGATGTTCTGCTGCTCCGTGCCCATGGTCGGATACGCCGATTCCCAGAACCGACGCGCCGGGTCCGGCACGGTGTCGCTGAACCAACTCATCTCCGATACAACGGCGACGCCGCCCGTGGATACGATGGGGTGCCAGGCCCTCAATGCCTGCTCGAAGCCCAGGTTATACGCTGCACCCTCGGACCAGAGGAGATCGATCGAGGCGCGTGGCCAGTCCAGCGTCGCCATATCGGTACAGACGGCTTCGACCAGATGGTCAAGGCCCGCCGCGGCGGCCTTATCCCTCAGTTCCTCGATGAAGTCGGGTGCCGCGTCGACTGCTCTGACCAGGCTGCCGTAGTGCTTCGCGAGTAGCAGTGTCGCGGCGCCGGATCCGCAACCGAGGTCGGCAATCCGCGGGTGCGCCGGCAAGGTCGGCAGCCGGCACAACAACTGTCGTGTGAGTTCCGGGTCCCCTGGTCCTTGACGCGGCAGCCCGCGATGAAGGTCAATCAGGGCGGCGATGTACTCGGCGTGGGTTGGCTCACTCATGAACGAGTAAAGAATCAATTAATAAGCGAATACAATGGTTGGCTTAGATCGTCGTTCCGGCCACAAGAAAAACGGAGGTCGAGGCATACCGCGAAAGTCGCGCAGCGACGCTGTGGGAGCGGCGTCCCGCCGCGACGGGGCCGGGCGTGCAGCCGCAGCGTTAGCGGTCACCGCGGCACCGCATCGCGGCGGGACGCCGCTCCCACGGGGGATATAGCGGTCGTTTATCCCAATCCCAAAATATTAAACCCGGTATCGACATACAGGATATCACCGGTGATGCCGCTCGCCAGATCCGAGCACAAAAAGGCGGCCGCGTTCCCCACCTCTTCGGTGGTCACCGTGCGCCGCAGGGGCGTGTGTTTCTCCACCTGATTGAGCATCGCGCGGAAGTGCGAGATGCCGGCCGCGGCCAGGGTGTAGATCGGTCCGGCGGAAATGGCGTTGACCCGGGTGCCGGTGGGGCCGAGGGAAGCCGCCAGATAGCGGACATTGGCCTCCAGGCTCGCCTTGGCGAGCCCCATCACGTTGTAGTTGGGCACGGCCCGCACGGCGCCGAGGAAGGTCAGGGTGAGGAGCGCACCATTGCGGCCGGCCATCAGGGGCCGGCTGGCTTTGGCCAGGGCGGAGAAGCTGTAGGACGAGATCTCGTGGGCGGTGGTGAAGCCCTCGCGGGTCAGGGCGTCCACGTAGTCCCCTTCCAACTCGTGCTTGGGGGCGTAGGCAATGGAGTGGACCACGGCGTCCAGCCCGTCCCAGCGTTCCTCCAGGGCCGCGAAACAGTGGGCAATCTGCCGGTCGCTGCCCACATCGAGCGGCAGCGCGATGTCCGAGCCCAACTGGGCGGCGAACTCCTCGACCCGGCCCTTGAGCTTGTCGTTCTGGTAGGTCAGCGCGATCTGTGCGCCCTCGCGGTGCATGGCCTCGGCACAACCCCAGGCGATGGAGCGGTTGCTGGCGACGCCGGTCACCAGGATGCGCTTGTCTTGAAGAAATCCCATGGGTCATCAACTCCGGTAGGGTAACGGGCGCACGCGGCGCCTGAATCTTGGGCTTTCGTGCGGCGGGGTGCCGTGCGATTATGGCAACCCCATGGCGACCTGCAACACTACAGAAACTTGGCGGCCGGTGAAAGTGCGAGGGGTCCGGGCGACCGGACGCGACTCGTGCGGCACACTGGTCCTGATCCGCTGGGCCTGGCTATTGCTGGCCGGGTGGATGCTCGTCGGCTGTGACCAGGGCCCCTGGAACGACCCCTATCCGGCCGGCCAGGGCCTGACCAACACCGTCTACTCCTCATTCGACGAGCGCCCAAAACACCTGGACCCGGTGCGTTCCTACAGCGCCAACGAATATGCCTTTTTGGCCCAGATCTACGAGCCGCCGCTGCAATATCACCTGTTGCTGCGGCCTTATCAACTGGTGCCCCTGTCGGCCCTGGAAGTTCCGGTTGCCCAGTATTTCGATGCCGCCGCCAACCCGTTGCCGGCCGACGCGCCGCTCGCATCGATCGCCTACAGTGACTATCTGATCCGTTTGCGCCCCGACCTGCGCTTCCAGCCGCATCCCGCTTTCGCCCTGAATGCGGCCGGCGACCCCCGCTACCTGCGGCTCACCGAGCGTGATCTTGACGGCATCAACCGCCTGGCGGATTTTCCGCAGACCGGCACCCGCGCCGTGACCGCGGACGACTTCGCTCACCAGATCAAACGGCTGGCCGCCCCCTGGCTGCACTCGCCGATCGCCGGGGTGATGCAGGAGCACATCCAGGGTTTCAAGGACCTGAGTGAGCGGCTGGCCCTGATCGCGGACAAGGACCCGATCGCCCGGGTTCAGGCCCTACGCGAGGCCCGGCTCAGCGGGGTGGAAGTGGTCGATCCCCACAGTGTGCGCATCCGCATCAACGGCAAGTACCCGCAGTTCACTTACTGGCTCGCCATGCCCTTCTTCGCCCCCATGCCCTGGGAGGCGGAATTGTTCTACGCCCAACCCGGCATGAAAGAGCGCAACATCGTGCTCGACTGGTACCCGGTCGGCACCGGTCCCTTCATGCTGACCGAGAACAATCCCAACCTGCGGATGGTGTTGGCGCGCAACCCGAATTTCTGGGGCGAGACCTATCCGGCCGAAGGGATGCCGGGCGACCGCGAGGCCGGGCTGCTGGCCGATGCGGGTCGGCCCATGCCGCTGGTGGATCAAGCCATCTACAGCCTGGAAAAGGAGGATATTCCGCGCTGGAATAAGTTCCTCCAGGGCTATTTCGACAGTTCCGGCGTACCCTCCGATTCATTCGATCAGGCGGTGCGCTTCGGCGGGGACGGTGGACCCCAACTGACCGATGAGATGCAGGACAAGGGGATCGACCTGCTGACCTCGGTCGAGACCTCCATCTTCTACATGGGGTTCAATATGCTCGACCCGGTGGTGGGCGGCTATACCGAGCCCGCGCGGCTGCTGCGTCAGGCCATCTCCATCGCGGTGGACTATGAGGAATTCGTCTCTATTTTTGCCAATGGCCGGGGGTTGATCGCGCAGGGGCCGCTGCCGCCCGGTATCTTCGGTCACCGCGAGGGTGAGGCTGGCATCAATCCGATGGTCTACGAATGGCGGGATGGGCGCCCGGTGCGCCGCGGTTTGGATCAAGCGCTGGCGCTGATGGAACAGGCCGGGTTTCCGGGCGGACGTGACCCTAAGACCGGGCGGGCTTTGAGCATCAATTACGAGGCGGTTGCCACCGGCCCGGATGACAAAGCGCGGTTGACCTGGATTCGCAAGCAGTTCGAAAAGCTCGGGATCGATCTGGTCATCCGCTCCACCGACTACAACCGCTTCCAGGAAAAGATGCGCAACGGCACCGGGCAGGTCTATATGTGGGGCTGGAATGCGGACTATCCGGACCCGGAGAACTTCTTCTTTCTGCTTTACGGCCCCAACGGCAAGGTCGAGCATCAGGGGGAGAACGCTTCCAATTACAAGAACCCGGAGTTCGATCGGCTCTTCGATCAGATGAAGTTCATGCCCGACGGCCCCGAGCGTCAGGCGGTGGTCGATCAGATGGTGGAGATCGCCCGCCGCGATGCCCCCTGGGCCTGGGGCTTCTATCCCAAGGCGTTCAGTCTGCATCATCAGTGGCTGCACAATGCCAGTCCCAACAGCATGGCCAACAACACGCTGAAATACCGGCGCATCGACGCCAAGCTGCGCGAGCGGCTGCGCGCGGAGTGGAATCCGCCCGTCCTCTGGCCGTTGGGAGTCATCCTGGGTGTGATCCTGATCCTGGTGCTGCCGGCCCTGTGGATGGTGCGGCGGCGTGAACGGAGCACCGCGCTGTGATTGCCTATATCCTGCGCCGATTGCTCTATGCCGTGCCGATCCTGATCGGGGTCAATCTGCTGACGTTCACGCTGTTCTTCGTCCTCAACTCACCGGACCAGATGGCACGGATGCACCTGGGTGAGAAGCGGGTCACCCCGGAGGCCATCACCAACTGGAAACAGGAGCACGGCTATGACAAGCCGTTGCTGTTCAATGAGGCTGCGAGCGGACTGGCACGGGTGACGGACACCATCTTTTTCGAGCGCTCGGTGCGCCTTTTCGCCTTCGACTTCGGCTCATCCGATGACGGGCGCGACATTGGCTATGATATTTCCCAACGCATGTGGCCGAGCCTGGCCATCGCGGTGCCGGTGCTGCTGGTGGGGCTGGCGCTCAATATCAGTCTGGCGCTCTTCATCGTCTTCTTCCGGGCCACCTATCTGGATATCGGCGCCGTGGTGTTGCTGGTCGCCATGCTGTCCATCTCCGGGCTCTTCTATATCATCGGGGGTCAGTATCTGCTGAGCAAGGTCTTCCATCTGGTGCCCATCTCCGGCTATGACACCGGTGTGGAGGCATGGAAGTTCCTGGTGCTGCCGGTCATTGTCGGCGTGATCGGCGGCGTCGGGTCAGGGGTGCGATGGTACCGCACCCTGTTCCTGGAAGAGGTCTCCAAGGACTATGTGCGAACCGCCCGCGCGAAGGGTCTCACCGAGCGGCGTGTGCTGTTCCGGCATGTCTTGGGCAATGCGTTGATCCCCATCCTCACCGGCGTGGTGGTGGTGTTGCCGCTGCTCTTCATGGGCAGTCTGATCACCGAGTCATTCTTCGGTATTCCCGGCCTAGGCAGCTACACCATCGACGCCATCAACAATCAGGACTTCGCCATCGTGCGCGCCATGGTTTTCCTGGGGGCCGTGCTCTATATCCTGGGGCTGATTCTCACCGATATCTCGTATACGTTGGTCGATCCGCGGGTGCGCTTGCAATGAATCGAGAAAGCGGATTGCGGTCGGGTGTCTTTCGGCCTCGATCAAGATTCCGGCCACTTGGGCTCGCCGGGTGCGTCGTCAGGCCATCCTGGCCTGACACCGTCAGGGCTGGAAGCCCTGACTACGCACGCCGCTGGCCGGGATTGCGATCAAGGCCTGTTTTTCGTCATTGCCGGGGGCTCGTGCCATGCCCCTGATGCCGGTGATCCTCTGGACCGATGCCCTGGTTTTCCTGCTGGTAATCAGCGCGATCGGGTTCGGGCTCTATGCCGCGCGCCATGAGCATCTGCGCGCGCCCTGGCGGCGGGTGGCGCGTTCGCGGGTGGGCATCGGGACCCTGGTGGTCCTGAGCTTTTACGTGCTGATCGGCCTGCTCGACACGGTGCACTTCCGTCTGCCGCTGGCCGACCAAACCGCCGGTACCGAGACCGGCGCCGGGACCAAGTTCGGCCCGGACGTCTTGAGTCTTTTCGACGCCTGGGCGGCGCCCCTGCGTGAACGCCAGGAAAAGACCTACTCCGCGCCTTTCGCCACCCACTTGTTCGTCAAGGAGGCCATCACGCAGCCCGACGGCAGCGTGATCCGCGACTATCCCCGACTGAACTATGGCGGTCGGCACCTGAAGGACCCGACACAACGCGGCTGGGACATTCTGCGTCTCACCTTGCGCGGTCTGGCGGAGGGCCTGATCGTCTGGGGTCTGATCGCCGCCCAGGTCGTTTGGAGTACGGCACGGGGGCAGGGGATCGGCTTCATGGCCGCACGTGATGTCTTGCTGGCCGGCGGTACGGCCTTTCCCTGGCGGACCGCGCTCGGCACCCTGGCCGTCATGCTGGTTCTCGGCTTCGTCGCCGGTGAATTGGCACTGCGATATCACATTCTGGGCACCGACAAAGTGGGCGAGGATGTCTTTTTTCAGGCACTCAAGTCCATTCGCACCGGCCTCGTCATCGGCACACTCACCACCCTGGTGATGCTGCCCGCGGCCATCCTGCTGGGGATCATGGCCGGCTATTTTCGCGGCTGGGTGGATGACATCATCCAATACCTCTACACCACCCTGAACGCCATTCCCGGCGTGCTGCTGATTGCCGCTGCCATCCTCATGCTTCAGGTCTACATGAGCAACAATGCCGATCAGTTCGAGAGCCTGGTGGAGCGGGCGGATTTGCGGCTCTTGTTCCTGTGCCTGATTCTGGGTGTGACCAGTTGGACCGGGCTCTGCCGGCTGTTGCGCGGTGAAGCGCTCAAGCTGCGCGAGGCGGACTATGTGCGTGCGTCATCCGCGCTGGGAGTTGGTCACTTCGCCATCCTCGGCCGGCATATCCTGCCCAATGTGCTGCACATCGTCATGATTACCCTGGTGCTGGATTTCAGCGGCCTGGTCCTGGCGGAGGCGGTGCTGTCCTATGTCAACATCGGGGTGGACCCAACCATGAACAGTTGGGGCAACATGATCAACAGCGCCCGCCTTGAACTGGCGCGGGACCCCATGGTCTGGTGGTCGCTCACCGCCGCTTTCGTCTTCATGTTCGCTTTGGTGCTGGCGGCCAACCTCTTTGCCGATGTAGTGCGTGACGCCTTCGACCCGCGGCTGCGGGGGGTGCGTTAGTTTCATGGCAACGCGCAAACTCATCAGTTTCGATTGGGCCATGAAACGGCTGCTGCGCAGCAAGGCCAACTTCGGCATCCTCGAAGGCTTCTTGAGCGAGCTGCTCCGCGAGGACGTACAGATCGTAGAGGTCTTGGAATCAGAGTCGAACCGCGACACCGCTGACGACCGCTCCAACCGACTGGATCTCAAGGTGCGCAACCACCGCGGTGAACTGGTGCTGATCGAGGTCCAATACGAGCGCCGGCACGATGACTTGTCGCGGATGCTCTACGGGAGCGCCCGCGCGCTGGTCGAGCATCTGGATGTCGGCCAGTCCTCTGCGAACCTGGTCAAGGTGATCTCGGTCAACATCCTCTATTTCGATCTTGGACACGGGGAGGACTACGTCTACCATGGCACCACGCGCTTTTGCGGTCTGCACAAGCACGACGAACTGGCCTTGAGCCGCGCCCAACGCAAACTGTTTCCGGGGCGTGAGCGCACCCACGAACTGTTCCCCGAGTATTATCTGATCAAGGTCGAGCGCTTCGACGACATCGTCCGCGACACGCTCGACGAATGGATCTACTACCTCAAGCACCAGTCAATTCAGGACGGTTTCTCGGCCAAGGGCTTGAGCGAGGCCAAGGAGAAGCTCGCCGTGCTCGGGCTCGCGCCGGCGGAACGCGCCGCCTACGAGCGCTGGCAGGAGGACCTGCATCTGCATGCGAGCCTGGTCGCGTCGAACTTTGTAGTTGGCAAGATCGAGGGACGCGAGGAACGCACCCTGGAGATCGCCCGAGCGATGAAGGCCAACGGCGTCGCCGCGAGCGTCATCGCCGAGTCTACCGGTCTGGCCCTTGAGGTCGTTGCCGGCCTTTAAGAGAGAACGCAAAGACCGCTCACTGATGCAGCAGTTCCAAATTTGGGTGGCCGCCGCCGGCAGCGAGCTGGCGGCGAGGCTGACGGTGGATGCGCTGCGCTTATCCACCCTACAAAACCGGCGCCGCTGTAGGGTGGATAAGGCGCGCCGCTCGGTGTCAGGAACCCGGCGCGTCGGTCGCGCGCGCCGCATCCACCAGGGGCCGCGCGGTGCCTCCCAAATTTGGAATTGCTGTCACTGATGGCCTGGCCTTGATCATCGTTCCGGCCAAAGCGACCATTCGGATTTGTCCACAGATGTCACAGATGTTCACAGATGAAGAGAATCTCTGTGAACATCTGTGACATCTGTGGATCAGCTTTCCGCCCCAGGGTCTGGCCGGAACGACGACCAACGCCGATGGCCCAGATCGTCCGCTCCGCTGCTACGCATGCCGCCGGCACCAATCACCGACCATCAAAAGATCAGTGTGATTGATACGGTTCCTTCGTCACCGCACCCTACAGCCCTCGGCGTCGCAATCGGGGGTCGGGGTCGCGCCATGAAATCCGATTTCGACTACGACTACGAAGACCGGTAGAGCGGTGCCCGCAGGGCGACCCGCCAATCCCCTCACTTCCGACCCCATCGGCCCTCACGCGTTACTCAGCCGCCGAGGATGTAGCCCACATCGATCGGCACTGCCTCGAAAGGCGGTATTGCGACCCGTGTGGCCTCGGGTCCGGTCACGGTCAGGTCGGCAATGATCCGATACGTGGCGCCGTCCAGCGCATAGGCGACAAGGGTGCGCTCCTCGGGCCAGATCAGCCAGTAATAAGGCACCCGGTGGCGTTGCAGGAGGAGCAGCAGGGTGAGAGTGTCCTTGCGTTCGTGGCCGGGGGAGACAATTTCGCACACCCAGTCCGGTGTCAGTTCCACGATACCGCTGGGGCGTTCCGGCAGGCGTTCGCGGCGCCAGCCGGCGAGGTCGTGGCTCGGGCACTGGTGGGCCTCGTACAGGACACTGATCTCGGTGGCGATCCACCAGCCGCCGGGGCCGGTGGGGCGCCGCAGCGGATGTAGCTCGCCGACCAGATTGCTCTGCGCGAAGGCGTGCTCGGCGCGCGCCATGGGCCGGCGGACGATCTCGCCGTCGATGAGTTCCACCCGCTCGTCCGGGTGGGCGAGAAGGTCGGCGAGCGTGGCCAGTTTCAGGGCTTCCATCGGTGTACCTCGCACGGTGGCAGGCGTTGGCGCGGGGTGCGCCAGGTGCCGGTCGAAGGAGCGCGCGGCGCGGGCCGCAAGGTCAGTTTAAGCGCAACCATGCAACCATGATCGGGGCGCGATGACAACTGAGGTGGCTGGCCCGTCGTGCGCAGGTGGCGCGGTGCCGCACTGGATCGACGGTCAGGTCAGCCTGGCTAACACCCCGACACCGGCAGGCCGCCGTTGGCGCGCAACCCGAGTATCCGGACAGCAGGATCGAGCGCACGATCGCCGCCGGTCGAGTCCCTTGACCGATTTCGGGGCAGCAAACACGTCCTCAGCGGATTGTGGTCGCGGCAGCTGTCGCAGAAAGACCGCGTGGTCTATCGATTCGACGCGGACGGGCTCTTTATCTTCGCAATCGGCGGCCATTACGGTGACCATGGTCGAGTTCAGTCCGGAAACACATCCGGATGGACTGTGCCCGGGAGACATCGACAGTCCGTATCCACTTTTTGTACAAAACCGTGATCCAAGTCACACTGATTCCCTTGTAAAACTTTCATGTGTGGACGAACATAAGCACAGACTGACGGGGTTTAGCCGCCAACCGATTCGGGCATCTCAGGAAAAACCCGCGCCGCCGTGCCGCGGGGGAACGCTTCGCTGGGTCCATGTGGAGCGGCTGACAAGGCGGTGGCGGGGATCTGAGGTGCTTGGTCGGTAAGCGGAATTCAGTCTCGCACCCTAAGTGGCCCGTAGCAGGCTAGCACGCAACGAGCCTGTTTCGACCTAGAACACGTTATGCGCGGCCAAAACCCGCAGGCCGCTCTGGCGCGGACAGTGTTATTCGCCGTTTGTCACATTGAGTACATGAGCAGAATGCTTCCTGACCTTAGCCAAGTTGTCAACCTGTCACGTAGCCAACTCGTCAGCGAGGAGGATGTTAAGAACAAAGTAGTTCTACCGCTTCTTCGGGCACTCGGGTATGAAGACGCGGATTTCAACTTTGAAGGACGCACCGGTCGCGGATATGTTGACGTCGTGCTGGATCATTTCCCTATTGGAATCATTGTCGAGACCAAGGCTCCGGGAAAGCGCCTTGACAGCTACTTGAGCCAACTAGAGTATTACGTGTTCGTTAAACACTCCCATGATCGGAAGGCGACCATGGCCATCCTTACCGACGGAGAGGTGTTTCGCGTTTATGGCGTGACAGAGGCTTTCCGCGCGGGAACATTGCAAAGCTGCGAGATAATCGAGGAGTTCCATCGACGGCAACTGTTGACTAAGGAACTTCGCGAGCGCCTTTGGGGGGTTTTGGCGCGAGAGAACAATGAAAATGGTAATGCGTTAGCAGCAATACCAACATACCTCGAGAAACTTAAAGAAAAGCGAGAACAAGCAGAATCTCGTGCAACAGAATTGTCCGAACTTCGAGCCGAGCGGCAAAGAATCGATGCGCGAATCCGCGAAATCGAGGTGCTTAGTGGTGCTACCGGAGCGGCGGCGTTAGAGTTACTGCCGCGGGGTGTACAGGGCAGTTCGCATAATGACTGCTCCAGTTCTCCGGCTAGCACGCAAACAATCCAAGGCCAAGCGATTCTAATTCGGTTAAATGATCTGCGAAAGGAGCATAATCCAGTAGCTGTGATTCTCCCCGGATTGGAAGAGATCTCTCTAGAACGATCAAAGGATACGCCTTTCACTCAAATGTTCATCAAAATTGCACAGTGCCTTGACAAAGCGCAACTCCTTCCCCCAGGAATCCTAAGGCCGAATCCACGTAATGCGGCCCTCATTACGGACCATTCAGAATCTACAGACTCAGGAGCCACGCGACCACTACCAAGCGGGCGACACCTCAATATCCGGCACAATCGACATCAATTTATCGCGTGCATCAAAGAACTCATTGTCTTAGCAAAAATCGAACCTCAACATGTTCAGGTGCGTATACAGCCAACTGGAGAATAGCAGGGCAACCGGGCAGGAAACCGAGGACGGACCAGAATGGCGCTCAGTTGAGAATCGCCTGGCGATATCAGCGACTTGTGCGAAATCCCAGATCCAAGTTTCTGGAGAATCAGCGACAGTCCGC
The DNA here is from genome assembly GCF_000379525.1 of Lamprocystis purpurea DSM 4197. GTDB lineage: Bacteria > Pseudomonadota > Gammaproteobacteria > Chromatiales > Chromatiaceae > Thiodictyon > Thiodictyon purpureum. Next base: position 16,396 of record NZ_KB902364.1, on the reverse strand, counting down.
CAGATTTTTCCGGGAGAATAAGGGGCCAAGAATAAGGGGCCAGGTTCAATTGCGCTAAGAGACGAAAGCAATTGAGCCTGGCCCCTGTTCTCTGGGGAACGCTTCGCAGGGTCCATGTGGAGCGGCTGTCAGGGCGCTGGCGGGGATCTGAGCTGCTTGGTCGGTTCGCGGAATTCAGTTGAGCACCCTAGTGGCCCGTGGCAGGCTAGCACGCAGATGGTCCGTTTAACACGTTAGGCTGGAGAACACACGAGCATGCGAGTCTTTATAAGCTCAACAGTCTTTGATCTATTGGACGTGCGGGCAGAACTTGCTGAGCTACTGGGGGGATACTAGGGACGGGGATACTAGGGGGATACTAGGGACAGACGGGGGATACTAGGGACAGACCACGGTTTCGAGACTTGATCGGCAGTTCGATCTGATTCGCGTCCGGGGGGCTCTTTTTTCGGTCGCCCCGATTTGCCGGGCCATGTACGCCGCCCAATCATCGCGGCGATCTGCCGCTGGAAGCGATCACTGCCCAAGGCAAATCCCCCCGTTGGTCGCGTCGCGTAGCGCCGCAATCTCGCTCTCAGGGATCGCGTCGGCGAACAGACTGCGGTAGCGCGAGCGCCGCTCAGCGTCGCGTTCGCCCAGCGCCAGATAAAGCGGGTGCGCAGCGACAACGGGGTCGGTGAGTCCGAGCGCATTGCAGTGGTCGCTCGACCAGGGGTATTCTTCTGCGGTGGGCACCCTGCGCGCCCGAACCGGGTTGACTTCGATGTCGCGCCGGCAAGCAATGAGGTCGCTGTCGGCTTCGATAACCGAGAAGCGGAAGCGGCCCTCGAAACGCCTCCCTGTTCGGTGGTCGGTACGGTTGATGTACTGAACGTAACGCTGCCCGAGACCCTTCATCAGCCGACCCGGTCCGCGGTTGGTTTCCGGAGTCGCCGGCAGATGAACATGGTTGGTCATCAGGTCAGCGTGAACGCGAACCGACTCTGCACGTTTACCGTTGGTCGCGAACGGCGCGTAGTGACACGACAGTCACCTCGGTCTGTCGGCACATAGGCTTTTCGGGCCCTTCGAAGGTCACGACTTCGTCCGCCGCCCCGACGGCGGCTGCCGCAAGATGCAATGCATCAAGGGCGGAGAGATCGTGGCGTCCGGCCAGCACGAGCGCGTCCTGGACCAGTGCACCGGTCACCGGGATATCCTCGGCGACCGATAAGATCACCTGCATGAAAGCGATTTCGACGGTCCGACGGTCATGGCCCGGTTTGGGTAGAACCTCCAAGCGGACGAAATCGCTGGTGAGGAGCTGGCGCTCTGGGCCATCCAATATGGCACGCGCCCAGCCGCGGGACTCGGCATCGCCGTTCCAGGCCGCAATCAGGATATTGGCCTCCAGATAGGTGCGTCGCTTAGTCATCGCGCTCGCCACGGCGTCGCTCGGCCTCCGCCGGCACCGCGTCCCAGGCCATAGGGTCGGGGAGATCCCCGGTTTGGGCCGCCTGCGCGCGCAACGCCTCCAGTTGGCGCCACAAGTCGGTGCGCGGTGCCGTGCTCTCGTCAATCGGGGCAATCGGCGCGCTTTGGGTTGACGCCAGGGCAATCTCGGGTGGGTCTATGGTGACAGCCAGACGGTGCCGGCCAGGAGAGACGCTGGGCGGCAGGCCCAACACAACACCACGGTGTTTGTCTACTTCGCAATCGAAGGTGAATGTCTGCACGCTCGTCCCTTGGTAAGATTCGCTGTAAGCAGTTGAGCGCGATAGGCTGCCTTGACCGCGCCCCGATCATAACTTGTCGCGACACAGGCCGCAAAGAAACCGAGGACAGATCCTGAGGTATCCCCACTTCATCCGCAGTCAGCCGGTATTCAGACCCAATTTTCGATGGTTAATCCACTGACTCGGCTGAATTCCTCAACATTGTTCGTGACCAGTGTACAACCAAGGTGGCGGGCATGGGCGGCAATCAGCAGGTCGTTGGACCCGATGGGTGTCCCTCTGGACTCCAACGCATTGCGGATCTCCGCATAGACACCGGACGCCTCTTGCGGCCAATCCAGCACCAGACAATAGGCTAGAAAATCAGCCAGGGCAGCGGCGCTGTCCTCCCGTCGCTGACTCTTCTGAATGCCGAATTGAAGCTCCGCCAAGACGATCGCGGAGATCCCAAGCTCCCCGATAGCCACCCGCCGCAGCCGCGCCTGCACCTGTGGGGGATGGTGTTTCATGACGTAGATGCAGGTATCGGTGTCGAGCATCCAGCGCATCAGAGGACGTCCCGGGTCTGGGATGGAGGGTCGTCAATCGCGTCGGGAAAATCCTGCGTCAGCCGCTGCCCCCGCGCAAAATAGTCATCCCAGGAGCGTGGCTTGGGGGTGAGGACGAGACTGTCGCCGTCGCGGCGAATCAGCACCTCGTCGGCGTCGATCTCGAGGTCGCGGGGCAGCCGCACCGCTTGGTTGGTCCCGTTGCGAAAAAGCCTGGCGGTGCGTGGCGGGTCGGCGCCGACGTTGGGTGAAGCAGCGGAATGGTCGATCATGGACGCTCATTGACCTATGTTGCTCGCATATGTTTAGTCTAGCGTTGGTTCGGCGCGGACGCCAGTCGGCTTCGCGAAGAAAGGCATTCGATCGGGTTGCGGCGGGCCGCGCGCAAGCCTACCGGGTGGGCGCGGTCGGTAAACACCGGGGCGACCTTGTGATGATTCCATATGACATCACTGATGATCTGACCGTTACTCCTGTCACCGTTCACGCCACAACGAAGCAGCAAGTGGCATACCGAATCAAAAGCGGAAGGTATAGTGGACCCCTGCGACGGGCTGGAGGATTTGCGGCCCCACAATCTGCTGACTTACAAATCAGGCCAGGAGAGCCTGGACGCGTGGGCGATCGAGGAGCTGATCGGCCATTACGTCAACTACCGCAAGGCGTTCGCGCCGCGGGAGCCGGTCGGTGCGTTCGGGCTCTATGCGGTCACCACGCGCCGTCCCCGCGTCCTGGCTGGGCAAGTGGCGCTTGAGGCGGTCAAACCCGGGGTCTACCGCCTGCCGGTCGTGGGCCGCACCGTGACCCTGATCATATTGCGCGAGGTGGAGCCCTGTCCGCGCAACGCATTGTGGGAGATCCTCAGCTTCGAGGCGGCGAAGGTCTTCGCCGGGGCCGACACCTACCGCTGGCGCCGGGACGACCATGTTCCGATACTTGAGCAAATTTACCAGCGCTACCGCGAGGTGGGTATCTCGATGGCCTATACGTTTGAAGATTTTAAGCGCGAGTGGACACGCGAAAAGTTGGCTGAAATGACGCCGGAGGAGCGGCTGCGGGGGTTGCCGCCGGAGGAGCGGTTGCGGGGGTTGCCGCCGGAGGAGCGGTTGCGGGGGCTGTCGCCGGAGGAGTTGGTTCGCAGTCTGCGCCCCGAAGACCGGCTACTCGGACTCAGCAACGAGGAACTTGTTCGGCTAAAAGACCTGCTGGAGCGCCGGACATCCGGCCAGCGCTAACCCTTGCGCTGTCTGCCTGCTCGTACGATCAGCTATTGGGAAAAGGCGGGTCCGAGGCCGTCCCATCCGCGGCAAGCGGCACCGCCGGGACCGTGACGTCGGGGGCCGCCGCCGGCACGACGGCCACCTGCAAATAAGCAGGCGAGGTGCCAAGGTAACGGGTGAAGCCGACCTTATCAGCCGCCCCGGTCCGTGGTCGGTTTCCGGCGTCGCCGGCAGATGAACATGGTTGGTCATCAGGACGTCAGCGTGGACGCGAAGCGGCTCGGTTGCCGCGAGAGTCATCGACGCGGCGAACAACGCGCGGTCATCTGACTCGGAACAGCGTTTCGGGGCAACCTCTAGGAGCATATAGCAAAAATGATCGCCGACCATCAGCCACCGAACGTCACGGCCAGCGACGACGCCGACTTCGTGGTCATCAGCGCCGAGGATTGGGAGTGCGAGCAGGAAACGCGCTAAGTCCTGCAAGACCGCTCACTGATGGCCCAGATCGCCCGCTCCGCTGCGACGCACGCCGCCGGCACCGGTCACCGACCACCACAGGATCAGTGCGATTGATGCGGTTACTTCGTCACCGAACCCTGCTGTCCGATAAGCAATCATCACCCGGCGGGGCATTGGCCATCGCCGCCGGTCAGCCTTTGCTGCTTGCTTAGTCCGCGGGGCCTTGGTCATCGTTCCGGCCACTGGAGGTCGAGGCTTTAGCCGGTCCGGCGCGCAGACACCAATGATTTTTTTTGAGATCTCGGGAATCGCTACCGGCGAAAGCCTCGGCCTCCAGTTGCGGACAGGCCGACTCCGGCCGAAACGATGATCAAGGCCGTCCGCGGCGAGAATGACGACACATCTGATCTGGAACGCGACATGAACGCACAATTGGTGATCGTTGATCCGGAACGTCACAGCGGCACCCCCGTTTTTGCGGGGACGCGCGTGCCAATCCAGATTCTGTTCGACCACTTGGAAGCCGGCGACCCGTTGGAGGTTTTCTTACAGGATTTCCCATCGGTCAGCCGGGATCTGGCCATCGCGGCGCTGGAAGAGACGAAGGCCGCCTTGCTCACTGATGCGCATCCTGCTTGACGAAGACGTTCCCCGACGCCTAGCACCGTTGCCGATTGGGCACGAGGTCATCACGGTGCCGCAGGCCGGCTGGTCGGGGGTCAAAAACGGCAAACTCGATGCAGCGTCAAGAATCCGATTGACAAGTCAGCAGAATGCATATACATTTTGCCGATGATCGCTTGGGATGAGTCAAAGCGAAGGGAAAACCTTCATAAGCACAAGATTGATCTATCCGATCTGGAGCCGGTTTTTGACTATCCAATGATCACAACTGAAGACAACCGTGAAAGCTACGGTGAACTGAGGCTGCAAAGCCTGGGCATGTGGCAAGGCAAAGTTGTCTTTCTGGTTTGGACTCCGCGCGGCGATGACGTCGCACATTTAATCTCTTGCCGCTATGCCGACCGCAAAGACGCCGATGAGTACTTCCGCTCGATTTAGCCCGTCTGAAATTGAAGCTGCAAAGGCAGCTGCGCCTACCTCGTCAGCAGATAATGGCAGAGTCGATTGGTGCGATGCAACCGTTACTGCGGGTGGCGGCGTGGCAGCCACCATTTCAGCGTTGCGGCGAAATCGAGGACCAAACAAACGTCCCCCGAAAGAGCAGGTCGCTATCCGGCTGGATCCTGAAGTTGTCGGTGCTCTTCGGGCTAGTGGTCCGGGATGGCAGACGCGAGTTAACACAATCCTAAAGGAATGGCTGGCCACCCATCCAGTTAAAAGCTAACCGTCGAAGGCGGAGTGGTCACTGAGGCTAACGGGAGGCGAACGGGGTCAGTAGGCCATCGAACGGCTGGACCTAGCCACGGGAAACCGGAGACAGACTCGAATGGCGCTAAGCTAAGCACGAGACCAACTTAAAACAGTGACTTAGTCGGTTGGCAAGAGCAATAGGGGACAGCCCACGATTAATTATCCTTTTCCATTTGGGAGCAATCGGGGAAAGACCACAGCTAACTTTATTTGTCTGGTTTGGCAACTCCGCCTGAAGGTTCACATCAGATAATTCGAAAAACACTGAATGAAGATTTATTTGGACGTTTGTTGTCTCAATCGCCCCTTTGACGACCAAACACAGGACCGGATTCACCTGGAATCGGAAGCGGTCATCGCTATTCTGAAGAACTTGGAAGCCGAAAACTGGATATGGATCAGCAGCAGCGTTGTGTTGTTCGAAGTGAATCAAGCTCCAAGCCTGGACAGGCGGCGTCGTTTGTTAAAGCTTTGCGAACAAGCCACTTCCATCATAACGCTGGATGAAGAAATATTCGCCGCCGCCGCGACTCTGAAGAGCGTCGGCTTTAGGTCATATGACGCCCTGCACTTGGCTTGCGCCAGAAAAGCTGGCGTAGACGTTTTCTTGTCGACAGATGACAAGCTGATTAAAAGGGCGGCCCGGAAGAAAGCGACAGTAAGCGTTAGGGTTTCTAATCCTTTAACCTGGCTACAGGAGATTATTTAGATGAACGCGCAAGGAATGACATTGGATCAAGTGAGGGCCATTGGCATAGATGCCCTGAGCCGGAGCCTCGGGCCTGTTGGCATGATAAGATTCTTGCAGCAAACGGAAACGGGGTGGGGCGATTATACAACCGAAAGAGAAAAATGGCTCAGCGATCCAGACTTAAGAGAACTGTTCACTGCGATCAAGGCTAGCGAAGGATCAACTCGGCACGCCGAATGACGCCGCCAGAGCGCAACGCCTATGAAAAAAAGAGAAATTCCGGGACAGTACGGCCTGCCAAGGCCGCATGTTCTAGCGGGTGAGCGTCCCGCCTGGGTCATCGTGAGCCGCGAGCCCAGTGTATCGCGCCTTGCGGCGTAGCCGGTAACGGACGGGTCGATGCGTAGGCTGATGCGCAGGCGAGGTGCAAAGGTCACGGGTGATGCCGACACTGAAGGTGTTGAGCCCCGAACGTTTTTGTTGGCGAGTGCTGACGGTTTTGTCCCGCCGGTAGGCAACGAGGCGCTGCGCGATAGCGAGCGGCGCCGGTACTCCCCGGGGTCCGAGGCCTTGTCGAGGCCTGACATTGAGAAGACGTGGTCACCAGGGAGATTCAAGCACCGGTCCCTGCGATGCGGGCACCCATGAACACGTGTAAGAGCGAGGACATGGGCAGCGGTGCTTGGAAGTCGGAGCCATCCATCGCCGCGTCGATGCCGGGGCGGCCTTGGTCATAAACCCGGCCGCCGCGCGATCGGCACGGTCGTCGGTCCGCACAGCGGACCCTACAGGTCACGGCGTTACTGTGAATTTCTCAACATTGTTCGTGACCAGTGTACAACCAAGGTGGCGGGCATGGGCGGCAATCAGAAGGTCGTTGGACCCGATGGGTGTCCCTCTGGACTCCAACGTATTGCGGATCTCCGCATAGACACCGGACGCCACTTGCGGCCAACCCAGCACCAGACAATAGGCTAAAAAATCAGCCAGGGCAGCGGCGTTGTCCTCCCGTCGCTGACTCTTGAGCAAATTTACCAACGCTACCGCGAGGTGGGTATCTCGATGGCCTACACGTTTGAAGATTTTAAGCGCGAGTGGACACGCGAAAAGTTGGCTGAAATGACGCCGGAGGAGCGGCTGCGGGGGTTGCCGCCGGAGGAGCGGTTGCGGGGGCTGTCGCCGGAGGATCTGGTTCGCGGTCTGCGCCCCGAAGACCGGCTACTCGGACTCAGCAACGAGGAACTTGTTCGGCTAAAAGACCTGCTGGAGCGCCGGACATCCAGCCAGCGCTAACCCTTGCGCTGTCTGCCTGCTCGTACGATCAGCTATTGGGAAAAGGCGGGTCCGAGGCCGTCCCATCCGCGGCAAGCGGCACCGCCGGGACCGTGACGTCGGAGGCCGCCGCCGGCACGACGGCCACCCGCAATAAGGCCGGGAACGCCGCCGTCTCTGCCGTGGGAGCCGAGGTCGTGGCGAACCGCGGGGAATACCTGCTGTGCCGCACAACCGATGAGTATAAGGGGCGCACCACGAGCTACTACACCTGCCGGGAGCGCCGCTGCATTGGTCAAGAGCTTGCGGGACAGCAACTGCAATGAGCGCAGGGTCGCGCGAGGTCGCCCAAATTTGGAATTGCTGGGTGGACGCGGCTAGTCTTGCGTTGTCGCAGCGAGCGTAGCGAACTCGACCTTGTCATAGATCTCGGCCAGCGGCAATGCGGTGTCAAAGGCCAGTAACGGAATGGAGCCGCGTGGATCGTCGTAGGTCGAGAGCAGCCAGTCGCCGCCGGGTTGGCGCAGGAAGAGTTCGGCACTGATTCGGTGCTGAGACAGTAGCAGATAGGCCCGCAGGCTGGGGAGTGATCGGTAGTAACCGAACTTGTTCCCCCGGTCATAGGCTTCGGTGCTGTCGGAGAGGACCTCGACGATCAGGCCGGGGTTGATGATGACATCCCGGTGGTCGTCCCAGAACAGCCGCTCTCCGCAAATCGCCATAACGTCCGGGTAGGTGCCGAGGTTGGCGGACTCGATCCGGACTTTCATGTCGCTGGTGTAAACATAGCAGGGACGGCCCTTGAAGCGGTTGCCCAGTTCGCGCAGCACGTTGCCGCAGATCAGGTTATGGGCCTCGGTGCCGCCCGCCATGGCGAAGACCTCGCCGTCCACATATTCAGTGCGGCCCTGGTCCGCCGCCCGTTCGGCGGCGAGCCAGTCCGCAAAATGGAGTTGGAGTTTGGGTTGAACGGACATGGTTTAAGTTCCTGGTCGGGGCGGCAAGATGTTTGATCGGCCGCGACGCTTGATGTCTTGAATCCGGGCTTCGCCTGGCGTCACACCGTCTGGGCTGCTTCCGGGCCGTCCGGCGCCGGACGTGTGGGATGACCTCCGAACCAGGTCACATAGAGGGTCGGCAGAAACACCAGCGTGAGCAGCGACGCGACCAGCAGCCCCCCCATGATGGCATAGGCCATGGAGCCCCAGAACACCGTCGGCGCGATCGGGATCATGCCGAGCACGGTCGAGAGCGCGGTCAGCATGATGGGGCGGAAGCGCGAGACGCTGGCCTCCACCACCGCGTCCCAGATCGTCTGGCCCGCGGCCCGCTCGGCCTCGATCTGGTCGATCAGGATGACCGCGTTCTTGGCGATCATGCCGATCAGGGCCAGAATGCCGAGAATGGCGACGAAGCCGAGCGGTTTGCCGGACAGCAGCAGCGCGGCGACCACGCCAATCAGGCCCAGCGGCACCAGACTGAGCACGATGAACAGCCGCGCAAAGCTCTTGAGCTGGAAGATCAGCAGCGAAAGCATTAGCAGGATCATCAGCGGCACCACCGCGAAGACCGAAGCGCGCGAATCGGTACTCTCCTCGACCGAACCGCCGAGTTCGATGCGGTAACCCGTGGGTAGGCTGGCGTTCAGTTCGGCGATGGGCGTCTCCAGGTCGGCGACCACGGTCTCGGGCATCGCGCCCGGTGCCACGTCGGCCTGGACGGTCAGCGTCGGCACCCGGTCGCGCCGCCAGACCAGCGGAAAGTCCTGACCGTACTCGAAGATAGCGAACTGGCTGAGCGGGATGGTGCGTCCATTGGCCAATGACACCGGCAGGGTGCGCAGGGTCTCCACAGAGAGGCTTTGCCCGCCCAGTTCGCGCGCCACCACATTGACCAGATAGATGTCGTCGCGGACCTGCGTAATGGTGGTGCCGGAGATCGTGGTGTTGAGTGCGGTCGACACCGCCTGACTGCTCAGACCGAGCTGGCGGGCCTGATCCTGGTCGATACGGATGCGCAGTTCCCGCTCCGGCTCCATCCAGTCGAAGTTGACCCGGCGCGTCCCCGGATGGGCGGCCACGCGATCGGCGAGCTGCATGGCGATGTCGCGCAGCTTAATGGGGTCCGGACCCAGGACGCGGTACTGCACCGGCCAGCCGACCGGCGGCCCCAATTCCAGTGGCGAGACCCGTCCCACCACCTGCGGAAACTGTTCTGCCAGCAATTGTTCCAGCCGTGGTTGCAGCCGCTCGCGGGCCTCGATGTCCTTGGTGACGATCACCGCCTGGGCGAAGAAGGGATTGGCCAACTGCACATCGAGCGGCAGATAAAAGCGGATGGCGCCCTGGCCGATGTAGGTGCTCCAGCGTGCGATCTCGGGCGCGAACTCGGGGTCATCGCGCAGGACTTGCTCGAAGGTATCGACCAGCCGCTCGGTCGCATGGATCGAGGCGTTCTGCGGCAGCCGTAGATCGACCAGCAATTCGGGGCGATCCGAGGACGGAAAGAATTGGCGCGGGACCTGGCCCAGACCGATGATCGCCGCGACGAAGATCGCGAGCGTCAGGGCGATGGTGAACCAGCGGGCGCGCATCGCGAGCGTCAGCAAGCCCCGGTAGATCGCCACCGTGCGGTTCGGCTTCTCCGCTTGACCGGGCTTGGGCGGGCGCAGCAGCACCATGCCGATCAAGGGGGCGAAGACCATGGCGACGAACCAGGAGGCGATGAGCGCGATGCCGACCACCGCGAAGATCGAGAAGGTGTATTCGCCGGCGGAACTCTGGGCGAAGCCGATCGGCACGAAGCCGGCGATGGTGACCAGAGTGCCGATCAGCATCGCAAAGGACAGGTGCTGGTAGGCATAGGTGGCGGCGGCCACCTTGTCGTCGCCCGCGGCTAGCCGGCGGCTCATGGCGTCGATGGTGGTCATGGCGTCGTCGACCATCAGCGCCAGCGCGATGATCAGGGCCCCCAGCGAGACGCGCTGCAGGTCGATATCGACGATGTCCATCAGCGGAAAGACCACCGCGAGTGTGAGCGGAATGGCCACGGCGACGACGGTCCCGGCGCGCACCCCGAGCGCGACGAAGCTCACCACCAGCACGATGGCGATGGCCTGCCACAGCGATTCGGTGAACTCATTGATGGCCAGGTCGACCGTCAACGGCTGATCCGCCACCAGCCGCGGCTCGATGCCGTGCGGCAGGTCGGCCTTGATCTTGTCGATGGCGTGCGCGACATTGCGGCCGAGCGCCAGGGTGTCGCCGCCGTCGCGCATGGCGATGGCCAGGCCGATGGCGGGTTCGCCGTTGATGCGGAACATCGGCTGGGGCGGGTCGCTGAAGCCGCGGCGCACCTCGGCGATGTCACGCAGCCGCAGCATCCGGTCACCGATGGCGAAGGTGACCTCGGCGATGTCCTGCTCGGAGCCGAAGGCGCCGGTGACCCGCAGGGCAATGGATTCGTCGCTGGTGCTCAGCACGCCCGCGGGGCTGACGATGTTCTGCGCGCGCAAGGCCGCGATCAGCGTACTCGGGTCGAACCCCAGCCCGGCGAGCCGCTCGGCCGAAAAATCGATGAAGATGATCTCGTCCTGGGCGCCGAGGATATCGATCCGCGACACGTCGGGGACTTGCAGCAGTTCGGAGCGGACACCCTCGACGGCATCGCGTAACTCCCGGTGCGTGAAGCCGTCGGCGGTGAAGGCGTAGATGATCCCGAAGGTATCGCCGAACTCGTCGTTGAAGAAGGGGCCGACGATTCCCTGCGGCAGGGTGTGGCGCATGTCGGCCACTTTCTTGCGCACCTCATACCAGGCGTCCGCGACCGCTCGGCCTTGGGTACTGCCGATCAGATCGACGAAGATGGTCGTGGTGCCGGCGCGGGTGAAGCTGCGCAGGTTGTCCAGGTTCGGGACCTCCTGCAGGGTGCGTTCGAGGCGCTCGGTGACTTGCTTGATCGTCTCGTCCAGGGTGGCGCCGGGCCAGACCGCCCCAACCACCATGGTGCGGAAGGTGAACGGCGGGTCTTCCGCGCGGCCGAGCTGGTAGAAGGAGCTGATCCCGGCGATCAGCGCGGCGAGCATGATAAAAATGGTGACCGAGCGGTTGCGGATGGCCCACGCGGAGAGGTTGAAGCCGGTCATGGTTTCGCCTCGGGTTTGGCCTGCTCGACGGGGACCGGGCTGGGAGCCGGGGCCGGGCTGATTGCGGCGCTCTCCCCGAGCAGCCGCACCTGCTGGCCAGGGCGCAGGGTCTGGACGCCCGCGGTCACCACCAGTTCGCCGGGCTCCAGACCCTGGGAGACCAGCACCCGGTCGAGTTCATAGCGCACCACATCGACGTTGCGCAGCGCCACGGTGTTCGACTCGGGGTCCAGCGTCCAGACCGCCGGTGCGCCGCCGGTCGCGGTCAGCGCCGCGGTCGGGATCTTGATGCCCGCGGTCCCGCCAAGCGCGATGGCGCCGGTGACGGTGGAACCGAGCCGCATCGCCTCCGGCGGGGTGGCGAGACCCACTCGGACCTTGAAGGTTCGCGTCACCGGGTCGGCCTGGGGCGAGACCTCGCGGACCCGGCCGGTGGTGGTGACCCGGGGGTCGCTGCTCAGGGCAACGGTCACCGTGTCCTCGGCCGACGCGGCTTCGATCACCCGCGCCGGTACGTCGAAGACCGCATCGCGCCCACTCTGGCGGGCGAGCCGCACGATCATGGCGCCGGCCGCGACCACCTCACCGGGTTCGGCCCCACGGGCGGTGACGGTGCCGGGTCCATCGGCGACCAGGGTCGTGAAGCCGAGCTGGTTTTCGGCCGTGTTGACCTGGGCCTGGACGGCGTCCACCTGGGCCTGGGCGGCGTCGCGCGCTTCCACCGCGCGATCGAACTGGGCGCGGGCGACGAAGCCGCGAGCCAGCATGGGCTGGTAACGTTGCACGGTGTTGCGGGCCTCGACCAGGCGCGCCCTGGCGCCGGCCAGATTGGCGCGGGCCGCGTCCACGGCGTGACGCTCGTTCACCGCGTCGAGGCGGGCGATCACCTGACCCGCCCGCACCCGATCGCCGACGTTGACGGTGCGCTCGATCAACTGGCCGCCCACCCGGAAGGCGAGGGCCACGTCGTCCTGGGCCTGGATGTTGCCGGTCAGGGTCACGGTCTCGCCGCCGGGCAGCTTTTCGACGGTCAGCACCCGCACCGGGCGGACCGGTTCGGGCACGGGTTGGATCTCTTCGCTCGGTTGGCAGGCCGCCAGGACTGCGGTCAGGACGAGGGTGCCGGACCAGCGGCGTCCGGCCCGGAAGGCGAGGTGCGTCGTGCAGCAGTGGATGGACATGTCTGACACTTCCTAGAGAACACCCAGGTGAGTTGAATCGCGTGCGGAATCGTAGCCTAATTCCGTTACCTGTTCCTACCATTCCCGCATCGGCTGCAGCCCGCGGCTGGATCGATGAACTGTAATACCATGTGCCTAGCCATCCTGTTTCAACGCCCGGCGGGTCGACTCGCGGGACTCTGCATCGGTCTGCTGCTCGGCGGCTGCCAAGCGCTGGTACCGTCTCAGACGCCATCGATTGGTCCGCGTTTGGACGCCGCGGTGCAGGTGCTGGCCGCGCCGGGCAGCAGCGAGCGGGCACGCGCCGCTGCCGCGACGGACTATCGGGAGCTGGTCGCCAGCCGTTTGCCGAGTCTGCTGGAGGATGCGGCCCGGCCGTCCGACATCTTGGGCCCGACGGTGCCGGCGCAGCAGGTGCCGCCGGGCGTTCAGGCGCCGGATGCCTTCACCGATCTGCGGCCGGTGACGCGTCCGCGGGTCACCGTTCCCGGCTTGCATCGGTCCGGCCTGGGCTTGCCGACCATCGCCCGCCTCATGTCCACCGATCCCAACGCCCCGCGGGCGGGCTACCAACTCCCGCGGACGCTGATCGCACTGCCCGCGGACCCCGCGGCGACCTGCTGCACCGCGGCACTGGTGCAGCCGGACCAGATCCGGTCGGTGCGCACGGCCCACGGCCAAACGGCTGTGGCGATGGACCTGGAGGCGCCCCTGGATGCCACCCGCGCGACCGGGCCGAGCCTGCTCTCGGGACTCGTCAACCTGGTGCGGCCGGGCCGCTTCACCGGACAGCCGCGCATCGTCTTTCTGGAACCCTTCGATCCGGTCAAACGTCCACTGGTGCTGGTCCACGGGCTGATGTCGACGCCGCAGGTCTGGGCGCCGCTGGTCAAGGGCCTCCTCGCCGATGATCAGGTCCGCGCCAACTATCAGTTCTGGTTCTATTACTATCCAACGGGGAAACCGGTGCCGATTTCCGCGCTCCAGTTGCGCCAGGCGCTGGACGATGCCGTGACCCGGTATCGGCCCAAGCAGCCTATGGTCCTGATCGGCCACAGCATGGGGGGCATCCTCTCTCGCGCCCAGGTGTCACGGGTGACCGTGGAGGACGCCGCGACCATGGTTCCGGACATCGGGACCCTGCCCGATTACAGCGCGACGCGCCGCGCCCTGGTCTTCGCGCCGCGGACCGATGTGAGCCGGGTGGTCTTCATGTTCACCCCGCATCGGGGCAGCCGGCTCGCGACCAGCGGTCTGGGTGCCTGGGGGACGCGCTTGATCCGGCTGCCCGACACGCTGTTGCGCGAGTTCGGCGCCCTGGCCGACAGCCTCGTCGGCTCCTATGGCGGGCGTCTGCCGAACAGCATCCATGGGTTGTCGCCCGAGTCGGCCTTTCTGCGCGTCCTGGATGCGACCACGCCGCAGGTCCCGGCCCATACAATCCTCGGCGACCGTGGGCGCGGCAACCTGGCGGCCAGCTCGGATGGGGTGGTCACCTATCGCAGCGCCCATCTGCCGAGTGCCCAATCCGAGGTCGTGGTCCCCAGCGGGCACAGTGGCGTCGGCCATCCGCTTGCGATTCGTGAGCTGCTGCGCATCCTGCATCAGGAACTCAAAGCAGGATCAGCGCCACCCCAGCCACCATCAGCGCGCCGGCCGGCAGCCGCCGGATGAGACCAGTCTCCCGAAAGAGCAGGGCGCCATAGAGGATGCCGAACAGCAGACTGACGCGTTTCACCGCGATCATATAGGCCACCTCGACCTGCGCGATGGCCAGGAAGTGGGTGTAGGCCATGATTCCCATGAGTGCGGCGACCGTGAGGACGGCCCAGGGCCGACGGGCGAGCTTGCGAAACATGCCCGGCCGCGGCACGGCAAAGACCAGCGTGACCGTGAGACCCAGCACCCCGAAATAGAATGGCCCGAACTGCTCCGGCGCCATGTACTGCATGGCGCCCTTTCCCATGGTGGAAGTCAACGCGAAGATGGCCGCGGTCGCCAGCATCATCCGTGACCCCGGTTGCTCGACAACGGCCCGGAAGGGCTCGCCCCAACTGCGCCAGTCCTGGGCTTGCGCCCGCTCGCCATTGAGCAGCCAGGCCCCGGCCACCACCAGGAAGACGCCGCCGGCCCCTTGCAGGGTGACCGCCTCGCCGAGCAGGACCCAGGCGATGCCCATGACGAACACCGGGGTAAAGGCCAGGTAAGGCAGGGTGAGCGATAACGGATGGTCGCGGATGGACTTCATATAAAACAGCATGGCCAACAGTTCCAGCGGCACCAGCGCGGCCAGCCACCACCAGAAAGCGGCCGGCAGCCCCGTGAGCGGCGGCAGGTCCCACAGCAGCGGAGACAGCAGCAGCCCGGTCAGGCCGAGCCGGACCACCGCCAGTTCACGGGCCGAGAACTCTTGGAGCCACGCCTTGGTCGCCGCATCCGCACTCGCCAGGGCAAGCGCGCAGAGCAGGGTCAGCGGCAGCCAGTGCAGCAGCATGTCGGCCCGACCGTTGGGTTCAACCTGTGAAAACCTGTAGATCGCTTTCCGGCAATCGCCCTAGGTGCGGTCATATGCGGACTGCTGATCGTCGCTCGTAGCGGCGTGTGCAGGATCGGGCGGCAGGGCGGCGGTCAGCACCTCCGGCCCGGCGCCGGGTCGATGGGCGTGCTCGCTGATGTGTCGACGCCAGGCACGGGCGCCGGGTTGGCCCTGGAAGAGCCCCAGGAGGTGCCGGCTCATGGCTCCCAGCGGGACACCGGTTTGAAGTTGCCGCTCGACATAGGGAAGAAAACGCTCGAGTACCTCGTGGCGGGTCGGAACCGGGGTTGCAGCGCCATAGATCAGGCGGTCCGCTTGGGCCAGCATCCAGGGGTTCTCGTAGGCCGCCCGGCCGATCATGACACCGTCCAGATGATTCAGGAAACCGGCCGCCGCGTCCAGTGTCAGAATGCCGCCATTGATGGCGACGCTCAGTGCCGGAAAGTCCGCCTTGAGTCGGGCAACCACATCGTAGCGCAGCGGCGGGACCTCGCGGTTCTCCCGCGGGCTCAGACCCTGGAGCCAGGCCTTGCGGGCGTGCACGATGAGCGCGTCGCAACCGGCCGCGGCCACGGCGGCGACGAACGCGGCCAGTTCCTCGTAGCTGTCCCGATCATCGATCCCGATCCGGCACTTGACTGTCACCGGCAGCGCGACCGCGTCTTTCATGGCTGCTACACAGTCCGCCACCACCTGGGGTTCCGCCATCAGGCAGGCCCCGAAACGCCCGTTCTGCACCCGATCCGAGGGGCAGCCCACGTTGATATTCACCTCGTCATATCTCCAATCCGCTCCCAGCCGGGCGCATTGGGCCATGGCCCGCGGGTCCGCGCCGCCGAGTTGGAGCGCCAGCGGGTGCTCCGCCGGGTCGAACCGCAGGTGCCGATCCTGATCGCCGTAGATCAGGGCACCGGTGGTGACCATTTCAGTGTAGAGCAGGGTGTGTCGGGTGATCAGCCGCAGGAAATACCGGCAGTGCCGATCCGTCCAATCCAGCATGGGGGCAACCGACAACCGCGACGCNTTGAATTTGCTCGGATCGCCCGTCGTTGCTGGATTTCCTTCCGCNTTATTCGTCATCATTTAGCACTATTCAGCATTATTCGTTTGCGTTCGGTGCGACGGGAGTGCTACAAGCCGCGCCTTGTAGCACCGACACGAGCNAGCACACCCATGGCTACCATCGTAGCGCGCCAACGCGCCGACGGCACCACCGCCTACACGGCACAGATCAGGCTGAAGCACGGCGGGAA
>NZ_KB902363.1:176337-238458 GCF_000379525.1 Lamprocystis purpurea DSM 4197 | reverse complement strand
ATGCACGGTCGTGAGCAGGTGGGCGTCGGGAACACTCGCCACCGTGGTCTCGACGTTCACGATCACATGCGCAGTCCCCGGGTCGCAGGTCTCCGTGAAGTGAACTTTGTAGCCAACCCAGTCCACGCTGCGCTTGGTGCTGTAGCGCGCCTGCGGGTCGTAAGGCGACTCGATCCGCTCGGCTAGAGCGGATAATTCGTGCCCCGGGCGCCACGCGAGCGCGCCGTCGCGCAGGCAGTATTGCTGCTCCCACACCTGCCGCAGTGTCTGTATCGCCGGGAGGTTGTTGAGCCAGGCCTGCGCGGGCGCCGCGTCGATGGCGTCCAACAGCACGTGCCCATCGCTCCCGATCTCGGCCGCCAGACCGTCGCGCGCCTCCTTGCCCGGGGGCAAGCGGTAGTTTTCGATGCGGTGGCCATAACGCTCGTACCAGGCGGACGGGGCGATCGTGCACAGCCAGTCGGGTACTACGCTTGCTACGGCATTCAACGCGGCACGCAGCGTTTCGCCGACCCGTTCCAGTCGGTTGAGGGTGCGTACCGCGGCCAGGATATGGGTCGAATCGGTGCGTTGACGACCGCGCGCCTTGAGCAACCCCATCTCCTGCAACTGCACCAGCAAGGTGTCGAGCAGACGCTGTTCGGCCTGTCCGGTCGTCAGGCGCGCACGAAATTCGCTCAACACGGTATGGTCAAATCCCGGATCGGTCAGCTCGAGCCCGAGCAGGTATTTCCAATCCAGCCGTCCCCGCACCGCGTCTGCTGCTGCGCGATCGGACAGGTTCTCAACGAACTGGAGCACGGTTACCCAGGCCAGGCGTCCCGGCCGGTTGCCCGCGTTGGGGTTCGTTCCTCACCCCAACCTACGGCATTGCGATCCGAAGGCTATACGAACCCCGCGACCGCCTACTCATTCAGCAACACCACCGCCAAGGCCGCAATCCCCTCGCCGCGGCCGGTGAATCCCAGATGCTCGGTGGTGGTGGCCTTGACGTTGACGCGCGCCGGGTCGCAGCCCAGGTCGGCGGCGAGCAGGGCGCGCATGGCGGCGATGTGGGGCGCCAGCTTCGGGCGCTGCGCGATGATGGTCACATCCGCGTTGTGCACCGCGAGCCCCAGCCCGCCCAGGCTAGTCATGACCCGCTGGAGCAGGATGCGGCTGTCGATTCCGGCATAGGCCTGATCGGTGTCCGGGAAGTGGTGACCGATGTCGCCCAGACCAGCCGCACCGAGCAGGGCGTCGCAGAGGGCGTGGATGGCCACGTCGCCGTCGGAATGGGCGGCCAGCCCTTGGTCGTGCGGCACCGTGACGCCGCACAGGATCAACGGGCGCCCGGGGGCGAAGGCATGGACGTCGAAGCCCTGACCGATCAGCATGAGCGTGCCTGCATGTCGAGATAAAAACGCGCCAGGGGAAGGTCCTCGGCACGGGTGATCTTGATATTGTCCGCGTGCCCCTCGATCAATCGGGGGCTCAGTCCGCTAAGCTCCATGGCGGAGGCGTCGTCGGTGACCAGATCGCCGGCGTTGATGGCGGCGCGCAAGGCGTCGCGCAGCGCGCCGAGACGGAACATCTGCGGGGTGAAGGCGTGCCACAGGGCCGCCCGATCGATGGTGGCGCGAATCCGACCGTCGGGGTTCGCACCTTTCATGGTGTCGCGCACCGGCACGCCCAGGATGCCGCCCACCGGATCGTCGGCGAGTGCGGTGATGAGCCGATCCAGGTCAGCCTGACGCAGACAAGGCCGGGCGGCGTCGTGCACCAGCACCCAGTCGGCCAAGTCGGCCTCAGCCGCCAGGTCATCCAATGCGTTCAGCACGGAATGGCAGCGCTCGGCGCCGCCCGCCACCCGCCGCACCTTGGGATGATTGGCGTAGGCCGTGGCCGACCAGAAGCCATCTTCAGGACCCAGCGCGACCCGGACTCCGCTGATCCGCGCGTCGGCGAGAAAGGTGTCGAGTGTCCACTCGATCACCGGCCGCCCCGCCAGATCCAGATATTGCTTGGGAATGACAGCACCGAGTCGCCGGCCAACGCCAGCGGCCGGCACCACCGCCCAGATTTTTATGGTACTCAATGAATGGCCAAGTGCTTTGATTGAAGTTGATTCGCGTGCATTGCGGGCGTAGTCCGCGCAGCGGACCCCACGATAAGCGGTGAGGACCGACGACCGACGACCGACGATCAAGACCTCATTTCGTCGGCGCCGCCGGCACCGCCGCCTCCACCTTGGGCCGCTCGATCACCTGGATGAAGGCCTCACCCGGCTTGATCATGCCCAGTTCGCCGCGTGCCCGCTCTTCCAGGGCAGCCTCCCCGCCGCGCAGGTCCTCGACCTCCGCCTGCAGCTCCTGGTTGCGGGTCCGTAGGCGGTCCAGATCCTGGCGCTGCGCGGCGATTTCCTGTTGCAGCCCATGCAGATCCGCGAGGCTCCCCGCCCCGACCCAGAGCCGGTATTGGAGAGCCACGACCAGAGCAACCAGGACGACGACCAGGAAGCGCATGAACGGGCGCGGTAGGGTGCCGACCGCGGACCAGAGCCAACTGGTCCGCGGTGCGGTTAACTCACAACCAGCGGAAAGCGCCGCGTCCGGCATAGACCGCCTCGTCACCCAACTGGTCCTCGATGCGCATCAACTGGTTGTACTTGGCCACCCGGTCGGAACGCGACAGCGACCCGGTCTTGATTTGACCGGCCGCGGAGGCCACGACCAGGTCGGCGATGGTGGTGTCCTCGGTCTCACCGGAGCGGTGAGAGACCACCGCCGTGTAACCCGCGGCATGGGCCATGCCGATCGCCTCCAGGGTTTCGGTCAAGGTGCCGATCTGGTTGACCTTGATCAGGATGGAGTTGGCGATGCCCTTGGAAATGCCTTCCTGCAGGATCTTAGTGTTGGTGACGAAGAGGTCGTCGCCGACGATCTGCACCCGGCTGCCCAGACGATCGGTGAGGCGCTTCCAGCCGTCCCAGTCGCCTTCCGCCAGACCGTCCTCGATGGTGATGATCGGATACTGGTCAACCCAGCCCTTGAGCATTTCGATCACGCCGTCGGAATCGAGCTTGCGGCCCTCGCCTTCCAGGTCGTAGACGCCATCCTTGTAGAACTCGGAGGCGGCCACGTCCAAACCGAGATAGATATCCTGACCGGCCTTGAACCCGGCCTTGCCGATCGCTTCCAGGATGACCTCGACCGCAGCCACGTTGGACGGCAGGTCAGGGGCGAAGCCGCCCTCGTCGCCCACCGAGGTGGCCAGACCCTGGCCCTTGAGGACCGACTTCAGGGCGTGAAAGACCTCGGCACCATAACGCACCGCCTCGCGGATATTCGGGGCGCCGACCGGCAGGATCATGAACTCCTGGAAGTCCACGCTGTTGTCCGCATGCTGGCCGCCGTTGATGATATTCATCATCGGCACCGGCAACCGATAGGGGCCGGCGGAGAGCGAACGGTAGAGCGGCAGGGCCTTCTCTTGAGCGGCGGCATGGGCGGCGGCGAGCGACACGCCCAGCAGGGCGTTGGCGCCGAGCCGACGCTTGTTGTCGGTGCCGTCCAGACTGATCATGCAGCGGTCGATCGCCGCCTGATCGGTGACATCAAGGCCCAACACGGCCTCGCGCAGTTCACCGGCGATGTTGGCAACCGCGGTGAGCACACCCTTACCGCCGTAGCGGCTCTTGTCTCCATCGCGCAGTTCCAGTGCCTCGCGGGAGCCGGTCGAGGCACCCGAGGGGACGATAGCGCGGCCAATGGCGCCCTCGGCAGTGATGACATCGGCTTCCACCGTGGGGTTGCCGCGTGAATCCAGGACTTCACGGGCACGGACGTCGACGATCTCAGACATGGCGCGGATCTCCAGTTAACGAACAAACAGATTTTAGGGGTAACACGTCGATCAATGGGACGGTCAGGCGCCTTGCTGCGGCGATACCGGGCGTCCGCAGGGGCTTCACCCCGCGGGCGACCGGGCGTCTGACCCGTCCTCTTTCTTCTACCTCGGCAGCAATTCCAAATTTGGGCGGCCTCGCGCAACCTCTGGTGGATGCGGCGCGCGCGACCGCCGTGCCGAGTCCCTGACACCGAGCGGCGCGCCTTATCCACCCTACAACGGAGCCGGTCTCGTAGGGTGGATAAGCGCAGCGCATCCACCATCGGCCTCGCGGCCGACACGCTGTTGGCGGCGGCCACCCAAATTTGGAACTGCTGCTACCTCGGCGTCGTCCTTGACACATCAGGCGATTGCTGTCTCATCCGGCAATCGCCACGGGTGCGGTCCGATGTGGTCGCAGACGCGCGTAGGATTAGGCAGAGCGATGCCCATCCTACCGAAAGGCCCGGCCCAAACAAACCACATCACTGCCGATCACACCCGATCGCTCCAGCCTACAAGTCAGCTTCTACGAAACCCGCAGACTTTACCAGCCGGTCAATCTCGACCAGGGTCGTCAAGAGCTCGCGCATCCGGTGCAGCGGCCACGCATTAGGGCCGTCGCTCAAGGCTTCCTCTGGACGGGGGTGGGTCTCCATAAAAATCCCGGCGACCCCCGCGGCCACCGCGGCGCGGGCCAGTACGGGCACGAACTCACGCTGACCGCCCGAGCAGGCGCCCTGCCCCCCCGGCAACTGCACCGAGTGGGTGGCATCGTAAACCACCGGGCAGCCGGTCGCGCGCAGCACCATGAGCGAGCGCATGTCCGACACCAGATTGTTGTAACCGAACGAGACGCCGCGCTCACAGACCAGGATGTGATCATTGCCCACCGCGCGCGCCTTGTCCACGACATGCTGCATGTCCCAGGGGGCGAGGAACTGACCCTTCTTGATGTTGACCGGCCGACCCTGGCGGGCGACCGCCTGGATGAAATTGGTCTGCCGACACAGGAAGGCGGGGGTCTGGAGCACATCGACCACCGCCGCGACCTCGTGAAGCGGCGTGTCCTCATGGACATCGGTGAGGATCGGCACGCCGAATTTGGCGCGCACCCCCTCCAGGATCTTGAGTCCAGCGGCCAGTCCCGGCCCGCGAAAGCTCGCCGTGGATGAGCGATTGGCCTTGTCGAATGAGGACTTATAAATGAACGGGATGCCGAGGGCGGCAGTGATTTCCTGCAGGGTCCCGGCGGTCTCCTCGGCCAGGGACTCGCTCTCGATCACACAGGGACCGGCGATCAGGAATAGCGGGCGGTCGAGCCCGACCTCGAATCCGGCCAGCGGCATCATGGGGTATCGACCCCCACCCGGGCCGGTGGTTGCGCCTTTCGCTGATCGAGTGCGGCCTTGATGAAACCGCAGAACAGTGGGTGGCCGTCGCGCGGCGTGGAGGTGAACTCGGGGTGGAACTGACAGGCGATGAACCAAGGATGATCCGGGATTTCGATGATCTCGACCAGCCGGTTGTCGAGCGACCATCCGGACAGGCGCAGCCCCGCATCCTGCATCAGATTCAGGTAACCGTTGTTGAACTCATAGCGATGCCGGTGACGCTCGCGGATCTGCGGGCTGCCGTAGACCGCCCGCGCCAGGCTGCCCGGCTCCAGCCGACAGTTCTGCCCGCCCAGCCGCATGGTGCCGCCCAGCTCCGACTGCTCGTCGCGGGTCTCGACCTGGCCATGCTCGTCGCGCCACTCGGTGATCAGCGCGATCACCGGGTGCGGCGTCTGGCGGTCGAACTCGGTGCTGTGGGCACCCTCCAGCCCGCACACGTCGCGGGCGTACTCGATCACGGCGACCTGCATCCCGAGACAGATCCCGAGGTAGGGCACGCGCTGCTCACGGGCAAAGCGCGCGGCCAGGATCTTGCCCTCGATGCCGCGTTCACCAAAACCGCCGGGGACCAGGATCGCGTCCAGCCCGACCAGGCTGGCCGTGCCGTCACGTTCCAGATCCTGCGAGTCGATGTAGACCACTTCCACCCGGGTATCGGTATGCACACCGGCATGGGCCAGCGCCTCGGACAGCGACTTGTAGGCCTCGGTCAGGTGCATGTATTTGCCGACCATGCCCACCCGCACCTGGGCCTCGGGATGGTCGAACCCGTGGAGCACCCGGTCCCACTCGCTGAGATCCGCCTCGCCGACCTCGAGGTGAAACTGCCGCACGACCAGTTCGTCGAGCCCCTGAGCATGGAGCAGGCGCGGAATCCGGTAAATGTTGTCCGCGTCCGCCGCGGAGATGACGGCGTTCTCGGGCACATTGGTGAAGAGCGCAATCTTACGCCGCTCCTCATCCGGAATCGCCGTCTCGCCCCGACACAGGAGCACGTCCGGCTGGATGCCGATGGAGCGTAACTCCTTGACCGAGTGTTGGGTGGGCTTGGTCTTGATCTCCCCGGCGGTGCGCAGAAAAGGCACCAGGGTCAGGTGCATGAAGAGCGCGTTTTCGCGGCCCTCCTCCACCCGCATCTGGCGGATCGCCTCCAGGAACGGCAGCGACTCGATATCGCCCACGGTCCCGCCGATCTCCACCATGGCGATGTCGGAACCGGCCGCGCCGAGCCGGATATTGGCCTTGATCTCGTCGGTGATGTGCGGGATGACCTGGACGGTGCGGCCCAGATACTCGCCACGGCGTTCCTTGCGGATCACGCTGTCGTAGATCTGACCGGTCGTGAAATTGTTGTGGCGGCCCATGCGGGTGCGCAGGAAGCGCTCGTAATGGCCCAGGTCCAGATCGGTCTCGGCGCCGTCGTCGGTGACGTACACCTCGCCGTGCTGGAACGGACTCATGGTCCCCGGGTCCACGTTGATGTAGGGATCCAGCTTGATCATGGTGACCTTCAGGCCGCGCGCTTCCAGCAAGGCCGCCAGTGAAGCCGAGGCGATGCCCTTGCCCAGCGACGAGACGACGCCGCCGGTTACGAAGATAAACTTGGTCATAAGCGGTCAACGATGCGATGAACTGATCCAGGGCTGAGCCCGATTATCCCCGACACGCTACCAAATTCGCCGCAACCCCTCAATGCGCCATCTCGATCGCTACCGCGAAACCGGTGCGCCGCCCGCGATCGGCCAGGGCGAACGCGCGTCGGCCGGCGGCGCAGACGCTCGGGTTCCGCCAATAGTTTACCTATCAAATCGGCTAACAGTCGCGTATAGTCCGGGAGCGCGTCAAATCTAATGAAACGCAGGCCAGGTCACGATCTCCGATCGGCGGCCGCCTCCCACCCGAATTACTACTACATTTATCAGGAGCATCGACAGATGCAAAAATTTGCCAAGTTGATCAGTGTCGTCGCCATCGCCGGCGCGGCTGCCTTTGCCGCGAACACCGCGCAGGCCTGGGGCGGGCCCGGCGGCTGGGGCCCCGGCGGCGGCAACAACAACGGCGGCGGTTGGGGGGACGGCAGCGGCATGGGCGACATGTGGAACGACATGATGGGTGACGGCTCCGGCGACTTCAACATGAACATGAGCGGCAGCGGCACCGGCACCGGTCGCGGCTATGGCCGCGGTTACGGGCGCGGCGACGGGCGCGGCTACGGCAACGGCTACGGCAATCAGGGTTACGGCGGCTATCCGGGCTACGGCTACGGCGGCGGCTACCCCGGCTACGGCGGCGGCTACCCGGGCGGCTACGGCGGCGGCTATCCGGGCGGCGCTTACGGCGGCGGCTATCCCGGCTACGCGGCGCCCATGGCCCCGATGGGTCCGATGGGTCCCTACGGCGCCCCCCCGGCTCCGCCCGCCCCGCCGGTCGCCGAGACCAGGTAACTACAAGCAGGCGTCCGCGACGCCACCGGCCGCGCCCACCAGGCGCGGCCTTTTTTTTGCCTGGAACCTGCGATTCGACCAACTGTTGCCGCTCCGGCTGCCCCATATTGTCGTTCGGGACAAGTGCGAATCGACTTTGACTTGATCCAGATCAAAGCTTGCCCTCAATATAGAGCATTGAGAACACGCCAACTGGGGGCAGCCGCCTTGAACCAGCGCAACATCATTTCGTTTGAGACGCTTCGGGTCGCCTGCAAAAATTGTTCGGTGGGCTCCCTGTGCCTGCCCTTGGGGCTCGAACCGGAGGACATCGGGCGGCTTGAAAACATCGTCAAGCGGGCCCGCCCACTGCACCGCGGTGACTACCTGTTCCGCGACGGCGACCGCTTCCGCTCGCTTTACGTGGTCAAGACCGGCTCAGTGAAACGCTATGCGCCCAGCGCGGAAGGCGGCGAACGCGTGCTGGGCTTCCATCTGCCGGGGGAGATCATCGGACTGGACGCCATCGACAAGGACGCCCATGCCTGCGCCGCCAAGGCACTGGAGACCTCCGCACTCTGCGAGATCCCCTTTCCCCGTCTGGAAGAACTGAGTACAGAGATCCCCAGCCTCCAACGCCAGATGTACCGGCTGCTGAGTAAAGAAATCTCCAACGAAACCGAAATGCTGCTCTTGCTCGGCAAGAAAAGCGCTGAAGAGCGGCTGGCGACCTTCGTGCTCAACATGTCCAAGCGACTGCAAAAGCGCGGGTTGTCGCCAACCGACTTCCATCTGAGCATGTCACGTCACGAAATCGGCAACTATCTCGGACTTGCGGTCGAGACCGTGAGCCGACTCTTCACCCGCTATCAGGAAGACGGGCTGATGGTCGTCGACCGCAAGCACATCCAACTGATCGATCTCGACGGGCTGGAGGCCCTGAGCAACGGCACCGGACTCACGCGTCAGCAGCACCAGCACAATTAAGCTCTAAGCCACAGACACCCATCCGCACTGGCGGCGTCGATGGCCGCCAGCCGAGCGGCGTGCGCACGTTGCGCCGCCTCCCCGGCCGCGATCACCGGCAGCCGCTGACGCCCCGGGTCGAGCCGGCCGCGCTGATTCGACAGGCTCCGCTGTCCCGGCTCGGCGCCGGCGTCCCCACCCAGGTGCATGACCACCTGACCACCGGTCATGGCCAGATAGACGTCAGCCAGGATCTCGGCGTCCAGCAAGGCGCCGTGCAAATCCCGATGCGAATTGTCCACCCCATAGCGCTTACACAGCGCGTCCAGGCTGTTGCGCTGGCCGGGATGCAGCCGACGCGCCATCAGCAGGGTATCGTTGACTTCGCAGAGGTCGCTGATCCGCGTCGCGTCGGCGCGCCACCGCACCAGTTCATGATCCAGAAAGCCGATATCAAAGGCGGCGTTATGGATGATCAGCTCGCTGCCGGTCACGTAGCGCAGGAAATCCTCCGCGACCTCAGCAAAGCGGGGCTTGTCGCGCAGGAAGTCGTTCTCGATCCCGTGGACCGCGACCGCATCGGCGTCGATCTCGCGATCGGGCTGAAGATATTGGTGGAAATTGTTGCGGGTGAGGCGGCGATCGATCAACTCGACACAACCGATCTCGATCAGACGATGACCTTCACGCGGGTCGAGCCCGGTGGTCTCGGTGTCCAGAACGATTTGGCGCATGGGCAGGGGGGACTCCTTCGGACCGGATGACAGAGAAAGGGATAGTCAGCGAAACAGGGCCAATAGGGAACGCCTTTGGCGTCAACGAAGTCCCCTGGGGCTCAACCAAGTGCGCCGCGCGGGATACCCTGATTGGCCAGCCGATCGGCGCGCTCGTTGTCGGGGTGACCGGTGTGACCCCTGACCCAGTGCCAGTCGACCTGATGGGGCGCCAAAGCACCGTCGAGCCGCTCCCACAAATCGCGGTTCTTGACCGGCTTGCGTTCAGCGGTGACCCAGCCGTTGCGCTTCCAGCGGCTCATCCACTCGGTCACACCGCGCTTGACATACTGCGAGTCGGTGGTGATCGCGATGCGGGTCGGGCGCTTGAGCGACTCCATCGCCGCGATCACCGCCATCAGCTCCATCCGGTTATTGGTGGTCTGGCGCTCCCCGCCGCACAGCTCCTTCTCGGTCTCACCAAAGCGCAGCAAGGCCCCCCAACCGCCGGGCCCCGGATTGCCTTTGCATGCGCCATCCGTAAAGGCATGAACAACCTCAGTCATCGACACTCCCCTTCATCATTCCCCTCCAGGCCGCCGCCGCGGCGGTCAGCGAAACAGATAGCGTTCGCACCTGATATCCAGACAGACCTTCGTGTCGGGGCCGGTTTGAAACCCGCCCCTAGGTCCGGTTATCACGTCCGCAGGCTATCACATGGTGTTGCGGGCACTCGGCTCGATCGCCCCAGCCGGCAGCAGCGCACGGCGCGCACTCCAGGAGGGCCGCAACGGCGTCAGGGTCGAGACCCGCTTCACCGCCTTAATGACATAAACACCGCCCAAGGCCGGCCAGAGCGCGCGACCCAGGGTATCGAGGACCGCCAGCCGCGGACTCAGCGCACCATGGATCGGCGGCCGGAACATGATCTGCTTGCGAACCTCAATGTCGAACCCCAAGAGCGACAGCCAATCCTCGACCCGGTACGGGGTCAGGAAATGCCCGCACCAGGGAACGCGCCGCCGATAACGATAGAGCAACCGCAACAGGCCCCAACTGCTCAGGGCGTTGAACCCGAGAATGATCACCCGCCCCTCGGGGATCAGCACGCGCTCCACCTCGCGCAGCACCAGACGGGGATCCGACACGAAGTCCAGGGTATGCGTCAGGAGTGCCGCATCGATGCTGTCGGCGGCAAGCGGCAACGCCGCCGGGTTGCCGACGACCTGGAGTCCGTGGGGCCCCGCCGGCGCGCGGCAGGGCAGCAAGACACGGTGGCGGATGCGGGTCGCGGCCAGGACCTCCCGGAAGCAACTGCCGACCCCGACCTGCACCAGATAATACCCGAAGGTATCGAGTAACAACGCTTCCAGGCAAGCCGCCTCCTGGGCCGCGACGGCCTTGCCCAGCGGCGTCCGGTACCAGTTTTCGAAACTTGCCAACGGATAGCCCGGGCCTTTGCAAGCGGTCATGTGAATGCCTCTCAAGAGGAACCGCCGCCGCGCGCGACGCCCCCGCGGTGCAGCGAAGCACCGCACCGCGACGCACCGCCATCGTGAATCCGGGCACGCGCCGATCCTGGCCGATCCAGGACAACATCAGCCAAACAGGTTCAATCAGCGTCTCCCGAGCGCCTCATGGTACCCAGTATTTGCGGCGCTGTCCCCGCTGCCCCGTACCGCAAGACCGTGCCATACGTCTGGTAATGACTGCCGTCTTTGCGTATCATACGGAAGATTACCCGTAAGAAGCTATGTAAAGCAAGCACTTACGCTTAGATCGGGGGGTTTTTATGCGCTTTTCCAAACCATTGGTACGCCGCTTTGGCGTGCCGTCTGCCCTATTTGTCGCCATTTCCGCCATCAGCGGCTGCGCCGGCAACCAAGATCGGATCACGGCCACCGACGACGGCTACGGCGACATGGTGTCGGCCCGTGAGTACGGTTATGTCCGTCCCGCGGGGGAGGCAAAACGCTTCGCACGACGTGACGCCGTGCCGCAGGGAAGCTATGGCGACCTCTGGACCAACGTCCGTTCCGGCATGAAGCTCGATCTCCATGCCAATGCCCGTATCGACGCCAAGGTCGACAGCTTCCGCCGCGACCCGCAGTATCTCGCCAAGCTCTCGGAACGCGCCAAGCCCTATCTGCATGTCGTCATCGGCGAAATCCAGCGGCGCGGACTGCCCGCCGAATTGGCCTTGTTACCCCATGTCGAGAGCCGCTACAACCCGGCCGCCACCTCACCGGTGGCCGCGGCCGGCATGTGGCAGTTCATGCCCTATACCGGCCGTGAGATGGGTCTGCGGCAAGACGCCTGGCGCGATGAGCGACGCGACATCCTGGCCTCGACGCGGGCGGCCATGGACTATCTGCAACAACTCCAGCGCCGCTTGGGCGGCAATTGGGAACTGGCCATGGCCGCTTACAACTGCGGTCCGGGGCGGGTGGAGTCCGCGCAGGCGGCCAACCGGGCGCGCGGCAAGCCGACCGACTTCTGGTCACTGAACCTGCCGGGCGAGACCGAGAATTACGTGCCGCAGATTCTGGCCGCCGCGCGGCTGGTCGCGGAACCCGCGAAGTACGGCCTGCGCCTGCCGCCGGTACCCAGCGCACCTCAACTCGAAGTCGTCCGTACCGAGCGCCCCATGGACCTGGTGCGCGTGGCCCAGGCCAGCGGCGTCGGACTCGCGGAAATCCAGAGACTCAACGCCGGCGTCAAGCGCGGCCAAACCTCGCCCGAAGGACCGGGACAGGTCATCGTTCCGGCCGGCACCGGTCAGCGCGTGACGGCCGTCCTGCCCCAGGCACGGGTCATGGCCGCCACGGCCCTCTCCGGAGGTTCTTACGCACCGGCGCTCGCCGCGGCGATCCCGCGTGCGCGCCCTGCTCCAGTTGAGTCAAAGGTCTATGTCGTCAAAGCGGGCGAGACCCTGGCCGCGGTCGCGCGCGCCCGTGGGGTCGACCTCACCGAACTGGCCGAACTGAACGCCATGGCGCCGCGCGAGCCCCTGCTGCCGGGGCAAAGCCTGCGTGTTCCCGGCAGCGCCGACAGCGCCGTCCCGAGCAGCGGCACCCTGGTCACCCATCGGGTGCGCAAGGGCGAATCGCTGGACGCGATTGCCCGTCGTTATGGTGTCACCGTCGACGAACTGGTGCGCTGGAATCCGGTCGCGGGCAACGCGGAACCCCGCAACGGCGCGGTGATTCGTATCTATAAGCGCGCGTCCGAGTTTGCATCCTGATCGCGACTACAACCACCACACACCCGGCGCGTCCGCATGTCACACGCGGCTGACGAGACCCCGGCATCACTGGATCTGACCAGCAGCCGGGCCATGGCACGGATGCGCTTCGACCTGACCTGGCAGTGCCCGCGCGCACGGCACCAGGATAGTCTGGTCGCGACCAAACTCAACCTCTGGCGGGACCTGTTCCCGCCGGGGCTGGATGCGCGGGTGATGGGCCAGCCGCGCGGCCACCGGATCGAGCAGCGGTTCGCTCCCGGTGAACTGGTCGAACCCTGGCGCGAAGCAGCCTGTGTCCGCCTGCATCGCCACCAGTTCAATGCCGCCGGCGGCGGACCCACGGACCTGCAGCCGCGACTCGGCCGTTTCTATCCAAAGACGCTGTTCGATGGCCTGCCCACCGCGGTTCAGGGCAAGCCTCACCCACCGCGACTGGTCGACGTTCGCGCGGACAGCCTGCAAGCGGACTGCAATCACCCGCTGGCCGAACAACAACTCCAGCTCGCCGTCACCATCGAATCCATCTGGGCCCACGGCGAGGAGCGCGGCGGCCGCTGCACTGACGTGGCCGACCTGGTGACCGCCAACGGACCGGGCATGCAGGCCCGCTGGCGCACCCTGGCAACGGACTTCTGGTCCGACCAGCCCTTCACGCGCCGGGACGCGCGCCCGGATCCGATGTTCTACCAGGCCCCGCGCCTCGTCGATCACCTCGACCGCGCCGCCATCGCCGAGATCAGCGCACTCTACGGCCGCCTCATCCCGCCGGGCGCCCGCATCCTGGACCTGATGGCGAGCTGGCATTCACACCTGCCGGACGCCTTGACCGCGGACCGGGTGGTCGGGCTCGGCCTGAATCAGGCGGAACTGGACGCGAACCCGCGCTTGACCGACCGGGTCGTCCAGGATCTCAACGCGGCACCTGAGCTCCCGTTTCCGGATGGGGTCTTCGACGCGATCGTCTGCACCGTGTCGGTGGAGTATCTGATCGACCCACGCGCGATCTTCCGTGAAGCCGCACGGGTGCTGCGCCCCGGCGGCTGTCTCGTCATCACCTTCTCCAACCGCTGGTTCCCGACCAAGGCGATCCGGATTTGGGAAGCACTTCATGAATTCGAGCGGCCGGGCCTGGTACTCGAGTACTTCATCGACTCCGGCCGCTACCGCGACCTCCAGAC
This sequence comes from Lamprocystis purpurea DSM 4197, assembly GCF_000379525.1. GTDB lineage: Bacteria > Pseudomonadota > Gammaproteobacteria > Chromatiales > Chromatiaceae > Thiodictyon > Thiodictyon purpureum. The sequence continues at coordinate 224,667 of NZ_KB902363.1, read as the reverse complement.
CTGGTCACTGCGGGGCCTGCCGCGCCCGCCCGACGACCCCTATGCGGATCGGCTCGCCGCCGCGGACCCGGTCTACGCTGTCTGGGGCCTCCGCATCTGACCGGGTGACACCGCGGCGGACGATTCGATAGAATAGAGGGAAGGTTAACTTCTCTTCTCAACTTAATGCTTTCTATGTTAAATCTACCCAGCCTACTGCTCTTGCTCGGCGCGCTTGCCACGCCCCTGACCGCCTCGGCTTTCTCCTTCCCCTGGACCAAGACCGCCCCGCAAGACGCGGCCAAAGCCCAGCCCCATCAGGCGCCATCGCACCGTTCGGGCGAACCGCGCCTGGCGGATCGAATCCTCGTCAAGAAAGCGGAGCGCCGCCTCTATTTGATGCGCGGGAATGAACCCATCCGCAGCTACAAGATCGCGCTCGGCTACCAGCCCACCGGCCACAAACAGCGCCAAGGCGACGGCCGCACGCCGGAAGGGCGCTACTACATCGATCGACGCAGCGACGGGAGCAACTATCGCAAAGCCCTGCATATCTCGTACCCGCGCGAGGAAGACCGCCTGCGCGCACTACGCCAGGGCAACGACCCCGGCGGCCTGATCATGATCCACGGCCAGCCCAACAACCGGCGCGAGCGGCGCACCGGCGATTGGACCTTCGGGTGCATCGCCGTCTCCGACATGGAAATCGACGAGATTTGGGAACTCACGACCAGGGGGACGCCGGTCGAGATTCTGCCTTAGCCCATCCGTCGCTTTCATCCGGCAGTTGCTCGCACAAAGACACAAAGAAAACGAAGAGCGTCTGAGAGTTGCGCGACCATCACCCGCACTGAACAGTGGCAGGCCGACCAAGCGAACCGATTTGGAAAGTAACATTCCGGGCACCGGCGAGTTTCGCAAGCTGCGCTGGGAGGACGCGCGGCGCGGTGGGCTGCGGATCATTTTCTACCTGCTCACCGCCGATCACCAAGTCTGGTTTTTCACTCTCTACGACAAAGACGAGGCGGCCGATCTCAGTCAGGATGAGAAGCATGCCTTGAAGCAGGCGATTCAAGCCGAACTGGCGCAACGGAGACCGAAGCGATGACGGGTAAACGCAATCTGATTAGGGAGTCGATCAGGTGCTACAGCCGCCTGCCGACTGTTCCATAGACGCCCGGATCACGCACCGTAATTGCTCAAGATTGGGCTCAAAGAACTGCGCAACCAGGAGCCCCGCCGCCAGGTGTCGATCCAGAAAGGCCAGCTTCTGCGCGGGTGTGGCGGCGATGCGGCAATCCTCCCGCGATAGCCGCTCCTGGCATTGCATGGCGTGATCGTAGGTCAAGGCAATCGACGGGAGCAGGTCGGCCTCGGCCAGCAGGACGGCCTGAAACGCCAGGTCCGGATCGGTCGCGAGCAGCCCCAGGGGGTCAGCACCGGGCAGCACCGCGGGTGCCGGGCCGCCCTGGTGAAAGTGCCGGAAACAGCAGCGTGCATAAGGCCCCCCGCTGGTGACCTCGGTGGCCAGCACCAGGGCCGCGATGCGCGTGATCTCTTCTTGCGCGACCCCGGCCGCCGCCAGGCAGGGCCGGGCCGCGTCCATCGCCAATCGTTCCAGGCGAAAGGGTTGGCCGGCGTTGGTGGTGCCGTCATGGTGAAGGTCATGCACCAGGGCCGCGACGGCGATCCGCGCCTGCTGCGCGCCCGCCAGCCCGGCGTGCTTGGCGAGGAACAGGCTGCACAGCAAGACTTCACAGATGTGCCGGCTGTTGTGGTAGGCGTTGCGGGCCTGACCCGTCACCCCGTCATCCAGATCGGCGGCGATGCGCGTCCCGGCCACGGCCAGCGGGTCGCGCGGGCTCATCCCGACGTTGGCGGCCACCGCCGCGAACACCCGGCAGGTGCGCCGCTCCAACTGCTCGACGGCCTGGAGGCAAGCGACGATCTCGTTGGCGACCATCTCCGGCGAGGCCTCGGACAGGATGACGAAGGGTGCCCTGGACAGGTCGGGAAACGGCGATCCGGTGGCCTGGGGCTGATTCATGGAGACAACCTGTTTACTCTGTCCAGGGGATTCCCGAAGACTGATTGGGATAGTAGGACTCGGACGGGACGGATTCCAGCCCGATGACGGCTAAACCGCGCCAGCTCCAGCAATCGTCGAGTCTGCCGGGGCCGATCTCATCCAAGAACATCGCCTACCGCGCTGGGCACGGCGCAGCCCTGCGCCAATCGCGCTGATCCCTGCGGGCACCGGCGGGCCGGCGGCCATGACCTGCCCTGTCGCCTTGGCGCGGTTGCCCCGAAACCGACCGTACCCGGTGCCCCGCGCCACTCCTTGGTGCATCGCCCTCGGTTTGACGGCTCGAACGCAGCGGTGACACGCCCGACCCCATCGCGGCGGGACGCCGCTCCCACAGGGTCGCTGCGCGACTTTCACGGTAAAGCATAGACCTCCAGCGCGCGACGCCCGGACGCCGGCCGAAACGACAATCAAGGCCGGTTTGCCTGCCGCAGCGGCACGAGGAAGAGCGTTGTGTGCCGGGCGCCCCAAGCACGGCCCAGTCACGGGCCGGCCAAGTCCCTATCTGGCTCGGACTTTGCTTGGGCTTTTTACCCCCGTGTTCCACTCAGGTGTCCCTGCCAATGGCGGTCAAGGCGCTCGTCGACTCCCCGATTCAAAAATACCTGGAGGCGCTGCACGGGCGCGTCGCGGACCTGCGCGAAGGTGACCTCGCCTCCTACATCCCGGAACTGACCAGCGCGGACCCGGAGTGGTTCGGCATTGCCGTCGCCACGGTGGATGGTCATGTCTATCAGGTCGGCGACAGCCGCCAGGCCTTCACCATCCAATCGATCTCCAAACCCTTCGTCTACGGGCTGGCACTCGCCGATCTCGGGGTCGAGCGGGTCTTGGCCAAGGTGGGAGTCGAACCTTCGGGCGAGGCCTTCAATTCGATCAGCCTGGAGCCCGGCACCGGGCGCCCCCTGAACCCCATGATCAACGCCGGTGCCATCGCCACCACCTGCATGATCGCCGGGGACAGCCCGGAGCAGCGCGAGCAACGGATACTCGAGATGTTCGCGCGCTATACCGGTCACCCCATGGTGGTCGACGAGCGGGTCTATGCCTCCGAGGCGCGCACCGGGCACCGCAATCGGGCACTCGCCCACCTGATGCGCAATTTCGACGTCATCGAGACCGATCCGGAACCAGGGCTCGACCTGTATTTCCGCCAATGTTCGGTGCTGGTGAACTGCCGCGACCTGGCCCTGATGGGCGCCTGCCTGGCCAATAACGGGGTCAACCCGGTCACCGGGGTGCGCGCGTTGCCGGAGGCCCAGGTCGCGCGGGTGTTGTCGGTCATGTCCTCCTGCGGCATGTATGACTACTCGGGCGGATGGATCTACAGCGTCGGGATGCCGGCCAAGAGCGGCGTGGGCGGCGGCATCGTTGCCGTCCTGCCCGGTCAGGTCGGTATCGCCGTGTTTTCACCGCTGCTCGATGCCCGCGGCAACAGTTGTCGCGGCATCCGGGTGTGCGAGGAGATCTCCCGGGACTTCGATCTGCACCTCTTCCACACCAGCCGCTCCACCTCGGCCGCGATCATCCGCGCCCGCTATGACGCCACGCTGGTCGGCTCCCAGCGCCGCCGCCGACTGGCCGAGCGGGACCTGCTGGCACAACACGGCAACCGCGTGCGCGTCTACGACCTCCAGGGCGAGTTGACCATCGGGGCGACCGAATCACTGGTCCACGAGGTGCTGGACGAGTTGGCGGGGGTGGAGGTGTTGATCCTGGACCTGGCGCGGGTCGTCAACGTCGATCAGGCCGCCGCCCGGATGCTGGCGGACCTGTCCCGCGACCTCACCGGTCAGGGGCGCACCGTGCTGATCCCCGGGGCGGCCAACAAGTATGCCTTTATGCGGTTGGTGGCCCAGGCGTGGCCGCAGTCTCAGGATTTGGCGATCTTTCAATTCAGCGATAGCGACCACGCCCTGGAGTGGGCGGAGGATCGACTGATCGCGACCCTTGCGCCCCCGACCGACCCGACCCAAGAGACCGCGCTTGCCGACAACGACCTCTGTGTCACGCTGTCCGGCGAGGAGCGCGCCGGGCTTGCGGCCATCGCGCAGCGCCTGGAGTTCGCCGCTGGGGCGCCGGTGTTTCGCACCGGCGAAGCAGCCGATGCACTGTTCCTCATCGCCCAGGGCCGCTTCGAGGTCCTGTTGCCGGCCCCCGGGCAGCCGCCGCGGCGGCTCTCCACCCTGTCCCCTGGCATGTACTTCGGCGAATTACCCCTGGCGAGCGGCCAACCCCGTTCGGCCGATGTGGTGGCGCGCGACGGCGGCGCCTGCTGGCGCGTTCCCTTTGCGGCGATCGAGGCGGGGCTCAAGATTCGGCTGCTCTCGACCATCGCCTCACAGCTTGCGGAACGCCTGGCGGAACAGGCGCGGGTGCAGCGGCTGTTGGGCTGAGCGGGCGCGTCTTGCCGCAGTCACCGCACCCCCGGGCGGCCGCCGGTACTGGAGAGACACACCCGTGACCGAGCGCGACGCCAGTCACTGGATACGGAGTCGAATACACCATGCTCACCGACACCCGCGGCAGACTGGGGCGATTGCGGACTTGCCACCCGTTCTCCGCCCTCTCGAACCACCGGTTCCAAGAGGCATTGGACGCCGTGAGACCCATCGACTTGGGCCCCGGCGAATCGATGACGATCCGGTCGCGAAGCGGGGGCGGCGAGTACGTTTATGTCATCGACGGGGATCTCGATGCCGTGAGTAACGACGCGACCGCGGTGCGCTATGGACCGGGCGACGCGGAGTCCAGGCGCATCACGCTCGCTCCCGGTGATGCGCCCATGACCCTCTCGACCGTGGGGGGTGCGCTCCTGGGGCGCGTGGAGACCGAGGTACTCGACTACCTGGCAAGTTGGGAGACCTTAGGCCGAGGTCTCGGCGCCGTGCCGGACGCGGTCGCGACCCGGGTCTCGGCCGTCCGTCCTTGATCCCCCTGCCGGCGTTGCGGCACCGCTTCGCCGAGCTCGATCCGGCGAAGCACTATCTGGTTTACTGCAAGAGCGGCGGCCGCAGTGCCGTCGGCACCCTGCTGCTACGCCAGCGCAATTTCCATGCGGTCAGCTTAGCGACCGGCCTGCGGGACTGGCCCTATGCGCTTGTCGCCGACTGATACTCAAGGGGACCGCTTGATGGCAACTGCTGCACCTTGCGTTTATTTGAGATTTCTGGAATCGCCACCGGCTAAAGCCTCGACCTCCAGTTGCGGACAGACCTTCGCTGGCCGAAACGATGATCAAGGCCGTTTCAGGCCTTGATCATCATCCCGGCCAGCGGCGTGCGTAGTCAGGGCTTCCAGCCCTGACGGTGTCAGGCCAGGATGGCCTGACTACGCAACCGGCGAGCCCAAGTGGCCGGAATCTTGATCAAGGCCCACGCGGACGCGGCGCTGACCAACACCACGCGGTGGTCCTCGTCGATTGGCTACGAGGTTGGCGCCACGGCGATCCCGTGTTCATGGCACAGCGTACCGGACCCAGGGTAGCCGAGTGCCGGGGTTGGGCGCGGCCATCGCCGTCGGGGATTGTCCCGGCGACGGTCGGCGTCAGGCGGTCAGATAGAGGGCCAGCCACGTCAGGCCGCTGAGCGCCAGTCCGGTCATCAGGGCGACATAGCTGTACCGGAGCCACAGATATTTGCGCCGCAGGGCCAAGGCGCCGGCATGAAGATCCGCGATGATCACGTCGTAGACGCTCGCGTTTGTGCGCATGACCTCGGTCATGCGGACCAGGTAGTCCGGGTAGTCGAAGGCAGCGATGCCCCCGAAGAACAGTGGATTGGGGGCGGGAGCCCCCTCCTTGGCCGGGGGCCGGCGAACGACGGAGGAGCTGGGAATCAAGGCCGCCAGCGCGAACAGAGCCGCCGCGATGGAGGACACCAGCAACATCAGGAGCGCGGGCGGAAACTCGCCCTGGGCGAATCGGGTTGCCGTCAAGGTGGTCAGGAGGAAGGTCAGACCGAGTACGATATTGGCCTTCTGGTCGGCCAGGCTGGTCAGTGCCATCTGATTCTGCTGGGCGGTCCGCAGCATGTAATCGACCGTGGCGCGACCCTCGATGTCTTGCAACATGACTGAATCTACGACTGATTAGGGAGGAGATCAGGGGCTACAGCGGCCCGCTGGGCACGCGCCAACTGTAACCGATTGCGCGGTCATCCGCCTTGCATCTGCCCGGGTCCGGTCACGACGAGGGGCTTTGCTTGGGTTTCTTTACAAAACCCCAAAGTCGACAATTAAGGAGTCTGGGCTGTCGGCTTGTCGATCCGGTCAAGCCAAGGTCGTCGCCGGGGCAGTCAGCCCGTCCAATCGGAAACGCATACAGAGCCTGAGGTGCCCGATGACGGAGGAATCACAGCCGGAGGACGAGACGCACGGCCCCGCAGCGCAGGTGCCGCTGGACTGGGTAACGCTGCAACGCCCGCTTCCACCGAAACCGCAGGGCATGGGGTGGCGTGACTACCTCATCATGTTGCTGCATATTGGTGCGGAGCTGGAGCATAGCCTGATGGTCCAGTATCTCTATGCGGCTTACTCGCTCAACGACCAAACTGGAACCCCCGAACAGCGCCGCCAGGTCGGGGAATGGCGCAATCGGCTCCTGACGGTCGCCAAAGAGGAGATGGGGCACTTATTGACGGTGCAGAACCTGCTCTGCTTGATCGGGGGGCCGATTTGCTTCGACCGCTCCCATTTTCCGGCCGACACCGACTTTCTGCCTTTTCCTTTTCGCCTCGCGCCCGTCAGCGCGCAGTTGTTGGCGTGGTACGTGTACGCGGAGGCGCCTTACGACTGGCAATTATTGTTCCGCGAGCACAGTCAGGACCCGAGCGTCACGCTGAGGGAAGACATCCGGATGGTCGTGCAGAGCGTGGGTGACGCGCCGGTCACTGGCCACGCCCACACCGTGGGCCAACTCTATGATCGGATCATCAAGGTCCTTGCGGACCCGTCACAGATCCCCGACACGGTCTTTCGCCCGGATACCTATGCGCATCAGGCGTCCTGGGACGAGTGGGGTCGCGGCTACCGGCCCCCGCCGGCGCGGCCGGGCGAGACCGAGCCTCCCGCGGTGCCCATTGCCGAGCGCAGCAATGTGATCGTCCTGCGGCTGGCAACCCGGACCGAGGCGATCGCGGCCCTGCGGCAGATCGGGAAGCAGGGCGAGGCGGCCCACCTCAGAGCGGCGAACGATCAGGAGCCGTCCCACTTCGTGCGGTTCCTGAGTCTGCTGGATGCGTTTCGTCAGGCCGCAAGCGAGCAGGCATTCGTGTACAAGGTGCCGGTCAACCCGAGCACCCTGGGCACGCACGATCAGCCGGAGGGCAGCACCCGCATCGAGCAACAGACGTCTTGGCTTTGGGCGACCTTGTTCAACCTGCGCTACCGCGCCCTGCTCGCCTACCTGACCCACAGCTTCCGGTTGGCGCGGCTCGTCGACCCGCGCGAGCCCAATGTCCGGGGGGCAGTGATGCACAAGGTCTTTGGCGAGATGTACAACCTGAAGGCGCTGGCCGGAATCCTGGTGCGCCGCCCGCTGCGGGATGGCGTTCCGGCCGAGGACGCGTGCGCTGCGCCACCGTTCGAGCTGCCCTACACGCTGGCGTTGCCCACGGACGAGCCGGACTGCTGGCAACAGCATCAGGACATCCTGATGTCGTCGCTCGCGATCTGCGATACCTTACTGACGCGGGACGACCCGCTCGCTCCGGCATTGACCATCGATGAAGCCAACTATCTCAGGGCGCTGCGACAGTTGGATCAAAGGTCGGTGGCTTGGATCGATCTCATCAAAGGTGGATTGCCGCGAACTGGAGGGCACTGCACATGAGCATCCCAATGAGAATCAGGGCGCTACGCATTCTGCCGCCGCTCGCGATCGGTCGACTCGGTTCTGGCGCTGAGCCATTGGTAGCCTACGAGATCGAGGCGGACCCGGAACATCCGCTCGACATTCCCCGCATCAAGGGTGCCGTGACCTTCAGGGTGGACGGCGAAACGGGGGAGATCGTGGATGCGTTCATCCCGGAGGTCGTCTCCTTCAAAGAGGTGCGCACCCCGGAGGCCGATACGGACGGCGAGACGACGGAGCACATCCGGCCCGTCGCGCCCTTTCTCGAGGTCTGGACCCAGGTCGAGGGTGATCAATGGGTTCCGCTGACGCTCGAAATCCTGCTCGAAGAGGGTTTGACGCCGGCCGATGTGACCTGGCAGGTAACGGTTGCCAACCGCAAGGTGGCCCGGCGTACCGCGAACCCGGACGACGCGGTGTCGGCGCAGACCCCCTGGTTCTCGACCCATGGCGCCCAGCCCCTGCGCGGGCATTGCCGCAACTTTGTCGATGCCGAGGTCTCGATCGCTCTCGGCCAGGTGCAGTACATCAAGCCAACGGCGTGTCACCCCGAGATTCGCCTGCGCTTTACCCCTGCACCGGGCAAGATCTACGGACCCCGATTGGATTCCAGTGAGCTGCAGGAACTCTATGGAGCGTCCTGGCAGCAATCCGTGTGGACCCCGCCGCCCGAGCAGGCGGTTTATGATCCCGGCAAGGATTGGCTTCAATTCGGGAAGGACGACGGAGACCCCTCAGAGCAATTCGCCGCCCTTCAGACCTTGCCGCCGTCGCTCTACGCCATCGTCCCTCCCGGCCCCTGTTGGTTGAATGACAACATCGCCGTGAGTCGGGGCTATCTCGACGACACCTGTGACGGTGTCGTCGAAGTCAGGCTGCACATGGGTTCCGTGGTCCTCGAGGCGGCCGCCCGGATCTGCTCCGGACCGCCGGCGGTGTTGCCGGATACGGTGTTTCTCCGCACCCTGGCGGACGATCTGGATCAGGTGATCCATGGCCCTTGGGTCCCCACGGAGGAGCACGCGGAAGAGACCCGCGAACGCGCCCTCGACATTGTCCGTCGCGCCTTCGATACGGTGCGCTTCCTGAATGTCGCGGTGATGAACGGCAATCCCGTCAATGGACGCGATCCGCTCGACTTCGACACCATGCCCGCTGAGGAGGCGTTTGATGTCTACCGCATGATGCGGCCCATCGTCCCCGAGCGCACCGCGGACTCACTGATGATCATGGCGCTTCACCAACAGGTCTATGCCGCACTCCAAGGGGGGGCCTCCCCGTGGTTTGCCCATGCGTTGCGACTGCCGACCGAGGTGGGTGATTTCACGGATCACGGACGGCGCAAGATGCCGGCGATGATGTGCGGTGCGGATGGCGGATACCTTGCGCTCACCTACCGGCAGATCAACGCGATCCTGCGCTGCTCGGGTCTGCCGCTGCACCCAGGCCCCGAGGTGCCCGAGACGAACCCGCAGCAGCGGCTCATCGCACGCAATCGGCACGCGCAGATCCATCATGTCGCCGCCGGCAATCCGTTCGCCTCCCGGCCCGAGATGTCGGTGGGCAACTGCACCCCGGGTTTGGAAATGGACTTTCGGGCGGTCTGGCGCCGTCTGTTCGAGGGCATCGTGTTGCGGGAGTATGACAGTCTGGTGATGGAAATGGAGCCAATTGAAGGCGGACCGGCGTTGCCCGATCTGGTCGGGCACCGACTCCTCCGGGTCGATGACACCAATCTATACACCCAGATGATCGGACCCTCCCCCTATAACCCGCGTACCCGCACGACCGTGCTCGGGTTCACCGGCAACCCCGATGGCGTGCTGCCTTTGGAGTGGTCGAATGCGCTGGCCCAAATCCTGAATCAACGGGTTGGACAATCGGTCGACTGTTATTTCACAAAGACACCGGTCTGGTCCACCCAGGCGCTCTTTGATGTCGCCGATGCGCAGAACACTCTCAAGCTGTCGCTGCGGGTCCGGCCCTTTTTCGAGGACGGCAGCGCGATGATCTCCCGTACATTGGCCAAACCGGGCGAACTGACCCAGGGCCTCTGCTCCCCCTGGCAGAATGACTACCGCGAGTGCTCCTGCTATTACTGGGCGTCCGCCCGGCCCGACTTTGTGAACGTGAAGCCCAACAGCGCGGGGGCGAGCGAAGGCGACAATTGGATGCAGAAGGAGCGCACCGGGGACTATGTGCCCGACGACTACCGGGACGCCCGTTTGCTCAACTATGACGACCTGTTCCGGGCCTGGGAGCACTACCTGCGATTCCAGATCGGCGGGGTCGAGCGGGATCGAACCGCGGATGCTCCGCCGACCGGGAACGCATCGACATGACGCCGGCCGACGCGTTACGCGTGACCGCGCGCGGCGCTATGGCGCGTTCGGCACCGCGCAGTGCCGCGGTGCACTTGTTCGAGACCGGTCTCGGCAGTCATGTCTTTGTCGCGGATGGCAGTCGGCTCTTCGATGCGGATCCGATTCTGTTCTCCCGGCTCGACACGGCCCAAACCGACTGGACCGTCGGCGCTCTGCTGGCCGAGGCCGGACTGGACGAGGCACCGGCGATCGACGATGCCGCACTGTCCGGGCCACCGCTGCACGCGTTGTCGCTGGCGGTCGCGCAGCAATGCAACCTGGGTTGCACCTATTGCTACGCGCAGCAAGGGGAGTTCGGCGGGGCGGCGCAGAACATGAGCCGGAAGACGGCTCTCCAGGCGGTCGATTTGCTCGTGGACGCCGCACTGCCGGGCTCACGCCTCAACCTCGCCTTTCTCGGCGGTGAGCCATTGGCGAATCGCCCGGTCGTGCAGGCCGCCACCCGTTACGCCGCCGAACGGGCGGCCGAGCGGGGGGTGGACATCACCTTTTCCATCACGACCAATGGGACCTTGCTGCAGCCGGCTGACGGAGCCTTCTTCGAGGATTATGGGTTTGCCGTGACCATCAGTGTTGACGGTCCGCGGGAGGTGCACGATCGGCTACGTCCGTATAAGGGCGGCCGCGGCAGCTACGACCGCATCATGGAGCATGTGCGTCCGCTGTTGGCGACCCAGCGGAGCATGCAGGTGTCGGCCCGGGTGACAGTGACCCCAGCCAACCTCGGGTTGCGGATGACACTGGAGCAGCTCATCGCCGAGGGATTTCACAGCGTCGGCTTTGCGCCGCTGCTTAGCGCACCGTCCGGCCAAGGCGAAATGCAACGCGACGACCTGGAGCTGATGCTGGGGGCCATGATCGACTGTGGGCGGGAATACGAGCGCCGGATCCGGACCGGAGCGCGCTATCTCTTTTCCAACATGGTCAACGCCATGACGGAGATCGGCAAAGGCACCCACCGGCCTTATCCGTGCGGAGCCGGGGCCGGCTATCTGGGCGTCTCCGCGGACGGGGAACTTGCGGCCTGCCATCGGTTCGTCGGCGACCCGACGGGCGCCCTGGGCTCCCTGGCGACGGGGATCGATCAAGGGCGCCAAGCCGCCTGGCTGAAGGAACGTCACGTGCATCGGCAAGCACCCTGTACCCTGTGTTGGGCACGCTATCTCTGCGGCGGCGGTTGCCACCACGAGGTGATACGACGAGGTCGACCCGCCTGCGACTTCATCCGCGGTTGGCTGCATTACTGCCTCGGGGCTTATCTTCGCGTGTCGGCCGGGGCCGAGCCAGGCTCGGCTTCAGACCCGTCGGCGGTGACTAGCAGCCTGTCGGACTTAGCCCCTAGGATTAGGGTATGAGTCAACATAAAGGCTTTTTGTTGCTCCACAGTCTAACGTAAGGTGATTTCCGCGAAAAATCCAACCCGTAGGAGCCCGCTTGCGGGCGACGGGTGGGGGCACAATGACGCGATTCCGGCAGATCACGTCGCCCGCAAGCGGGCTCCTACGGAGCTTGATTCATGAACCGTTCCTTACCTTATTCTGGGGCCAGATCTGCATGTCGGTGACGACGGACATCTGCATTATCGGTGGCGGGCCGGCGGGAAGCGTTCTCGCCGCCCGGCTCGCCCAATTCGGACTGGGCGTTTGCCTGGTGGAGCGGGCGACATTTCCGCGCCGCCACTTGGGAGAGTCTTTGACTCCGGGGGTGCTGCCACTCCTGCAGTCGATCGGCGCTGGGCCGGCCCTCGAAGCGGCGCGCTACCCACGGGTACGCGGGGTTCAACAGCGCTGGGGGGCGGAGCAGGGATGGCGGGACCTCGACGGCCACGGGTTGCTGGTCGATCGAGGACATTTTGACGGCCTGCTGCTGGAGCAAGCACGCGCGTGCGGGGTCCGCATCCTGCAACCCGCGACGCTGGAAGGTTGGGAGCGGAGCGAGGCGGGATGGCGGCTGGCGGTCAGGTCCGAAGGTCGCCGGGTCGCGCTGGAGACGCGGCTGCTCGCGGACGCCTCGGGCCGAGCGGGCGTACTCGGGCGTCGCCGCCACCGAACCGGCCCGACGACCCTGGCCCTGTACGGCTATTGGAAAGGGAACGGATTGCCGGAGCAGCCGCGGATCGAGGCCGGAGCAGCCGCCTGGTTTTGGGGTGTGCCGCTGCCGGACGGGGTCTACAATGCGCTCGTCTTCATTGACCCACGCGATTTGCGGGCGATGCCCGGCACCTTGGCCGACAAGTTTCACGCGTTGATCGCCACTTCATCGCTGCTGCCCCGCGGGGGCGGGGCGGACCTGCTCTCCTCCGTTCAGGCCACCGACGCCACCCCCTACCTCGACGCGGATTGCGTGACGCGGGACTCGATCAAAGTCGGCGACGCGGGGCTGGCGCTGGACCCCTTATCGTCCAGCGGAGTGCAGCGGGCGATTCAATCGGCACTGCTGGGCGCAGTGGTGGTGAATACGCTGCTGGAACGGCCGCGGTCGCACGGAATGGCGCAGACGTTCTATCGCGAACATCTGGCCGAAGCCTCGGGTCGGCACCGGCTGTGGGCACGCGGCCACTATGCGCAGGTGGCCGGTACCGCGGCGACGCGGTTCTGGCGGCAACGCGCCGGAGCCCCGGCCTCGTCAGCGGTCACCCAGCCGCAAGCCGCTCCCCAGATCGCGCCGAGCACCCCCTTGGACCTGGCGCCGGGACTGGAAATCGTGGATCTGCCGTGCGTATTGGAGCGGTTCATCGAGCCCCGACCCGCGGTGCGACACCCCTGTCTAGCCTCGCCCGTCGCCTTCGTCGGCGAAGTGGAACTCGCACCCCTGTTGCGGTGTGTCCGCCGGGGAATGACCCCGCCCGAGTTGGTGCGATCCTGGATGCCCCGGGTTCCGCCGCAACAGGGATCGGCCATTGCCCATTGGCTGATCTCTCGGGGGCTGCTGATCCCGCAGCAGGCCGGAGCGGCCTTGGGCATAGACCCGGCCACCGAGCGATCGGCACGGTCGTTGGTCCGCGAAGCGGACCCTACAGGGCTGCTGGTCCCGCAGCAGGCCGGAGCGATGGCGATGGACCGGGGGCGGGCGTGACGCAGGCCTTGGGTGACTGGCTGCGGGCGCATGACCTTGGCGAGTTCGAGACGCTCTTGGTCGAGCACGAGGTCGACCTGAAGACCTTGAAAATCCTGACAGAGTCGGACCTCAAGGAACTCGGCCTGGGATTCGGTCCGCGCAAACGGATACTCAAGGCAATCGCGGCGCCGCAGCGTTCAGACGACCTCCCGCGCGGGAACGCCGAGCAGCCTCCAGCGATCGACTCGGTGGGCGAGCGGCGGCAGTTGACCGTGATGTTCTGCGATCTGGTGGGATCCACCGCCCTTTCCACGCATCTCGACCCCGAGGAACTGCGGGACCTCATCCAAACCTATCGAAAGGCCTGTGGTGATGTGGTCGCACGCTATGACGGCCACGTGGCGCAATATCTGGGGGACGGACTACTGATCTACTTCGGCTGGCCGCGGGCTCACGAGGACCAGGCCGAGCGCGGGGTGCGCTCGGGGCTCGAGATCGTACGGGCGGTCAACGCCATTCGGGCGGCCTCCCCGCTCTCGGTCCGCGTGGGCTTGACCACCGGCACCGTCGTCGTGGGAGAGGCGTCCCGCGCCGACAACAGCGAGTCGAAGCTGGCCGTCGGGGAGGCGCCGAATCTTGCGGCCCGCTTGATGAGCCTGGCGGGGCCGGACCAGGTGGTCATCGACCCTGCAACCCGATGCCTGATCGGCGATCTCTTTGCCCTGGCGGATCTTGGCACGCACAGCCTAAAAGGGTTCGCCAAGCCGGTCCCGGTCTGGCGCGTCGACGCCGTTTGCCAAACGGCGGGGCGCTTCGACGCCGCTCATGCCGGGAAGCAACTGACCGACATGGTCGGGCGCGAGGACGAGCTGGCACTGCTCCGCGGCCACTGGGAACGTGCGCGTGAAGGGAACGGCCAGGTGGTCCTCATCAGCGGTGAGGCGGGCATCGGGAAGTCCCGTCTGTGCCACGCGCTGCGGCAGGGTCTCGCGGAAGCGCATACCGCACTGCGCTACCAGTGCTCTCCCCATTTCACCAATTCCGCGCTTCACCCAATCATCGCGCAGCTCGAGCTGGCGGCAAACCTGGCCCGTGAGGACAGCTCCGAGCAAAAGCTCGACAAACTCGAAGCCCTGCTCGCGGGGGATGCGGACCTCGTGGCCCAGGCCGCACCGCTCATGGCCGACCTGCTGTCGCTGCCCCTTGAGCGTTATCCCCCCCTCAACGTTTCGCCCCAGCGACAGAAAGAGAAGACGCTGGAGGCGCTGGTCGGACAAGTCGAAGCACTATCGAGCAGGCAGCCGGTCCTGATCCTTCTCGAAGACATGCATTGGATGGACCCAACCAGCCAGGCGTTTCTCGACGCCTTGGTACTTCGGCTGCCACGGTTGCCGGTGCTGTTGGTGGCGACCCACCGCCCCGGTTATTCCCTGCCCTTCGCGGGTCTACCCTATGTGACCAGCCTCGCGCTTGGTCGACTGCAACCGAGCACGATCAGTGCGATCGTGGGCGTCCTGACCGGGGGCCGACAACTTCCGCCCGAGGTGCTGAACGAGATCATTTCCCACACCGATGGCATTCCGCTGTTCGTCGAAGAGCTGACCAAGTCGGTGCTGGAATCGGGGCTGTTACGCGAGGCTGGGAACCGCTACACGCTCGCGGCCCCTTTGCCCGCTCTGGCCATTCCGACATCGCTGCGGGATTCGCTCGCGGCACGCCTGGACCGCCTAGCCCCGTTCAAGGAGATCGCGCAAATCGGCGCCTGCATCGGCCGGGAGTTCTCCCGCGCGCTGCTCTACCGCGTGGCGGCATGGGAGACCGATCGACTCGACGATGCCCTCGACCGGCTGGTCGAGGCGGAGCTGATCAGTCGCCGGGAGACACCGTCTGATGTGATCTATACATTCAAACACGCGCTGGTGCAGGATGCCGCCTATGAACTCCTGCTCAAGAGCCGTCGCCAAACCCTGCATGCCCGCATTGCGCAAACCCTGGAGGCGAACTATCCCGACCAGTCGCTCCATAGTCCCGAGCTGTCGGCGCACCACTACACCCAGGCGGGTCACCTCGACAACGCCATCCCACTGTGGCGCCAAGCCGGCGCCCTGGCCATCGAGCGCGTGGCGCTGAACGAGGCGCTCGCCCACCTGCAGAAGGCCTTGACCCTCACGAGCCAACAACCCGAAACGCGGGATCGCGACGCACTCGAACTCACGATTCGTGAGCAACTCAATGCGGTCTGGGCCGGCTTGGGAGGATGGGCCGGCGCAGCGATCGGCACCAACACGGCGAGGATCCTGCAGTTGGCCGCGAGTCAAGGCAACACCCGAAGCCTCATCATCGGTCTGTGGTGGATGTGGACCAATACCATTACCCAGGGCCGTATCGCCGATGCGCTGCCATTGGCACAGCGTTTACTGGACGAGGGAGCGGGAACCGACGATGTGGACCTGAAGATCTTCGGCCCCGCCGCCGCCATGGTGACGCATTTCCTCCTCGGCCAGTTGCGCGAGGCGCAGACCCACGCCGACCGGGTCCTGGCGCTCTATGACCCACAGCGCGCCGAGCAGTGGATTCAACTGGCAGGTCATGACCTGAAGACCTTTGTCGGGGTGTATTCGTGTCAATGGATCTGGATGCAGGGCGACTATCAACGGGCCATGGATGTCAGCGACGAAAGCTGTGCGCACGCGCGCGCTGTCGGACATGCCTTCAATCGCGTTTGGTCCTTGACCTATACCGCCTACCTATTCGCCTACGGTCGTGAGCCGGAACGCTTGCTCGAGCGCCTCGTCCTGGCTGACCGCCTCGCGCAGGAACAGGGTCTGACCTTCTTCAACCAGGTCTCTATTCCGCAGGCGACCGGCATCGGCCAGCTCCAGCAGGGGCCTACGCAAGACGCCATAGCCCTGCTGCGGCGCGGCATCGCCGATTGGGCTAACGTCGGTGGCGGGGTGCGCATCCCCTATCTGAAATCGGTCCTCGCGCAGGCGCTGGCCCAGGCGGGCGACCTGGCCGAAGCCATGCGGCTCATTGACGAGTGCATCGAACAAATTGAGCGCCCGGCCTACCAGGAGCGGATCTGGCTGGCCGAAGTCCTGCGCATCAAGGGTTGGCTCATGATGCGCTTGGGCCGCGACCTGGAGGCCGAGCAGATCTTGCGCGCCGCCATCGACTGTGCGCGTCGGCAGGGCACCAAGTCCTGGGAATTGCGCTCCGCGGTGATGCTGGCAGGGCTTCTGGCGGAACAGGGAAAACACGAGGCCGCGCGGGGCGTGCTCGCACCCATCCAGCTCCGGCTCGCCGCAAGCCCGGTCACGAAAGACCTGGAGGAGGCCCGTGCGCTGCTTGAACGCCTGCGTCCATCATCCCTGCGGAAGGCCCAGGCGTAACGAGTCAAGAACAAGTGAAATGCAAACACAATCGTTGTCGTTGTCGTAATCGGAGAAGCGATGGAATTTGGCGTGCAAAAGAATTCGGGCCGCTACGATGACCTCGACAACGACAACGACAACGACAACGACAGAGGACCAGGAAAATGACCGAGAAGACACCGACACCTCCCCAGTTGGATCCCGACCTCTTGCGGGCCCACCAGGCCTATGAAGCGGCGATCAATTCAAACGACACCGACCAGGTGATGGCCATGTACGACAAAGACGCCATGATCCTGCAGCCGGATGACGCGATTGTCGTCGGTCATGACAACATTCGAAAATGGGTCGACGGCTACTTCACGACGTTCAAGACCCAGTGGACCAAGGTCGTGACGATGAACTGGGTGTGCGGTGACTTCGGCTTCGACCAGGGCCACGATACAGCGGTCGATATTCCGCGCGCTGGTGGGAACCCAATTTACTCGGACTGCAAGGGGATCCTGATCTACAAGCGGCAGACCAACGGCGAGTGGCTGGTCTTCCGTGACATCTGGAACAGCAACAAGCCACCCGCCTGACGCGAAGTGGCCTTGATCGTAATCCCGGCCAGCGGCGTGCGTAGTCAGGGCTTCCAGCCCTGACGGTGTCAGGCCAGGATGGCCTAACGACGCACCGGGCGAACCCAAGTGGCTGGAATCTTGATCAAGGACCGCGGTGCCGATCAAAAGCGTCCTGCTTGGTGGGTCGTATTGAATCCCGCACCGCGAGTCTGTCCACACCCGCGCGGCGAAGACCGCAGCGACGGGCGTTTGGAAATGGGATGATTCCTGCCTAAAGGCGCTGACGGGACCGATCGTTTAAAAAACAGGCGCAGGAGCGCCCCGGTCAGAGGCCCACCAACTGGGCCTGGTGGCCGGACTGCCGCACGGCCGCCAACAAGTCGGCGGGACGCGTCTTGTCGGCATTGAAGGCGATCAACAGCAGGTGCTCGGTGCCCGCACCGAAGCGGGGGGCGATCACCCCGTCGATGCCCCGCATGGCGTCCTCCAGCGACGCGCGCGCCGCGGCGCTGGCCTTGATCGTCATCCCGGCCAGTGGCATGCGTAGTCAGGGCTTCCAGCCCTGACGGTGTCAGGCCAGGATGGCCTGACGACGCATCCGGCGAGCCCAAGTGGCCGGAATTTTGATCGAGGCCGACGCAGGACGAGCCGGCGCGCCCTCGTCGGCGATGGGTTGATCTGGTTTCTCTGCGGACCGCGCGCATCAGGTCGAGGTCTCCATATCGATACTATCAGGTCATGCATTGATTCAACTGAAGAGCGATACCCCATGCGGCGCATCAAGATCAGCCACGTCACCGAGTACCGGTTCCCCACCCCCGTATCGCTGCTGCCCCATCGGTTGCTGTTGCGCCCGCGGGAGAACCACAACGTTCGGATCGAATCCTCACTCCTGGAGATCGTTCCCGCCCACACCGTGCAGTGGAAACGCGATGTATTGGACAACTCGGTTGCGATGGTCGGCTTCACCGAGCCTGCCGATCGGTTACACATCGCCAGCAGCGTGGTCATTCAACACTACGAGGACAACCCTTTCGATTTCCTGGTGAACGACTATGCCGTCACCCACCCCTTCGACTATGCGCAGGAGGATGGGATCGAACTCGCACCCTTCCGCCAGATGGTCTACCCGGATGACCAGCCGGCCGTCGCGCACTGGCTGGACGGTCTGGGCCTGCTCCGGCCGATGGAGACCTTCATGCTATTGGACCAGATGAACCACGCCATCGCGGACGGGTTTCGGTACCAGATGCGGGAAGAACCGGGCGTCCAGCCACCGGCACAGACGCTGGAGTGCAACAGCGGTTCCTGTCGCGACTTTGCGGCTCTCTTCATGGATGCTTGCCGCCATCTGGGGCTCGCCAGCCGCTTCGTCAGCGGCTATCTGCACACCCCCGGCAGCGACACCGGCAACGCCGCGACCCATGCCTGGGCCGAGGTCTACCTGCCTGGGGCCGGTTGGAAGGGGTTCGATTCCACCAGCGGCGAGGTCACCGGCAACCACCACATTGCGGTCGCCGTGGCACGCCATCCGGAGGCGGTGCCGCCGGTGGCGGGAAGCTACCTGGGCCGGCCCGATCAGCACCCATCGCTGAGCGTGGCGGTCCGTGTCAGTGCGCTCCCGGCCTGAGGGCAAACCCGCCGATGCGGAAGGGGTCCGACAACGCGGTTTGCAGATAGCGCGGGCTTGTTGGCGAACCATCCGAGTCCTGGACCCGATCGTGTTTGCGGGATGCCGCGTGCCCTGTGTTGGGCAGCGAACAGACGGCTGCGCGTCGTCCCGCCCAGTATGCTGATGATGGAGGCTGACAGTGGTGCCGCAGGGGCTGGTCCCCACCGCGTCGCGGGTCCCAGGCGGGTCGATTCCACCCGATCTCCACGTCTTTAAGGAGTCCACCATGTCCATTCAACGCATCGAAGAAAACGACGGCAAGGTGCCGCTCATCGACCATGCCGACCTCGCTGACCGCCCCGCCCGACGCCCATGAGCGCGCCTGACCCGGATCGCAGCCCGCCGCCCGCCGACGCCGCCGCGTCGGCCAATACCGGCCTGGTGGTTGCGGTACGCGGCAGCGTCGTGGATGTGCACTTCGCGACCCGGCTGCCGGCGATCCATACCGTCCTGCGCGCGGGGCCGCAGCGGCAGATCGTCATCGAGGTGCTGGCCCAGCGCGATGCCCATCAGGTGCGCGGGATCGCCTTGACGCCGACCCAGGGTCTGGCCCGCGGCATGGTCGTCGAGGACACCGGCGGGCCACTGAAGGCGCCGGTGGGCAAAGGCATCCTCGGTCGGATGTTCGACGTCTTCGGCAACGCCATCGACCGCGAGCCGGCGCCGACCGAGGTTCAGTGGCGTTCCGTGCATCGCGCCCCGCCGCCACTGGCACGCCGCTCCACCAGGTCCGAGGTCTTTGCCACGGGCATCAAGGTCATCGACGTGCTGATGCCGCTGGAGCGCGGCGGCAAGGCGGGGCTGTTCGGCGGGGCGGGAGTGGGCAAGACGGTGCTCCTGACCGAGATGATCCACAATATGATCGGGCATCAGGACGGCGTCAGCCTCTTCTGCGGCATCGGCGAGCGCTGTCGCGAGGGCGAGGAACTGTACCGCGAGATGCAGGACGCCGGCGTGCTGCAGCACATGGTCATGGTCTTCGGCCAGATGAACGAGCCGCCGGGCAGCCGCTTCCGCATCGGGCATGCGGCGCTCACCATGGCCGAGTATTTCCGCGACGACGAGCATCGCGACGTGCTGCTGCTCATCGACAATATCTTCCGCTTCATTCAGGCCGGCATGGAGGTCTCCGGGCTGATGGGCCAGATGCCCTCGCGCCTCGGCTATCAGCCCACCATGGGCACAGAGCTGGCGGGATTGGAAGAGCGCATCGCCAACACCGATACCGGCGCCATCACCTCGATCCAGGCGGTCTATGTGCCGGCGGACGACTTTACCGACCCGGCCGCGGTGCATACCTTCTCCCATCTCTCCGCCTCCATCGTGCTGTCACGCAAGCGGGCGAGCGAGGGGTTGTTCCCCGCCATCGACCCGCTGCAATCCAGTTCCAAGATGGCCACGCCCGGTATCGTGGGCGAACGGCATTATGCCTTGGCGCGCGACATCCGCCGCACCTTGGCGCAATACGCGGAGCTCAAAGACATCATTGCGATGCTCGGCCTGGAGCAACTCTCGCCCGCGGACCGCAACCTGGTCGCCCGTGCGCGCCGCCTGGAGCGCTTCCTGACTCAGCCCTTTTTTACCACCGAGCAATTCACCGGCCTCCCCGGCAAGCTCGTGAGTCTGGAAGACGCGCTGGACGGCTGCGAACGCATCCTGAACGATGAGTTCAAGGACCTGCCGGAGGGTGCGCTGTACATGGTCGGGTCCGTGGCTGAGGCGAAGGCGAAGGCGAAGACGCGGGAGACGGCGCCATGAATCTCAAAGTGCTGCTGCCGTTCCAGGTCTTCGCCGATCGGACCGGCGTATCGCGCATCGTCGCGGAGACGCGCGAGGGTGCCTTCGGGCTCTTGCCGCACCGGCTCGATTGCGTCGCGGCGCTGGCGCCGGGCATCCTGACCTATGCCACCGACGCCGATGGCGAGGTCTATCTTGCCGTGGACGAGGGGGTGCTGGTGAAGACCGGTCCGACCGTACTGGTCTCGGTGCGCCGGGCGATCGGCGGCACTGACCTTGGCCAATTGCGCGCGGCGGTCGAGCAGGAGTTTCTGACCCTGGACGCGCAGGAGCAGGGTCTGCGCTCGGTCATGGCAAAACTGGAAACCGGCGTTCTGCGCCGGTTCATGAGCCTTCAACATGAATGACGAACCCGTCAGTGGAACCTCGCATACCGGCCCGGACCTCGCCGACGCGGTCGGCGCCAAGGCCGCGCGTAAGCTCAAGGCGCAGCGCAACCCGACGCCGGGGGTTTGGTTCGGCCTCGGCATGATGGGGTTGATCGGTTGGTCGGTGGTCGTGCCGACACTGCTCGGCGCGGCGCTTGGGCTCTGGATCGACAAACAGTTTCCGGGCACCCACTCCTGGGCGCTGGCGCTCCTGGTGGCCGGACTGACGCTCGGCTGCTTCAACGCCTGGCACTGGGTGGCCAAAGAGGAGCGGGCCATGCGGGAAGAACAGGAAGAACAGGAAGAACAGGAGGAGCGCGATGCATGAGCCGCTGGCGCTCGGGCTGGCGGCGGCCGCGGGGCTGCTGCTGGGGGCGGTCTTTTTCGGCGGTCTGTGGTGGACGCTGCGCAAGGGCCTGCAGTCCCCGCGGCCCGTGCGGTGGCTCCTGAGCAGCCTGGTGCTGCGCACCGGTGTCGTGCTGACCGGGTTTTATCTGGTCGGCGACGGTCATTGGGAACGGCTGCTCGCGTGTCTCATCGGCTTTGTCGCGGCGCGCTGGCTCGTGACGCGACGCGCCGGCCCGCCGGTCGAGGAACCATCCGCCATGCAGGAGACGACCCATGCACCTGAGCCCTGATGAGACGCTCCTCTGGCAGTACGGGTTCATCAAGCTCAATGCCACCATTGCCTTCACCTGGGGCTTGATGTTCGTGCTCGCCGTCGGCTCCAAGCTCATCACGCGCAAGCTGTCCACCGAACTGACCCGCTCGCGCCGGCAGAACCTGCTTGAGATCCTCGTCACCGGCATCGAACGGCAGATCGCGGAGGTCGGGCTGCCCCAACCGAGACAGTATCTCGGCTTTCTCGGCACCCTCTTCCTGTTCGTCGCCGCGGCGGCCCTGGCCACGGTCATCCCCGGCTATGAACCGCCGACGGGTTCGCTCTCGACCACGACGGCATTGGCGCTCTGTGTCCTGGTGGCCGTGCCCGCCTTCGGCATCGCCGACCAGGGACTGGGCGGCTATCTGAAATCCTACATGGAGCCGACCTTCATGATGCTGCCGTTCAACCTCATCAGCGAGGTCTCACGGACCCTGGCCCTGGCGGTGCGTCTGTTCGGCAATATGATGAGCGGCGCGATGATCATTGCCATCCTGCTCACCATCACGCCCTTCCTCTTCCCGATTCTCATGACGGCGCTGGGGCTTCTCACCGGCATGGTGCAGGCGTATATCTTCAGCATCCTGGCCGCTGTTTACATCGCCGCGGCGACCCGTACACGCAAGCCGGCGCCGTCGGAACCGGCGCCCGGCACTTGAGCCCACTCCGAATCAACCCGAGGACCACCATGGATAGCTTCACCATCATTGCCGTCGCGTCGATCGTCATCGCCGGTCTCACCACCGGCTTCGGCACCATGGGGCCCGCCCTGGCGGAGGGCCGCGCGGTCGCCACCGCGCTGACCGCGCTGGCGCAACAGCCCGATGCCTCCGCCACCATCACCCGGACCCTGTTCGTGGGGCTCGCGATGATCGAGTCCACCGCCATCTACTGCTTTGTGGTCTCGATGATCCTCCTCTTCGCCAACCCGTTCTGGAACCTCGCCGTCGCCCAGGCCGCGGGTCGGTAGGTCATGCTCATCGATTGGTTCACCGTCGGTGCGCAGGTGGTCAATTTTCTCGTCCTGGTGTGGTTGCTGAAGCGTTTCCTCTACCAGCCGATCCTCCACGCCATCGATGAACGGGAGCGGCGGATCGCCGCC
Source organism: Lamprocystis purpurea DSM 4197 (assembly GCF_000379525.1). Classification (GTDB taxonomy): domain Bacteria; phylum Pseudomonadota; class Gammaproteobacteria; order Chromatiales; family Chromatiaceae; genus Thiodictyon; species Thiodictyon purpureum. Next base: position 201,773 of record NZ_KB902363.1, on the reverse strand, counting down.
GAACTGGCGGACGCCGATGCGCAACGGGCGGCGGCGCAGCACGAGCGCGAGACCTTCCAGCACAAGAACGAAGCCTTCGATCAGCAGCGTGCGGCCCTCTTTACCCACGCGATGGACGAGGCGAAGGCCGAGCGTCAGCGGCTCTTGGAAGAGGCCCGGCAAGCCGCCGATGCCTTGCGGGCCCAACGCCGGGACGCGTTGCGACAGGAAGCCGATCAACTCGATCAGGCACTGCGGCGCCGGACCGTGCAGGAGGTCTTCGCGATTGCGCGCAAGACGCTGACCGATCTCGCTGGGGCGAGTCTGGAAGAGCGGTTGGTCGCGGTCTTGATCGAGCGCCTGCGGACGATGGACGACGCGGCGCACGCCGTCTTCGCGCTGGCGCTGCAGACGGCGACCGACCCGGCCTGCGTACGTAGCGCCTTCGATCTACCCGCGGCGCAACGCACGGCGATTCAAGATGTCATCCATACCGCTTTCGCACCGGCCGTCCCGATCCGGTTCGAGACCGCGCCGGACCTGGTCAGCGGGATCGTGCTCACCGCGAATGGGCAACAGATCGCCTGGGACATCGCGGATTACCTGCGGTCGCTGGAACGCGGCGTCGGCGAGCTATTGAAGGAGAAGGGGCCGCCGCACACCGCGGCCGGGCCTGACCCTTCAGACACCGCAGCACCGCACCCATGACGGCCGCGCCCGACCGCCTGGAGCCGGTCTTCGATCGCGCCTTCGCCGCCATCGGCCAGGCCCGCGAACAGTTCAGTCCGCACCTGACCCCACACGAGGTTGGCACCATTGCGACCGTCTCCACCGGTATCGCCACGGTCTCCGGCCTGCCTGGCGTCGGCTTCGAGGAGTTGCTGGCGTTTCCCGGCGAGGTCTTCGGCATCGCCTTCAACCTGGACGCGGACGCGATCGGTGTCGTGCTGCTCGGGGAGTACTGGCAGTTGCACGCCGGGGATCTGGTCGAACGCACCGGCCGGGTCATGGACGTGGCCGTCGGCGATGGCCTGTTGGGGCGCGTCATCGACCCGCTCGGCCGGCCGCTCGATGGTCAGGGGCCGGTGCGCACCGACGCGCGCCTGCCGATCGAACGCCCGGCGGCGGCCATCATGGACCGCGCGCCCGTCACCGTCCCGCTCCAGACCGGGATCAAGGTCATCGATGCGCTTATTCCGATCGGCCGCGGCCAGCGCGAGCTGATCCTCGGCGACCGCCAAACCGGCAAGACCGCCATTGCGATCGACAGCATCCTCAACCAGCGCGGCCAGGATGTCCTGTGTGTCTATTGCGCCATCGGTCAGCGGGCGTCCGCCATCGCCAAGGCGGTGGCCACCTTACGGGAGCAGGGCGCACTGGACTATACCGTGGTGGTGGTGACCGAGGGCAACGACGCGCCGGGGCTCGCCTACATCGCCCCCTACGCCGCGACCAGCATCGCCGAGCATTTCATGGAGCGCGGGCGCGACGTGCTGATCGTCTACGACGACCTCACCCACCATGCCCGCGCCTATCGCGAGCTGTCCTTGTTGCTGCGCCGCCCGCCCGGCCGCGAGGCTTTCCCCGGTGATATCTTCTACATCCACTCGCGCCTGTTGGAGCGTGCCACCCACCTGAGTCCGGAGCGCGGCGGGGGTTCGCTCACCGCCCTGCCGATCATCGAGACCGAGGCCGAGAACATCTCGGCCTATATTCCGACCAATCTGATCTCGATCACCGACGGGCAGGTCTATCTGTCGCCCTCGCTGTTCGCATTGGGCGTGCTGCCGGCGGTCGATGTCGGCAAGTCAGTCTCGCGTGTCGGCGGCAAGGCGCAGCGGGCGGCTTACCGCGCGGTCGCGGGCGACCTCAAGCTGAGCTTTGCGCAGTTCGAGGAATTGGAGACCTTTGCCCGGTTCGGCGCCCGGGTGGATGAACCGACCCGCGCGATCATCGCGCATGGGCAGCGCATCCGCGCCTGCCTCAAGCAGTCGGAGCTCGCCCCGGTGGCGGTGCCGGCGCAGCTCGCCATCCTGCTGGCCCTGACCGCGGGGCTCTTCGACACGGTGGACCTCGAGCGGATGACGGCGGCCGAGCAAGCGGTGCAGGCGGCCGCGGCGCAGCTCCCGGACGAACTGCGCGAGCGCCTGACTGGCGCCGAGACCTTGAGCGGCGGGGATCGGCAGGCGCTCATCGACCTGGCCGGCCGGGCGCTCAGCGGATTCCAGTCGCCGGCGGTGCCGCATCCTCCGGGCGGGGCCGCCCGTGCGCCGGACACGGCGGCCCCCGGGCAACCGACCGAAGCAAGCCCGCCATAACGACAAGGTCAAAGCCCATGTTCGCGAAACTGCACTACTGGTGGCAAGCCAAACGCTCCAGCTTCTGGTTCGTCCCGGCCGTGATCGTGCTGGACGCCGTAGCGCTCGCGACCCTGCTGATCACCTTGGACGTGACCGTCGAGCTGCATGTGGTCGAGCGCTGGCCGCTGCTCTTCGGCGCCGGCGCGGACGGCGCCCGCGGCCTGCTCACCGCGGTCGCCGGCTCGATGATCACGGTCGCCGGGGTGGTGTTCTCCATCACGCTCGTGGCCCTGGCGCTGGCCTCCAGCCAGTATACGTCGCGGGTCATTCGCAACTTTATGCGCGACCGCGTCAACCAGGCGGTGCTCGGCGTCTTCGTCGGCATCTTTGCCTATTGCCTGGTGGTGCTGCGGACGATTCGCGGGGGTGACGAAGGGGGGTTCGTCCCGACGCTGGCGGTGCTGGGCGGCCTGATCCTGGCCTTCGTCGGAATCGCCGTGCTGATCTACTTCATTCATTACGTCTCAACCTCGATCCAGGCGTCGCGCATTATCGCCGCGGCTGCCCAGGAGACCCTCGCGGCGGTGGATCAACTCTTCCCCGAGACCCTTGGCGACCACGCGGACGAAGACACGGACGCCAACCTGGCGCAGGCGCTTGCCATGCGGGCCTGGGTGGCCGTCCCGGCCGAACGGACCGGCTATATCCAGACGGTCGATGCGGACGCGCTGCTGGCGGTCGCCCGAGCGCACGGGACCATCGTGCGGATGGACCGCGGCATCGGGGATTTTGTGGTCGTGGGTACGCCGCTGGTCTCGGCGATCGACCATGGCGGCCTGGACGACAGGATCACGGCCGAACTGAACGCCCCCTTCGTCGTCAGCCGCCAGCGCACCGTGGAGCAGGATGTCGCCTACGGCATCCGGCAGATCGTCGACATCGCCATGAAGGCACTCTCGCCCGGCGTCAACGACACCACGACCGCCGTGATGTGCGTCGATTATCTGGCCGCCATCCTGGTCCGGCTGGCCCCCCGGCGGATTGCCGCCGCCCATTGGCTGGACCAGGATGAATTGCGGGTGATGGCCCGCGGCCCGAGCTTTGCGGGCCTGGTGAGCGAGTCCTTCGACCAAATCCGCCAGAATGCCGGCGGCAACGTCGCCGTCCTGTTACGGATGCTCGGCGCACTTGAAGCCATCGCCAGTCGGACCCTGAGCCCCGATCGGCGCCGGGCGCTTGGACAGACTGTCGAAGAAATCGCCGAGGCGGCCGAGCGCACCATCGACTCCCCACACGACCGGGCGCGGCTCGGCAACCGGCTGACGCGGGTGCGCGACGTGCTCGCAACCGAACCGGTGCTATTCGTCCGCGCACACCAAGACTGACCAGAGGCCCGATGAGCGACAGCACCGCCAGCCTGCGCCGCCAGATCAGGAACGCCGACGATCTCCAATCCGTTGTCCGCACCATGAAGACCTTGGCCGCGTCCAGTATCGGCCAGTACGAGCAGGCGGTGCGCGCTTTGGGCGATTATGCACGTACGGTGGAACTTGGCCTCGGCGTCTGTTTCCGCGGCAGCGGGGCGGACGTGGCGATGTCCGGGGCGCCGATCGAACCGGATCGGGGTAAGAACACGAGCCGGATCGGTGGCATCGTGTTTGGCTCCGACCAGGGACTGGTGGGCCAATTCAACGATGTAGTGACCGACTACGCGGTGCAGGCCCTGGCCGCCCTGACCGACCGGCCGCTGGTCTGGGCCGTCGGTGAGCGCGTCCATGCGCGGTTGACGGATGCCGGTTTGCCGGTGGTGGGCCGGTTCGCCGTGCCGGGCTCGGTCGCGGCCATCACCCCGCTCATCGGGCAGATCCTGGTCGCAAGCGAGGCTCGCGGGAATCGCGTCGCGCAGATCCATCTGTACTACAACCGTCCGGCGTCCGGTGCCGTCTATGCGCCCGTCAGCCAGCGGCTGCTGCCGCTGGACGACGCCTGGCAACGCCGGCTCGCCGCGCTCCCCTGGCCGACCGGGAACCTCCCCGAGGTCATGGGTACCGGAGCCGCGACCCTGAGCGCGCTCATCCGCGAGTATCTCTTCGTCTCGCTCTTTCGCGCCTGCGCCGAATCGCTGGCGAGCGAGAACGCCAGCCGCCTCGCCGCGATGCAGCGTGCCGACAAGAACATCGACGAACTGCTGGAGGCCCTCAACGGCAAGTTCCACCGCTTACGCCAGGGCGCGATCGACGAAGAACTGTTCGACGTCATCTCCGGCTTTGAGGCAACGCTGTAGGTCACACTATTGGATATTCGTGATGCCGGTCTACGCCGTCATCTGCATCATCGAGGGGTGGCGCCATTTCACGACGCCGGAGGCCCGGTGGGAATTGGTTACGGTGCAGGCGCTGAACTGGTTTGCGCTGATCGTCGCCACCTATATTCTATACAATGCGGGGGTGCAGGGTGTGCTCAACACCAATGCCTCCGGGCTCGTCATGCTGACCCTGTTGGCACTCGGCACCTTCATGGCCGGATTGCAGGCGCGGGTCTGGCGGATCTGCGGGTTGGGCGCCGTGCTGTTCCTTGCCGTGCCTGCCATCGGGTGGCTCGAGCAGTCGATCATGCTCCTGGTGGGCGCCACACTGGTGATCATCGCCATCGCCGGTCTGACCTGGTGGTTGGGCCAACGGCGTGACCGCGCCTTGCAGACTTGAACGTTTGCATCAGTCGGGGGGGATAGTCCTGGTCAGCGCCTGAAGCGTCGTTTTCACACAAAGAGTGCCGTGTCGTCTCGGGCCTCCGCACTGGGGCGCTCGGCCAAACCCGGTCACGACGCGAGCAAATCGGGAAGCGGAGCGCCGTGCCGAGGGACCGGGACGCTGGACGGTTTTATCAAATCCCGACGCACCCACCTTCGGAGTTTGGCGCCCCAACTTTGAAGTACCTTACCGATGCGGCCAATCTCCGTAGTCATCCCGACCCGACGCCTGAGCACGGCGTTGCGCGAGCGCTGCGCCGGGACGGCCGCGTGTCTCCCCGGCGCGGAGATCATTCTCTGCGAGCCGGACGACCTGGATCCGCTCGAGGCGCAGCCGCGGTTGCCGGCGGGCTGGCGACTGGTCAGGGCACCGCGCGGTCGCGGAACTCAGTGCAACGGCGGGGCCCGCGCCGCCTCGGGCGAACTCTTGATGTTCCTGCACGACGACACGGACCTGCCCCGCGATGCCGGATCGGTCCTTGAGACCGCCTTTCGCGACCCCGGCATCGGCATGGCCTGCTTCCGGATCGCCTTCGATCAGCGCCACTGGCTGCTTGGCGCCTATGCCTGGGGCTCGCGTTTCGAGTCGCGGCTGACGACCTTCGGCGATCAGGCCATGACCATCCGGCGCGACCTCTTCGCTGCCGTCGGCGGCTTCCCCGACTGGCCGCTGTTCGAGGATGTGGAACTGGCCCGCCGCGTGCGCCGGTGCAGCCGCATCGCCAAGCTGCCGAGCGCGGTGACCACCTCGGCCAGCCGCTTCCTGGCGAACGGGCCGGCGCGACAGCAACTGGCCAACGGACTCTTGCTCGCACGTTTCCTGCTGGGCGCCCCGCCTGAACGCCTCGCGGCCCTCTACGAACGGCAACGCGGCGCGATCTCAGGGGGTGATGCGGCGTGAGTCTCGACCTGTGGGTCGGCCTCGCCGTCTTGGCGGGGCTCTTGGTGGCCGAGGGCGCGCTGCCCTATTACGAGGCCCGCATGTCCATGGCGCCCGCAATCCCTCGACACCGACTGCGCGTTTCTGCATCGGGATGAGCTGCGAACCCGCTTCCCGGACTTTGAGGTCACCCTGCCGGCGGTCCTGAGTCTGGGGGACGGCCCGCCGATCCTGTGCATTGATGCCCAGCGCCTGCAGACCTGTCGCGATCTTGATGCGCTCATGGATCTGGTGCGCGACGTCTGTCGCGTGCAGTCGGCCGACGGATCCACTGATGGGGGTCCCTGACCGGGTCTGCCCGGCGGAGCGACCAAGACCTGGCCCGGGCTTTTGCGGGCGGCGGTGGCGCGTCCGGCTAACGTCCATGGAAGGAACATGAGCCACCCCGGAAGATGAATGTCCCCCGTGGGAGCGGCGTCCCGCCGCGATGAGTGCCGCGGTGACCTCGAACGGTAGGGCGACGCGCCGGGCCCCATCGCGGCGGGACGCCGCTCCCACAGGGTCGCTGCGCGCCTTTCATGGTTTCCAGGAAATCACCTTACACCCTGACCAACATGCCGATCCGGCGCCTCGGCAGCACCCTGATCGCCAGGGGCCAGTTCGACGCCTCGCTGCACGTTAACCACTCGGAACCGGCGGAAAAGACGTCGCCGCCCTGCCGGGCGGCATCCCGCCGGCCGATCAGGCGACGAACCGGCACTGGCTCGCCGCCGTGCGCGTATCCATATTGCGGCCGCGGGTCGTGTGATCCTCGATCTCGGCGGCCGTACCGATGACGCGGCCGTAGAGGAAGGTCGTGAAGGCGCCGTATTCCAAAAAGCTCGCGTCGACCTCGCCGGCGACATAGGGCCGCCACAAGATCTTCAGCAGGATCACGGCGATGACCGCGTCGATGTTGACGCAATAGACGTTGCTGCTGACGCCGTAGCTGGCCAGGGCATGAACCAGCTCGTGGTAGAACTCGTGGAAGATGTTGTAGCTGCCGCGGGACTGGAAGAGTTCCCGGACATAGACCTCCCGGGGGTCCAGATTGACCTCCTTGCCCTTGAAGATCGGGTGGTTGACGCACGGGATCTTGGCGTAGGACAGGTTGCCGACGGCCTTGGCCTTGGCCTTTTGGAGCTTGAAGTCGACGGCATAGTCGGCCGCGATGCGGACCAGGTCCAGGCCATGATGCGGATCGCCGGGATCGGCCAGCGTGCGCCCGCGAAAGCGCGCGATCAGGAACTGCATGGCCTCGAAGCCGTTGCCGCCGTGGGCAAAGCCGGTGTGGCTCAGAAAGCCGAGATAGCCTTTGTTGATCTGGACCCGCTCGGGCATCTCCGGCCCGTCCGCGCTGACCGCACCCTTCGCGCCCTGGGCCGAGATGGTGCCGGGGCCGTTGGAGGCGGTCAGCCCAAGCAGCACCGAGAAGGCGAAGCGCCCATCGGCATCGGGTCGGCACCCCAGCAAGGCGAGGTAGGCGGTCTCGGTGAAGCTCCAGCCATCGATCAGGGATTGCACCGGGACGCCGCCGAACTGATCCGCGCCCTGGCGGGCCGGGCTCACCGACGCGCCGACGAGCGTCGCCGCGACGCGCAGGTGCCAGGGCAGATTGGCCAGGGTCGTCACCGAGATCCGCTTGTGCAGCAGCGGCCGCCAGGCGAGGTGCAAGCAGATGGCGGCGAGCACGGCGTCCGCGCTCGGGTGGCCGCCCTGTGCAGCGGCCAGGCCGGTCAGGTAGCGCAGGATCGCGGTCTCGACCACGCCGCGGGCCCGCGCACCCGCGAGCATGGCCTCGGCCAAGGGGTCCGGCGCGGCGGCGAGCAGGGTGCCGGCCTGCTCCGGGGTCGTCGCGGCGATGCGCGCATCGACGGCGGCATGCGGATCGGCCAGGTCCGTGATGCCCGATTGCCGCAAGACGTCCAGCAGCGTTTGCACGGCCGTTCCGGCACCCTCCACCAGCTTCGGCCCGATCAGCGCCACTGCCCCGCACAGCGCCGTGTTCGGGCTGCTGCCGGCCTCGCGGGCGGCGTGCGCCGCCGCCAGCATCGGCGTGCCGTGCAGATTGACATAGGCGTTCAGCGCGACATTGGCGAGCGCCTGGCCGGAGTCGTCGGGATACTCGCGCACCAGGGCCAGGACCAGGTTGTCCTCGTAGGTACGGGTGGCCAGGTCCAGGATGCTGACGCCGTGCAAGCGCGTGATCTGCGTTTCCGGGTCCATCATGGATGCGCCGGAGGCGTCCTTCATGACCTCCCGCGGCGGGATCACACCGAGCTGGCGGTTGACCGCCTCGATCTGCCCCTTGTAGGGATCGACGGCCGGCACCGGCTTGACGTCGAGCACCGAAGGCAGCGCAAGCCCGGTGTCATCGGCGAACCAGCACTTCATCGACAGGTCGCCGATCGGCGCGAAGTCCGGCTGCCGGCGATTGAGCGCCATCACGGCGGTCATGGCCGACGGAATGTCGGCGATGTTGGTGACGACCGCCCCTTTGGCCGAGAAGACCGGGTGTTCGGCGGTATAGACGGCATCGACGCCGCACTTCTCCATGAACCAACGCTCCTTGGCGGCGGCATTGTCGCCGCTGCCGGCGATGGCACCGGCGTGGCCGCAGGCCTTGGTCAACCGGTCCTTCCAGCGCCCGACGATGCAGGCGATGACCGGCTTCTCGAACACCAGGTCCCGCTCGTAGTAGCCGCCGGGCTCGATGTACATCACGGCCGCATGGCTGCGGCGGTCGTGGTGGAAGGCGTTCGTGAACTCCGCGGCCGCGAAGTGAATATAGACGTCCTTGCCGGACGACAACGAGACGGTGGTCCCCCAGCCGGCGGTCAGCAGATAGACGGCGATCGTGGTCGTGAAGTTGCCGGAGTTCGAATAGATGGCGACCGTGCCCGGCACCAGCGACTCGGCCGGATGGGTGCCGCCCAGCGCGCCGCCGCGTTGACTTCAATCTCGAAGGCCGAGTAGCTCGCGGATTCCAGGTTGTCGGGCAGACTCAGCCGATGCCAGGCCGGGTCGTCGCCGTCGAAGGAGCATTTGAAATCGCAGGCGACCGGGACCAACCGCCCTTGGCCCTTCGGCATCATGCGGATCGGATTCAGCTCCAGCATACTCATGCCGTAATTACTGAAGAGGTCCCACAGCTTCGGCAGATTCTGTACCAGCGGGCTGATGATCTCGCGCGGCGCGTCGATGCTGTCCAGTGCATTGGCGACGATGAACCCCTTGAAGCCGGTGAGGGCGTCAAAGGGGATGGTTGCGATCTGGTCGGACGCCAGATCTTCGATGTCGACGCCGCCGTGGTGGGTGATGGTCAGCGTCGGGGCACGGTAGCGGGTTGCGTCCGAGATCGACACATAGATCTCGTGCTCGGCCGGCACAGCACCCTCGAAGGTGACGCCCTCGGCCTTGGCCACTTGATTGCCGACCCGGTGCTCGACGAAAAACAGCCGCTCCTTCTCGCGCATGGCAGTTGCCAGATCTGTGGCCCGCCCAATCAACCCGGACTTGCCTTTCTTGCCGATGCCGCCCTTAAAGATGGGCTTGATCAGCACGCTGCCCCAGCGATCGATCAGGTCCTTGACCTGCGCGCCGGTCGCGTCCGGACCCAGCACCTCCGCGGTCGGATAGTCCACATACTCAAGGAGCTTCGCCCCCCACAGCATCCCGGTGATCTGCATCGTTCCCCCCTCCCCGCCTGCGCGGAAAACTTTTTAGCATTCGGACGTGATAACCGGACCTAGCAACCTGTCGGACTTTAGGCGATTTCCGAATAAGACGCTATCAAGAATCAAGCTCCGTAGGAGCCCGCTTGCGGGCGACGTGACCTGCCGGAATCGCGTCATTGTGCCCCACCCGTCGCCCNCAAGCGGGCTCCTACGGGTTGGATTTTTCGCGGGAATCACCTTACGTTAGATTGTGGAGCAACAACAATCCTTTATGTTGACTCATACCCCAATCCTAGGGGCTAAGTCCGACAGGCTGCTCGAGTTATTCATGCGGGGAGCGGTCCGAAGAAGATCCGCCGTGCCTTCTCTTTGCCGATCACGCGCACCAGTTCTCCCGTGGTGCAGTACATGACAATGAGGACGAACAGCAGAATCTGGATGGCCCAGAAATGCGGCCAAACCATCTCGGCAAGCAGCTTCTCATTGCCGGCCACGACACCGCCGGCCTGCCGGGAGAACTCCACGAGCCGCTCCAGGTAATGGATCAGCGCGGCCATCAGCAGATAGAGCAAAGTCTTCCAGACCACATTGTAGATCAGTGGTTTGTGAGGATAGCGATTGATGATGGGCAGCAGGTCGGCGAGCAGGACCGCCTTGCCGAGGATCAGGGCCGCGACCGCGATCGACATGGAAGTCTTGACCGGGATTCCGGTTCCCTTGAGCATCAAGACGTGGATCAGCGCCACGAGGTGCAGGGCGACAAAAAAGAAGAGTGTCGGTGGAAGTATCGCAAGGAACTCCTCTTTGATCTTCGCGGAAAGCTTGCTCATGATGTTGCGGTCATAGGTGCGTTGGGTTTGGGGTTCGGGGCACGGTGGAACGGAAAACCGGATTGCGCCCATCGTCCGGCATCATGTAGCGCCTGACCCCAGGCTGTGCAGGAACGATGATCAAGGGCCTTGCGGGGATCATCAACCGCACTCGATTACGATTACGATTACGATTACGATAACGATCGAGACACCAAAGATGCTACCTAATGGACTCGTTTAACTCTCTACCCATCAGGCGCAACGGATCAAGCATGAATTGCAGATAATCGATACGGAAATGAAAACCCACGAGCGAGCCGGCAGGTCTAAACATGGAGGTGGACGTTTTCAGATGCCATTGGTTCAACGCCCACAGCAGACCTTGTATTTCTTCCCGCTGCCGCAGGGACACGGCGCATTGCGCCCAGTGCCCGCATACTTCTTGACGAGGCGAGGCGGTGCTGATGGCGGAATCGCATGGCTGGGCGCACGGCGCGAAGGAGCCATGGCGCCTTTTTGGTGCATGCCTGGAAATAACTCACGATGTCGCAGGATCATCGGAAAAACGATATTGCTTTTAAATTCCTTAAACTCTCCGTCATCCATGTTCAGATCCGGCTGCATTTGCGCCAGTAACGCGTCGCGACGCTCCTCCGACGTCACCGCCAGATTCCAGCACAACTGAGCGAGCGAAAATGCCTTCCGCAACTGCTCCGGCGAACCGTCAGTCCCATCGATCAGCGGCTGTGCGAAACGCACCAAAGCGTCACCAATTGCACCCATATGAGCATCTCTCCGGAAGGGAATCGTGGAACGGTTGGTATAGCGTTCGCACCTGATATCCAGACAGACCTTCGTGTAGGGGCGGGGTTTAAACCCGCCCCTACGTCCGGTTATCACGTCCGAGGGCTATACTGGGGCCGCACTCGCGCGGCCGATTATTCTGAAGTGTAGCGCCCCGGGGTGTAGGGGTTCAACCAGGGTTCGTGTTCACGCCGCTCGACTCGGGCACCAGGTGGTCATCGGGGAATTCGACCCTGCTCAGTGCGCCGGCGACCCGGTGCATCCGGCGCAGGACCTCCACCCGGTGCCGAGACCCGCGCTCACCAGCACGGCGACCTGCCGGGTTGCGGTCACCGGCCCCGCTCGGCTCGCCGAGGGGGGGAGTCATCCGCGGCGTCGCGGACTCATTTCGTGTGCAATCTGATCCATCGACGCAAAGACGTGGTCCGGGCGATGGGCGCGCAGCGCCTGTGCACTGTTATAGCCCCAGAGGACCGCGCCGGCCGCCATGCCCACACCGCGCGCGGCCTCGATATCCCGGATCTCGTCGCCGATATAGATCGCCTGCGCGGGGGCAACCCGGGCGGCGCTCAGAACCTGCCGCAGCCGCGCCTGTTTGCCATGGATCGCTGCACCGCACTCCAGATAGCGGACCGGACGCAAATTCTCCGGCCCCAGCAGTCGGCACACCGTGCGCTCCGCGTTGGAACTCACGATCCCCAAGGCCAGACCGGCATCGGCCAACTCGCGCAGCATGGGGGCGACTCCGGCAAAGAGCCGGATGCCGTCCAGGTCGTCGGCCATGCGCCGCCGCAACGCGTGGGCGACCACCGGCAGCTTCCACCAGGTCACACCCAGCTGACGCAGGACCATGCGGGCGGGTAGGTCCCGCAGCCGGTCACGCTCGGCCGGTGCGATCGGCCGGAAGCGATAGCGCGGCGCGATCCCGTTCAAAGCCCGGACGAACCAATCGAAGCTATCGGCCAAGGTCCCATCGAAATCGAAGACGACCAGCCGATAGTCGCTCCGTGCGGACGCCTGGGGTAGGGGTTTGAGAATCATAGACGGGATTATGCAAAGTGTTTGATCATCGCGGCAATGACTCAGCAGACCCCGCCGGGCACCTCGCAGGGGCCGTGCATGACATACACCAGGAGTTCCAAATCCACGGGCTCCGGTGCCTGCGCGTAGTAAATGGAGCGGTAGGCGGTCTTCCAGCTCATCTCGCGTCCTGACCGCCGGGCTGATCCTCGCGGGGGCCTTGATCATCGTTCCGGCCGGCCGCGGACGGTCCGCACAGCGGACCCTACGGTAACACCGTGATCTGTAGGGTCCGCTGTGCGGACCGACGACCGCGCAGATCACGCGGTGGCCGGATTTATGATCAACGCCCTCGCGGGCGACTATCGATGCCGATCGCGTTGCCGCCCTCATCGGTCCCGAGCGGCCCTAGCGTGTCGGGGCGAGACGCCCCCAACTCCTTTGACCTTAGGGCTCTCCAGGCTGCTTGGGCTCATGTCCGGCAGCAGGTGCCCCCGGCGCCTTTATTCGCGCGCAGGACCGCCGCCTCGATCACATCGAGCGCCGCGGCGAGCGACCTGGACCTCGTGCTCCAGGCCGAGGCGCCGGCTGGCAGCTTGGTACGCCGGCGAGTGCCTGTGGTGGACGACGCAAGGGTTCAGAAGGTCAGCACCTTGTCGCTATCGACGACCCACTCCGCCAGCGCTTTCATGGTCGAGTGCTCGGCACCCTCGAAATAGGGATGGTTCTTGTAGATCCCGCAACGCGCCATGCAGGTCCCGCAGACATTGACCGCGACGCCGCGCGTGATCAGGGCCTTGAGCATCCCGGAGAGATCTTGGTCATAGCCCTCGGGCAGACGGCAGACCTCGCGCGCCAGATCAACTGCGTCGTTCATCAGGAATAAACGGACCTCCTGTCCGCCGTCGGTCAGGGTGCCGGCCAGCCGCAGCGCGTTCCAGGTGACATCGGTGCTGTCGTAGGGCTCGCGGTTCAAGACAATCAGGATCTTCATGGGTGTTCTCCACAACGATGGGGTCGCAGGTCTGGGTGCCGGTAGCGCCGAGCAACGTGACGGGCCTGTCGGTCAATTTAGCGGTATGGATCTGGATCGGGTTCCTTCAAAATGCGTGGGTGATGGTCATTAAGGGCGAAGATACCGAAAAAGGCGCCGAGGCGGATGGGGGCGGCCTCATCGGCCAGAATGAAGCTGTTCAAAGGGGGCTGCCGCCGGTCGCTGGTACGGCTGTTGGGATAAGGTGACCCAATCCTGGCAGATTCCCCGCTTTCGTTCAACTTATAAGTTGAATGTTATGGGCCCCGCTTGCGCTACGCCCCAATCACTCACCCCGGTAGACCACGACGGAACTTCCCATGCACGCTACCCTACCCCGATTGCTCGGCACCGACTTCCCGCTCCTGCGCCGCCGCGGCCTGGCGACCTTGCAGGTCAACCTGGGCTATCGCTGCAATCAGAGCTGCCTGCACTGCCACGTCAATGCCGGTCCCGGCCGGACCGAGCAGATGGACGATGCCAATCTGGCGCTGATTCCCCGCGTGCTGGCCGCCCGGCGCGTGCCGACCCTGGACCTGACCGGCGGTGCGCCCGAGTTGCACCCGCGCTTTCGCGACCTGGTGCGGGCGGCGCGGGGCCTGGGCGCGCACGTCATCGACCGCTGTAACCTGACCATCCTCAGCGAGCCCGGACAGGAAGACCTGGCGGAACTCCTCGCCGAACATGGGGTGGAAGTCCTGGCCTCCCTGCCCGGCTATCTGGAGGAGAACGTCAACGCGCAGCGCGGCCACGGGGTCTATGCCCGCAGTATCGACGGTCTGAGGCGCCTCAATGCACTGGGTTATGGCCGGCAAGACGGCGAGCGGCGCCTCAATCTGGTCTACAACCCGGGCGATGCGAGCCTTCCGCCGGCTCAGGCGGGGCTGGAGGTCGCCTTCAAGCGGGAGCTGTGGGAGCGGCACGGGATTGTCTTCAACCGGCTCTACGTCCTCGCCAACATGCCCATCTGCCGTTTCGGCAGCACCCTGGTCTCCCGGGGGCAGTTCACGGCTTACCTGGCGCTGCTCAAGGCGAACCACTGCCGCGAGAACCTTGACCAGGTCATGTGCCGCGACCTGATCAGCGTGGACTGGCAGGGCCGGCTGTTCAACTGTGACTTCAACCAGCAATTGGGGCTGGCCATGCGCACGGAGGAATCCGGCGAGGCCTGGCCGCACCTGCGTGACCTGTTGGAGACGGATTACGCCGCGACGCCTATCGCCGTGGCCGACCACTGCTACGGCTGCACCGCGGGCCAAGGCAGCAGTTGCGGCGGGGCACTGGGGGACGCCGGCCAACCCGCAACGCCATGAAGCAGCGGCGCAAGCGCTTTGGCCCCCCGGCCGGCCTGCGGGAACGGGTCGTCACCTCCGGTCGGCGCTGGGAAACACAGGGTCCGTGGCGCACCGTTCTCCTGTGGCGGCTGCGCTTCGCCTACCGGCGTGGCGCACCAGCCCAGTTGCTGGCCGAACGCTATGGCGGTGGACCGCCGCGGGATGCCGCTTCCGCGCCGCAGGCCCAAGCATGAACGCGGCGCGCATCCTGGTCTTTGCCAAGGCCCCGGTCCACGGTCGGGTCAAGACCCGGCTCATCCCCGCCTTGGGCGCGGCAGGCGCGGCGCGGCTCGCCAAACGCCTGCTTGACCAGACCCTGAGGCAGGCGCTAGCGGCCGGAGTTGGCCCGGTCGAGCTGTGCGCCAGTCCGGCCGTCACTCACCCCGACTGGGTCGGGCAGGCCCTACCGCCGGGGCTTGCGACCAGTGACCAGGGGGAGGGTGACCTGGGGGCGCGCCTGGCTCGGGCCGCGCGGCGGCACTTGGACTCAGGCGGGGACGCGACGCGGCGGGTCCTGCTGATCGGCACCGATTGCCCGGCGCTATCCATCCAGCACCTGCGTGCAGCCGCCGCCGCCCTGGACGAGTGCGAGGCGGCGATGATCCCGGCCCATGACGGGGGATACGTGCTCCTCGGCCTGCGGGCCTTCCATCCCAGCCTGTTTGCGGACCTGCCCTGGAGCACCGCGGCGGTCGCGGAGCTGACGCTTGCTCGTATCAAGGCACTGAGCTGGCGGGTCTGGGTGGGCGCCGAGCTTCAGGACATCGACGAACCGGCCGACTTGAGTTGCTTGTGAGCGCACCTCGGCGCGGCGCTGCCTCTCCAATGGGGCGTTCAAAGAAAAGCCCCGCTTCCGGCCTTAGCCAAGAAGCGGGGCTTTCCAGCCGTCCTGCTGCTTACTTACCAGGCCAACTCACCGCACTCAGCGCCTCGGCATCGATGCCGCTGATGAGTCTGCGCCAGACCTCACCGTCGAAGTTCCATAGACCTCTGCCGTCAAAGTCGACCATCAGACCACCGCTCCATTCGCTTACGCCGCCCTTGCCGGCATTCCAGGCACTGAGTTTCGTCCAAGTCGTGCCGTCATAGTTCCAAAGCCCGTTGGAGTCAAAGTCCGCCACCAACCCATTCGTCCATCCGGCGATTCCGCCATCGCCGGGATTCCCGGTATGGATACTCTTCCAGTCGGTGCCGTCATAGCTCCAGAGACCCTTGGTGCCGCCGAAGTCCGCCGCCAGCCCACCGCTCCAGGCGGCCAGTCCACGAACATCGGGTCGGTTGACATTGATCCTTGCCCAGGTCGTGCCGTTATAGTTCCAGAGGCCGCTCGGGCCGAGGTCGACCGCCAACCCCTTTGACCATCCGGCCATTACACCCTTGCCGGACATCCCGGTATGGAGCCATTTAAGGGACTTACCGTCATAGTTCACGAGGACCTTGGTGCCGAAGTCCACCGCTAGCCCGCCCGCCCAGTTTGCCAGTCCACCGTTGATGGGACTGAGGGGATAGACCTTTTTCCAGGTCGCGCCGTTGTAGTTCCAGAGACCTTTGGTGCCTAAGTCTACCGCCAGCCCGCCCGACCAGCCAGCCAGACCTTCCGCATTCCCGTCGTGGATCCTGTCCCAAGCACCATCAATGGTCGCGTCCGGATCATTGCTGGTCGCACCCAGATCATTCAGGGTGTAGAGCCACAGGCCGGTGCTGCCGAAATCGACGACGAAATCGGCCACCACGGCGTCGACCACGGTCAACTCCACCGGAACGCTCAGCGTACCATCGGGTGTATCGGTCCGGACGTTCAGCTTGGACTGGTAAACGCCGACCGTCATCCCGTCGACGCCGGCATCGAAGGTCACGTTGACAACTTGATGCGCCGTGGGTGCCAGAACGCCGGACGTCGGACTCTCACTGAGCCAGGGGACATCCACCACCCCACCCGTGGCGATGGCCAGGACGTCCGTCTCGGCGCCGCCCGGGAAGGCGCCGACCAGGGCGCTGTTGCCCGTGGTGATGTCGATCACCCGCATCTCGCCCGCACCGCTATCACTGGTCCAGGCCGCCCAGTACAGGATGCCGGAGGCATCATCGAAGTCCATTCCTTGGGCATAATTGGCGTCGACCCCGACCGAGCCAACCACCGTGCCGGCAGCGGTCGCCGGATCGATACGCACCAGGACATTGTTCATGATATCTACGCCATAGATGAACGTGTTGTCCGGCGACATGGCGATATCGATGATGCAGGGGCCATTGGTGATGGGACCGATCACCGTTGGCTCGCCGGTCGTGAGGTTGACGCTGTAGAGCGTCGATGATGATCCACAGACACTCCCGGAGGCATACATGACCCCATTACTCCCCCCGCTCATGCCGGTCCAGGTTTCACCGGCAATCGGCGCGGCGGCAGCGATCACCGTGGTGGCTCCGGTGACCGTATCCAGACTGTGCAACTGGTTGGTCGCGTAATCGAGGGCATAGAGCTTGGTGAAATCGCCGCCGATGAAGTCCCCGGCTAAATAGGAGGTGCCAGGTTTGTTGGCGATGACGTTCCAGGTTCCAGGAACATCGACACTGGGAATGCTGACCAGATTCTCGCCGGGATAGACGTCCATGGCAAAGGCCGGCGCGCCACTCAGAGTCCCCAACGGCTGCGCCGGCGCGGGAGCGGCCGCAGACAAGTCTTTGATGGCGTCACGTGGCGCCGGTCCGGTGGACGCTGGAACCTCCGAAACCGGGATCAGACCGGTAAAGGTCGGAATCGCGATCTTGGCGGTGCCAGTCATCTGGGCGCTTGCCGTCACCGATTGCTCGGTGATCGCGAAATTCAGCGTCTGACCGCCGGTGTTGGACAGGTCCAAGGGCAGGGTCCGGCTCTTCCCCAGAGTCACCGTGGCCGCCAGGGAGGTGGGATTCAGCACCAGTTTGCCCGCCGGGGGGTCGCTGCACACTAGCCCGCCGGCCGCCAGCACGTTCAGATAGCCGTAGCCATAGGTGTAATTGCCCGGTCCTTCGGGCGGGGCACCGCAGTCACCGGCGGGTGGGGTATCGGCATTGCCTTGGAGGGCCTGGACGGTCTGATCGATCTGGCCGATCAGATTGGGATTGCAGGACCACAGCAGGGCGACGGCGCCCGCGCTGTGCGGGCTCGCCATCGAGGTGCCGCTATAGTCGCAACTCCAACTGTCACCGGGCAGGGACGAGCACACATTGACGCCGGGCGCGGAGATATTGGCCTTGGTATAGGGATCATGGCCAAATGCCGAGGGGCCGCGGCTGGAGAAGTAGGCAATCGCGCGCGCACTGTCGTGCGCGGCCGAGGCGAAGGAGGCCTGATAATCACCAGGTGACCCCAGCGAGCCGCAACCGTTTGACCCATCGTTTCCTGCGGAAAACGCCGGGAAGATACCGGCCGCCCGCCACGCATCCACCTTGCTCTGATACCAGGTATTGCCGCCGTCGCCGCCCCAGGAATTATTGACGACATGAGGGCGGTTGGCCGTATTGCCGCCCGGGGCCAGGAGCCAGTCGGCACAGGTATTCAGCGCAAGGTCGGAGCAACTGTTGGATTCACAGCCCTTGCAGGCAATCCACTTGGCCCCGGGGGCCATGCCCGCCTGCCAGGCGAGGCTGGAATCGTTCGCGCCGACCATGGTTCCCATGGTATGGGTGCCATGGCCGTTGTTGTCGCAGGCGCCGGCCGAACCACAGATGTTGGAGGGGTCCGCCCAGCAGGTCGGGTCGGCCGCGGCGCTCCCGCACTTGAAGGCATTCACCAGCGCGGGATGGTTCCACTGCACCCCGGTATCGATGTTGGCGACGACAATGCCCTCACCCTCTTTCGCATAGGTTGACCAAAAGGCGTCGGCGTTGGTATCCACGATACCCCACGCGAGGCTGCCGGCGGGCTGATTGCTGATGTCGGCACCGCCGCCGATGATCGGCAGATCGATCTCGAAGGTCCGCGGCAGCTTCAGGGCCGTGACCCCGGGGAGCCGGGCGAGCGCCTGGGCGACGGCCAGATCGGCCCGTTCGACATAGAGGAGGTTGCCGACGAAGAACGAGGTCGATTTCAACCCGGCCGCGGCGAGCAGTTGCTGCGCCTCTGCCTGGCTGGACTGCGCGGTCGCCCTGAGGGTGTCATAGACATACTGCCCGCGCTCTTCCCAGGTCATCGCGAAGCCATAGACCGAGCTCAAGTCCGCCTTCTGTTCAAAGTGGACATAGAAGGCACTGGTGCCTTTGGTCTGCAATGTCTGTATAAGTTCGGATTCGATCTTGGCCCCAGCGTCACCGACCGCGGCGGTGGATTGCGCGAACGCTCCCCCCGAACCGATCGTGACGAAGACGGCGAGACCCCACTGCCGGAGATTCCGATACCAGGAATGCCTTTTCATTTTAACTTGGTCCTATCCAATTCACCTCAAGTTGTGGTTACAACCCGCTCCTGATGCCGAATCCCAAGTGTATGCGGACATCTCAGACCAATTCAGAAACGGGTCGCATTCTTCGCACCCCGCAGATCGATTGAACAAGCGTGCGGCACAACACCCCTGAGAATCGGTGCCGACAATGGCCGCGTGAAGAACGACCGGCAGCAACCGACAAGGATCCGCAGGAACAGCCGACCGCGGAAGTGCAATCCAGACATAGCGCCGCGCTAATTAGCATATGACATATTTCTAAATTCGTCAAGGTAGAGGCATTTCAATTTAAATGCTTGTTTGCTTCAATAATCATTAAGAGCATGATCTAAAGCGAGCTACAACGTTTTCTTCTTATAGTATGTATTGGATTTAATTAACTCCTAAGAGCCATTTGCGCTGCGACGTTTTTCGCGGGCGCCGCGGGGCTGGGCCGGGGGCCGGCGAGCCTGAAGCGCAGACGTTTTCGCGCGGGCGCGGGCACCAGCGGTATCCAATTTGAGAGGAGTTCTCAGAAACCTCGCGTGCGGACAACCACGCCCGCCGGCGACGCGCTGGCGCCCTGGCCGGTCGCGGGAGGCGTCGAGGTTAACCGGTCGCCGGGATGGGCTGGACCAGCGAGCGCATCTGCTCGATGCGACCTTCTTTTTCTCGAACGCCTCGCCGCCCTGTTGCCGCCAGGTACTGGGCGAGCTGCTCATCGAGCAAAGGCGCGAAGATGTCGGAAACAACTGTCTCTACGATCGGTCGAGGCCCAAAAACCGCTTCGGGGAACTGATCGATCAGGCACAACGGGAGCCCATTGAGATTACCCGGCGCGGCCGGCCGGTTGCCTACGTGGTCTGCGGGCACGACCTCAAGGCGCTTGCGGACTTAAGCACGCGCCGCGAAGAAGCGGTGAGATGGTACGCCAACGATCGGCGCACGACCGCAACCTCGCCGGGGGTTGCAGTTCCAATGTTGGGTGGCTGCCCGCCGACAGCGTGCCGGCAGCGAGACTGATGGTGGATGCGCTGCGCTTATCCACCCTACAAAACCGGCCCGCTGTAGGGTGGATAAGGCGCGCCGCTCGGTGTCAGGGACCCGGCACGCCGGTCGTGCGCGCCGCATCCACCAGGGGGGCTGCGCGATGCTGCCCAAATTTGGAATTGCTGCGCCGGAGGCGGCGGCCTTGACCGACGCGGATAGCGACCGATTGGTCCATGAGCTTCGCTAAACGCGTGGTGCTGGATACGGGGGTCCTGGTGAGCGCCGCGATCCGCACCTCATGCGGATGCACCCTTGGCGCGGTATCCCGATACTTCCCCCCGCCGCGTTCCTGGTCGGAATTCGCTGGCGGTCGCCAAGGACCCGGCCGGTATAGAAGGCGGGGCCGCTAGCGCGTTCCGCCCTACACGAGTTCCGTCACCAGGCCGGATGGCGCAGCCGGTATGCATCCAGGATCAGTCCCGCGATCTGTTCGGCAGTTCGGCCGTTGGGCTTGATGCCAAAGCTCACGGCAGGCCAGCCGGGGATCTCGGTATCGTCGAGATGGACCGGGATGACTGCATCCTCCGCGCGGCGGGTTAGCAGCACACCGCGGATGGTCTCCCACTCCAGCGCGCACCAGGGTTTGGCGTAATGCCGGGAGAAGAAGGGAACGACCAGCTCGGCCTGCTTGTAGCAGTCTTGCAGCTTCAGATCGCCGCCGCTGCCGAGCAGCCGGGCCTCGTACCAGGCATCATAAAAGACCCGGTGGCGTCCGAGGACCCCGGCAAGACACTCAACGACGTCCAGCACCAGGCTCCGATGCTCGCCAGGGAACGACACCGCGACGGCAAAAGGCGCATCGACCGCCGGCAGCTCGCGGGCCCACTCCGGCAACCGCGTCGGCTCCAGCCCGTCGAGCAGTGCGAGCACCGCGACATCGGCGTAATCGGGCGGCTTGGGACACTCGATGGTCCGCTTGCTCCGCGCCTTGCGCTCGATCAGTTCCTTCTGCGCGAACATCGCGGGCTCCGTCAGATCCGCACAGGTCCGGCAGATGCACGGCACCCACTTCCCGACCTTGTCCTTGAGCCCCGGAAAGCTCGCGTTCAGCGCATCCAGGTCGCTCGCGATGATGCTGAGCAGCGCCTTGTGTTCCGGACCGCGGGCGCGTAGCGCGATCTCGTTGCCGCGCACGGTCGTCTCCACCAGCACCGCCGTCCCGTCGTGCTCGAACAGCGCACCGCGTGACCAGCAGAGATCCGGCTGCTTGACGAAACGGTGCATCCGCACGATGAGCCGGCTGACCAGTCCGCGGGGCAGAAACGCGTAACGGTAGGTCAACATCAGGTCGCCGGTCCTGGCCCAATCGCTCAACGCGGGCGGCTTGGACGGCGACAGGTGTTGGGGGGCCAGCCAGGTCTCCGGCTTGGTGTCGGGCAGCGGATAGCAGAGCTCGAACCGGGCCATCAGGGCACGCAGCTCAAGGTCCTTGTCCGCGTAGCCGCGGTCGCACCACAGGCGATCACAATCAGCCAGCGTGAACCGGCCCCGCCGTTCCTTCACCTGCTCGTCGTCCAGGATGCGAAACACCGCATCCGTCACCCATTGGTTCTGCAGGAACACCGTTCGACCCAGCTCCCGCGGCTCCCGGAAGTGCAGGAACACTCCCAGGTCATGCAGGTATTGGCTCAATAGCAGCGCCTTCTCGCGGTCCAATTCCAGATGACGTCCGTAGACCGCGAGATATTCGTCGAGTTGGATATAGGGCCGGGAATGCGCCAACGCCTCCAGATCCCGGCGAATCGCGACCCACTTGGCCGGCACGTCCTCGCCGATATGCGGCAAGCGCCTGGCGAAGTATTCCACCGCTTGGCGCAGGCCGTCCGCCGCCCCCGGATGTTCCAGGTTGCCCCGGAGGACCTGCTGCACATTGGGAAAGCGCACCTTGATGCCCGCCTCGTCGATCTGCTTGCTCCGCCCGCCCTTCTCGTTCTGAAAGATCAGCAGTGGGCTTCCCTCGCTGAATGTGTCGACCACCTCCAGCCAAAACTTAAAGCCCTCGTCATGGATCGATTTGTTGTCGCTACGCGTATCGTCGACCAGCACATAGAGTGAGCGCCTGGTCAGAAAGAACTGGTGCGTGGCGTGATAAATCTGCTGGCCGCCGAAGTCCCAGGCATTGAGCCGGAAGCTGCGTCTGTCCGAGGTCGGGAACTCGTGCCGGTGGATGTCGATGCCGCGGGTGGTCTCGTCCTCGGCGGGCAGGCCCAGCTCGGGCAGGAACAGGCGGCGCAGCAGGCTGGTCTTTCCGGCCCCGCCCTCGCCGACAATCAGTAGCTTGGCCTCGTAGGAACGCCGATTCGAACAACTCGGGCGTCAGGCTCACCAAGGTCGCCTCCGAAGCGTCGCGGAGATCCTGAATGATCTGCACGGCGGCGGTTCGGTCCATTCGGGACAGGGCATTGCCGATCTCCAGCAGCACGGCATCGGTGATCACGACCGGCTGGCCGTCGTACCGCTGCGAGAGCACCAGCGCCTCGGCATGGTGCTGATCGTTCTCGTTTACCAGCGCGAGGATGTAGCCGGTATCGATGAAGACGGATTCAGGCATCCTGCTCGCCGACGCTGTACGCGTCGTGGTTGGTCGAGAGATCCGTCGGCCCCTGAATGCGCACCCGGCGCAGGCGCGCAAATAGGGTCTCGTTGCCACCGGCGTCCTGGGATTCGGCATCCACTAGGACAACGCGCACCGTCTTGCCGTCCAGTCGACGGCGATGTTCCGCCGGGATGTCGAGAACTCCGTCGTGGGCAATGGCTTGAAATTCGATTGCCTTCATACCGATGGTCATTCTGGTTCGCGGCCGGTTGCGGCCTGGGCTCTTGGCAGGGAGTTGGGAGCCGGGTCTTGTTGTTTGTGTGGTGGTCTCATTCGGTCAAATTAGGCCAATCTAGACCTAGCTGCAAGCAGGGGCGGAGCCCAGGCGGCGTGGCGGCAGGGCTCAGCAAGAAATAGGGGACATGCCACAATAAGGGTACATCAAAGTCAGAGCCCTTTTTGTAGTGGCCCGTATTTCAAGCGATGGCTTGAATCCCTTTCTTCTCGATGACGGTCAAGAGCCGCAGCGCCGGGCCGCCGGGGCGCTTGATGCCTCGCTCCCAGTCCGAGACGAGGTTCTTGCTGACGTTGAGGTAGCGGGCAAAGACCGGCTGAGAGAGATGCTCACGCTCGCGCAACGCCCGGATGGCTGCGGGCGAGAGCGGTTCGACCGGCGTCAGGCATGAGTCGTCAAACTCGCGCATGGTCTGATTGTCGATGGCGCCAACCTCGTGGAGGGCCTCCATGGTTTCGTGGATCGAGGCCAGCGCGTCGCTACGGTACTGCTTGGTCATCGTCGTCAACCTCCGAAAATTGGCCGTTGCGGACCAGCGCCGCGAGTTGCTCATCCGTCAACTCCAGGACGTGCCGCGCCGCCTTCTTGACGGCGGCTCAGCAATCCCAAGGATTCGGGCCGCCCGTATCGATCCCATACCGCGCGATAGCCTCCTCGACCCTGGATTGTTCGATGGAACCATCGTCAGCCACGGCCTTGAGCGCGGCGACGGCGATGTGGTGCCGATCCACCTCAAAGAAGCGGCGTAACGCGGCACGGGTGTCGCTGCGCCCATACCCGTCGGTGCCCAAGGTGACATAGCGGCGCGGCACCCAGGCGCGAATGAGATCCGGTACCGTGCGCAGGTAGTCGCTCACGGCGACCACGGGGCCCGCGGTCGGCGCCAGGCATTGCTCGACCCAGCTCAGGTCGGGCACTGCGCTCGGGTGCAGACGATTGCGCCGCTCGGCGTCGAGTCCGTCGCGGCGCAGCTCCGTGAAGCTGGTGACGCTCCACACATCCGCGGCCACGCCCCAGTCTTCCTCTAGCAACTCGGCGGCGGCCAACCCCTCGCGCAGCAGGGTGCCGGCCCCCAGCAGCTGCACGCGCGGCCCGCCCTGGCGGTCCGCGGCCAGCCGCAGCCGGTACAGGCCGCGCAGGATACCTTCCTGCGCACCCTCCGGCATGGCGGGGTGGACATAGTTCTCGTTCGTCACCGTGACATAGTAGAAGACGTCCTCCTGGTCCTCGAGCATCCGCCGCATACCGTCCTGCACAATGGCGGCCAGCTCGTAGCCGTAGCAGGGATCGTAGGCCACGCAATTGGGTACGACCGAGAATAGCAGGTGGCTGGAGCCGTCCTGGTGCTGCAGACCCTCGCCCGAGAGGGTGGTGCGGCCGGCGGTGGCGCCGATCAGGAAGCCCCGACAGCGCGAATCGCCGGCGGCCCAAACCAGATCGCCGATGCGCCGGTAGCCGAAGACTGAATAGAAGATGTAGAAGGGCAGCATCGGCACACCGTGGGTGCTGTAGCTAGTCGCGGCGGCGATCCAGGAGGCCAGGGCGCCGGCCTCGGTGATGCCCTCCTCCAGGATCTGGCCGTCGCGGGCCTCCTTGTAGTAGAGCAGTTCGTCCTTGTCCTCCGGTTGGTAGAGTTGCCCGACCGCGGAGTAAATGGCGACCTGCCGGAAGAGCGCCTGCATGCCGAAGGTGCGCGCCTCGTCGGCGACGATCGGCACCAACGTGCGGCCGAACGCCGGGTCGCGCAGCAGATGCGACAGAAGCTGCACGAACACCATGGTCGTGGACTCCTCCCAGCAGCCGGGCGAAGGCGGTCGCCGCGGGCGCGGCCCGCGCCGGACCCTGGCCGACACGTGCCGGCAGATAGCCGCCGAGCGCCTGCCGGCACGCGTGCAGGTATTTCATCTCGGGGCTGTCGGCCGGCGTGCGATAGAAGCTTAAGGCCGTGACATCGGCGTCGGACAGCGGCAGTTCAAAACGGTCGCGGAAGGCGAGCAGCGCCTCGGCCTCCAGCTTTTTCTGCCCGTGGGAACCCATCTTGCCCTGACCCCAATGGCCCATCCCGTAGCCCTATAGTGGACCCCGAAAACCGGACAGTAATTTAAGCTCGCGCCGAACCAAAAGGGGCATATCAGAATGGGCGAAGCGAAGCGCAAGACGTACACGGCATCCTTCAAGGCCAAAGTCGGTCTGGAAGCGATCCGCGGGGTCAAGACGACGAACGAGATCGGACAGGAGCATGGGGTCCACTATAGGGCGCGCTCCAATGACAGCTTAGAGTGTGCAATAGGGGGCAAGAAAAGGCCACAACTGATAAGTAATCCGTCGGTCCCGTACTGCATCGCTATAGTTCTGTTGGTTTTTGATGGCTCGCGTTGTCGCTATGGGACATTAAAGGGACAGTGCGAGGGAAAGTAAGGGGCTTTCTCGGCTGTCCAGCGCCGGCCGGGTTCGCCCTGGGGCTCGACGAGGGGATGTCCGGAGCAGTGCCGGCGGATCGGCGCCCGTGCTCTCGCGCGGCTGGCAGT
>NZ_KB902363.1:0-175617 GCF_000379525.1 Lamprocystis purpurea DSM 4197 | reverse complement strand
TGGCTTGGGCTCCAGGAGGGTGCCACGTCCAGCGCCGGCCGGGTTCGCCCTGGGGCTCGACGAGGGGATGTCCGGAGCAGTGCCGGCGGATCGGCTGGCGGTCCAGGTGACGGCGGGTTGTAAGGCGAGCGGCGCCCGGACTCGAACCGGGATCATGCGATTGGCCGTAGCCCGTCACAACCTTTCCCTAGGAAACTACCGCTCAGCGCGAGTATAGGCCATGGCCGGGTTCGCCCTGGATCTCGACGAGTGGCGGTCCAGTGCAGTGCCGGCGGATCGGCGCCCGTGCCCTCGGGCGCCTCGGTTGTCTCAAATCATCTGGCGCTACGTCTCAAATCATCTGGCGCTCCGCTTCCGATGATCACGCTACATCGGCAAGTCTCATCATCCCGTATCTTCTCGCTAAGTCTCACTTAAAGCAGCGCCTAGAGCTTTCCCAGCATGGTCTTTCGGCAGTTTTGCAAGCCAAGGGAACCGGGCCGGGCGAAAGGCGGATCGGCGCCGCTCGCTATGTTGCGTCAAGTTGCATAGTGTTAGCTTTCGGTGTCCCGTGAGTGTCCCGCGACAAAGAAAAAGGGCCTACCGTTTCCGGTAAGCCCTTGTTTTATTGGAGCCGATGGGCGGATTCGAACCGCCGACCTACTGATTACGAATCAGTTGCTCTACCAACTGAGCTACATCGGCGCATCGGACCGCTGATTATAAGGGAAGCAGTCGTCTACCTCAACGCAAACCGAAACATCTAACATCTCGCGTCGCGGTTCAGCGCGGGGCTTCCAGCGCGTAGGGCGCGGGGTCGATGCTGGGCACGCGCCCCAGCAGCAGATCGGCGGCCAGCCGGGCGGAGGCTGGGGCGGTGACCACGCCGTTGCGGTAATGGCCGGCGTTGACATAGAGCCCGGTGGTGCCGGGGTAGGCGCCGATGTAGGGGATGCCGCTCGGGGCACCAGGGCGCAACCCGGACCAGTGCGTTTCCATGGGCGCTTGTTCAAGCAGGGGAAACAGTTCGATGGCGCTGCGGTGGAGCGCGTCTCTGGCCTCGGCGGTAGTCGCCTTGACGAAGCCCGTATGCTCCAGGGTGCTGCCGACCAGGACGCGTCCGTCCCGGCGCGGGATGACGTACCGATCACGGTAAAGTGTGGTGTGACGCACTTGGCCCGGCCGCGCCTGGAAGAGGATCATTTGCCCGCGCACCGGCGCAATGGCCGGCGGCCGGCAGAATTGACTCAGGAGCCGCCCGGTCCAGGCGCCGGCGCAAACGATGACTTGATCGGCGTGGATTACGCCCTGCGTCGTGCGCACACCCTGAATGTGTCCGTGCGCGACCAGGATGTCGAGCACCTCTTCCTGCTCACGCAGCCGCAGGTACCCATCCAGGGCCCGCCGGGCGGCTTTGGCCAGACGCGGATTGCGGACATTCGCGACCGCCGGGAAGCGCAGGGCTTGGGATGGGCGCAGGCCCAGTTCAGGTTCGAGCGCGCGCACCGCCGGCCCCTCGATGACCTGGACTTCGTCGCCCTGGCGGGCGGCCCAGGCGAGCGCCTGAGCGCGTTCTTCGGTGTCCAGGATCAGGAGCCCGTTCGGCGTGAACTCGGGGTCGATGCCGGATGCCTCATGGAGCGCCGCGCACAGGTCGGGGTAGACCTGCTGACTCCAGCGCACGAGCGCGGTGACCGCATCCGGGTAGCGCCAGGGGTAGAGCGGAGACACGATGCCGCCGCCGGCCCAGGAAGACTCGCGGCCGGTCCGGCCCATTTCGATCAGGGTGACCGCGGCCCCGCCCTGCACCAGCTCGCGGGCGGTCAGCAAACCGATGATGCCGCCGCCGATGACGAGGATATCGCTCATCGCTCAGTGTCCAATGCCTGGATCAGTACCAGCAATTCCAAGTTCGGGCGGCCTCGCGCGACCCCCTGGTGGATGCGGCGCGCACGACCGATGTATCGGGATCCTGACATCGAGCGGCGCGCCTTATCCACCCTACAGCTGAGCCGGTCTTGTAGGGTGGATAAGCGCAGCGCATCCACCATCAGCCCTCGGCCGCGCCGGCTGCCGCCAGTTCGCGCGGCAGGCTGAAGACCACCTGTTCACGAATGCCTGATTGTTCTTCCACGCTCCCGGCACCCCACTCACGCAGGCGGGCGATGACCTGCTCCACCAGGATTTCGGGAGCGGATGCGCCGGCGGTCAGGCCCACCCGCGGCGCCTGTTCCAGCCAGTCCCGGCGGATGTCGTCCGGGCCGTCGATCAGATAGGCCGCGCAGCCCTGCTTGTGCGCCAGTTCCCGCAGGCGGTTCGAATTGGAGCTGTTGGCTGAACCGACCACCAGCAACAGGTCGCACCGCGCCGCCAGCGTCTTCACGGCGTCCTGACGGTTCTGGGTGGCATAGCAGATGTCGCTGCGCTTGGGACCCTCGATCTTGGGGAAGCGCTCGCGCAACGCCGCAATGATCCCCGCCGTGTCGTCGACCGAGAGCGTGGTTTGCGTCACGTAAGCCAGGTGCTCCGGGTCGCGCACCGGCAGGCCGGCGACATCCTCCACCGACTCCACCAGGTGGATGAGCCCGCCGTCGGTCTGGCATTGGCCCATGGTGCCCTCGACCTCCGGGTGGCCGCGGTGACCGATCAGGACCAGTTCATCGCCGGCCTTGCAGTGCCGCGCCACCTCCAGATGGACCTTGGTCACCAGCGGACAGGTGGCATCGAAGACCCGGAGCCCGCGCGCCTGCGCCTGCGCCCGCACCTGCTGGGCGACCCCGTGGGCGCTGAAGATGACCGTGGCCCCGTCCGGAATCTGATCCAGTTCCTCGACGAAGATGGCGCCGCGCTGCTTCAGCCCGTCCACGACGAAGCGGTTGTGAACCACTTCGTGTCGCACATAGATCGGGGCACCATAGAGGTCGAGCACGCGCTCGACGATGGCGATGGCGCGGTCGACACCGGCACAGAAACCGCGGGGATTGGCGAGGAGTATGTCCATGGCAACAGAGGATAGGCGAAGATTGGGTGATAGAAGAAGTCAGACATTATGGGGCAATCCGGCCGCCGCCGGCGGCCGCATCGTCAGTCTCTGACTGACCGCGGTCAGGCGACCGACAGGATACGCACCCGCAAGGCCAGCGAACGGCCGGCAAAGGGATGGTTGAAGTCGACCCGCACCCGCCCGGCCGCACCCTCCCCCTCGCGTTCGAGCACCAGTCCGCTGGTCTCGTGCCCGGCCGGAGTCGTGAAGGCGACCACCTGGCCCGGTGCGGGGTCCAGATCCGGCGGAAAGTCACTCACGGGCAACCAGTGACGATTGTCCGGGTCATACTCGGCGAACAACTCGGACCCGCTGGCCAGGATCAGGTGGTCCTCACCCGTAGCGAGACCCAGCAGCGCAGCCTCCATCCCCGCGGCCAGGGTGCCATCGCCCAGACGACAGGTGATCGGCTCCTGATCGAAGGTGGAAAAACCAACGAAGCCGTCGTGAAAACGCACTTCCAGGTGCATCACCAGGGAACAGCCGGGGGCGATCTGCGCAGGTGTCGGCATGAGCGAGCGGTCGCATGGCAGGGTCGTCGACGCGGTGTCCGGATGAACCGGACACCGCGCGGCGACCCCATCGCTGCTACATCAGTTCCTGGGTGACGAACAGATAGCCCAACGACACGACCACGACCGTGATCGCCAGGTAGGGCAGGAGAATACAAACACCGGGCAGGTCATTACAGACCTTGCTGTATTTACAGAGATTGCAGTTTTTCATTATGGTGACCGTACGCCGAGTGAACTTCCGAGGCCGGCCCCGTGGCGCGAGGGCAGGTCCTCTTTCGGTGACAGGATCAGGCGCCGTTATCGTCCGGTACCCACGCGCCCCGTCCTTGGGGGTGTCCTCCCGCGATACCGCTGTACCACGGCCCAGTGTCAAGCGTAGCCCACGGGCGAGCGCTATGCTTACCGAATCAGCGTGCGAGGGCAAGCCCGCGCGAACAAGTATTTCGCGCGCGGGCCTTTGTTTCCTGTACCTCCTACCAATACCATAGACGATTGCCCAAGGCTCAGGGCACTTTCCTCCACCCTGCCGGGAGTTCCCGTGACCTCTCTTGATTCCAGCGCGGTTCCTACCCGCCCGCCCCGCATCGGGTTCGTCAGCCTGGGATGTCCCAAGGCGACCGTGGACTCGGAACACATCCTCACCCAACTACGCGCCGAGGGCTACGGCATCACGCCGAGCTACGACGGGGCCGATCTGGTCATCATCAACACCTGCGGCTTCATCGACGCCGCGGTGGAGGAGTCACTGGAAGCGATCGGCGAGGCTCTCAGCGAGCACGGCCAGGTGATCGTCACCGGCTGTCTGGGCGCCCGCGCCGAGCTGATCCGCGACGCCTACCCGCGAGTGCTCGCCATCACCGGGCCGCATGATTTGGACGCCGTGATGGCCGCGGTCCATCGGGAACTGCCGGCCCCGCATGACCCCTTCCAGAGTCTGGTCCCACCCCAGGGGGTGCGACTCACCCCGCGCCATTACGCCTATCTCAAGATCTCCGAGGGCTGCAACCACCGCTGCACTTTCTGCATCATCCCCAGCCTGCGCGGTGACCTGGCCAGCCGCCCCATCGGCGCAATCCTGACCGAGGCCGAACGGCTGGTGGAGGCCGGCGTGCGAGAATTGCTGGTCATCGCCCAGGACACCAGCGCCTATGGCCTGGACCTGCGCTATCGGCCGGACTTCTGGAAGGGCCGGCCGCTGACCACCGACCTGGTCACCCTGGCGCGCACCCTGGGCGAACTGCCCGCCTGGGTGCGGATGCACTATGTTTACCCCTACCCTCATGTGGACGACCTGATCCCGCTGATGGCGGACGGCGTGATCCTGCCCTATCTGGACATGCCGCTGCAGCACGGGTCGGAGCGGGTGCTCAAGGCGATGCACCGACCCGCCGCCGCCGAGCGCGTGCTGGAACGTCTCGCCCGCTGGCGCGCCCAGTGCCCGGACCTGGTCCTGCGCAGCACCTTCATCGTCGGCTTTCCCGGCGAGACCGATGCCGAATTCGAAACCCTGCTCGACTTCATCCGCGCGGCGCGGCTCGACCGGGTCGGCTGCTTCCCCTATTCGGCGGTCGCCGGGGCGGCGGCCAACGCCTTACCCGATCCGGTGCCGGAGGACGTCAAACTGGAGCGCCTGGGCCGGTTCATGGACGTCCAGGCCGAGATCAGCCGCGACAAACTCGCCGCGCGGATCGGCCAGCGCCTCACCGTCCTGGTGGATACGGTGGACGATGCCGAGGTCATCGCCCGCGGCCCCGGCGACGCCCCCGAAATCGACGGCGTGATCATCATCCCCGGCGCCTGGGAGCTGGACCCCGGCGACTTCGTCGAAGTGATCGTCACCGACTCGGGAGACCATGATTTGTGGGCTGAGCCGGTGGAGGATTGACCGGCGGGCCTTGGTCATTGTTCCGGCCGTGCGCCATCGTAGGGTGGACAAGCGCAGCGCAGTCCACCAACGGCGGCGCGGGATTCGGTGGACGATAGTCGCCCGCACGATCGCTGAACAGGGTCAGGTTGCGGCCTTGGCGGCGCGCCTCGTGGAACAGGAGCAAATCGACAACGCGCGCGAACTCCAAGCCGCCCTCGCGACCGGCAGGCAGGATCTGGTCAAGACGGTGGGTCTCCGGCAGGCGGACTGGGGTAGGCGTAACGGTTGCTCCTTCCTCCCGTTGAAATTGGCACTACAACGACGACCGACTCGGCAATAACAACTTACCCCGCGGATTCCACGGACTCCGGGCACGGGGTTCCCCAGCACAAACGGCGCTTGAGGCGGTTTCCGATTTTATGGTCGAACACGCCTTCCTTCTGCAGTCGCCCGACCACGATGCCGGGGGCAATGCCGATTGTCCGCGCAAACGCCTGCACCTGTGCCAGGTTCGGCCGGCCAGTCGCAAGTAAGCTGCGCCATGCGGCAGGCGGGATCAGCAGATCCGCGGCGAATCGGTTCGCCTCGTGCTCCTTCTCGTCCGCGGCACCGTCGCCCTCAATAAACACGGCACGCTTGCCATGAAGCAGAACGTGGCCGGCCTCGTGGAAAAAGGTGAACCACAGGTGGTCGTCTGACTTGTAGCGCAGACTAAGCTGAATCAGCGCCTTGTCCGGAGTCAGCCAGCGGGTGGCACCGGTAGACGCTTTAGCCAGTCCAGGTCACCGACCAGGTGGGCCTGCTCTTGCTCGCGCACCCGCGCCGCCTGGTAAAGACTTTCCAGATTCTGCCAGAAGTGGGCCGGACGACCCAGCACCCGCTCCAGCTTGAGCGCAGTCTCGGCGGTAATCGGGGCCTTGCCCTGGACAATCTCGTTGACGGTCTTCGGGGTCAAGCCCGTGCGAGCGGCCAAGTCGCGCTGGGTCATCCCGAGTGAGTCCAGATATTCCATCAGGATCTCTCCCGGGGGGACAACGTAGTCGGGATCAAATTCAGTTATGCTAATCATGTGTATCCTCCACGCCATTGATGCGAACGGAGGTCACCAGCGACCAGTCGAGGCCGCCTTCTGCGCGTAGCGGCCGGGGGTCGTGGTTCGGTTCGAAGATCAGTCGGTAGGGATGGTCCAGATCGAGACTCAACTGACCGGCACGATCCCCGATCAGCTCATGGCATCGACCAGGACCGCTGTAAGGGGGCCAGAGATCGCCCAGATTGTCGGCAGCGCGCAGTTCCTGTATGCGCCGCGTGATGAGCCGGGCACGCCGCTCGCCGTGGACCACTTGCAGCCTCCGCGCCTCGCGGCACTCCTTGCCCAACTTGGTGGTGCGAAAGGCTATGTCCATTTTCAAAAGATGTTAACGAATGACGTTAACTACTTCAAGCTATTTTCGGAGAGTCGCGTACACTGGAAACCAGTTCTTTCTCGGCTCTAAGCAACTGATTAATTTTATTTTTTCGATCGCTCATGTCACGTTGAGAACGGTATGTCCGGCACTCCGAAACCGTCATCCCCGCGAGGCCAGCCTTGACCATCGACCGCACCGCGGCACCCCGACCGCGTCGGCGTCTGCAGCCCGGGATGCTCCCAGGCAACCCTGGACGCGGAATCGACCCTCAACCAACTGCGCACCAAGCGAAGACTGGAGTAGACGCGATGAGCCAACCGAGGTCCCGCCTCACACCCACCCCGAGCATCCTCCTGAGCTTCGCTCTGGTCATCGCCCTGATCAGCGGCTGCGCCAGCCTGACCAAACCCTGGATCGCGCCCGAGGTCGCGCTGACCGGACTGAAGATCAAAGAGCTGACCCTGCTGCGCCAGGTGTTCATCGTTAACCTGACGGTCCGGAATCCCAACGACCGGACCTTGCCGATCAAGGGTCTGACCTACCGCATCACGCTGGAAGGGAACGAACTGGCGCAGGGATCCAGTCAACTCGATCGGCAGATCCCGCCGCTGGGCACCGC
This sequence comes from Lamprocystis purpurea DSM 4197, assembly GCF_000379525.1. Lineage (GTDB taxonomy): Bacteria > Pseudomonadota > Gammaproteobacteria > Chromatiales > Chromatiaceae > Thiodictyon > Thiodictyon purpureum. The sequence goes on along the minus strand of NZ_KB902363.1, from coordinate 168,185 downwards.
GCTGGCCGACGTGGAGGTCGTCGGCAGCCTGCTGGGTATCACCCGACAACTCCCGGCCCTGGCACTGAAGGATCGTCCACTCGACTGGACCGTCTCCGGCACGGCCAGCCTCGCGAACGGGCTCTTGCCGCTCCCGTATCGCTGGTCCGGTCAGATTGACCCGAAGGCGTTGCTGAGTATAGCCGTCGAACGTGATAACCGGTCGTAGGGGCGGGTTTAAAACCCGCCCCTACACCAAGGGTCTGCCTGGTGATGAGCGGCAAGCGCATCCGTCCCCAGGAATCCAAAGCTTCAGCCTTGGCGCCCCCTGACCAAAGCTGAAGCCGTGGACTCCACTGACCTCAAGCCGCCAACCCCTTCCCCTGCAATTCCTTGATTTTATCGCGCACGGCCGCCGCCTTCTCGAACTCCAGGTCTTTGGCATAGGCGTACATCTCCTTCTCCAGCGCCTTGACCTTTTTCGCCATCTGCTGGGGTGTGAGATTGGCGTACTCGACGATCTCCTCGGCCACCCGGGCATAGGCGCGGGCCTTCATGGGGGCGCCAGGCATGGCCGACTCCAGGATGTCCGCCACCGCCTTGCGGATGGTCTGGGGGGTGATGCCGTGCGCGGCGTTGAAGGCGACCTGCCTGGCCCGGCGCCGCTCGGTCTCGCCGATGGCCCGCTCCATGGACCCGGTGATCCGGTCGGCATAGAGAATCGCCTTACCGTTGGCGTTGCGGGCGGCCCGGCCGATGGTCTGGATCAGCGAGCCCTCGGAGCGCAGGAACCCCTCTTTGTCCGCGTCGAGGATGGCCACCAGCGAGACCTCGGGCATGTCCAGCCCCTCGCGCAGCAGGTTGATGCCCACCAGGACATCGAACTCACCCAGCCGCAGATCGCGGATGATCTCCACCCGCTCCACGGTGTCGATATCCGAATGCAGATAGCGCACCTTGACCCCGTGCTCGTTCAGATACTCGGTCAGATCCTCGGCCATGCGTTTGGTCAGGGTGGTCGCCAGCACCCGCTCGCCGACCGCGACCCGCAGACCGATCTCGGACAGCAGATCGTCCACCTGACTCAGCGCGGGGCGCACTTCCACCTCCGGGTCGACCAGGCCCGTGGGGCGCACCACCTGCTCGACGATGGCCCCGGAGCAGCCGAGTTCATAGGCGCGCGGGGTGGCCGACACATAGATGGTCTGCGGCTGGCGGGCCTGGAACTCCTCGAAACGCATCGGGCGGTTGTCGAGCGCCGAAGGGAGCCGAAAACCGTAGTCGACCAGATTTTCCTTGCGTGAGCGGTCGCCCCGGTACATGCCGCCCAGTTGGGGGACCGTGACATGGCTCTCGTCGATCACCACCAGGGCGTTGCCCGGCAGGTAGTCGTAGAGTGTGGGCGGCGGTTCGCCGGGACCGCGCCCGGAGAGATAGCGGCTGTAGTTCTCGATCCCTGAGCAGTAGCCGACCTCCATCATCATTTCCATATCGAAAATGGTCCGCTGCTCCAGGCGCTGCGCCTCGACCAGCTTGTTGTTGTCGCGCAGCCAGGTCAGCCGATCCTTGAGTTCCAGCTTGATCTGATCGACGGCGTTGAGCACGGTCTCGCGCGGGGTGGCGTAGTGCGTCTTGGGGAACACGGTGTAACGCGGGACCTTGCGCAGCACCTCGCCGGTGAGCGGATCAAAGACGGACAGGGCTTCGATCTCGTCGTCGAACAGCTCGATGCGCACCGCCTCCTCGTCGGATTCGGCCGGGTGGATGTCGATCACGTCGCCGCGCACCCGGTAGGTCCCGCGCGCCAGCTCGATCTCGTTGCGCCGGTATTGCAGATCCGCCAGCCGGCGCAGGATGGCCCGCTGATCGATCAGGTCGCCGCGGCTCAGATGCAGGACCATCTTCAGATAGGCATCCGGATCGCCCAGGCCGTAGATGCTGGACACACTCGCCACGATGATGACATCCGGACGCTCCAGCAGGGACTTGGTTGCGGACAGCCGCATCTGTTCGATGTGCTCGTTGATCGACGAGTCCTTCTCGATGTAGGTATCGCTGGCCGGGATGTAGGCCTCCGGCTGGTAGTAGTCGTAGTAGGAGACGAAATATTCCACCGCGTTATGTGGAAAAAACTCGCGCATCTCGCCGTAGAGCTGGGCGGCCAGGGTCTTGTTGGGCGCCAGGATCAGCGCCGGGCGCTGCACCGCGGCGATGACGTTGGCGATGGTGAAGGTCTTGCCTGAGCCCGTGACGCCGAGCAGCGTCTGGCCCGCCTCACCATTGTTCAGCCCTTCAACCAAACGGCGGATGGCTTCCGGCTGATCACCGGCGGGGGCGAACTTGGCGACCAGTTCAAAAGGTCGGGATATCAATGGGGTCTCCTCAAAAGGCCGATGGACACTCGGATGGTTGGGGCGCATGTCCCCCGACAAGAAGGATCAGACGGGAGCGCGCTGCGGTATGAGGACGTACGGGCGTGACCGCAACAGCGGCATTCCGGCCGACCGGCCGGCCGCGCGGCCCACCAATCGTGACCTGGCAGCCTGAGTCGGTGCGCATGGCACCTGACGCGCCCCCGACAGGAGACAAAACGCAAAATGCTTCGCAAACCGCACAGGCCGCGGCGCCAAGCGCTTCATAAACTGTACAGGTTGACAGGTCAATATGCCGATTTGGGGATTTACCATACCCGCCGTGAGCTAACCCAGACGAAACACATCTGGTACGCAATTTGCTATTCCTAGACGTAAAGCACCTCACGATTTCCTTGCGATGCGGCCCAGCCAAGCGTTGCACCGCCGATCATGGCAACTGGAACGGGACCGCAGAACCTGCAAGTGCATGCGTTCCTCGGTTCCGAGCGCAGCGAATATTGCTGTGATTCCTGTCCTCACCCGGCGACGACGCCGACTGATACCGGCTCCAAGCGCACGGCAGCCTGAATGCAAGAGAGCTTCGGCCAGACACGCGCAACAAACCTAATACCATTACCATTACCATTACCGTTGTCGAGGTTATTTATGGTCCGATCGCTCCTCTCCGCAAGCATCTTACTGGGCAGCAGCGTTGTTTTGGCAGAGATCACCTTTGAAGATGTGACCAATATCGCCGGGCCCTTCCATACCGGCTCCTCCTGGGGCGCGGCCTGGGGTGACCTCAACGGCGACGGGCGACCGGATTTGTATGCCAATAATCACCAGATGCGTGGTTCACTGTGGCGTAACAACGGCGATGGCACCTTCACCGACGTCATCCTTACCGTGGATCGGCAGCGCGTATTGACTGGAGAATATCAACAGGATGCCCATGCCGGAACCTGGGGCGACTTCGATAACGACGGCGACCTGGATTTATTGGCCGCGCGCAGTTCCGGCGGTGGACGCGGACAACTCTTCGTCAATTCCGGCGGGATCTTTACGACCGAGGTCGGCGTCGCGAAGGGCCTTGGCGGCTTCACCGCTGGACGGATGGGCTCGTGGTTCGATTATGATAACGATGGCGTTCTCGACATTGCCGCGGCGACCGCGAACTATTCGCAGATTTACCGTCAAGGCTCGACCAAATTCTCGAACACAACATCAGCGGTTGGCATGGGCAATAAATGCAACCATAATGTGTTCACTCAGCTCATGGATATCACTGACGACGGTCGCCCGGAGCTGATTTGCGGTGCTGTCGCGACCTACCCGGAAAAGATCTACGATACATCCAGCAGCGTCTTTCGTGATCTGACCTCACTGGTAGACCAGGACCCCCTGGTGCCTGACGTCGCATTGGCCGACTTCAACAACGACCAGCAGATCGATCTATTCAAGCTCAAGGGGCGTGTTCGCCCAAGCGAAGTGCTGTTGGTAACCCCTGGCCACTTGGAAGCCTACCTGACGGTTTCTTCAAATAGCGAGCACAAAGGTTTTTCTTTTGGCGCCGACGGCCCGATCACCGTTCGAGCATTCAGTTTCGAGCGTGAGAACAGCAATGAGAATATTGTTGTTTACACCGGCGCTGATCGCTGGAGCCCGGCCACGGTGCCCTTTGTACTCGATCCAGCTGATCCGGCGAATTGGGGTATCGATCCTAACCGTTCCGCTCCAGGCGTCTACATGGGCTATGACACGGCGACCCAACAATGGACCGTGCGGGTGAGCCCGGGCTCGGCAGACAGTCGTGATGCGTACTTTGCAATCGAAGGAAACGCCCTCACTGAACCGCAAACAATTGCGATTACAAGACCTGAATACCCACAACAACCGAACCTGCTGGTCAACACCGGCTTCGAGTTCGTCCCCAGCGATGACTTCGGCATCGGCGAGGTCTGGTGCAAGAGCGTCGTTGCCGGTGATTTCGACAACGACACGGACGTGGATCTCTACATGGCCTGCGGCGGCAGTTTGACCAACCTGCCAAACCGCCTGTTTGAAAATCTCGGCGACGGCACGTTTTCTGAGGTTGCGTCCGCCGGCGGCGGCGCCGGCGTGCAAGGTGTCGGACTCGCAGCGAATGTCGGTGCCAGCGACAACGTCGTCATGGCAGACTACGACGTTGATGGTTACCTGGACTTGTTCGTGACGAATGGGCCGCTGCTGACCCCGCTGCGCGTTGGCGGCCCGGACCAGCTCTTCCGCAACACCAGCTCCGGCAACCATTGGATTCAACTCGACCTCGAGGGTACCACCTCGAACCGCAGCGCAATCGGGGCGAAAGTGTATGCCTCTGCGAATGGTGTCAACCAAGTCCGTGAACAGAACGGCGGCTACCATCGTTTTTCACAGGACCAGATGCGCGTGCATTTCGGACTCGGCAACAATACGTCCGTCGATTTGACCGTCGAGTGGCCGAGCGGACAGGTCGACCATTTCCCCGGCGTCCAGGCCGACAGCGTCCACCATATCATTGAAAGCGGCACCATCGAACGCGTCACCCTGGGACCCGTCCCGCCGCTGCCGGCACCCCAAGCGGGCGACGAATGCGGTGCGCCAGCGTATACCAAATCACTGGATCAGGGCGCATTTCTCTGGAAGGACTGCACCACGCAGCAGTGGTATTTTCGTGCCGGCGCCGGCGGCTCGGCAGCCACTGTCAAAGTGACCGGCCGGTTGGTCTCAACCTCGGCCTTCACCTCCGTGACACCCTATTCGCTGGAGACCGGTGATGTGCTGGACACTTCCACCTCCGGCAAGATCAACTTTTCGCTCAGCTCATCCGGTAACGGCGACGATGGTTTTCAGTTTGGAGCGACGGGAACCGCAACCTGTCTTTCGATTACCAGTCCGGCTAACGTGCGGCTGTTGGTCGGAGGAAAAACATTGCCGGTCACGTTACCCTTCAATCTCAACACCCTGTCGTCCGAAGGCTGCGCGAGTACCAGCGTCTCGATCGCCGATGTAACGGTTGACGAAGCCGCGGGAAGCGCACAGTTCGTTCTGAGTCTCTCGGAAGCGAGTGCGGCTGACGTCACGGTGCAATACACCACCCGGGACGGTAGCGCAGTGAGTGGGTCGGACTACGCCGCAACATCCGCGCCGGTCACGCTCCTGTTCCCGGCGGGTACGACGTCCCAGACGATTGCCGTACCGGTCTTCGAGGACACCCTTCGGGAAGGGAACGAGACCTTCGAGGTTGCCCTCGCGAACGCAACCAACGCCGCCATCGACCGTGGAGTCGGCGTTGCGACCATCTTGGACAACGAGTTGTCGGCGTGCGGAGCGCCCGCGTATAACCGGGCGACTGACCGCGGTGTCTTCCTGTGGAAGGACTGTGCCACAGGCACCTGGTATGCACGCATGTCGCCAGGCGGCAGCACCCTGACTTACCAGGGCAGCGTCAGCGCCGGGGTCGCGTTCACCAGTGTCGCCGGCGTCAGCATCGAGGCCAAAGACGTCTTGGACTACGTAAGCGATCCCGCACGGATCAACTATACGCTCGCGGTCGCGGGAACCGGTCAGGACGGCTTCGATTTTAAGGTTGTTACCGATGCCGGTGTTTGCTTCCGACTGGACGCCCCGACCGCCGAGAGGTTGTATGTCGGAGCGGGCCGCCATCAAGTCACCACGCCGATCGATCTGGCAACGATGGGTGAATGCCTCCCCGCCCCGGTGCCTGCGGTCTCGGTGGACAACGGCACGGTCACTGAAAGTAGTGGTGCCGCCACGCTGGTGGTCAAGCTGTCGGTGGCGACCTGGATCCCGGTCACCGTGGATTACACCACCGCCGACGGCAGCGCCACATCAGGTTCGGACTACACCCCGGTCAGCGGTACGCTGAGCTTCGCACCGGGCGAGACCAGCAAGACCATCAGCCTGCCGATCGTCAATGACGCGGTCACCGAGACTGAGGAAAGCTTCGGGCTGAACCTGAGCAACGCGGTCAACGCCATCATCGAGGCCAGCGCGGCGACGGTGACCATTCAGGATGACGATACGGTGGTGACCGTCTTTGCGGAGGACTTTGAGAATGCGTCGGGCTGGGTGGTCAATCCCAACCGCAGCGATCGGGCCACCAGCGGCCAGTGGCAGATCGGCGATCCGGCGGCAACCAGTTCCAACGGCGTGTCGCTGCAGCCCGACAACACGCACGGCGGCGTCAAGGCCCTGGTGACCGGCGCGTCCGCCGGGAGTAGTGCCGGCAGCTACGATGTCGACAACGGGGTCACGTCGGTTAGGTCGCCGAACATCGTCCTGCCCGGCAGCGGCAAACTCACGCTTGACCTGAGTTATTACTTCGCCCACCTGAACAACGCGTCGAGCGCCGACTTCCTGCGCGTCACGATCCGCGGAACCAGCGGGAATCGGACCCTGCTCGAGCAATTCGGCAGCGCCGCCGACCGCGCCGGCGTATGGACAGGGTTCTCGGCAGATGTCTCTGATTTTGCTGGACAAACGGTCTATCTATTGATCGAGGCGGCCGACCTCAGCAGCGCCTCACTGATCGAAGCCGGGGTGGACGACCTCAGCATCATGCGGCGTTGACGCCATGCGGATGGAGCGGGTGCGCCCGCTCCATCCGACAGGAGAAAGCCGCACGGGACTGGTTCGAGTGGGATGCTCCCGCACCGTCGATACGGTAACATGCGGGATCAACCTCAAACTCAACCGAATCAGGCACGCAGAGACCTCCGTCGATGACCATCAAGCTCGCCGCCCGCGTCCAGGCCGTCAAGCCTTCCGCCACCCTCGCTGTCGATGCCCGCGCCAAGGCCCTCAAGGCCGCGGGAAAGGACGTCATCGGTCTTGGCGCCGGTGAACCCGATTTCGATACCCCGGACCATATCAAGGCCGCGGCGATCGAGGCCATCCACCAGGGATTTACCAAGTACACCGCGGTCGACGGCATGCCCAGCCTGAAGGCTGCCGTAGCCGCCAAATTCAAGCGCGAAAACAACCTGGACTTCGCCGTCGACCAGATCCTGGTCTCGTGCGGCGGCAAGCAAAGCTTCTTCAATCTGGCGCTGGCGGTCATCGATCCGGGCGACGAGGTGGTGATCCCGGCGCCTTACTGGGTCTCGTATCCCGACATCGTGCTGCTGGCCGGCGGGGCCCCGGTCCTGGTCCACGCCGGGGCGGAGCAACACTTCAAGATCAGCCCGGCGCAACTGAAAGCGTCCCTGAACGAAAAAACCAAACTCGTTGTCATCAACAGCCCATCCAACCCCACCGGCATGGCCTACAGCGCGGCCGAACTCAAGGCCCTTGGCGCCGTCCTGCGGGACTTCCCGCGCGCCCTGATCGCCACCGACGACATGTATGAGCACATCCGCTGGGATAGCGCGCCCTTCGTCAACATCGTCAACTGCTGCCCGGATCTCGCCCCGCGCACCCTGGTGCTGAACGGCGTGTCCAAGGCCTACTCCATGACCGGCTGGCGCATCGGCTACGCCGGCGGCCCCGCGGAGGTCATCAAGGCGATGACCAAGGTGCAGTCGCAAAGCACATCCAATCCCACCTCCATCGCCCAGGTGGCGGCCCAGGCGGCATTGGAAGGCCCCCAGGACTGCATCGGCATGATGGTTCGGGCCTTCAAAGAGCGGCACGACCATGTGCTGGAGCGCCTGAACGCCATCCCTGGAATCGAGTGCCTGCCCACCGACGGGACCTTCTATCTCTTCCCCCGGGTGCAACAGGCGATCGATCGGCTGACCGGAGTCCACAACGACCTGGAGTTTGCCGAACACCTCCTGGAGAAAGTCGGGGTCGCGCTCGTGCCCGGCTCGGCTTTCGGGCTCGCGGGCCATGTGCGCATCTCCATCGCGACCAGTCCGAGCAACCTCGATCAGGCCGTCGATCGCATCGCGTCCGCGGTCGGGTAAGCAGTCGGAATGGTGGTGCGGACAGCTTGGACGCAGTGACGAGCGAGGCTGATCGTGGCCCCGGCGCCTAGGCCGGGGATGGTAGGTATACTAAAATCACGTTAAGACCTTAGGGAGATTTGTCGCCATGAACGCGGATCGAACATCCCGGAACACCGGGTTTTCCCTGATCGAGCTGTTGGTCACGGTGGCGCTGCTATCCATCCTGCTGGCCCTCGGTGTTCCGGCCTTCACCGATCTCATCGTTAGCACCAAACTGACCAGCGCCACCAACACCCTGATCGGCCACCTGCAGTTCGCGCGAGCCGAGGCGATCAAGCGGGGCCGCGGGCTGGTTGGCGTGGGACCTTACAAGAGCGATACCGCTTGGCTTGACGACGACTCTTGGGAAGGCGGCTATATGGTTGCGGCCGCCGACAACGCCTCCCCTCCCAACCTCCAAGTCTTGCGACGCGTGGGCAAGGCCGACTTAGCGTCACTCACCATCACGTCGAACAACAAGATTGTCTATTTCGAGCACGATGGTTCCGCCTATGGTGTGGTCAACACCACGCTCAGGATCTGTAGCAAGAATGACCCAACCAAGAAACGCGGAGTCACGATAAGTTCGATGGGGCGCGTCCGCACCACCGACCAGAGCATCACGTGTCCATAACGGGCGCGGTGATGTGACCTCTGAGTTTTTCAGAAACTGATTGACTCAGGGCTCTAGATCGAATATATTTTTCGGCTCGCGATATTCCCCGGTAGCTCAGTCGGTAGAGCGGATGACTGTTAATCATTAGGTCGGCGGTTCGAGCCCGTCCCGGGGAGCCAAACAAGACAAGAGGGGCCTCAGCCCCTCTTCTGTGCTCAGTTGAGATCATGTGTCGCGTGACGACTGCAAGGCTCCGGAATAAAGCACGGTGATACAAGGAAGCAGGATCGGAAATCCGGCGAATCGTCAAAGACAGTGTTTTTAGCGTCGATTCAGCGTTTTGATCTTGACTGAACGGCCTTCTCCAGATGTAATACCGTGCTCGCAGGTTGTTCCACTGCGACACCGGTGTCGGAAGGAACATGCGGCCCTAGACCCGCCCAGTTGCATTGCCCAGGTAGCTCAGTTGGTAGAGCAGGGGACTGAAAATCCCCGTGTCGGTGGTTCGATTCCGCCCCTGGGCACCATAAAAACAGTAGGTTAGGCTCGCAAGGATGCGTGTAGATTCGCCTAATTTTGCGCCTTTAGTGTCCCTTTGTGGTACCTCTACTGGTACCTACCCCAACGACAGCTTGTTTCTCTGTCCCTTTCGGTATCGCACCATGTCGTTTGGTCTGGCGTATGGGGTTTCCGGTGGGAGACTACCGTTCGTCGGGTCGCTTGGCCGCGTGGGCTCGATTCCTGAGTCTCAGCGTCAGCATGGGTTCTCTTCCAGGTAAACCACGCGATAGCAGGGGCCGCTGGCCGTGAGGGGCTCTTGCTTCGTGGATTGGTCGCGCCTATTCTTAGGGGCACCCATGAACCAAAGCGACACGAGAATCTGCCGCTTTTTTATTATGAAACAATGCCATGACAAAGAAACTCAAGCACTTTATCAAGGGCGTGGGGAGCGTCGTGGACCTTGCCCCGCCACCGCGCGCGTCCCGATTTATCCCGCGCGACACTGATTCTGAACGGCTTCGGGGAGATTTCGAGCGAATCGGGATCGATATGACGCGGGTTCTGGAAATGCAACGCAACGATGGCAAAGCCACCCACCCACAAAACACCTGAGCGCGCCAGCGGGGGCGCGCCCCGGACAAACGGGAATATCCAGGTCGCCCAGCGTACTGAGATTTGGTCCGCGCCGCTCCCGCCGCCGTCTCTTCTCCAGCAGTACGATGACATTCAGCCGGGGTTTGCCGAGCGGTTGCTGTGCTTGACCGAACAGGAAGCCCAGCACCGCCGGCAGGTCACGGTGCGAGCCCAGCGATATGAAATCTTCGAGGCAACAATGGGGCAGTTGTTCGGCCTCTTGGTTGCCCTGGCGGCCTTCGGTACCGCTGCGTGGCTCGGTTTTCTTGGTCACCCCACCGCTGCGGCCACTGTTGGCGGAACGACGATTGCCGGCTTAGTGGGTGTCTTCGTCGCGGGCCGCGAGCACCCGGAACCCGAAGCCAAGTCGCGCACCCGCTGATCCAAATGCATCCCCATCCCGCAGCGGGGGCGTCGACCGCGGGCGCCCTCCATCGTCACTTGCTGGTCACTGACGCGGACCTTGAGCATGGGCGCTAGGTCCACCAGGGTGCCGATGGGCCGGACCACGATTTAGTGCCCGTCGTTCCATCGCCCTGCGCATACCGCTCGCAACATCCCTCCCGACTGCGGCAACCATGGCCAGGCGCCGACCGCGGCTCATTCCCCTTTCCGTCGGACCGGGGTCAGCTCTCGTCGGACCGGGGTCAGTTCTCGCATTGCTGCATTCCCCCAACTTTCGCCTAAACTCCTTGCATGGCAAGACCGTTACGCATCGAGTTTCCCGCCGCCCTCTACCACGTCACCTCCCGTGGTGATCGGCGCGAGGCGATCTACGAGGACGACGCGAGCCGCGAGGCGTTTCCGGATATATTGGCCGAGACGGTGGCCCGCTATAATTGGATTTGCCATGCCTACTGCCTCATGACCAACCATTATCACCTGATGATCGAAACAGTCGGGACGCTCCAGCGTCCCGTGGTACCGAGACAGGGTTCCAGCCGGCGGGTCGCGCCCTAACCCCCAGAAAGCGCTGTTCTCACACAAAGACACGAAGATCACTAAGCGATTCAACACGATCGGCTGGTCCAGCAGGTCACCCGCGCGCTGATCGGCCCGACATTTTCAGTAATTTGTTTTTGTGTTCTTTGTGTCTTGGTGTGAGCAATTGCCGAATCCGGGTTTACCCCTGAGCCCCACTGACAAGCACCCTCCCCGGCACTGGATTCCGGCATCCTGCCGGAATGACGGGACGATCCCGTGCGGCCCCATCGCGGCCGGAGGCCGCTCCCACGGGGAACCGCGGGATGAGCTTCAGCGACCCTGGACCGGTCGTGGCCCGTCGTCGTGCTCGCGCAGTGCCTCCCAAAGCTGCCCTGGTCCCAGTAGGATGTCCTGGAGCCCGCGGCGTACCCGCTCGGAGTCGAGTGCTTGCTTGCTCATGGCGCCATGGGCGGCGCAGGCGTCGATGATCGCGTTCAGCAGCGCGTTGGCGAGGTCCGGCGAGGTCGCGAATTGCTCCTTGGTGTTGCTGCGGGCCTGCTGAACCAGGGTCTCGGACTCCAAAAGCTTGCCCTTGAGCACGTTGTTCACATAGACCAGCTTGTCGTCGTCGGTCAGGGTGCCCTCGAAGAGGTCGTTGACCGCCGCGATGATCTCGGCGAAACGCGCCCGCGCCTGCTCCCGCACCTCCCCGCTGCCGGCCTCCGTCATGGGCGCCAGCCGCTCGCCGCCGGTGAGCGACAGGTTGCGTTTGCCCTGATCGTGAAGCCCATGGTGGGTGAGCCGCAGCTTCGACAGATCCACCCCTTCGCGCGCCCGCCCGAAATCCAGCAGCGGCAGCAGGCGCTTGTAGAACAGTGCCCGCTGCTCAATGGCGGTATTGCCGTAGTCGAAGATCTGCGAGAGGAAGGCATAGACGCGCAAGAACGCCCCCAGGTTGCGCTTGAACAGGAGCAGCGCGTTCATCGCGTCCTGGGCGGCCTGCGCCGCGGCGGCATCCGCCCTGCCCTTGGCGGCGTCCAACGCCTCACGCTCCGCCTTGAAGCGCCTCAGCAGCCGATCCGCCACCGGCTCCAATGCAGCGATCAGTTTCCGCTGGGTCGCCGCGGGGTCCAGTTCCACGGCCACCACGCGCGCAATCTCGAAGTCATCGTAGTAGCCGGCGACATCCAGCCGGGCGCGCAGGTCGTAGACCAGATTTCTGAAGCTCCGACAAGACGTTGGTATCGATCAGATACCCATTCAGTCTCCTCCCGAGCCAAGTCGCGCGGGCGGCTCAAGTCTTCGTCAGTCAATCCTTCAGTGACGCTTGCGAACAGGTTCTTGAAGTCCGTGTCGGATTCGAGGGGGAGATTCCCACAGCAGCAAGACGCGCAAGGGGACCCCGTCCGGGATGTCTTCCGGTATCCGAATTGTGTGCTGCTCCGGTATGGCTTCAAACTCGATCGCTTGCATGGCGGTAAACTCTTCATTTTGGTGGCATCCGGATGACCTTTGGTCCCCACGTTGTCCTACTGGCCGCTGGAGCGGCGAAGGCTGCATTCCCACGCGTAGAGACTGGGCAAGTATTATTATCATTTTTAGCACACTGTTTGGAGCTTGCCCTGGCCCCATTGGGATAGGCGCTCCAGGGCCAGCCGGATAAGACGCTCGTCAAACAACTTCAGCTTGCGCGGGCCAGCCTCAGGTCCCCCGCCTGGCCAATGTTTCAATCCGTGCAAAATGCCCTCGACAGTCGTTGGGCAGCCTTCCCGGCAGATCAGCCAATCCGTTGTCGCCAGCAGTTCCAGACCCAAGGGGGTTTCATATCCGTCGATCAACGCGGTGGTCTCCTGGAAGGCGCCGCGGTAGGGCTTGGCCTCAAGACCATCGAGATAGACCTTGATATAGTCCTTCTTGGTGTCCTCGAACCAGATGACATCCAGGGGGCCGGCGTCGGCCAAGCGCTTGTCACAGTGCAGGTAGCTTCCGTCCAGACCGTTGATCAGGTGGTGGAGTCGGTGGGCATAGGGACCGTATTTATTGGCTTCAAAACGAAGGTCCAGCGGATTATCGAGCGCGTAGATCTCGATATTGCGTTCCAGGAACCAAGCGAGTTTCTGTATCTCCAGCAGAGAGCATTCGATACCCAGGATCCAATAACGCCGCACCAGTTCGGCGATCAAGGCACGAGCCGGTGTGAGCTGCTGTACGCCGCTGCGTTTGGCGACGTTATTGACCGTATTAACGATCGCCGCGACATCAGCGTCGAGCAGATTACCTTGCGTGTAATGAATCATCAGCAATACCAACCCGGTCCGGATTGCCGATCGTGCGGAAGTTCGGATCTTGGATTTCGGAGTTTCCGCAATGCAGGCCATGAGCCATAACCCACGGCAGATTCTGCGCGTGGATTATTCGAAATATCAGCACCTTCTCTGCGTTCAGATTCAGTGACATGCGCTTAATTCCACAAGCTCGGTTGGCGCCTCGGGCCGCTGGAGCGGCCGGACGGCATTCCCACGCTGGAGCGTGGGAACGAGATGACGTGGGAACGAGAAGCCGCGCCGTCGGCGCTTCACTTAATGGCATTGACGCTGGAGCGTGGGAGCCGGAACGGAAAGCTAACGACCGGTGCCCTGGTCATCGCCGCAGCATCATTTCAGCACGGCCTGGACGACGATCGGAGAGAGCAAGCGCTGAAGGTCCTGCGGATCGATGCCCACCAGATAGCCGCGACGACCGCCGTTGATATAGATCAGCGGCAAATCCAGGATGGTCCTTTCAATATAGATCGGCATGGCTTTTTTCGTTCCGAAGGGGCTGGTTCCGCCCACCAGGAAGCCGGTATGGCGGTTCGCCACCTCCGGCTTGCACGGCTCCACCTTCTTGCAGCCGATCTGCCGCGCCAGTTCCTTGGTCGACACCTTGCAATCGCCGTGCATCAGCACGATCAACGGCTTTTCCGACTCGTCCTCCATGACCAGCGTTTTCACCACCTGATGCTCGTCGACATCGAGTGCGCGCGCCGAAACCTTGGTGCCGCCGTGCTCTTCGTAAGCGTAGAGATGGCTGGAATAGGCCACCTGGTGCTTGCGCAGGAATTTGGTTGCTGGGGTTTCGGGGCCGGTATTTGTTTTCATCGGGGCTCCGCCGCCTACTGGGCTAATCCGCGTACGTCGATCTTGCCGGTGACGGCGTCTGTCAAATCGCCTAACCTGTAGCAACGTTATTACTCAAATGGCCTCGCGCCAACAGCGTACCCTATCGCGCTTGGAGGTCATGAGGTCCGGAGTGCTTGTGTCATGGCGTCTGCGATCATAGATCCTGTTCCAGCAGTTGCCCGTTTTCCTTCAGCCATTCCTTCGCCTTGTCCATCTGGGCTACCGCGGTCCGCACGATATTCCAGAATCGCGGAGAATGGTTGGGCTCGATCAGGTGGGCCAGTTCATGGGCGATGACGTAATCGATCGCGAAGAGCGGCGCCTTGATCAGCCGCCAGTTGAAGTTGAGATTGCCGTCCGGGGTACATGATCCCCAGCGGCAATGTCCGTCGGTGATCTTCGCCTCCTCATAGGTGACCCCCAAGGTCTGCGCCTGCGTGCGCACCCGCGGGAGGATGCGCTCGCGGGCGCGTGCTTTCAGCCACTCCCGAAAGACTTCGCCGCGGCTTTCGGCGCGCGCCCGCGGGATGATGAAGCGGTTACGAAATTCGATGGCGAAACCCTCCCGGTCGACGATCTCGATCAGGTAGTGACGCCCGAGATAAAGGATGGACTCGCCTGAGACCAGCTCCTTGCCGGGCGGATGGGGTGGCTCCCGGTCCTTTTGCGGATGGCGGGTCTTGGCATAGAGCCATTGCTTCTTTGCCTCGATCGTGCGCCGGATCAGTTCCGGATCAGTCCCTTCCGGCGCATGCACGACCACGGAACAATCCCGCTCGACGGTAATACCGAGCGTCTTGCGCTTTGTGAAGACGGTGCGATAGATCAGTTCCATCTCAAGCCGCGTAGAGAATCGCGTCGTTGTTGCGCTCTGCAATCTCCAATGCCCGACTGATGAGCGCGTCCCGCTTGGTGACGATACCGGTAAGACCCTTGAAACGCGGTGAGAGAAAGAGCATGAGCAGCTCGGCGCGTAGCTTATTACGGGCGGGTATGCTCTCCCAAAATCCGGTCAGTTTCAGTTCACGCTCGACCGTGTTGAAAACCTGCTGCGTGAGGTCCACCAGGCCGGCAATCTGATCGTCGTTCAGTGTTGAACCCGTCGACCATTCGCCGTGTTCCTCGCGCACCGCGGCCGGGACATCCGCAGGCCCCGGCGCGCCAAACAGTTCACCGCGAAACATGCGGAAGAACGGCATCTGTTTCTTCTTGTTGAGGCCATAGGTCTCTTCACGTTCCGCCGCGCGCACGCGCTGACGCAGTTTCTCCAATGCCTCGTAGATCTTCTCCCAATTGTCGCTGAATTCGGTAAAGATGGCCGCAAGCACCGCGGCAAACGAGGCCTGCAGCTCGGGGTCATCGTTCAGCTCGACCTCGATATGGTGACGGATGGCGTGCTCCACCTCGGCCGCCTTGGTCTTGGTGCGTTTGTGCTTGCCGACCTCCGCCTCGAAACCCTCATCAAGGATCGAAATCGGTGCAACCTTCTGATCGATCCCCTGTGCCTTGAGGTGCGCATCGGTGAGCGCACGGAGCTTCTGTGGAATGCCGCGCATACTCAGGCGTTCATCGCGCAGATGTTTGGCGGCCAGCGCGTTGATCTCCGCGAGCGCTTGATAGCGCTTCATATAGTGAAGCGCCTGGCGCGCCGGAAAAACCAGGTTCAGGCAGCGGGTCAGTTCCCGGAAGTGCAGCAGATACTCGAAACGGCAGTCCTCGTCATAAAAGAGGTCACTGAATGCATCGTAATCCGTCAGGTCGGTCAGCCCGTACTTATCTAAGAATGCCATGACGGCACGATCGGCGGCGTCCAACTGACGCAGTTCGTCCTTCGGGAAGCTCAGGTTCTCCAGCACCTCTTGGCGTTCCCGCGCATCATAGTTGTCGATGGCCGTCTGCAAGTGGTGGCCGATACCGACATAGTCCACCACGAAGCCCTTGCTCTTGGAGCCCCCCGCGACCCGGTTCACCCGGGCGATGGCCTGCAACAGGTTCTGCGCGCGGATCACCTGATCCAGATACAGGACCTGCTCGATCGGTGCATCGAACCCGGTCAATAGCATGTTGTTGACTACCAGGATGCCCACATCGCCTCGCATCCGCTCGCCCTTGCTGTCGGGCGGGCCGTCGGCCACGGCATCGAACGGCAGCTTGAAGCTTGCGATCAACCGTTTATGTTCGGACGGGTTCGCGTACAACTCCAGGTGCGGCTTCTTGTCGTTGAGCTGCCCGCCGGAGATCACCACACCGACACGCATCCGCCGCAGCCGCTCCAAGTCCAGACTGGTCGGGTTCGACTGCTCCAACCGCGCGATGGCCGCGGCCAGCGCCGTGCAAAGGCAGCTTCGATAGCGTACAGCCGCCTCGCGGGAGCTTGCCACCACTTGGGCCTTATAGCCGTTGGGGAAGACCTGGGTAAGATAATGATCAACCATGTCGGCCGCCTTGGCGGCGATGATCGGCTCCGCCTCAAGATAGGCCAGCTTGGAACCATAGCCCAGGACCTGGAGCCGTTGGGCGATGTTGTAATCGCTGAACAGGTCCGCGAACGCCGCATCCATGGCCTGCTGGTCAGCCACCTCCGCGTTCCCGGATCGCCCCTCGTAAACAATTTCCAGCGTCACGCCATCCTCGATGGCCTGGCGCATACTGTATTTGTCGATGTAATCACCGAACACGCGGGTCGTCTTATCGATTGGGGTGCCGGTGTAGCCGATGCGTGCGGCATTGGGGATGGCGCGGTCCAGATTGGCACCGAGCAGGCTGTACTGGGAGCGGTGGGCCTCGTCGGTCATCACCAGGATGTGCGGGCTCGCATTCAGTTCAGGGAAGGTCTCCTGCAACTCCTCATCCCGGAACTTGTGGATCATGGCCATCACCAGGTCCGACGAGTCGGTGCGCAAAAGTTCCTTCAGCCGGCTGATGCTGTCCGCTACTTTGACGGTGAAGCCAAGGCCCTGACTGGTCGCGGTGAGCTGTTCTTCCAACTGGGTGCGGTCGGTGACGAAGACGATTTTCCACTGCAGCAGGGCGGGATGCCGGTGCATCTCACGCACCATGAACATCATGGTCAGCGACTTGCCCGAGCCTTGGGTGTGCCAGATCACCCCGCTGCGCTGACGCGGTGTCAGGCCGGCCAAGAGCCGCTTGACCGCCAACTTCACCGCCCGGAACTGCTGATAGCGGCCGACGATCTTGATCGTTTTGCCGTCGGCGGTCGTGGCGAACAGGGTAAAGGTCCGGATCAGGTCCAACAGGTTGCGGTGGTCCAACATGCCGGCGACCAGACGCTGCTGATCATTGGGCGAACCGGCACCATGGGCCAGCTCATCCAGGGTGCGCGGATAGGGGTCCGCCCAGCGGTAGAAGTGTTTCACACTGTGGGTGGTGATGGTGCCGAACTTGGCCTGGTCGCGACAGGTGACCACCGTAAATTGATTGAAATAGAAGAGCGGCGCACTGCCCTCGCCCTGGTTGCCGCGCTGCTCACTATAGCGGAGCAACTGCTCGATCGCCTCCGGAATCGGCTCCTTGACCTTGGGCGACTTGCACTCGATCACCACCACCGGCAGACCGTTGATGAACAGCACGATGTCGGGGATGATATGGTATTCGGTGCCGAGGATGCGCACCTTGAATTGGCAGACCGCGATGAAGCGGTTGTTCGCCTTGGGGTCCGGGCCATCGAAGTCGATGAAGCGCACCGTCGGGCTCTTTTCCCCGGTCTGACGGTTCTCGCTGACGGTGGTGTTGCCCAGCAGCAGATCATGGACGTGCCGGTTGTTCTCCAGCAGGCCCTTGCCGGAAAAGCCGGTGATCTGTTTCACCACCTCGTCCACCTGATCCGGTTCCAGCCAGGGATTGATCCGAACCAGTTGTTCCCGCAGCACCGGCTCCAGCACCACCTGCGCGAATGAGTCGCGGTGGCTCTGCGCCGGGGTCTGATGGCTATTCAGATCGATGATCTCCCAGCCAAGGCCGGCGAGTTGATCGAGCAGCGGCTTCTCGACGTGGTTGCGCTCGTCGAGCCTGATCTGGGCGGGGGTGTTGTCCTGGTAGGCCATGATCGCTTCCGTTTAGCACAGTGTTTGGAACTTGCCTTGGTCCCACTGGGACAGCCGATCCAGGGCCAGCCGGATGAGACGTTCGTCGAACAACTTCAGCTTGCGTGGGCCAGCTTCAGGGCCGCCGCCCGGCCAGTGTTTCAATCCGTCCAGTATGCCCTCGACAGTCGCCGGGCAGCCTTCCCGAAAGATTAGCCAATCCGTTGTCGCCAGCAACTCCAGACCCAAGGGAGTTTCATAGCCGTCGATCACCGTGGTGGTCTCTTGGAAGGCGCCGCGGTAGGGTTTGGCCTCAAGACCATCGAGATAGACCTTGATAGAGTCCTTCTTGGTGTCCTCGAACCAGATGACATCCAGGGGGCCGGCGTCGGCCAAGCGCTTATGGCAGTGCAGGTAGCTT
The DNA here is from genome assembly GCF_000379525.1 of Lamprocystis purpurea DSM 4197. Taxonomy (GTDB): domain Bacteria; phylum Pseudomonadota; class Gammaproteobacteria; order Chromatiales; family Chromatiaceae; genus Thiodictyon; species Thiodictyon purpureum. The sequence goes on along the minus strand of NZ_KB902363.1, from coordinate 149,584 downwards.
CCGTCCAGACCGTTAATCAAATGATGTAGTCGGTGGGCATAGGGACCGTATTTGTTGGCTTCAAAACGAAGGTCCAGCGGATCGTCGAGCGCGTAGATCTCGATATTACGCTCCAGGAACCACGCCAGCTTCTGTATCTCCAGCAGCGAGCATTCGATCCCCAGTATCCAATAGCGCCGCACCAATTCGGCGATCAAGGCGCGGGCCGGCGTGAGTTTCTGTACGCCGCTGCGTTTGGCTACGTTTTGGTATTGGCTGGTTGGCTCATAGACGATGACCTCAACATCTTTCAAGTCGCACAGCGCCGCCTCGATACGCGGCTTCACCTTGGACCAGTCGAGTTTGCCGTTGCCGGCACCCAGTGGGGGCACGGCGATGGATTTCACCCCATGTTCCTGAATGAAGCGACGCAGATCTGCGAGACCCGTATCGATCCATTCCATCTTGCTGGGGTAACGCCAATGCTCCTTGGTGGCGAAATTGATCACCCAGCGAGGCCCCAGCAGATCGCTGCGTTCGGTAACAAAGATCCCGCCGGGCACCAATTTCTTGTCCTTACAGACAGCCGCGTAGGCGGCAAAGTTCTGCGGAAACCGCTCTTTGAACATGAGCGCAATGCCTTTACCCATAACGCCCACGGTATTGACCGTGTTGACGATCGCCTCGACATCGGCGTCGAGCAGATTGCCTTGAGTGTAATGGATCATCAGAAATACCAATCAGGTCTGCAAAGAACTTTTATATGGAGGCTGCGCGCCAGGGCTTGTTGCTCCAGCGCGAGCCTCACACTATCAGTATAGCAGGCAATGCCCAGCAGTGCGGCGAAAGGCACCTGACGATGAACGAGTGCCTCCGCCTGGTAACGTTCAAATTTCCCCGGATCATCCGGGTCGCGCTTGAAATCGCGACGCTGAAGGATAGCCCAATCGATGTTCTTCAAATCCGCCGGATCGCAGTAATATTGAGCAGCCTGCGGATAGGCATGTCGATCAGTGAATAAGAAGCATTGGCGCAATTGCGTCAGTTGCGGGAGACTGGACACTAGAATCACGATGTCTTCGTTCGGGCATCGAGTGATTCCACCATACCCCGTCGTCACGTTGTACAACATGGGTGAGGACGGGGTAAAGTAAAATGGTACATAGTCGCTCAAGGTCCCGCCCGGCGGCACGGGGACTATGCGCCCGTGCCGTTTATCAATCAGGTCCGGGTTTCCGATCGTGAGGAAGCTCGAATCCTGGATTGCGGAGTTTCGGCAATGCAGGCCATGATCCATGACCCACGGCACATTTTGCGCGTGGATGATCCGGAATATCAGTGCCTTCTCTGGATTCAGATTCAGTGACATGCACTTAAGCCCACAAGCTCGGTTCGCGCCGCGGGAGGCTTCCGCGGCCGGACGGCGTTCCCCTGCTTCCGCATGGGAACGAGAGGAATATGTACGGAGTCCGCGTCCATAGGTACGGAGCCCTCCCCCGATATGTGCGGAGTCGGCATCGATATGTACGGAGTCCCACCTGATATGTTCGGAGTCCCCGTTCGATCTGGCTCCCACGCTCCAGCGTGAGAGCAAGTCCCGACGCTCCGGCGTCGCGTCGCACCTCGGGCCGCTGGAGCGGCCGGACGGCATTCCCACGCTGGAGCGTGGGAACGAGAAGAAACGCGCTGGGTTGGCGGTATCATCTGCGATCTGGCTCCCAAGCTCCAGCGTGGGAGCAAGTCCCGACGCTCCGGCGTCGCTTTACGTCTCGGGCCGCTGGAGCGGCCAGACGGCATTCCCACGCTGGAGCGTGGGAACGAGAAGAGAAGATTCTCTCACGGAGACACAAAGGCACGGAGAAGAAAGAGAAAACCTTTGTGTCTCCGTGTCTCTGTGAGAGATCGATCTGGCTCCCACGCTCCGGCGTGGGAGCAAGCGCGAGGTCGTCTCCCTCGGCCCAATACAGACGGCCGAGGACCTCGAGGGGATCGATACAGGGGACCGCCGACATGAGTCAGGCTCCGGCCTCCAGCAGCGGCGTGACGCGGACTTTGCCGGTTAGGAGGTCTTGCATGAGGGCGGCCTTTTGCCTCCGCAGTTTCGTGAGGTGAAAATGCTGCTGGCGTACGGTTTCGGTATGTTTGTCTAATACTGCGGCGATCCGGGACTGCTCTTCGCGTCCTGGCTTGCAGAAGATCAGCTTCTCAACAGTTGGCAAATTGAGGCCGGCCTTAGCGCCGGATTCGTTGAGTTTCTTGAATTGCTCTTGGCCCGCATTCCCGGCGAAGGCATATCCGACATATCGCGGATCAATTTCGTCCTTGTTTAGCCGTATCAACGCGATATGCTGGTTGATGTACGCCTCGCCAAACCCGAACGGAATTACACCGACAATGCCGAGGTCCGCGGTGATGGAGATAAGAAGATCGCCCTCCTCCACTGACGTTCGGCTGCCTTCTGCCGAGGCCGGCGGACAGACGTAAATAGTATCATCGAGCCTCAGGTCGATGTGTTCGCGCGTCAGATTCCCGATTCGAAGGAAAACGGAGCCCTCATTTGCGTAATATCTTGCCCAGCCGCGCGATCCGCTTGTAATACGCGTGGCGACCGCCCCGAGTCGAGCGATCTCCCATTCTGTCGGTATAAGCCCGAGCGCGGACTCTTTGAAGGCGTTGCTTTCCTCAGAGCGGATGTTGCCGTGCTCGTCGATGCCGCGGGTGAGCAGGTCCTGCATCAGGCCGGTCTTAATGCGCTGCTGCTTGGCGATAATGGCCTCAGTCTGCTCGATCGCCTTATCGATGACCGATAGGGTCTTGGCAATCTGGATTTGTTCTTGCCGCGCAATTGGATATTGTGCGATGAATTCCTTCAGGTGCTTAAAGTGTCTGTCATAACCAAAACTGCCGATTTTCTCAGCCGCGCGCGAGACAAGATAAAAGAAAAATTTCTCATCAATATTTCTAGCTGGCTTTAGAACCTGAGTTCCATCTGCTCCAGCGATGAACGGAAAAGTCACATATTTTGTATGTCTCGTATGGTCTCCAAAGACTGTAAACGGCAAGCCTTCAAAAATTACGAGGCGGTCGTCATCATGATAACCACAAATGAAATTTGAACTCTGATCAACAACTGGGAACGTTCCGACATTTTGATACTGTGATGATTGAATCTGCTTTGACTTAACGTTTCGGGAAAGCAGAATTTCCCGCAGCGGCTTCTCTGTCCAACCCTCTCTAATAGTCATTGAAGATACCCCAACCCACCCAGCAACCCATCCAACTCCGACAAGGTCTCAGCCCGCTCAGCCTCCAACTCCCGACTCGACACCGCATACTTGTCCCACAGATTCTCACACACCGCGATCAGCCCCCGCCGCGCGGCATTGAGATAGCGCGTCTGCTCATTGGCCACCAGATCATAGAGCTTCTTGAGGATTAGGTCCTTAGCCTCCTGCGGCGTCAGTTGACCGCCGATCTCGGCCATCAATGCATCGGCGCGCTCGATGCGTCGCTGCAAGGCTGCTTTGTCCCTTTTGAGCGCGGCGACCCGCTTCTTGTCGTCTGGGTCCTTCGCATTCAGTTCGGCAATCTGGCCATCGATGCCGCGGATCAGATCCTTTGATTCGGCCTGCTCGTCCTCGGCGCCGATGCGTTTGAGTGTGAGCTTCAGATCCAACTCGAATTGCAGTTCACGCAGCCGCTCCTTATTCGCCTTGATCCGGGTCTCCACGGCCGTGATGGCATCGCGTGCGTCGATGAGCCGTTTGCGCTCTTTCACGGCTCCGGTCCCGGCGCTGCCCGTGAGGTCGTCGATCAAGTCCTTGAGCGCCTTCTTGATGAGGGTCGCATTGACCTTCTCGTCCTCCGTCGGCTCGTAGCTGGAGACCTCCTGGGCGGTCTCCACGGCCTCGGCCAGCGCACCCTGGTCCTCTGCGACCTTGGCCTCCAAGGCTTCGATGGCGTCGGCCTCCGACTGGAAAAAGGCGGCGATCAGGTAGGCGTCCGGGATCAGGCCATGGAACCAGCCGATGGTACCGATGGTTTTCAGGTCGTAGCGGATGGTCTGCCACCAGTTGACGAAGACACCGGCCGACTGGAATTCATCGAGTACGGCGAGCGGGATCAGCCGCGCCTTGAGGCTCCCAAGCAGCTCGGCGCGGACCTCCGGCAGCTTCTTGCCGCCGGAGGTGCGGGTGAACTCCAGTTTGGCGAAGTCGTCGCGCGCCTCTGCCCACCAGTCGGCGAGCGCCTGATCGTGATCGGCGAGGGTTGCGAGCAGGTTGGGGTCGGACTCCAGTCGGGACTTGATGGCGGGCTTGGCGCCGATCTCGGCACAGAAGGCGAGATAGCCCGGCCGGCCTTCATCGGCAAGCGAGCGGAACAGCGGGCTGTTGCCGGTGAGCGGGTCGATGCGGAATTGCGCGAAGTCGGCACGATGGATCTGGACCTCGGCCGCCGGCACGCCGCCCAGGAGATGGGCACGCAGGTCTTCGGGCTCGGGCTCCGGGGTATTGTCGACATAGCGGCGGATGTTGAGATTGTAGTCGTGCCGGTCGCGGATCTCGGCCTGGTCCACCAGGCGGCTGTATTTGGGCAGCTCGCGGCCGTGAGTGAAGCAGTGGTCGATCTTTTCGATGTCCTCAGGCCGCAGCCGGTTCTGGTTCTTGCCCTCGGCGTACTCGCGGTCGGCGTTGATGAACAGGACCTTGCCGCGCACGCTGTCTGGTTTGTCCTTGCGCACCACCAGCACACAGGCGGGGATGCCGGTGCCGTAGAAAAGTGCCGGGGGCAGGCTCACGATGGCCTCGATCAGGTCTTTCTCGATCAGGTGTTCGCGGATCAGTCGCTCCTTGCCGCCGCGAAACAGCACACCGTGGGGCATGATGGTGGCCATGCGCCCATTGGGCTTGAGGCTGGCGATCATGTGCTGGACGAACATCAGGTCCGCCTTCTTGCCGGACTCCGGACAGAATTCCCAGAAGCGCTCGTCATGGACCAGACCGGCGCGGCTGTAGTTCTGGGAGAAGGGCGGATTGGCCAGCACCCGGTCGAAGGTGCGCACGCGTCCACGCCAGAGGATCATAGGGTGCTCCAGGGTGTCGCCGTTCTCCACAGTGAAGCGGGTGATGTTGTGCAGGATGAGATTGATGTTGCAGATGGACCAGACGGTGCCGTTGGAGTCCTGGCCGAAGAGGTGTAGATCGTCCTTGTTCTGGCCCTGCTCCTCGACATATTGGTGAGCCTGGATCAGAAAGCCGCCGGAGCCCACCGTGGGGTCATAGATCTCCTGGCCGGCCTGGGGCTTGACGAGCTGCACCAGCAGGCGCACCACCTCGGCCGGGGTGTAGAACTCGCCGCCCTTCTTGCCGGCACTGTCGGCGAAAAACTTGATCAGATATTCATAGGCGGCACCGAGCAGGTCCGGGAACTCGAAACGGTCGTTGACCAGGATGAAACGCGGGTCGTTGAAGTGGTCGAGCAAATCCTTCCACTTCTGGTCCGGGATCTTGGTCTTGCCGCGGGTGGCGTTGAAGTCGATGTTGCCCTTGAGCACACCGGCCAGCACGTCGTTGGACTCCTCAATGGCCCACAACGCCTTGTTGAGCATGGCACCGATGTCGTGCTTGAGATGCTTGAGCGGCGGGACCTCCCGTCCCTGCTCATCAATCCAGGACGCATTCCAGCGGGCGCGCGGCGGGACGAAGAAGGTCTCGCCGTAGGCGGTCCGGTCTTCCAGCAGGTCTTCGGCCAGGTCGTCGTCCAAGTGGGCGAACCGCTTGCGCAACTGTGCGCGTTTGAGGTCGAACTCGTCGGACAGGCGTTTCAGGAACAACATGCCGAAGATGAATTCTTTGTACTCCGAGGCATCCATCTTGCCGCGCAGAATATCGGCGGCCTTGAAGAGAAAGGACTCCAGTTGGGAGAGTGTGATTTTTTCCTGCTGCATCCGGGGCTGTGCCTGTCCTGGGGTCTCGACGATCGGGTTGGCCGGCCTGGGGGTCCGGCGCGCGAGACATTATCTTCCCCCAAGGCGTCGAGCGGCGCGACCGCGCGTTATAGCCTTCTCACCTGATATCCAGACAGACCCCGGGTGTTGGGGCGGGTTTGAAACCCGCCCCTACGTCCGGTTATCACGTCCGATGGCTATAACAGGATCGACTGGGATTCGGCTGCGCCAGGTGTCCCGCAAGCCCGCCGGGGCCGGCCGACCTCAGGCCGCGGCCTCAAGCACCAGCGGCGGCGGGAACCAGGTCTTGGCGATCTCGGTGTGGAGTTCGCCGATCGAGAGCTGCAGCTCGTCCACATAGGCATGGAGTTGCTGCTGATCGAGCAGCCAGGGCTCCGCCGCTTCCAGGTTGCGCTTGACCCGGCCGGCCACCCGCAGCGCGGCATCTTTGCGCGGCAGCTTTTCCAGGCTCTGGCGGGTCGACTCGATACAGTGCCAGACAGCGCGCGGGAACGCCTTGTGCTGGAACAGAAAACGCAGCACCCGTTCGCGCTGGACCCGCACCTGCTCGCTGCGCCGGTAGGCCTGATACGCGGTCATGGACTTGAGCACGCTGACCCACTGGATGGTCTCGAAGGGCTGCAGGTCGGTGGTCGAGTGCGGCAGCAGGTTGGCGGAGCGCACGTCGATGATGCGGGTGGTCATATCGGCCCGCTCCATGAAACGCCCCAGGTGCAGGAACTCGTAACCCTGATCATGCAGCATGGTGCCGGAGAGCAGGCCGTTGATGCCCTGGGTGCTTTGGATGATGTGTTTGAGATAGCCGTGACGTCCGCCCTTGGTGGTGCCCCGCTCCAGCTCGTCGCGGGCGTAGAGATAGAGCTCGTTGAGCAGCTCCCAGGCCTCGCGCGGCACGAAGTCGCGAATCGTCCGGCAGTTCTCGCGCGCCGCGGCGACGGCGTAGAGGATGGAGCCGGAGTGGCGCTCGTCGCCGATCAGGAAATGCACGACGTTGGGTTCGCCGTAGTCCGGGTAGTGTTCCTCGAACCAGGCGTTGGCCCCGGTGATGTAGACCAGCGGCTGCCAGCCCGGGGCGATCCCGCGCGGCAGGTCCAACAGCAGGTTGGCATTGACGCTGACGATGCGGGCGGTGTTCTCGGCCCGCTCGACGTAGCGGGCCAGCCAGTAGATATTTTCAGCAACGCGCGACAGCATCGCGGCGGCCCCCTTCAGTCTGGTCGTTGAGGATGCGGATCAATCGGGCACGATCCAAGTGTCTTTGCTGCCCCCGCCCTGGGATGAGTTGACCACCAGCGAGCCTTTGCGCAGGGCGACACGGGTCAACCCGCCCATGGTCACCTGCTGGCGGTCGGCCGACAGGATGAAGGGGCGCAAATCGACATGCCGGGGCTCGAGCCCGCGGCCGATGATGGTCGGTACGGTGGAAAGCTTGAGCGCCGGCTGGGCGATATAGTTGCGCGGGTCGGCCTGGATCAGCCGCGCGAACTGCGCGCGGTCCGCCGCGGTGGAGGCCGGCCCGACCAGCATGCCGTAACCGCCCGACTCGTTGGCGGGCTTCACCACCATCCGCTCCATGTTGGCGAGGGTGTAGGCCAGCGCCTCGGGCTCCATGCAGCGGTAGGTCGGCACATTGGGCAGGATGGCGTCCGCGTCCAAATAATACTTGATGATCTCGGGGACGAAGGCATAGACCACCTTATCGTCCGCCACCCCGGCACCGGGGGCGTTGGCCAGTGCCACGGTGCCGGCGGTCCAGGCCCGCATCAGGCCCGGCACCCCCAGGGTGGAAGTCGGGTCGAAGGCCTCCGGGTCGAGGAACAGATCATCGATCCGACGGTAGATCACGTCCACCTGCTTGGGGCCGTCCACCGTGCGCATGTAGACGCAGTCGTCGGTGTCGACGAAAAGATCGCGCCCCTCCACCAGTTCGCAGCCCATCTGCTGGGCCAGATAGGAGTGCTCGAAATAGGCCGAGTTGTAGATGCCCGGCGTCAGCACGGCCACCTGGGGGTAGTCGGCCGGGCGCGGCGAGAGCGCGGCCAGGGTGTCGAACAGTTGGGACGGGTAATCGTCCACCGGCAGCGGGGCATAGTGCTCGAACAGCTCCGGGAAGACCCGCTTGGTCACCAGGCGGTTCTCGAGCATGTAGGAGACGCCGGAGGGGACGCGCAGGTTGTCTTCCAGAACGTAGATGGTCCCGTCCGCGTCCCGCACCAGATCCGAGCCGCAGATGTGCGCCCAGATCCCGAGCGGCGGGTTCACCCCCACGCACTGGGGCCGGAAGTTGACCGATTTGGCCAGCACCGCGGCCGGAAAGACGCCGTCCTTGATGATGCGCTGGTCGTGATAGAGGTCGTCGATGAACAGGTTGAGCGCCTGCACGCGCTGCTTGAGCCCGGCCTCCACCCGGTCCCACTCGGACTTGGGGATGATGCGCGGGATGATGTCGAAGGGCCAGGCACGATCGATGGTGCCGCCCTCCTCCGAGTACACGGTGAAGGTGATGCCCATCTCTTTGATGGCGACTTCCGCCGCCTCCTGGCGCGCCACCAGTTCATCCGGACCCAGGGCTTTCAGGTCATCGAGCAGTCCGGCGAAGGCGTTACGGCCCTGGCCGGGGGCGGCCACCAGCTCGTCGTAGAGGTCCTGACAGGGATAGAGGTTCCAATCGATACTCATGGCGGACACTCACGGGCCTGGATGTCTTGAGGGATGATCTTGCACGGCCGACGCGCTCAACGGTGAGCGGCCAGCCGTGGATTCCGAGTATGCTGGAGTCGGCACGTGGAAGTCTATCGGCACGCCGTGCCACACCGGCAGGCCCGCCATCGGTGGACCCCAAGCTGTTGCGTGTGCTCGTTCTCAGCAGCACGCTGGAATCTTGTCATACTTAACCGACCTGACGCTGAGTAGACAGGAACCGGCATGGCGGAACTCAAGGCTGATCCGACGCCCTGGGGAGGCAGACCCTCCCGTAAGGACACTGAGGTGCGCTTCAAGAAACTCTTCGAGGAAGCGGATGCCATGTCGATCCAGGGCTATCTCCCCGACGGGACCGTGGTCTACTGGAATCTCGCCTCGGAACGCATCTATGGGTATACCGCGGCCGAGGCCTTGGGTGCCAACCTGCTGGACCTGATCATCCCGCCCGAGATGCATGATCAAGCCGCCGCCGCGGTGCGCTGGATGTTCGAGACCGGGAAGGGAATTCCGCCCTCGCGCCTGACACTCAAGCATAAGGATGGCCGCCGGGTTCCGGTGTACTCCAGCCACACGATCATCAGCATTCCCGGCCAATCTCCGGTGATGTTCTGTATGGATGCGGACATGAGTGCCCTCGACCAAGCCGAGGCCGAACTGCGCATCGCCGCCGCGGCCTTTGAATCCCAACAAGGCATGCTCATCACCGACGCCGAGGGCGTGATCCTGCGTGTCAACGCGGCCTTCACCCGAGCAACCGGGTACGCCGCGGCGGAGGCCGTGGGCAAGACGCCGCGGCTGATCAGGTCGGGCCGCCAGCCGCCCGAGTTCTACCGGGCGTTGTGGCAGGACCTGCGCACCGCGGGATTCTGGCAGGGTGAGATCTGGAACCAGCGCAAGAACGGCGAGGTCTATGCGGACTGGGTGACCATTTCCGCGGTCAAGGATGAACAGGGTCGGGTCACCAACTACGTCGGCACCCAGACGGATATGACCCAGCGCAAGAACGCGGAGGCCAAGATCACGCGCCTGGCCTTTTTCGATCCGCTCACCCAGTTGCCGAACCGGCGGTTGATGCTGGATCGGCTCCAGCGCTCAGTCGCGGCCAACCTGCGCAACCATCGTGCCGGGGCCTTGTTGTTCATCGACGTGGATGATTTTCAAACACTCAACGACACCCTGGGACACGATTTGGGTGATTTCCTGTTGCAGCAGATCGCACAACGGCTCAGCGTTATCGTCCGCGAGCGGGATACGGCCGCCCGCCTGGGCGGGGACGAGTTCGTCGTCCTGCTCGAGGACCTGAGTTCGGACCTGACCGAGGCCGCGGCCGCGGCCAAGACCGTCGGCGACACCATCCTGACCTCATTGAGCCAGGTTTACCATCTTCAGGAACAGGAGTACCTGGGCAGCGTGAGTCTCGGCATCACCCTGTTTTCCCAACAGGAAAGCAGTGTCGATGAGCTATTGAAACAGGCCGATCTGGCCCTGTACGAGGCCAAGGCGGCGGGCCGCAATACCTTGCGTTTCTTCGACCTGGAGATGCAGGCCGCGGTCACCCGGCGCGCCGCCCTGATGAACGGTCTCCGGGAAGGCCTGCGCCGACAGCAGTTCAAGCTCTTCCTGCAGCCCCAGGTAAACTGTGACGGTACGCTGGTCGGTGCTGAGGCACTGGTGCGCTGGCACTGCCCGATCCGCGGCCTGATGTCACCCGCGGACTTCATTTCAGTCGCCGAGGAGTCCGGGTTGATTCTACCCCTCGGCCAGTGGGTGCTGGAGACCGCTTGTGCCCTATTGGCGACCTGGGCGGCGCACCCGGCAACCGAACACCTGACCTTGGCAGTCAATGTCAGCGCCCGCCAGTTCCGCCAGGCGGATTTCGTCGACCAGATGGTCGCGACCCTCAACCGCTTCCAGACCAACCCGCGGCGACTCAAACTCGAGCTGACCGAGAGCCTGCTGGTGGACCAACTGGATGAGGTCATCGTCACGATGTCCGCTCTGAAGGCACTCGGCCTGGGTCTTGCCCTGGACGATTTCGGCACCGGTTATTCCTCCCTCGCTTACCTGCGGCACCTGCCTCTGGAGCAGTTGAAGATCGACCGATCATTCGTGCGCGACCTGCCGGCTGACCACGATAGCGCGGCGATTGCCCGGACGATCATCGTGCTCGGCCAGACCATGGGGCTGCGCGTGCTCGCCGAGGGGGTCGAGACCCAAGCGCAGCGGGATCTGCTCGCCAGCCTGGGATGTCATTACTTTCAGGGCTATTTCTTCGGCGAGCCGATGCCGACGGACGCGTTTCAGGAGCTGACTTCAGGCCCTAAGGTGAATGCTGCGCGCCTTATTCACCCTACAGCGGAGCCGGTTTTGTAGGGTGGAGAAGCGTAGCGCATCCACCATCGGCCTCACCGCCGACAGGTTGCCGGCTGGGGCCACCCAAATTTGGAACTGCTGTCGCCGCACCCTGCCGCTCGACGCCGCGGCCGCACCATGGTAGACCTGAATGGACACCGCGGACTCCCGCCCGGCGGCGCCGTCGGCGCACCGGCCAACGACCATCTCCCCACGTTCCTGACCAGGCCACACCCCCATGACGTATTGCCTCGGCCTTGCCCTCGACGAGGGTCTGGTGATGGCGGCCGATTCCCGCACCAACGCGGGCATCGACTATGTCACCACCTTCAGCAAACTCCATGTCTTTCAGCCGGCACCGGACCGACTCTTCATCCTGTTGTCCGCGGGCAACCTGGCAACGACGCAGGAGGTGATGAACCGCATCCGCCGCGATCTCGACCGCGCCCAGGGCCAGGGCGCCCAGGAGAGCGGCCTGCTGACCGCCGATTATCTCTTCGAAGCGGCCGATTACGTGGGCCGGGTCAGCCTGGGGGTGCAGCGCGACCATGGTCCGGCGCTGAGCCAAAGCGGGGTCAGCGTCGGGACCACGCTAATCCTGGGCGGCCAGATCGCCGGGCAGCCGCATGGGCTCTATCTGATCTACCCCCAGGGTAACTATTTCTCCGCCTCGCCCGAGACGCCTTATCTGCAGATCGGGGAGAACAAGTACGGCAAGCCGGCGCTGGACCGCATCGCCAAGCCGGGGCTCTCATTGGAAGATGGGGCGCGGCTGTGCGTGGTCTCGCTGGATGCCACCTCCCGCTCCAATGTCACGGTCGGACCGCCCTTCGAGGTCGCCATCTATGCCAAGGACACCCAGACCCTGACGCACCGGCTCAAACTCACCGCCGACCACCCGGCCCTGCGCGCCCTTTCCACCAGTTGGAATCAGGGCATCCGCACTGTCTTCGACGGCCTGCCGCGCTTCGACTGGGAGTCGATGGGCGAGCAGCCGGAGCCGGCTCCGGCGGGTCAGTCCCTCCCGTAATGCCGGGCTGGACGGGACTGGCGCCCGGTGAGAAAGGAGCGGCCGGGATCAACCAGCGCGCGTCCGGCAAACGCGGTGCGTCCAAGCAACATGCGAAACAGCATGGTCTCGCGGTTGGACAGGCCGAGTTCGATGGGCCAAGTCGCACCGCCCAGCGTCAATCGGGTCAGGATCACGTAACGCTGCTCGCGGTGTCCGCCGGAGTCCGAGACCTGGCGGCGATCGATGACCGGCGCCTCGGCGTGGACCACGACGTCGGTGCGTCCGCGCAACGGATGGACGCCGAAGCGGGCCCAGGGCACACCGCACCGATCGAAGGGATCGACGTAGAAGGCGTGCAGGGTGGAGGTGCGCGCCCCGGTGTCCACTTTTGCCTTGATCAGCGTCAGCCCGAGGTCCGGCAGGGCCGCCCACTCGCGCCAGCCGAGCAGCAACGCCGCGCGATCCGCCGCTGCGGGCGCGGGGATGCTCATCGCTGGAGCGCCGGTGGGGTCAGACCCCGCGGCGGATCAGCCGCGTCGCCTACGGGTCGGCGCAAACCGCGGGTGGACGAGACGGGGTGAAACACGGGGCTATCCATGATGCGGTGCTGCGGGCTGAGGGTGATTTCCGAAGAACTTCGTACCACGCGAACTCAACCTCCGGGGACCCGGGCGACGCGACCGGAGGCCGACGCTTTAACACGAGCGCCGATTTACCGCACGGGGCCAGGGAGGCTATCATCTTCAAGCCTAGCGCACCGCACCGCCGTTCTGCTACCGCGGACCCGATGCGAGTCCTGCCACCGAGCGCAAACCCCGTGATTTTGGAGCCGAGCAACAATGACGCGTTTACATTCCGCACTCCCCCTCGCCCTGTTCCTGGCGGCGGCCTTCCCCGTGTTCAGCCTCGCCGAAGACACGGCGGACGCCTGCCGCCAGATGGCGATCGACGATGAGGTCGCCCCGGAGGACATGGAGGACTACATCGCCGAGTGCCTCGCGGTCGTCCAATCCGACTCGCCCGAGGAGGCCGTGGAGGCGATGGAACAGTTGGAGGAGATCGCGCCCGGCACCGACGCTGCGCCCGACCAGGCGCCCTAGCGCGGCAACGCCGCGGTCTTGATCGGCATGCCGGCCGCCAAGCCGGAACATCCGGTCATCGGCGCGGCGGCAGACTTGGCCCGTTCAAACTGCCCAGCGCCCGCGCACTACCGTCCAACAGGTCCTTTCATGGTCAAACGCGTCACACTGCTCGCCCTCGCCGGCCTCGCCGCCGCCCTCCCTGCGTGGGCGGAGCAGGGCACGGCCAAAATCCTCGCCCCCTGGGAGGCCAACGGTCAGATTTACCAGGTGGCCGTGGACAAACTCCAGTTCATCGGCACCTTCGAGGGCATTATGTACATCGAGCACGGCCAGGGACTCCTGGACGCCGCCCTGTTCACCTGCCCCTCGACCCAGATCACCGAAATCCTCGCCAACACCATCAAGGGCCAAGGCTACTGCACCATCGAAAGCCCGACCGGCGACTATATTTATGCCGAGTTCACCTGTGACGGCGAGCCCGGCTCCTGCACCGGCACCTTCAAACTGACCGGCGGCACCGGCAAACTCACCGGCATCACCGGCGAGAGCGACCTCATCGTGCGCACCGCGCTGAGCGGGACCACCATCGATCAAGCGACCGGCGGGACCGTGTCCGCCGCCAAAGGCCTTGCCATCTGGCCGGAGATGCGCTTCGAGATCCCGGGCAAGAGCGCCGAAGCGGTCAACATGCTCGGCACCGGCATCGCCGGCGCCAAGAGTGGGCCGTTCCAGCCCAAGCCAGCGACCACACCGGCAGACGAACCCAAGCCGGGCGGCCTCACCAAGCCGTTGGTACCAAGTGAGCCCGTGCGTAAGTAAGACGCTCCCACCTCCCAGGGAACCTTCGAAATGCTGTTGATGATCGACAACTACGACTCTTTCACCTACAACCTGGTCCAGTATCTGGGCGAGTTGGGGGCCGAGGTGCGGGTGGTGCGTAACGATGAGCTGAGCGTGGCGCAGGTGGCCGCGCTGAATCCGGAGCAGATCGTGATCTCCCCCGGTCCCTGCACCCCGAACGAGGCCGGGATTTCGGTGCCGCTGATCCAGGCAATGGCGGGGCGGGTACCGATCCTGGGGGTCTGCCTGGGGCACCAATCGATCGGCCAGGCCTTCGGCGGGCAGATCGTCAAGGCTCGCCGGGTGATGCACGGCAAGACCTCACCGGTGCACCATCGCAATCAAGGGGTGTTCAGCGGGCTGGCGAACCCCTGCGAGGCGACCCGCTACCACTCGCTGGTGATCGCGCGCGACCGTCTCCCGGACTGTCTGGAGATGACCGCCTGGACGCAGACCGAGGCGGGCGCACCCGACGAGATCATGGGCGTGCGCCATCGCACGCTCCCGATTCAGGGGGTCCAGTTCCACCCAGAATCGATCCTGACGCAACAGGGCCATGATTTGCTTAAGAATTTCATCATGGGACGCTGAGTAACCGATGGATATCAAGTCGGCGATTACCTCCTGCGTGGAGGGGAAGAACCTCGACAGCGCGCAGATGACATTGGTGATGCGTACCATCATGACCGGCGGAGCGACCGCGGCGCAGATCGCCGGGTTTCTGGTGGCGCTGCGCATGAAGGGCGAATCGGTTGCGGAGATCGCGGCGGCCGCCGGCGTGATGCGCGAACTGGCGACGGGGGTGGATATCACCGGGCTCGACTTCCCGGTAGATATCGTCGGCACCGGCGGAGACGCCAGCGGCACCTTCAACGTCTCCACCACCGCGATGTTCGTGGCCGCGGCCGCGGGCTGCCATGTGGCCAAACACGGCAACCGCTCGGTGTCGAGCAAGTCGGGTGCGGCGGATGTCCTGGAGGCGGCGGGGGTGCGCCTCGATCTCAACCCGGCGCAGGTCGCACGTTGCGTGCGCGAGGTGGGCGTCGGATTCATGTTCGCCCCCGGCCATCACAGCGCGATGAAGCACGCCATCGGACCGCGGCGGGAACTGGGCGTGCGCACGGTCTTCAATGTCCTGGGTCCGCTGACCAACCCGGCCGGCGTGCCCAATCAGTTGCTCGGGGTCTTCAGCGAGTCACTGCTCCAGCCCCTGGCGGAGGTCCTGCAGCGCTTGGGCAGCCGGCATGTGCTGGTGGTCCATGCCCGTGATGGTCTGGATGAGATCAGTATCGGGGCTGAGACGCAGGTGGCTGAACTCAAGGATGGGGTGATCAGCCGCTACCGGATCAGTCCGGATGACTTCGGTTTACCCCGCGCCGGGCTCGACCGCATCCGCGTCGCCGATCCGGCCGCCAGTCTGCTCATGCTGCGCGGTGTGCTCGCCAACGAGCCTGGCCCACCGCGTGACATCGTGATGCTGAACGCGGGCGCCGCGATCTATGCCGCGGGGCGGGCGGCGACCCTGGCGGATGGGGTCCGGCTGGCGGATGCCGCCATCGCGAGCGGCGAGGCACTACGGCGGCTGGAGTCGCTGGTTGTGCTGACCGCGACCATGGCCTAGGCGAATGCCGGAACTTCCTGTGTTGGTACCCGGCTCCAACGTAAGTTGCACCGTCATTCCGGCAGGATGCCGGAATCCAGCGCCTAAGATAGAACGCCCTGCCAGCCATTCCAAATTTGGGCGGCATCGCACGGCCCTGGGTGGATGCGGCGCGCGCGACCGCCGTGCCGGGTCCCGGACACCGAGCGGCGCGCCTTATCCACCCTACAGCGGAGCCGGTCTTCCGTTCAGCACGAGATGCCTCAGCCATGCCCGGAACCCCTGATATCCTGAAAAAGATTTGTCATCGCAAGGTCGCGGAGGTGGCGGCTCGCGCCGCACACCTGCCGCTGACCGCGCTTCAGGCCCGGCTGGCCACGGCACCACCGGTACGCGGCTTCGCCGCGGCCCTGGAAACACGCATCGCGGCTGGCCAGCCGGCGGTGATCGCCGAGATCAAACGCGCCAGTCCGAGCAAGGGGGTGCTGCGGGCGGATTTTGCTCCGGCGATGATCGCGGCGAGTTACGAGTGCGGCGGGGCCGCCTGCCTGTCGGTACTGACCGACATCGATTTCTTCCAGGGCAGCGATGCCTATCTCGTCGAGGCGCGCGCCGCCTGCGGCTTGCCGGTGATCCGCAAGGATTTCATCATCGACCCCTACCAGGTGTATGAGGCGCGCGCGATCGGCGCGGATTGCATCCTGCTGATCGCGGCCTGCCTGGACGATGCGCGGTTACGCGACCTGAGCACCCTGGCCCAGGGACTGGGCATGGATGTACTGGTAGAGGTGCACGACGCCGCCGAGTTGTCCCGCGCACTAGCCGTGCCGGGCCGGCTGATCGGGATCAACAACCGGAATTTGCGCACCTTCGAAGTAACCCTGGACACCACGCTGGAATTGCTGGACGCGGTGCCCGCCGACCGGTTGCTGGTGACCGAGAGCGGCATCCTGAGCGCGGAATCAGTCACCCTGATGCGCAGCCATGGGGTCCACGCCTTCCTGGTCGGCGAAGCCTTCATGCGCGCCCCCGACCCGGGAACCGAACTGCGGCGGTTGTTTTTCTGATGCGAAGCGCATCCTAGCGGGTGCCGAAGACGACGATCGTCTTACCCGCCACGCTGATCAACCCCTGTTCCTCCAGGCTCTTCAACACCCGCCCGGCCATCTCACGGGAACAGCCGACGATGCGCCCGATCTCCTGGCGCGTAATGCGGATCTGCATGCCGTCCGGATGCGTCATGGCGTCCGGCTGCTTACACAAATCAAGCAAGGTACCGGCGATCCGCCCGGTCACGTCGAGGAAGGCCAAGTGTCCGACTTTACGGCTGGTTTGCCGCAACCGCGTGGAGAGTTGCAGACCGACGGCATAGAGGAATTCCTTTGCCACATCCTTCAGTTCGTTATCGAGCAGCCGGTCGAGACGCTGATAGGTGATCTCCGCAACCTTGCATTTGATGCGGGTTCGCACGATGACGCTGCGGGTGTTCATCGGCATGAACAACCCCATTTCACCGATGAACTCACCCTTGTTGATATAGGCCAACAAGAGTTCGCGGCGCTCTTCGTCGTCGATAACGGCGGCCACCGAGCCCTCGATCAGGTAATAAATGCTCTCTGCCGGCTCCCCGACGCGGATGAAGTCCACGTTCTTGTCGTAGGACTTGGTATGACAGTAAGACAGGAATGGCTGAAGCCAGCGGGGTTCTTGCTTGGGTGGGATCAGGATAGTCATCGGTCGCGGCCTTCGTGGGGCAATGGCGCTGCGGGGCAACGCGCGAGTTAATCTGGAATCTTAGGCGAGCATCTGCGCCTTGTCGAACTATGGTAGCCTGCGGCGTCAGTACGGACGCCGCGGCGGCGTCACGGATCGGTTGCTCAGGGGGTGTTCATGAAGGCTCGGGTGAAGTGGATCGATGGGGTTGCCATGCTCGGCGAGTCCGAATCAGGACATGGGATCGTCATGGACGGTCCGCCGGACGCGGGCGGGCGCAATGTCGGGGTACGCCCGATGGAGTTGCTGCTGTTGGGGATGGGCGGCTGCACCGAGTTCGACGTGCTCTCGATCCTGCGCAAGGCGCGGCAGCAGGTCACCGATTGCGTGCTCGAACTGACCGCCGAGCGGGCACCCGCCGACCCCAAGGTTTTCACCAGCATCCATGCCCACTTCATCCTGACCGGACGTGGCCTGGACCCCCGCCAAGTGGAGCGTGCGATCAAGCTGAGCGCCGACAAGTATTGCTCAGCCTCTATCATGCTCGGTGCCGTCGCCACTGTCACCCACGACTTTGAGATCCGCGATGCTTGAAGCGGCGGCCGCATTCGACGCGGTCGTCGCGGAGTTCTACGAAGGGTGGTTTCGCTACCACCCGGATCGCGCCATGGAACTTGGCTTCCCGGTGTCGGGCCGCGTGCTCCCGCCGCAAGAGGACGATGATCTGGCCGCCCTGTGCGGCTGGATCGAGGCCCTGATCCTGGGCCTGGATGAGGTCGCATTCACCGCGCTGGACGCGGATCGGCAACTGGATTACGAACTGCTCGTCGGGGCCGCGCGGATCGAGCACTTGGAGTCCCTGACGCGCGACTGGCGCTGGCTCGACCCCCTGCACTTTCTGCCGGTCGCGGAGATCGACCGCCTGACCCTGGACCCGACGCGGGCGCTGGACGGCGCCCTGCCCCAGCTCCTGGAACAGATACCGGAACACCTGCGCCAGGCCCAGGCCCAACTGCGGGAGACGGCGGCGGCGCTCAGCGCACCCCTGGTGCGCGTCGCCGCCGCGGAGGCCGCCGGCGGATGCTGCTATCTGCGCCACCTGGCACGGACCATCTGGCTGCGCGGCCGCACCCGCGCATTCCACGAACTGGGAACACTTGCGGAGTCGGCTGCCAATGCCTTGGCCAGTTTCAGCCACGCGCTGACCACCGAGTTGGCCACAGGGGCACAAGGGGAACCCGGCTGCGGGAGCGCACATCTGCAACTGCGGTTACGCTATCTCCATTGCATCGACTGCGATCCGGCAACCCTGGGTGACCCCATTGCCGGGATGCTGCGCGCGACTGAAGCCGAACTCGAGCGCTTGGCCGACGACCGGACTGGCGACCGGAGTCAGGATGCCGGGTCGGAATCCGGAGTGCCGGCCGCGGCTTCACCCCGACTGCAACAGTATCGCGTCCGTGCTGAGGAACTCGCGGCCGAACTCACCGCGAGCGGCCTCGTCACCCTGCCCGACGCCCCCCTGCGCATCGATCTGCGCCCGGCCTGCACAGGGCCGCGGCGCGCCCACACGGACTACCTCCCGGCGGCGGATGGAACGGGCACCCTGTACCTGTCCGCCGGCGGCAGCGAGACCGAGTCGGATGCCTGCATCCGCGACCGTTGTCTCGCCAACGGGTGGGGCGGCAGTCACTTGCTGGCCTACGCCGACGCGGCGCGGGCGCGGCGCCTGCCGCGTCGGCTCGCCAACGCCGTCTCACTGACCGGGGGCTGGCATCTCTATCTGACGGGCCGGCTGGGACGCTCGGGTGGTCACGCGGGCGACCGGCGCCGTTGGGCACTGATCGCCCGGCGCGACTCCCTGCTGCGGGCCGCAGTGGACCTGGGCCTGCATACCGGCCGCATCGGCAGCGATCAGGCCCTGGCGCGCCTGCGTTCCCACGGACTCACGGAGACGGCCGCGGAGGCCGCTTTCGCACGTATCGTACTTGCTCCGGGTGATGCGCTGGCCGCGGTGCTCGGCTGGCAACTGCTGGAAGCGGCGCGGGCGCAACAGGAGGCGCTGGACAGCGCGGGATTCGCCGAGCGGGCCTTTCATGACCGCCTGGTCTCCCAGGGACCGATCCCGTTGGCACTCGCGCTGCGCTATGGCTTGGGCCAATCGCTTTGGCAGAGCGCGCTCGACACGGTGTTCGGCCCTTAGGCGTCAGCGCCGCACGCCCTTCGCTTCGCCGCCGTTTGCCCTTATGCTCTCAGCTACCGACGATCAACCATCCGCCAGGCCCATAATCCGATGGCATTCAAGACCGCCGACCTCTACGACCACTACGAGACCCAGGTGCGGGTCTGTGACCCCATCTTCCGGGACTTCGGCGGATGCCGCGCCTTTTCCGGTGCGGTCGTCACCGCCAAGTGCTTTGAAGACAACACCCAGATCAAGGCGCTGCTGGCCGAACCCGGTGCCGGTCGCGTGCTGGTGGCCGACGCCGGCGGCTCGCTGCGCTGCGCCATGCTCGGCGACCTGATCGCCGCGAGCGCGGTCGCCCAGGGGTGGGCCGGAGTGATCCTGTTCGGCTGCGTGCGTGATACGGATGAACTGGCCGGGATGGACCTGGGGATCAAGGCCCTGGCCGCCAATCCGCGCAAGAGCCAGCGCCGCGGCGAGGGTCAACGCGACCTGACGGTGAGTTTTGCCGGAGTCAGCTTCGCGCCCGGCGACTGGGTCTACGCGGACGCGGACGGCATCCTGGTCGCCGCCGCCCGCCTCGACCTCGCGGACTGAGGAGAGCGCCATGGCCTGGACCGAAGCGAAACAGATCGCGGAGTGCATCCTGGATGGTTTCGACAGCCATTACCGGCAATTCCGGGAAGTCACCGCCAAAGCGCGGCGGCGCTTTGAGAACGCGGATTGGGCCGCGGTCCAGGCCGCCTCCCGCGAGCGCATCGACTATTACGATCAGCGCGTGGTGGAAACCGTGGGCATCCTGCGCCGCGAATTCCACTTGCATAACCGCGACGAGCGCCTGTGGCGGCGGGTCAAGGTGGAGTACCTGCGCCTGCTGCCGCAACACCGCCAGCCCGAATTGGCCGAAACCTATTACAACTCGGTGTTCTGCCGCCTGTTCGACCGCCGCTATTACAACAGCGCCCATATCTTCGTGTGGCCGGTGTTCTCCACCGAACATCTGGAGGCGGAGAACCCGATCTTCCGTCCCTATTACCCGGCGCGTGACGGCATGGTCAAGATCATCGGCACGATCATGGACGGACTCGGGTTCACGCTCCCCTTCCGCGACCGCCGCCACGACATCCGCAACCTGATGCACGCCATCTGTTCCCGCTTCCCGGACAATCGGGCGCTGGCGCAGAATTTCCAGATCGCGGTGCTGACCGAGCCCTTTTTTCGCAACAAGGGGGCCTATGTCATCGGTAAGATCATCAATGGGGCGGACCAAACCCCCTTCGCGGTGCCGATCCTCAACGACGAACAGGGCGGACTCTATTGCGATGCCCTGTTGCTGGGCAACGACGAAATCACCGACATTTTCAGCTTCTCCCGCGCCTATTTCATGGTGAATACCCAGGTGCCGGCCGCGGTCGTGGACTTCCTGCGCCCGCTCCTGGCGCGTAAGTCAAAAGCCGAGTTCTATACCGCCATCGGCTTCCAGAAATACGCCAAGGCCGAATTCTACCGTGACTTCCTGAAACACCTGCGGTATTCCTCTGACGAATTCAAAGTTGCACCCGGCATCCGCGGCATGGTGATGTGCGTTTTCACCCTGCCGTCATTGTCGTTCGTCTTCAAGGTGATCAGGGACCGGTTCGCACCACCCAAGGAAATGACCCGCGAGACCGTCAAAGAGAAATACCTGCTGGTCAAAATGCACGACCGGGTCGGGCGCATGGCCGACTCCTGGGAATACTCCCATGTCGCCTTCCCTCTGGCGCGCATCTCAGCGGAGCTGCGCGCGGAACTGGAGTCGGAATGCGCCGGCAGCCTGGAGATCAACGGCGATCAACTCATCATCAAGCACCTCTATATCGAGCGGCGCATGACCCCGCTCAATCTCTATCTGCATACGGCCGATCACGATGAGATCCGCCATGCCATCCGGGAATACGGTGACGCCATCAAGCAGCTCGCCGCGGCCAACATCTTTCCCGGTGATTTTTTGTTCAAGAATTTCGGTGTGACCCGTGCCGGGCGGGTCGTCTTCTACGATTACGATGAACTCTGCTACCTCACCGAATGCAACTTCCGGGAGATCCCGGAGGCACCCTACCCGGAGATGGAGATGGCGGCGGAGCCCTGGTATACGGCCGGACCGGATGACGTCTTCCCGGAAGAGTTCGCGACCTTCCTGCTTACCGACCCACGGATTCGTAAGGTCTTTCTCGAACTGCACCGCGACCTGCTCGACCCCGCCTGGTGGCGCGCCCGCCAGGCGGTGATCCGCAGCGGCCGTCTCGATGACATCTTTCCCTACCCGCAGGAGCGCCGCTTCCGGCGCTCCCTTTCTCAAGGAACCGCTCGTTAATAAGGGCCTTGGTCATCGTTCCGGCGACTGGAGGTCGAGGCTTTAGCCGGTCCGGCGCGCAGGCACCACTGATTTTCTCGTTCCCACGCTCCAGCGTGGGAATGCCGTCCGGCCGCTCCAGCGGCCGGTAGCGCCAGATCATACCCGCAAGGATTCTCTCGCACCGCGTCGTTTCGCGGTCCTCGCGTTGCATGCGTAGGGCCGAATTGAATCGCTTCTCCGATTACGATTACGACAACGACAACGACAACGACAACGGTTATATTCGCTATTTTAGTTATTTCCGACTCGTCTCACCGACCCCATCAATCTTTGACCCGCACGAAAAACAACAGCGCCATGGCCGGCAGCGAGGCAAGAAAACCGATCGTGAAGAGCCCGAGATAGTCGACCTGTTCGACGATGACCCCACCCATACCACCGAACAGGGCGGAGAAGACCGACATGAAGGCCGACCCGATGGCGTAATGTCCGGCCTTGAACTCGGGTTTGCAGGTGCGCAGGATATAGACGATGAGCACGGCGTTGCCCAGACCCGCGGCAATCTGCTCGATCGTGTAGACAGTCCCGATGGTCAGGAATCCCAGCGTGCTGGTCGCCAGGGGGCGCTCATAGGCCAGCCAGATATAGGCGAGGATATTGAGGTTCATCAACAGCGTCAGCGGCCAGATGGCTCGACGCAACCCGGTGCGTTTGATCCAGAGTCCGCCGATCGTGGTCCCGATGATGGAACCCACCAACCCCAGCAAACCGCTCATCCAGGCGAGCTGCGTGTTGTCCACCAGCAGATAGCGCTTGAGGAACGGAGTCCCCATCGAGAAGATGATTTCATCGCCGATCTTGTAGAACATGATAAACGCCAGACTCAGCGCGATCACCGGCTTGGCCTGGGCCAGCAAGGCGATCAGCATGAAGGCGAAACCATAGGTCAGGGCCTGCACCCCAGGGACACCCAATGCCAGGAGCACCGCACTCAGGGCCAAACCAAGCAGGGGGGCGCTGACCAGCGCGACGAGTGAGCGGCGCGGCGAGACCTCAAGGTAAGCGGCGAAGGAGTTCAGGAAGGCGGTACCCGCGTGACGGCCACCGACCATGGGCTCCCGCGGCTGCTGGTAGTGCGGGAGCTTGACCAGGTGCGTCACGGTCAGCACGGCCATCACCACCGCCCCCGCCGCGAAGCCGCAACCCCAGGCGCTGTACAGATTGCCGCCAAAGGCGTGCTTGGCGACCTCCGCGACCGCCAGGATGATGCCAAAGCGAGCGACGATCATCGCCAGACGGTAGGCCGTGACCCGCAACCCGGTATAGGCGGCCTGCTGCTTGGGGTCGCTGATGCCCTCCATGTAATACCCGTCGATGGCGATATCATTGGTGGCCGCGAGGAACGCCAAGACGATGAAGAGCCACACCAGAATGGCATCGGGCACCCCCGCCCCGTCCCCGCGCAGGAGGCAGAGTCCGGCCAGCAGCGCGGTCAGCACGGTGAGCAGGGCCTGGATCAGGATCATCCAGGTGCGCCGGGTGGAGTAGATATCCACGAAGGGCGCCCACAAGAACTTCAGATTCCAGGGCAGGCCCAAGAAGTTGAGATAACCCAATGCGCGCTCCGACATCCCGACATCGGTGAAGAAGACCGACGACATGGCGCGCACCACCATGTAGGGGAAGCCCTGGGCGAAATAGGTTGAAAAGACCCACCACCGCGGATCGCCGAGTGGATCGCCAAGTGAATCGGGTAGGGCATCAGATCCGCGCGCGTCGCGGTTTGCGGGGCTGTCCATGAACCTCCTGGGGCAGCGGCTGAAAGATTCAGGGACCGGACGCGCCGCCGGTGCGGCCGTGGCTCATGGCCTCCAGCACCTTGTAAATGGCCGCGGAGTCTTCTTCACCCAACCCTTGGCCGACCAGGGCGTTGAGGTATTGAGCGATGGTCGCGGCGCTCGGCAATGCCAGGCCAAGTTCAAGCGCGGACTCGCCGACGATGCGCATATCCTTCTGGTGCAGCCGCGCCTTGAAGCCAGGCGCGAAATTGCCGTCGATCATGCGCTGTCCGTGAACCTCCAGGATGCGGCTGGCGGCGAATCCGCCCAGCAACGCCTCGCGGACGCGCGCCGGATCGACACCGGAAGCACGCGCCAGCAGGATCGCCTCAGCCACCCCGACGATGGTCGCGCCCACCACGATCTGGTTGCATGACTTGCAGACTTGGCCGGCACCGCTCCCACCCACATGGACGATGTTGCGCCCCATTGCCGCGAACAGCGGTCGCACCCGATCGAAAACCTCCGCCGCGCCGCCGACCATGATCGACAGCGTGCCCGCGATGGCGCCGGCCTCACCGCCCGAGACCGGGGCATCGAGCATGGCCAGACCGCGCTCGCGCAAACGCGCGGCGATGGTGCGGGTGACGGCGGGCGAGATGGTGCTCATATCCACCAGCACGGCGCCGGGGCTCGCCCCTTCGATGACCCCCTCCGGCCCGAGGATGACCTGCTCCACGTCGGCGGTGTCCGCCACCATGGTGAAGAGGATGTCCGCGTGCCGGGCAACCTCAGCCGGGCTGGCGCAGGTCGCGGCGCCGGCCGCGGCCAGGGGTTCCATGGACTCCGGGCGTCGGGCATGGACAGCCAGGTCCCACCCGGCGCGTAGCACATTCAGCGCCATGGGGCGACCCATGATCCCCAGCCCGATGAAACCGACGCGCTCTGCCATGCTGGTCACTCCAGAGGATTTGAACCTGATGCTTCAGTTGGCTGGGTCCAACAGTTCGAGCCAGTGTACCACCGGGACCCCACTGCCGGCCCCCAGGTGCAGTTGACAACCGATATTGGCGGTCGCGATCAGTTCCGGCGCACCAGACTCCAAGGCGATGACCTTGTTCGAGCGCAACGCGAGCGACAGCTCCGGCTGAGTCAGCGAGTAGGTGCCGGCGGAACCGCAACACAGGTGCGCGTCCGGCACGACGCTCAAGGTAAAGCCGAGCCGGGTGAGAATGCCTTCGACCACGCCCTTGATCTGCTGCCCGTGCTGGAGCGTGCAGGGGGCGTGGAAGGCAATGCGCCGACCCCGACCTGGTGTCCCCAGCGGGCTCAAGTCCGCCGCCGCCAGCCACTCGGCCGGATCGCGGGCCAAGGCCGACACCCGCGCGGCCTTCTCGGCATAGAGGGGATCATCGCGCAACAGGTCACCGTAGTCCTTCACCATGCCCGCACAGGCGCTCGCGGTCACCAGAATGGCGTCGCAGCCGGCCGCGATCTCGGGCCACCAGGCGTCGATGTTACGGCGCATGGCGTCCAGGCCCTCATCCTGGGCATTGAGGTGATAAGCAACAGCACCGCAGCAGCCGGCGGCGGGACTGGCGATCAGGTCGACACCCAGCCGGTCGAGCAGGCGGGCCGCCGCCGCGTTGGTCAGGGGTGTGGCGACCGACTGAACACAACCGGCCAACACCAGGCAACGCCGCCGACCGCGCGGCGCGGGCCAGTCCCCGGCCGGCCGGGCGCGCGGCACCTTGGCCGCCAGCGCGGCCGGCAGCAGGGGCCGCACCAGCCGACCGAGGCCGAGCAGCGGACGCAGACGGGCCGGGTGCGGCAGCAGCCGGACCAATACGGTGCGCAGCAGTCGCTCGCCGACCGGCCGCGCGACCCGCTCCTCCACCAGATGACGGCCAATCTCGGCCAGCCGGGCATAGCGCACCCCGGACGGACAGGTGGTCTCGCAGGAACGGCAGGTGAGACAGCGGTCCAGGTGCTGCTGCGTGATGCGGGTCGGGGTATGCCCTTCGAGGACCTGCTTGATCTGGTAGATCCGCCCGCGCGGCCCATCCAATTCGTCGCCCAGCAACTGATAGGTGGGGCAGGTGGCGGTACAGAAGCCGCAGTGAACGCAACTGCGCAGGATGGCGTCGGCCTCGCGTCCCGCGGGGGTGGCAAGGAACTCCGGGAGAATCTGGGTCTGCACGGTTGGCCCTCAGAGGTCCTGATACAGTCGGCCGGGATTGAGAATACCGGCGGGGTCGAAAGCACGCTTGAGGTTGCGGTGCAGGGCCAGCAGCGGCGCCGACAAGGGTTGGAAGACCTCCCCCGTGCGGTCACCGCCGCGGAACAGGGTCGCGTGACCGCCCGCGGCGGCGACCAGGGCACGGATGACCGCGGGCGCGGCACCACTGCGCAGCCAGCGCTGGGCACCGCCCCACTCCAGGAGTTGCGGACCCGGCAAGTCCAGGGGCGGCGTCGCTGCCGGCAGAGCGCAGCGCCACAGGGGCAAGTCGCCTTGGAAAAACGCGTGACCCTGCTCACGCACCTGATCGTCCCAGAAAGCGACGGCATCCGCATCCGCCAGCGGTTCGCCCCCGATGCGTTCGGCCGCGGCGCGAACCCCTTGGGCAGCCCCGGCCAGACGCACCCACAGCCGTCCGCCGTCCCCGGAGTCGATCCAGCAGGAGGCCGTGATGGGCAAAGGCTGCGCCGCCCAACGCTCCATCCGCGCCAGGGCCTCGGGTTGATCACAGTCCTGCACCAGGGTCCGGGATACGGCCGGAGACGGCAACACCTTGACACTGATGTCCAGCAGCACACCCAAGGTCCCGTAAGCCCCGACCATGAGGCGGGAACAATCGTAACCCGCCACGTTTTTCATCACCTCGCCCCCAAAGCGCAGGACCTCGGCCCGGCCGGTGAGAATACGGGCACCCAGCACCAGGTCGCGAATCGCGCCGCCGGACGGCCGGGCGGGGCCGGAGAGACCACAGGCGACGGTGCCCCCCAGGGTCGCGCCGACACCCAGCCGCGGCGGTTCACAGGGGAGATGCTGGCCGTGCTCGGCCAGCGCGGCCTCGATGACCGCCAGCGTGGTCCCACAGCGGGCGGTCACCACCAGCTCCTTGGGCTGGTAGTTGATGATCCCGCAATGCCCGGACAGGTCCAGTGGCGTGGTGTCCGCCGCGACCTGACGGCCGAGCCGGGTCTTGGTTCCGGCCCCGCGCAGGTTCAATGAGCGGCCAGCCGCCGCGGCCGCCCGCAGTTGATCGAGCAGCGCGGCCGTGAGATCGCAATCGGCGTCGGTAGTCATACTGGCTGATGCCCGCTGATGAAGGCGCACAGCCGCTTGGTTTGTTGGTCCACGGGATCCTCCAGTGCTTTTGCGTCGCGTCGGCACATCGACTATGTTACTCGTGAGTTGCGTGCCCTTGCTCTCCGCTGTCCTCAATGGGATGCCGGGGTCGGGATTGCAACCTTGAGGCCGACACCCGTCTGGAGACCGCTGTTCATGGGCTATCTGAGTCTCTCCCGCGCCGCCCGCCTGGCCGGGGTCACCCGCGCCGAGATCCAGCGGCGCATCCGCCGCGGCGACCTCGAAACCTTCGAGGGTGCCGTCGCGATCCAGGATTTGTTGCTGCTCTACCCGGCGGTGAGCCTCCATGACGACGAGGCACTGCTCCGAGTGGAGCGGATCAAGTCCGCGGCCGTGCCGAAGTCCCATCACGCCGATACCATCCTGCCCAGCCCCGAGGTCCTGGTCGCACGTCTGCGCGGCCTGAGCGCGACGCTGGTCGAGCGGATGTCGGCCCTGACGGCAACCGAGTCGCTGCTGGACGAGGTCGGCGCACGGCTCCGGGACCTTCCGGGCGGTTATCCGGGTCCGTCCGCGGCGGCGATCAGCGCCCTGCAAGCCTGGTTTGCGCAAGCCCGCCTGGCCCTGGCGGAGCGACCAACGACTGACCAGAAAGCCCAACTGCTGGCGAAAGACACCTTCCTGCGCATCATGGCTGCCAACTGCAAACTGATCCCGAGCGGGCACGATTTCTTCGTCGAGGGCGCCGAGTCCATCCTGGATGCCTCGGTGCGCGCCGGACTCAAGCTGGGTTACGGCTGCGCCAGCGGTAACTGCGGAGAATGCAAGGCCCGTGTGCTGAGCGGTGAGGTCGCCAGGACGCGCGATCACGACTATGTGCTGAGTGAGCGCGAGAAACAATTGGGCTACATTCTCACCTGCTCGACGACGGCGGTCACCGATCTGGTCCTCGAAGCGGCCGAGGCGCTGTCGGTGCAGGACCTGCCGCGCCAGGAGATCCGCGCCAGCCTGCGCAAGCTGGAACCGCTCGCCCCGGATCTGGTGAGCCTGAATGTCCAGACCCCGCGCACCCACACCTTGCGCTTCATGGCCGGCCAGCGCGTCATCCTGACCCTGGAGGACGGCGCCAGCCGTGAACTGCCGATTGCGAGCTGTCCGTGCAACGGACGCAATCTCTGGTTCTACGTCCGACGCGGCACGGACGCCTTCGCCGCGGCGGTCTTCGGCGGACTTCACGCCGGGCAATTGATCAAGGTGACCGGCCCCCAGGGAGCCTTCGTGCTGCGCGAGGACGCACCGGAACCCGCGGTATTCATCGCGATCGGCGACGGCATTGCCCCCGTGAAAAGCCTGATCGAGCACGCCGTCTCCATCGATCTGATCGAGTCGTTCCACCTCTATTGGGGCACCACCTATCCCGAGGGACACTACCAGAGCCGCTGGGGACGCGCGCTCACAGACGCACTGGACAACTTCAGCTTCACGCCGCTGACCAGCGACGCGGCGGCGGACCTGATCGCGGCGCTGCAAACGGACCATGCGGATCTCAGCGGCCTGCGCTTCTATCTCGCCGGGCCGGCCGCCGCGGTGCGCGCAAGCGCGGCGGCGCTCGGCGCGCTCGGTGTCGCCCAGGAACGGATGGCGAGTGAATACACGGACACCTGAATCTATGCGCGCAGGCCGCGGTAGACTGTTGTCATAATCGCGTTTACGATGCCGGCGAGTATTCTCTCGCACCGCAATGAACGTTAGGCCCGTGGGCCTTCATCATCGCTCCGGCCGGCACGATGAAGAACGCCGGTCCCGCGCGTGGTGATCCAAGCCTTTCAGACGCTTGATGGTCTTGTACGCCCAAGCGACGGAGCGAATCGAAACCAAATAGACAGCGGGCAGCTCATGCCTAACTTGAACCGCTTCTCCGATTACGACAACGACAACGACAACGACAACGAGTGTATCGTTGTTTAGCTTGTTTCTGACACGTTACTAATCGTCACACCGCTGCATCACGAGCATATAGTTCACCCCCATCCATCGGGTCAGGGAGAAGGCCCGGTTGAACGGGTTGACCCGCACCCCGGTCCGATCCAGGACGCGATAATCCGCGCCAAGACCGGCGATCACCTCGCCCGGACGCACCAGTTTGCGATACTGGTGGGTCCCTCGCGGCAACCAGCGCAGGACATATTCCGCCCCGAAGATTGCAATGAAAGCCGCCGCGACGGTCCGGTTGATGCTGGACACCACCATGACACCGCCCGGCCGGACCAGGCGGGCGCAGTGCGCAAGAAAGTCGGGCAGCCGTTCGACATGCTCCACCACTTCCATGTTCAGCACCAGGTCGAAGACTGTTCCGGAATCGGCAAGTTGATCGACGGATTCCAACCGGTAGTCGATCGTCAAGCCACTCCAGCCGGCGTGCAAGCGTGCCACACCAAGGTTTTTCTCGGTCACATCCACGCCGACCACCGTGGCGCCCAGGCGGGCCACGGACTCGCTTAAGATGCCGCCGCCGCAGCCAATATCGAGCACCCGCAACCCCGCAAACGGATGCTCCTGCCGCGGATCCAAACCCAGCGTGAGCGCAACCCGATCACGCAGATAACCGACGCGAAAGGTATTGAGTCGGTGCAGGGGCCAGAAGGGCCCGGTGGTATCCCACCAACGGTGAGCCAGGCGCTCATAATAGGCGACTTCGGCCGGATCAATATTGGCTCCAGTCAGTTGAGCAGATGCCATCGTATGCAGCCTCGTATTGGGATTCGTAACACGTCCGGTTTGACCGGTCAATCGCGTAGGGCGCGAAATGCCACTGATCGACCGCGATTACAAGCGCCTTGGGTCAAGGCATCAGCAGCCAACCCAGCCCGACACACACCAGCCCCGGCCAAAATAGCGCTACCGAAACAAGCAGCTTAGGCTCGGCCAGCAGACGCGGCCGCGTTAACAGATCGGGTTGAGGGACGACCCAACCGAGCACTGAGCCGAGGAGGCGCGTGACCGGCATACGCTCCCAGTTGATGGTCCTGGGCCACCGGTAGCTCTCAAGTTCGGTCGGATAAAAGGCGACTTTGGAGGCCGGACCCCGTTCTGCGGCAAGCGCATGAATGCGCGCCTCGAAGCGCTCCGGCTGCTGCTTGAGCTGCGCCACCCCAAGCAAACCGCCGGCCCCGTCCGGAAACACGATATCGAATACCGGGTCGGCTGCCGCGCGAAAACCGGGTAACCGGGCTTCCACCACCGTGTGCGTGGACCTGGCATAGTCGGGCGCGTAGAGCATCACCAATGTACTGGGAATACCCAACTCGTCGAGCATGGCCGCCAGCAGCCTGGATTTATCGGCACAATCGCCCCCTGATTCCAGCACCTGCAACGGCGTCGGGCCGAATCGCGGACTCAGGAAATAACGTGAATTCTTGGCGAACCCCTGGTTGTTGTAGACCCAACGGGTGAGTCGTTCCACGGTGCGCGCGGGGTCGCGCTGATG
Organism: Lamprocystis purpurea DSM 4197; assembly: GCF_000379525.1. Classification (GTDB taxonomy): domain Bacteria; phylum Pseudomonadota; class Gammaproteobacteria; order Chromatiales; family Chromatiaceae; genus Thiodictyon; species Thiodictyon purpureum. Next base: position 119,237 of record NZ_KB902363.1, on the reverse strand, counting down.
GTCGGCGTCGACAACGCCGATCGCCGCCTCGCGCAAGACACGCGACTCTTGCCGATACTCGGCGTACAGCAGTCCCGCGCCACCGAGCAGCACGACCCCGACCAGGATCGCGAGCATCCCTGCCATACCGGCTCAGGCCGGCCCGGCACCGACCGCGCCCAAGGTCGCCCGGATGTGCTCCCTCACGGCCTGGGTGGTCGCGTCCAACTCCGTGCAGCGCGTCGGTTTGTCCATCAATCCGCGCAATGACTCAGGCGCCGGAGCGTCCTGGCCGATGGCCGCCTGCACAGCCTCATTGAACTTGGCGGGGTGAGCGGTGGCAAGGCATACCGCATTGCCTCGCACCCGCGCCGCCCAGACCCCGGTGGCGGTATGCGGACAGAGGATGTAGCCGCTGCCGGCGAAGGTGGTACGCATCTGCGCCAGGGTATCGGCATCCGACACGGCAGTCGCATCGAAATCGGCCCGCACCTGGTTGAGTCGCGACCCCTTCACCGTGAGCCGGCCGCTCGCCTGCATCTGCTCGACCAGGTCACGCACGATCGCGGCATCGCCGCCGTGGAGAAAATACAGATAACGCTCGAAATTGGAAGCAACCTGGATGTCCATCGCCGGACTCAGGGTCTGGTAGACCTCACTGGCCTCGTAGTTCCCGGTGTGCACAAACTCGGTTAGGATCGCGTTGCGGTTGGTGGCGACGATGATCCGGTCCGCCGGCAACCCCATCCGCTTCGCCAGATAACACGCGAAGCAGTCGCCGAAGTTTCCGGTCGGCACCGAGAAACTCAGGCGCCGATCCGGGTCGCCGCCGCTCACCCGACCCCAGGCGTAGAAGTAATAGATCGTCTGCGCGAGGATGCGCACCCAATTGATCGAGTTCACCGCGCCGAGCTGATACTCGGCCTTGAAGGCCAAATCGTTGAACAGATCCTTGACGATGCGCTGGCCATCGTCGAAGGTTCCACGGATGGCGATGTTATGGACGTTGGGGTCCAGCACCGTGGTCATCTGCCGCTCCTGGATGGGCGAGACCCGGCCTTTGGGGTGGAGAATCAGGATCTGGATGCGCTCCTTGCCCCGCACCGCGGCGATGGCGGCCGAACCGGTGTCGCCGGACGTGGCACCGAGGATGTTCAGGTGCCCCCCGTCGCGTTGGAGCAGATACTCGAACAGATTCCCCAGCAACTGCAGGGCCACGTCCTTGAAAGCCGCGGTTGGACCGTGAAAGAGTTCCAGCACCTTGAGCCCCCCCGCCTCCACCACCGGCGTCACCTCCGGATGGGAAAAGCCGGCGTAGGCTCGGGCGATGAGTCCGCGCAGATCCTCGCGCGGAATTTCCCCGCCGACATAGGGGGACATCACCTCCAGCGCGAGGTCCTGGAACGACAGCCGCGACCAGTCGCGCAGGGTATCCCTCCCAACTTGCGGGATGACCGCGGGTACCAGCAGGCCGCCGTCAGTCGCCAGACCCATCATGACCGCCTCAGCGAAGCCGACGGGACTGACCCGTCCGCGAGTACTCACGTAGTTCATAATATTAACGATCCTGCAAGCAAAGCCCCGCACCGGACTGGGCGTTTGGCCAAGTCTCGCATAGTAAGAGAGCACCAGAGGCTTGGCAAAGCCCGCACGGCCCGGTCAGCGCAAGATCCGCATGACCATGGACGCTCGTCCGTCGTGCGATCCGCACCGTTTGCGCAGAAAGATCTCAGTTAGCGTTGACACGCATTGCGCTGGGGCAACACAATCGGAGTGTCCCGCCGTACCGCTCGGACGTTCAAGGGACGTGCAGGCCGGCCCGCTGCACTAAAGAACACCAACTGAACACGGGGCACGACCTGGACTCCGGCCTATCGCGCCAGGACGCGACGTGTGTTCGTCCTTGGATGTAGAGAAGTGCCGATTTGCTGCCCACGGAATGGCAAGGCCCCGCCCGGGCGGGACAATCGCAACACCACTCAGACTTTTCAATCAACCAGGTAAGCCCATGACTATTGACTCGGTCGAGGCCATCACGCGACACCCGCTCTACGCGGAACTCGTCACAAAACGCAAACGCTTCGCATGGATACTGACGTTCCTGATGTTCCTTTTCTATTATGGATTCATCATGATCGTCGCCTATGCCCCGAAATCACTGGCCGTGCCGCTATGGGCCGGATCAGTGACGACCGTCGGCATCCCGGTCGGCCTTTCGGTCATCATCTCGGCCTTTGTCCTGACCGGAATCTATGTCTATCGGGCCAACGGTGAGTTCGATCGCCTGACCAAGTCGATCCAGGAGGATCTGCGATGAAACGTCTTTCCCCCTGGGCCATCCTGGCCGCACTCCTCGTGCCCTTTGCCCTGGTGGCCGCGCCCGCGGTCACCGGCGCGGCTGATAAGCAGCCGCTGAACATGACCGCGATCTACATGTTCGTGATTTTCGTCGGTGCAACACTGGGCATCACCTACTGGGCGTCCAAGCGCACCCGCACCGCGCGTGAGTTCTACACCGCCGGCGGCGGCATCACCGGCTTCCAGAACGGTCTCGCCATCGCGGGCGACTACATGTCGGCGGCCTCTTTCCTGGGTATCTCCGGCCTGGTGTTCGCGTCCGGCTTCGACGGCCTGATCTACTCCATCGGCTGGCTGGTCGGCTGGCCCGTCATCATGTTCCTGATCGCCGAGCAGATCCGCAACCTGGGTAAGTTCACCTTTGCGGACGTGAGTTCGTACCGCTTCGGTCAGACTCAAATCCGCACCATGGCGGCCATCTCCTCCCTGGTCGTCGTCATCTTCTATCTCATCGCGCAGATGGTCGGTGCCGGCAAGCTGATCCAGTTGCTGTTCGGGCTGGAGTATTGGATGGCGGTCATGATCGTCGGCGCGCTGATGATGATCTACGTGATCTTCGGCGGCATGACGGCCACCACCTGGGTGCAGATCATCAAGGCCGTGCTGCTCCTGTCCGGCGCCACCTTTATGGCCCTGGCGGCACTGAACCACTTCGGGTTTTCCCCTGAGGAAATGTTCCGTCAGGCGGTCGCGACGCACGGCAAGCATGACGCCATCATGGGTCCCGGCGCCCTGATCAAAGACCCGATCAATGCCATCTCGCTGGGTCTCGCGCTGATGTTCGGCACCGCCGGTCTGCCGCATATCCTGATGCGCTTCTTCACCGTGCCGAACGCCAAGGAAGCGCGTAAATCGGTCTTCTACGCCACCGGCTTCATCGGCTATTTCTACATCCTGACCTTCATCATCGGCTTCTCGGCCATCGTCCTGCTCGCCCAGAACCCGGCCTACTTCTCGGCCGGCGCCCTGGTGGACGGCGTGATCACGGACCCGAAGGGCCTGCTCGGCGGCACCAACATGGTCGCCATCAAGCTGGCCGAGGCCGTCGGCGGCAACCTGTTCCTGGGCTTCATCTCCGCGGTGGCCTTCGCCACCATCCTGGCGGTCGTCTCCGGCCTGACCCTGGCCGGCGCCTCGGCCATCTCCCATGACCTCTATGCCAGCGTCATCGCCCGCGGCCGCAGCAACGAGACCATGGAACTGCGCGTATCGAAGTTCGCGACCCTGGGCCTGGGCATCATCGCCATCATCCTCGGCATTATCTTCGAGAAGCAGAACGTCGCCTTCCTGGTCGGCCTCACCTTCGCCATCGCGGCCAGCGCCAACTTCCCGGTGCTGGTGGCCTCGATCTTCTGGGGCAAGATGACGACCCGCGGCGCATTGATCGGCGGATTCGCCGGGCTCATCAGCGCCTTGACGCTGACCGTGATGTCCAAGGCGGTGTGGGGCGAGACGCTCGGCCACATGGGCGCTGACGGCAAGCCCGTCGGTCTGATCTTCCTGGACAACCCGGCGATCATCTCGATCCCGTTGGCCTTCATCTGCATCTGGCTGTTCTCCATTACGGATAACTCCAAGCAGGCCCAGAAAGAGCGGGCACTCTTCCCGGCGCAACGCGTTCGCTGCGAGACCGGTATCGGCTCCGAGGGAACCGCCAGCCACTAGCGGGAGAACCGTCTGCGGAACAGGGATGTTCCGCGGCAGCACAGCAGGCCGGGACAGGCGTTCCGGTCACTGTGCATCCAGAAGCCCAGGGTCGTGTTGCGACCCTGGGCTTCTGTCTTTGTAGGTTGACATACGCAACAGGACAATCCAACAATGCCGTCACGCCGCTGGAACTACGGACCGGGCAAGTAACGCGTCAAGAACAAGATACACACAATTATTGTCGTTGTCGTTGTCGTAATCGAGTTGATGATACTCGCGAGGATGCGTTGGTCCCGTGCGTGGCGTTCGAAACCCGACAGACAGCGGGGTGCTCATGCCAAACTTGAATCGCTTATCCGATTACGACAACGACAACGACCGAGACGCCAAAGGCGTCCCCTAATGGGCTGAACAACTCCTCAGGCCCTCCCAGCCACACCCAAGCCACTCCCGCCGGAGCCGGACACCTATGACACCCATGACACCCGAGGATCGTGCCGCCTATTGGAGGGCGAATCTGCGCCTGGTCACGGTCCTGCTGATCTGCTGGTTCACCTGCTCCTTCGGATTCGGCATCCTGTTGGTCCATCCGCTGAATGCGATCACGATCGGCGGCTACCCACTCGGTCTCTGGTTTGCCCAGCAGGGGGCGATCTACTGCTTCATCCTGCTGATCTTCATATACGCCTTGGCCATGCATTGGCTCGACAAGAAATTCGAGATCCCCGAGGACTGAGGAATCGCTGCCATGACATCATTACAGATTTGGCTATGGCTCATCGTCGGCGGTTCGGTCGCCGTCTATATCGCCATCGCCTTCTGGTCACGCGCCGGCTCCACACGCGACTTCTATGTGGCCGGCCAGCGGGTCCACCCGATCGCCAACGGGCTGGCAACCGCCGCTGACTGGATATCCGCCGCCTCTTTCATCTCGATGGCCGGTCTGATCGCCTTCGCGGGTTATGACGCCTCGGCGTACCTGCTGGGATGGACCGGCGGCTATGTGCTGCTCGCCCTGCTGCTCGCGCCCTATTTGCGCAAGTTCGGCAAGTTCACGGTGCCGGAGTTCATCGGCGAACGCTACTACTCCCAGACGGCCCGACTGGTGGCCGTCATCTGCCTGGTCGTCATCTCCGTCACCTACGTGATCGGCCAGATGAAGGGCGTCGGCGTCGCCTTCTCGCGGCTGTTCGAGGTCGATCTCGAAATCGGCGTCTATATCGGCATGGGCATCGTCTTACTCTATGCCGTGATGGGCGGCATGAAGGCCATTACTTACACGCAGATCGCGCAGTATTGCGTGCTGGTCTTCGCCTACACCGTCCCGGCGGTGTTCATCTCACTGCAACTCACCGATACCGGCGTACCCCAGCTCAGCCTGGGTGCGGAGTATCTGCGCGACGGTGCCGACGGCGGGCTGTCCCTGCTCAATAAACTCGATGAGGTCGTCACCGATCTCGGGTTCAGCGCCTTCACGGCGCAGAAGGACAATACCCTCAACCTGTTCCTGCTGACCCTTTCGCTCATGATCGGCACCGCCGGGCTCCCCCATATCATCGTCCGGTTTTTCACCGTACGGCGGGTGGCGGATGCGCGCTCCTCCGCGGGTTGGGCGCTTCTGTTCATCGCCGTTCTCTACACTACCGCACCGACGATCGGCGCCATGGCGCGACTGAATCTCACGCAGACCATCCAGACCGGCCCGGTCGGGGAGCCCGCGGCCAACGTTGAAATCGCTCGGGTCCCGGACTGGATGAACCGCTGGCGTACGACCGGGCTGCTGGAATGGCAGGATCGCAATGGCGACGGCCGCATCCAATACTACAACGACCAAAACCCCGCATTCGCCGTCCAGGCCGCGGGTTTTGGCTGGAAAGGTAATGAACTGACCGCCATCGATAATGACATCATGGTCCTCGCCAACCCGGAGATCGCCCATCTGCCCGATTGGGTGATCGCCCTGGTGGCGGCCGGCGGCCTGGCCGCGGCACTGTCCACCGCCGCTGGTGTGCTCCTTGCCATCGCTGCGGCCATCTCGCATGATCTCCTGAAGGGCATGATCCTGCCGGCCTGTTCGGAGCGGACCGAACTGCTGGCGGGGCGGATCGCGATGGCCGCGGCCATCTTCGTCGCCGGCTACCTGGGGATCAATCCGCCCGGCTTCGCCGCGGAAGTGGTGGCCCTGGCCTTCGGCCTGGCCGCGGCCTCCCTGTTCCCAACCTTGATGTTGGGTATCTTCGATCGGCGCGCCAACCGGATCGGGGCCATTCTCGGAATGCTGGCGGGTCTGCTCTCGACACTCACCTATATCTTCTGGTTCAAAGGCTGGTTCTTCGTCAAGGGAACCGAGATGGCCGCCAATCTCCCGGACAATTGGTTCCTGGGGATCTCCCCGGAGGCGTTCGGCGCCCTGGGCGCGGCCATCAACTTCGGCGTTGCCTATGCGGTCTCCCGCCTGAGCGCCGAACCCCCGCAGGCGATCCAGCAGTTGGTGGACGAAATCCGCTTGCCCAAAGCCTCTCACTCCGTTGTGCAATCCTAAGAGGGATCAGCGTGGACGTTGAACTCGTTGAGATCCAGGAATTCCTGGCCAACCACCCACCCTTCGACAAGCTCCCGGCGGAAACCCTGGAGCGTTTGCCGAAACGGCTCTCGGTGCGCTACCTGCGCCGCGGCAGCGCCTTCCCTCCGGAGGATGCGGATCAGCCGTATCTTTACATCGTGCGCCGCGGGGCCGTGGAATTGCGTGACCCCGAGGGCGACCTGGTCGGCAAGCTGGCCGAGGGCGATCTGTGGGCCAAGCCCTGCGAACCAGGCGCCAACGACCCCAGCATTCGCGGCAACGCGGCTGAGGATGCGCTGTTTTACCTGCTGCCCTGCGAGGACCTCCAGACCCTGCGCGAGCAGCATATGGACTTCGCCGAACACTTCGAGCAATCGGCAACCAACCGGCTGCGCCGCGCCCTGGACGCGATGATCGAGACCCCGGCCGCGGGCTCCGGTCTGATGACGGTGAACGTCGGCCGCCTGGTCAACCGCATCCTCGTCCCCGCGACCCCGGAGACCAGTATCCGCAAAGCGGCACAGCTCATGTCCGAGCTACAATCATCCTCCCTGCTGATCATGGACGGCGAGCGGCTGGCCGGCATGATCACGGATCGGGACCTGCGCAGCCGCTGTATCGCCGCGGGGCTTTCCTACGACCGGCCGGTCCGCGAGATCATGACCGAACGGCTGCAAACGGTCGATGCCGAGACCCTGGGCTTTCAGGCGCTGATCACCATGACTCGGCTGAATGTCCACCACCTGCCGGTGATGGAGCACGGCCGCGTCGTGGGCATTCTCTCGACCACGGACCTGACCCGCGTCCAGAGCGCCAACGCCGTCTATCTGGTCGGCGACGTGCATCGTGCCCGCGACCTGGATACCCTGGTACAGATCAGCACCAAGTTGGGCGAGTTGCAGGTGCATCTGGTGAGCAGCGGTGCCACCGCGGATCAGGTCGGCCAGGCGATCAGCGCCATCAACGACGCGATCACCCTGCGCTTGATCGAGTTCGCCGAGGAGGAGTTAGGCCCCCCACCGGTCCCCTATGCCTGGATGGTCGGGGGCTCCCAGGCCCGGCGCGAACAGTCCGCCCACTCCGATCAGGACAATGCGCTGCTGATCGCCGACCACATGAAACCGGAAGACGATGCCTATTTTGCCGCGCTGGCCGGCATCGTCAACGACGGGCTCAATGCCTGCGGCTACATCTATTGCCCCGGCGATGTCATGGCCAGGAACCCCAAGTGGCGCCAGCCACTGCGTTTGTGGAAGAAGTATTTCAACACCTGGATTCAGCGCCCCGATCCCATGGCCTTAATGCTGTGCAGCGTCTTCTTCGACCTGCGGCCGGTCTATGACCCGGAGGGCATGTTCGAGGAGATCCACGACCAAGTCCTGCGCTTGTCGAAGAACAGCCGGATCTTCATCGCCTATCTGACCGCGAACGCCATCCAGCATCGGCCGCCGCTCGGCTTCTTCCGCAACTTTGTGCTGATCCACGGCGGTGATCACGATCAGACCTTCGATATCAAACACCGGGGCACCGTCCCCATCATCGATCTGGCGCGGGTCTATGCCCTATCCAGCGGCATCACCGAAACCAACACCCTGGAGCGACTGCGCACCGCGGCCGAAAACGGCGCACTGAGCCGCGAGGGTGCCGCCAATCTGACCGACGCGGCAGAGTTCATCGGAACCCTGCGCATGCGCCACCAGGCCGCACAACTGCGCCGAGGTGAAAAGGCCGACAATTTCGTCTCCCCGGACGAACTCTCACCCCTGGAACGCGGACATCTGAAGGACGCCTTCATCCTGATCGACAGGATGCAGGAGGCGCTCGGGCAGCGTTACCAGACTGGCCGATTCACCTAAGGCGCCGGGGCGTGCTGTCCCCGCTCGACTGGCGCCGACGCTGGCAGTTGCGGCGGACCCTGCCCTGTCCGCTGCGCGACTATCTGGCGCGACCGCTGCCGCCCAAGGGCCAGGACTATCGAACCACCGACTTTGTGGCGATCGACCTGGAGACGACCGGACTGGATGCGTCCCGCGATCTGATCCTGAGCGTCGGCTATGTCGTCTTGCACGGCAACCGCATCGATCTGAGCAGCACCTGCCACCGGGTGGTGCGGATCGACCGTTCCATTCCGGAAGCCAGCGCCGTGATCCATCAGATTACGGACGACCAATCCGCCCGCGGTCTGGAGCTCATCGACGTGATGGTTGAACTGTTGGACGTGCTGGCGGGCAAGGTCCTGATCGCTCACCATGCCAGCATCGAATGCGGTTTCCTGGGCAACGCCTGCCGCCGGTTATGGGGCGGCGGGCTGCCGGTGCAGGTGGTGGATACCCAGGTGCTTGCCCACCGGACCTTCGAGCGGCGCCAAACCGCCTTCAAGGCGTCGGATCTGCGTCTGCACTCACTCGGCGAGCGCTTCAACCTGCCGCGTTACGGCGCCCACAACGCGCTCAGCGACGCGCTGGCCGCCGCCGAACTCTTCCTGGCCCAAGCGGCTTACCGTGACAACGGCCAGGGGCTGCCGCTCAAGGAGTTCCTCTGGTGAGTCGGACCGGCTGACGGCTTGAGCCGGCGTGGCGCCTGGCGTAATCTGACAACTTGACCGTCGCCTGTTCGATTCAACCTTTGCAACCGTCCCATCGTCCGATGCGCAAACTGGATGACACCGATTTCGCGAGACTGACCAATCTCCTGCGCGACGCGCCGGAGCTGGCGGCGGGTTATTGCTTCGGCTCCCAGACGGACCCCACATGCCGGAATCCGCGCGATCTCGATCTCGCAGTGCTGGCGGCGCAACCGCTGGGCTTGCGGCGTCTGCTGGAACTGGGAGCCGACATCACCGACCTCATTGCCAACGACGCGGTCGACCTGATCGATCTCCACCAGGCCGGCCCCGTGCTCAAGTTCCAGGTCATCAAATCCGGACACCTGCTGTTCGCCCGCGATCAATCGCTGGTCAATCGCTTCGAGCTTGCTGCCATGCGCGAATACCAGGACTCCGCCTACCGTCGCCGGGTCCAATTCAGCGCGCTCTGTGCACGGCGGACAGCAGCGTGACACTGGAACCCCGCGTCGTCGAACAACGCCTGAAAAAACTCGACGAGACCATTCGTCGGTTGGAGCCCTTGGCGGCGATCCCCCGCGAGGCATTCATCGCCGATTTCCGCACCCACTGGGCCGCCGAGCGCGGCATCCAACTCGCGGCAGAGGCGGCATTGGACATTACCAACCACATCCTCGCCGGGCACTTCGACCGCTTTCCGGAAACCAATGAGCAGGGTCTGGACGCACTCTTGGAGACCGGCGTTATTTCCGCCCACACCCGTGCCCGTTTGCGAGGCTTTGGCCGTTTCCGCAACATCCTGGTCCACGGCTACCTCGAACTCGACGTTGGCCAGGTCTACGACCACCTTCAGCGGATCCCCGCGGACCTCGGTGCATTCGTTCAAGACGTGGTGCACTGGCTGGCAGGGGCTGGAACAGCAACAACTTAAGTCGCACCTACAGGCGTCTCGTTCGCCAACGCGGTCAGACAAGACAAACACAGACAGTCGCGATACTGCTCCTGAATGCGCAGCAGGGTCTCCTCGGACAAGTGAACTTGGGCGCACTCACAATGCACCGGATTGTTGAGCTTGCACTCGAACACCCGGCCACAGCGCGGGCAGGTCTTGACCTCGTGTTTGATCCAACACTCGGCCATGGTCTTCAAAGTCCTCTGACAACGCTGCGGCACGCCGCGCGTTCGGCGTTGAAGACGATGGCACACCCACACGATGGGCATCGCCCGTGGGAGCGGCCTCCGGCCGCGATGGGGGCTCGCCGGATCTCGCAGCGTCGGAGTTCACGATGGCCCCATCGCGGCCGGAGGCCGCTCCCACAAGATCGCCAGGTTATTTTCACAGTTATCGCCATCCCCCCAACACCTCCAGACAGATGGCGTTCATCCGCGCCGCTCGCTCCGGGCTGTCAGCCTCGGTGTAAGCACGCAGTTCAGGCGCATTGCCGGACGGGCGCAGGTGGGCGATCTCCCCGCTGGTGAAGGTGATGCGCAGCCCGTCGGTGCAGTCAATCCCGAACACCGGGCCGAAATGGCGGCCAAACAGCGCTTCCACGGCCTGGATGTCATGCGCCATATCACCACTGGTCAGGGCCGCAATGTGCGCCTGGCTGACCGCGGTCGGGAAATCCCGGATGCGGTCGCTGTGGGTAAAACGCCCGGGCAGATCCTCGGCCAGGGCCGACAGGCTCCGGCCCTGCTGCGCGGCGGCCTGGAGGAGACTGAGTGCGACCAGGACCGCGTCACGGGTCGGCAGGGCGGCCAGGGTGCGACCCTCGCACCGGATCGGGGTCTCCAGCAGGAATCCGCCGTTGGCCTCGTAACCCGCGACCGGGGCCAGCCCCTGAGCCCGCAGTTGCCGCATTCCCTCGATCACGAAGGGCGAACCGATCCGGGTGCGTAACACCTGGGCAAAGGCGCCGCAGCGCTCAACCGCGGTGTTGCTGCTCACCGGGGTCGCGACCGCGCTGACCCCGAGTTGGCGCGCGCACAGGATGCCCGCGATGTCACCGCGCAGCCAGGTACCGGCGGCGTCGGCCACCAGCGGCCGGTCACCGTCGCCGTCGGCTGACACCAGTGCATCGAAGGCCCCGCCCGCCGCCCAATCACGGGCCAGGGTCACATCCTCAGGGCGGATCGCCTCGGTATCGACTGGAATGAACCGCTCGGCGAAACCCAGACGCGTCACCTGGGCACCCAGCCCGGTCAGAATGTCCCAGTAAGCCTCGCGCGCGACGCTGGAGTGTTCATAACTGCCGATCCGCCAACCGCGCAGACAGCCGGCCGGAAAAAAATCCAGATAGCGCCGCACATAGTCATCATAGGCCGCCGACTCCGCGATCGGCAAAGCGGACGGCGCCCCATCCGCGAGCGTCCCGGCCGCGTCGAACAGCCCCGCCGGAAGCGTCACCGCTTGGGCGCGGATGCCTGCCTCGTCGGCCTTGAGCACTTCGCCGGTCGGCAGGTTGAACTTGATCCCGTTGCGGTCATCCGGGATATGACTGCCCGTCACCATCAGCGACGGGCAGCCGTGGGCAATCCCCCAGGCGGCCACCGCGGGACTGGGGATGCGGCCGAAGTGGCGCGGCTGACAACCCAGATCGCGAACGGCGCGGGCACAAGCGGCCAGAATGCGCCCGGTGCTGGGCCGTAAATCGCCGGCCAGACCGACATCCACACCCGGCCGCACGGCCCCCGCGGCGAGCAGATAGCCCAGGAACCCCGCCGTGTAGGCGTAACAGACCTGGTCGGTCATCGCCGCCGCGAGTCCGCGGGCACCGCTGGTCCCGAACCCAACCCCGCTCTCGTTCATCAGATCGCCGATATACATGAAAAACCTCGCTTGCGCCCTTACCTTGCGGCGAGGACGGTTACAGCCCGCGGGCGGGCAAGTCAGGGTCGGCCGCGACGCACCCGGCGGGGGGCGAGTATGCCACTGCACCCGGTCCCCGCCATGGAGCACGCGAGAGCACAAGGCGCTGCCGACACCGTCCTCCCGCGCACTGAAGCACGTCAATCGATTCGCAAACACTCAAACACTCCTGGAGACCTCCGCATGTTCGCTATCCCCCGAGTCCTGTCAATCGCGTCCGCGGCCGCACTGACCCTGGCCCTGAGCCAGGGTGTGGTCCTGGCGCAGCAACCGCCCGCGGCGCCGGCCGCTCCGGCCCCGGTCGCCCAGACACCTGCAGCCCCCATGCCCGCTGCCGCGCCGAGCGCAATGGACACCGCCCGTGCCAAGTCCGAGGCCCGCCGCGCGGAGCTGGATGCGGAGCGCGTCAAGCGCTACGAGGAATTGCGCGCGCGGGCCGCCGAGATCGGCGTGGACTTGCCCGCAACACCGCCCTGGGCCGGCGCGACGGCCGGCTCCGACCTGCCGCGGATGCCTGAGATGCCGCCTCAGGGCGCCGGAATGACACCCGAGGAAATGAGCGCGATGCGCGCTCAGCGGGAAGCCATGCGCGAGAAGATGCAGAAGATGACACCGGAAGAACGCAAGGCCGCTCGGGAAGCGCATTGGCAGGAGATGCGCACGCGCGCGGCCGAGCGCGGGATCGAGATGCCGGACTCCCCGCCCTGGGCCGAAGCCGAACAACGCTATAAGGCCGCCCAGGAACAGTTCGAGAAATACCGCAAGACCATCGATGAACTGACCCCCGAACAAGTGGAAGCGGCGCGGGCGGTCTTCGGCCGCGGCGGCCCCGGAATGCCGGGCATGAACGGCCCCATGCCGCCGATGGGTCCACGTGGACAGATGCCCCAAGGCGGTTATGGCTATGGTCCTCAAGGCGGCTATCCGGGATACGGCGGCTATCAGGAGGGGCAGGTCCCGATGGCACCGCCGGTCATGCCCGATGCCGGCGGGGGTATGGAGCAAGCACCGCCCCCGCCACAGGGCCACTGATCCAGCGGGTCGCGGGCCCGCCCGGGTCCGCGGCCCGCAACGAGCGGCCAGCGCTGACCGCTCTGTTCAGGTTCATTCGCCTTCGTTCGCGACCGAATCCGGATTCGCTTCGCCATCCGACAACCCGGCCACCCCGAGCCAGTGGTCCAGCACCGCCTGCACCGACTCAACGCCGGTCCGCTCGGTGGCCGAGAAGGTCAGCACCAGAACCTGCCCGTCCGCCGCGGCCGTCTCACGCGCCACGCCGAGTTGCGCGGCAAGCACCGCCCCGCGCTTGAGTTTATCGGCTTTGGTGAGGAGCAGCAGCACCGGCAGGTCGGCACGGCGCCCCCAGGCCAACATCTGCCGGTCATAGTCCGTCAGCGGATGACGGATATCCATCACGATGACCAGGCCGGCGAGTGCTCGACGGCGTTCGAGAAACTCTGCCATATGCGCCTGCCACTCGAGTTTGATGGATTCCGAAACCCGCGCGTAGCCATAGCCCGGCAGGTCCACCAGTCGGCGCTCGTCGTCCAAGCGAAAAAAGATCAACTGCTGGGTGCGGCCCGGCGTCTTGCTGGTCCGCGCGAGCGCGCGTTGATGGCAAATGGCGTTGATGGCACTGGACTTGCCGGCATTGGAGCGGCCGGCGAAGACCACCTCGCGCCCCAGATCCTCGGGCGCCTGGTCGAACCGTGTGGCGGCAGTCAGAAACTGCGCGCCTTGATAGAATGCATTCATCAGACAGTCACCTCGGTCGCGCCGGTTGCGTCGGCGGACCGCGACCAGGCACCCGATGTGCCGCCGGCCTTTTCAAGCAGACGCACCTGTTCGATGGTCATCCCGCGGTCCACCGCTTTGCACATGTCGTAAACCGTCAACAGGCTGATCTGGACAGCGCACAGCGCCTCCATTTCGACGCCGGTTTGGCCGGTGGTCTCAACCCTGGCACGGCAATAGACAGCCGCTGCCGCGGTGTGGACCTCGAACGCGATCTCCACCCCAGTCAACGCCAGCGGGTGGCACAGCGGCACCAAATCCGCGGTCCGCTTGGCGCCCATGATCCCGGCGATGCGGGCAACGCCGAGCACATCCCCCTTCTTGTGCCCACCCGCGGCGATCAGGGCCAGGGTGGCCGGCAGCATCCGGATCGAGCCCTCCGCGACCGCCACCCGGCGGGTGACCGCCTTGGCGGCTACATCCACCATGTGGGCCTCGCCCGCGGCATTGAAGTGCGTCAGTTGGGACATTGCGAAGATGACAAGAATCGCCTTAGAACGCCGGCTTCTCCGGGGCTTCCTCGAACATCTTCACGCTGGCCATGATCTCGGCGCGCGCTTCATCCACCCCGCCCCAGCCACCGACGCGGACCCACTTGCCCTCATCCAGGTCCTTGTAATGCTCAAAAAAGTGAGCGATCTGATCGAGCATATGCACCGGCAGGTCGCGGAAACTCTCGACGTTGCGGAAGCCCTTGTAGAGCTTATCGATCGGCAGGGCCAGGATCTTGGCGTCATCGCCCGACTCATCCGTCATGGTCAGCACACCGACCGGACGACACTTGATGACCGAGCCCGAGATCAGTGGGTAGGGCGTCATGACCAGCACGTCGACCGGGTCACCGTCGGAAGACAGGGTGTGGGGCACATAGCCGTAGTTGCAGGGATAGTGCATGGCGGTAGACATGAAGCGGTCCACGAACATGGCCCCGGTAGTCTTATCCATCTCGTACTTGACCGGGTCGGAATGCGACGGAATCTCAATGATGACATTGATTTCATTTGGAACATTAGCGCCGCGGGAGACCTTCGAAAGATCCATGACTCGACCTCGTGGGAACTGAAACGGATGATTGGGAAAGGCACAACAAGGCGCAGGACCCGCACGGGCACTGCCCCGGCGCCAAGCCTTCTAATTGTATGCCAGAAGACCCCGTAAAATCCCGCTTCCGATCATCCCGGATCCGGCAATTGCTCACACAAAGACACAAAGAACACGAAGAAAAACAGATCACTGAAAACGTCGGGCCGATAATCGCGCGAAGGACCTGCTAAACCAACCCATCGCGTTAAATATCTTTGTGATCTTAGTGTCTTTGTGTGAGAACTGCCTTTTTCCGGGTAGAAAGAAAAAAGGCCCTCGCGGGCCTCTGAAGGGCGTCGGCAGTACTGCCGACGCCGACTGCGTTGTCCGGGGCGCAGAGCACCCCGAACCGCAGGATCGCTGACAACAGGATCAATTACAACAAGGGCACGATCAGCAGTGCCACGATGTTGATGATCTTGATCAGCGGGTTCACGGCCGGGCCGGCGGTGTCCTTGTAGGGGTCGCCGACCGTGTCACCGGTGACCGCCGCCTTGTGGGTCTCGGACCCCTTGCCGCCGAAGTTGCCGTCCTCGATATACTTCTTGGCATTGTCCCAGGCACCGCCGCCGGCGGTCATGGAGATGGCCACGAAGAGACCGGTGACGATGGTGCCGATCAGCATGCCGCCCAGGGCGATGGGGCCTAAGATCAGGCCGACCAGGATGGGCAGGCCCACCGGCAGCAGGGAGGGAATCAGCATCTCGCGGATGGCGTCCTTGGTCAGCATGTCCACGGCGCGGGAATAATCCGGCTTCTGGGTGCCGGCCATGATCCCAGGCATCTCGCGGAACTGACGACGAACCTCGTTCACGATGCCGCCGGCCGCGCGACCGACCGCCTCCATGGCCATGGCGCCGAACAGATAGGGCACCATGCCGCCGATGAAGAGCCCGATGATGACCATGGGGTCATTCAGACTGAACTCCGTGTTGCCGCCCAGCGCGTGGGTGTAGTCGGCGAACAGGACCAGGGCCGCCAGACCGGCGGAGCCGATGGCATAGCCCTTGGTGACGGCCTTGGTGGTGTTGCCGACGGCGTCCAGCGGGTCGGTGATGGCGCGGATCTTCTCGTCCATCTTGGCCATCTCGGCGATGCCGCCGGCGTTGTCGGTGATCGGGCCATAGGCGTCCAGGGCCACGATGATGCCGGTCATGGAGAGCATGGCGGTCGCCGCGATGGCGATGCCGTAGAGCCCGCCGAGCCAGTAGGAGGTCAGGATCGCCAGGCAGATGACCAGCACCGGGGCGGCGGTCGCCTTCATGGACACACCCAGGCCGGCGATGATGTTGGTGGCATGACCGGTCTGGGAGGCGGCGGCGATGTGACGCACCGGGGCGTACTCGGTGGCGGTGTAATACTCGGTGATGACCACCAGCAGTCCGGTCAGGCCCAGACCCACCAGGGCGGCCAGGTACAGGGAAAAGTTGCTGTGGGCCGCGGCATACTCGCCGCTGCCGATCGGGTTGAACAGGAAGGTCAGTGGCAGGAAGGCCACCGCGGCGATGCCGCCGGCCACGATCAGGCCGCGATAGAGGGCGTTCATGATCTTCTCGCCTTCCTTCGCCTTGACGAAGAAGGTGCCGACGACCGAAGCGATGATGGACACGCCGCCCAGGACCAGCGGAAAGACGACCGCGTTGGTGTCCTTGATCAGGAGCCAGCCGAGCAGCATGGTGGCGACCGTGGTCACCGCATAGGTCTCGAAGAGGTCCGCGGCCATACCGGCGCAGTCGCCCACGTTGTCGCCCACGTTGTCGGCGATGACCGCCGGGTTGCGTGGATCATCCTCCGGGATGCCGGCCTCGACCTTGCCCACCAGGTCAGCGCCCACGTCGGCGCCCTTGGTGAAGATGCCGCCGCCCAACCGGGCGAAAATCGAGATCAAGGAGCCGCCGAAGCCCAGACC
The DNA here is from genome assembly GCF_000379525.1 of Lamprocystis purpurea DSM 4197. Taxonomy (GTDB): domain Bacteria; phylum Pseudomonadota; class Gammaproteobacteria; order Chromatiales; family Chromatiaceae; genus Thiodictyon; species Thiodictyon purpureum. The sequence continues at coordinate 102,472 of NZ_KB902363.1, read as the reverse complement.
GACCAAGGCGTGCAGGATGGCGTCCTGTTTGAGCGGATCGGCACCGCCCAGCAGGGCGTAATAGCCGGCGACGCCCAAGAGCCCCAGACCGACCACGAGCAGACCGGTGATGGCGCCGCCACGGAAGGCGACCTGCAGGGCGGCGTCAAGGCCGTTATGGGCGGCCTGCGCGGTGCGCACGTTGGAGCGCACTGAGATGTACATGCCGATGTAGCCGGTGGCCCCGGAGAGCACCGCACCGATCACGAAGCCGAGCGCGGTCTCCCAGCCCAGAAAGAGCAGGATGAGGACGGCGAGCGCACCGCCGACCATGGCGATGGTGGTGTACTGGCGATTGAGATAGGCCTGGGCACCCTCTTGAATGGCGGCGGCAATCTCGCGCATCCGCGCGGTGCCGTCGGGCAACGCGAGTATCCACTTGACTGACCAGAGGCCATACCCGATCGCCACCAGGGCGCACAGGATGGCAAAAGTCGTACCGAACGATGACATAGTGACGTGACTCCTCGATCATTAAACCCTGAAATGGGCTAGGTTTGCGGATTTGGCCCCGGCGGGCGGCCGACCCCGCTGAAATCGGTTCCGGGCTTCAGACCAAAGGCGGCCTCAAGCCCCAGTTCCCGGATCAGCCCGTCCACGGCCCCCTGGCCGTGCGCGCGACCGATCTCTCCCAGCATAAGCCTTACAGCGTTGCGGTTATAGCCGCCGCCGAACTGCAACTGGGTCTGGATCAAGTCACGCGCCTGGTCGAGGGTCATAGCGGGCCTTTTCTTATGATGCAAGCCGGGCCTCGGCAGGAGGCAGTGACCCCCTGCCAACCAGGCATGTCACAGTTGGAAGGCACCGAGCCGGCGGGCGACCGGAGCGTTCGTCAGGGTGACATACTTGGGCAGGCCGTTCTCGTAAGGCGGGTAGTCCTCCCCTTGAATGAGCGGATACAGATACTCGCGGCACTTGTCGGTGATGCCGAAACCGTCCTCGGAAATGTAATCCTTGGGCATGAACTTCTCGACATTCGCCACCGCCGACAGAGGCGCCTGGCCGATCTCCCAGACATAGGGGGACGAGGACTTGCGCACCACCGTGGGCATGATGGAGCCGTGGCCGGCGATGGCGTACTCCACCGCCGCCTTGCCCAGTGCGTAAGCCTGCTCCACGTCCGACTTGGACGCCAAATGGCGGGCCGCCCGCTGGAGATAGTCCGCCACCGCCCAGTGGAATTTCAGACCCATGGCCTCCTTGATCATGTTGGCGACCACCGGGGCGGCCCCGCCGAGTTGGGCGTGGCCGAAGGCGTCGCGCGTGCCCTGCTCGGCCAGGAAACGGCCGTCGGGCCAGTGACAGCCCTCGGAGACACAGATGGTGCAATACCCATGGGCTGCCACCTTGGCCTTGACCGCGGCCAGGAACCGCTTTTGATCGAACTCCACCTCCGGGAACAGGGTGACGACCGGAATGCCCTGATCGGCCACCAGGGCGCCGGCGGCGGCGATCCAGCCGGCATGACGCCCCATCACCTCGATCACGAAGATCTTGGTGGAGGTGGCGCACATCGAGCGCACGTCGATCGAGGCCTCGAGCGTCGAGGTGGCGATGTACTTGGCGACCGACCCGAAACCGGGGCAGTTGTCGGTGATCGGCAGATCGTTGTCGACCGTCTTCGGCACATGGATGGCCTGGACCGGGTAGCCCAGGGTGGCGGAGAGTTGCGACACCTTGAAGCAGGTGTCGGCCGAGTCGCCGCCGCCGTTGTAGAAGAAATAGCCGATGTCATGCGCCTTGAAGACCTCGATCAGGCGCTCGTATTCGCGCTTGTTCGCCTCCAGGCTTTTCAGCTTGTAGCGGCAGGAACCGAACGCGCCCGAGGGCGTGTAGCGCAGGGCCGCGATATTCTCGGCCGCCTCCAGGTTGGTATCGATCAGGTCCTCGGTGAGCGCGCCGATGATCCCGTTGCGTCCGGCATAGACATTGGCGATCTTGTCCGGATGCGCACGGGCGGTCTCGATCACGCCGCAGGCCGAGGCATTGATCACGGCCGTAACGCCGCCGGATTGGGCATAGAAGGCATTCTTCGCGGTCATTGGTCTCACCTCGTTTGGTTCAGTCTCGAATATTGTTCTTGCAGCGCCCGGGCCTTGATCGTTGGTCTCATCACTCAAGGACCGGCGGACGGCAGATCGCCGCGTTGTTCAGCCGCATAGTCGGCCTGGGCCTGCAGAATCGCTACGGCACACTCGGCCAAGTCGTCGTACTCCTCGATGCCCGTGCCCATCTGCTTGTAAGGTTTATAGAAAAACTGACAGCGGTAGTGCTGCTCGCCAGTCTTGAACAAAACGAAACTGCAGCCGTCGTCGGCTTGCCAGAAGAACACGGGGCAGGTTGTCAGCTCCCGATCGGCAGCGTGCAGCCGGATATCGGCATCCGCCAGTTGATACGCGGGTTCCCGCCCGTAGCGCTCCCGCAGGGTCGTCTGGATGACCCAGCGTTCGGTGTCGGTGATGTCCGGAACTGAAGCCATAGAATCTCAACACTCGGAACGAAACCAGGGGGTCGGGTCACAGCCTACCAGCGCGGTCGGCGCTGACCGGGCAGCGAAGGCATCGGCAACCGACGCTGCGCGTGACCATCGCGTGTCATACGGCCGTCACGCCAGCCTGGACCGGGCGCAAGGCTACCCAAAATGTGCGTCCACTCCAAGTCTAATTATTTTCAGGGCCGCGCCAACGGCGGCAGACCGGGGTTCAGACCCAAGGCCCGGTCCATGAAGCGTCGCTTCAGGGGCGCCGCCCGGTCGGTCAGATCGAGCCCCCAACTGCGAAGCGCGGCAACCGGCGCGATGTCATTTCCGAACAGACGCTTGAACCCGTCCATCGCGGCCAGCATCACCAGATTATCGCCGCGGCGGGCGCGCTCGTAACGGCGCAAGGTCCACAGTGATGCGAGGTCGCGACCGCGCTCCAACGCAACATCCAGCGCGGCAACCAGTTCAGCGGCATCGAGCAACCCCAGGTTGACCCCCTGCCCTGCCAATGGGTGGATCGCATGAGCGGCATCGCCGATCAGGGCGAGCCCCGGCTCCACGTAACGTTGCGCATGCTGTAACCGCAGCGCCACCGACGCCCGCGGGCCATCGACCCGGACCTGGCCCAGACGGCACTCGAAAGCGTCGGTGAGCGCCTGCCCGAACGCGGCATCATCCAACGCCGACAGGTCATCCGCCCGTGACCCGCCCGCCGACCACACAATGGAGCAACGCCCGTCGCGCAGCGGCAGGAACGCCAGTGGACCGGTCGGCAGAAAGCGCTGCCAGGCGGTCTCCTGGTGCCACCGGGCCGTGACGACCGTAGCGACGATAGCGCGTTGATCGTAGTCCCAGCCTTGAGTGGGGATGCCCGCCAAGTCGCGGATCAGCGAATCACGGCCATCCGCGGCCACCAGCAGCCGCGCCCCCAGGCGCCGCCCATCGCCCAGCACCAGTGCGGGGCCGGCGGCCGTGCGCTCCAGCTCGGCGATGGTCGCCGGACAGATCAGCGTCAGGTCCGGCAGCGACTCCAGCCGTTCCCAGAGCGCCAGTTGAATCACCCGGTTCTCGACGATATGCCCCAGGTCCGGTTCGCCCAGGTCCGCGCTGTCGAAATGGATACTGCCGCCGCCGATGGCGTCCCAGACCCGCATCTGCCGGTACGGGCTGGCGCCCAGATCGCCGATACGCTCCCAGGCACCCAGCCGCGCCAGCATCCGCTCACTGGCGCGCGACAGGGCCGAGACCCGCAGGTCGACCTCACCGGCCGGCCACGCGCGACGGGGCGGGCGCGCCTCGACCAAAGCGATCGTGAGGCCCTTGCCGGAGCAGGCCAAAGCAAAAGCGGCACCGACCATGCCGCCGCCGACGACCAGCAGGTCATAGTTTGTGTTCATGGGCGTTCACTCGCGGCTGGATTTCGACTCAGCTGGATTTCGACTCAGGGGCAGCCCGCGCGCCAGACGCGGCGCCCGCCCCCCGGTCCCCATGAAATGGCGCGCCACCGCGCGCCGCGCCGGCGGCAGCAGGTCGAGCCCCAACAGACCCAGGTTACGCCCCAACCGCAGCGGCAGCCAAGGATTGACGAAGAGCCGGGCCAGCGTGTCGGTGAGGGTGGCCGTACGCTGCTGATCGCGACCGCGCCAGGCGCGGTAGGCCTCGAGCACCGTCGCCGCGCCTGGATCGAAGCCGGGCTCGCCGGTCGGCTCACCGATGGGGGCCAGCACCTCCGCCAGGGCGGCCACGTCGCGCAACCCCAGGTTGAACCCCTGACCGGCCACCGGATGCAGGGTGTGGGCGGCATTGCCGATGAGCACCAGCCGCGGCCGGATGGTCTCGCGCGTGAGCAGGAGCTTCAGCGGATAGGCGCGACGCGGCGCCGCCTGACCCAACCGGCCCAGCCGAAACCCGAAGCGCCCCTGCAGGCGGGCCAGGAAGTCGGCATCCGACAGCCCCAGGAGCGCCGCGGTCTCAGTGTCCCGACAGGTCCAGACCACCGAGTAGCGCCCGCCGGTCATGGGCAGCAGCGCCAGCGGCCCGGTGTCGGTAAAGCGTTCGAAGGCCCAGCCGGTGCGCGGCCGGTCCGGTGTCACGGTGGTGATGACGGCCTGCTGTTCATAGGCACGCTCCTCGACCGCGATCCCCTGGTCGCGCCGAATCAGCGAATCGCCCCCGTCCGCGGCCACCAGGAGGCGCGTACTCAGGCGGCGCGTCTCGCCGCCGCACTGAACCTCGAGATCCACCCGGTCGGCGTGCAGCCGCTGGCTGGTCACGCGCGCGGGGCACAGCCATTCCACCTGAGGCGCCGCCGCCAGGACCGCCCGGATGGCCGCCCCCATGGCGCGCGCGCTCGCCACGTAACCCAGGGCCTCGACCCCCAACTCGGCGTGGTCGAGCCGGGTGGTACCACAGCCGCCGCGCTCGGCGATATGCACCCGCAGGATGGGCTCCGCCTCCGGTGCAATCCCGTCCCACAAACCCATGGCGCCCAGGATGCGACGGCTGCCCAGGGACAGGGCGATGACCCGTTCGTCGTAGCTCGGCTGAACCGCGGCATCCGCCGCCACCGCCTCGATCACGGCCACCCGCAACCCGGTGTCGGCCAGAGCACAGGCCAGCGACCCGCCGATCAGCCCGCCGCCGACGATCACCAGATCGAACTGAGCCTGGCACGGGGCGGGTGAGGAATGGCGGGTGCTTGGTTCTGGATGCATGGACGCTCGAATGAATGTGAAGAGAATCTGAAGACCAAAAACGGAATGTCGTTGTCGTTGTCGTTGTCGTTGTCGTAATCGGAGAACCGATTCAATGTGGGCATACGCAGCCCGCTGTCGATCGGGATTCGACTCGCCACGTAACCTGGGCGGACAAGACCGCCAAACGCCTGAAAGGCTTCGATCGCCATGCACGGGACCAACACGCATCGTTGCGCTGATTGCCACGCTCGAACAGCGAAACGACGCGGTGCGATAGCCGGTATCATAAACTCGACTACGACAACGACAACGACAACGACAACGACAACGACAACGGTAGTTATTAACTTTCTAGCAGCCTGTCGGACTTTAGGCGATTTCCGAATAAGACGCTATCAAGAATCAAGCTCCGTAGGAGCCCGCTTGCGGGCGACGTGACCTGCCGGAATCGCGTCATTGTGCCCCACCCGTCGCCCGCAAGCGGGCTCCTACGGGTTGGATTTTTCGCGGAAATCACCTTACGTTAGATTGTGGAGCAACAAAAAGCCTTTATGTTGACTCATACCCTAATCCTAGGGGCTAAGTCCGACAGGCTGCTAGACGGGTTACCTAAGACCCTCCCGCCATCACCGCCTCGATCGCGTCCGGGTCCTTGGGCGCTGCCGCGGACAGGACCTCATTGCCGTCCTCGGTGATCAGCACATCGTCCTCGATCCGGATGCCGATCGACCGATAGGGCGCGGGGACCGCGTCGGTCGCCGGCATGTAGAGTCCGGGCTCCACGGTCAGCACCATGCCCGGCTCCAGGATACGCCAGGCGCCATCCTGCTTGTAGTGTCCGACGTCGTGCACGTCCATGCCGATCCAGTGGCCGGTCCGGTGCATATAGTAGGGCTTATAGGCTTCATCCTTGATCAACTGCTTCGGTTTTCCCGCCAGCACCCCGAGCCGGATCAACCCCTTGGTCAACACCTTCAGCGCCGCCTCGTGAGGGTCGATCCAGCGGTTGCCGGGGCGCGCCTGGGCGATCGCCGCCCGCTGCGCCGCCAGGACCAGTTCGTAGAGTTCCCGCTGGGGCGGACTGAAGCGACCGTTGACGGGGAAGGTCCGGGTGATGTCGGAGGCGTAGCCGCCGAGCTCGCAGCCCGCATCCACCAGCACCAGATCGCCGTCCGCAAGGCGTGCGTCATTCTCCACATAATGGAGGATACAGCCGTTGACCCCGCCGCCGACGATCGTTGGATAGGCCTGACAGCGGGCACCCTGCAGGGCACAGTGATGCTGGAACTCGACCTCCAGTTCCGACTCGACCAGACCGGGACGACAGCGGCGCATGAGTTGCCGATGCGCTTCGGCGGAGATCCGTGCCGCCCGGCGCATCCGCTTGATTTCGGAATGGCTTTTCCTGAGCCGCTGCTCGTGCAGCACGGCCTCGATGGTCACGAAGGTCTCGGGCGGGGACGCCCCCTTGCGCACATTGGCACGCACCTGATTGACCCAGCCCAATACCCGCGCGTCGAACGCCGGATCGGCACCGATGGGATAGAAAAGCCGGTCACGCCCGTCGATCAGCCCCGGCATGAGCCCGTCAAGGTCACTCAACGGATACGCCTGGGCCACGTGATAGGTCGCGACCGCCCCCTCCACGCCGGCCCGACGGCCGTCCCACTGCTCCCGTTCGGGGTCACGCGGACGGCAAAACAAGATGAATTCGCCCTCCTTGCGCCCGGGGGCGAAGACGGCGACAGCAGCGGGCTCAGGAAATCCGGTTAGATAGGTGAAGTCGCTCGATTGACGAAACGGGTAGTGAACGTCCCGGTTGCGTATCACCTCGGACGCGGCGGGCAGGATCGCGAGTCCGGCGGGGCCGATCGACTTGAGCAAAGCGCGACGACGGCGCTGCCACTCGGCGGGAGTCACCGCGCCTCCTGGCGGGGGAGTCCGCGCTCGGCATGGATCAACATGGCGGCCACCCAGACGAACTCGATCAACTCGGCGAGCGCCGCTTCATCCTCCTCGCCCTCACTCAGCGCATCCAAATCCATCCGGGTGAGGGTCGCGAAATCGCTTAAGACCTCGCGGCCCTGAGCGGAGAGATCCGGCGCGGATACCCCCAACACGCCCAGTGCGAACAGAAAGCCGCGGATCCAGTCGTACAAGGCGGTTGCCCGTTCGACCAGGGGTCGGTCGTCGGCGGGCAGCAGGAGCGTAAACCCGATACCCGGACCCTGAATCTCATCCAGGGTGCGCTGTGCCAGCGCGTGCAGCCCATCGCGCGCCGCCTCGAAGCGTGGATCGATCGGTCCTGATCCCTGCGCAACGTCCAGGATCGGGGTCGGATCCTGGTCGGGATCCGCCTGGGGCGTTTGCAGTAACTGGTTGAGCCAGACGCGCTCCGGGTGCGGTTCACCGCCGCAGATCAGACCGCACAGGATGCCCTGCGCCTCGCTCGGAGTCGGGGAGAGCGCGCTGACCTCGAGCAGTTGCCCGATCTGATTCCAGTTATGATCCCCGCTCTGATGAGGGTGAATATCCGTGGCAGCCTCCGATTAGCCGGTGGGGGTCGGGCGCCGCGGTGCCCGCCTTTGTGTCGGTGGCGATCATAGCACGCGCTTCGGCCTGATTGACCCTGCCTCGCACCCCTTCTATAGTGCGTAAAATTGCTTGGGAGCCCCGCATCTTGGCCAATTTCGACATCGATCAGCTCGAACGCCGGGTGGATGGCCTGATCCACCTCTGCCGTCGCCTCCGAGAGGAAAACGCCTCCTTGCGCGCCCGCCAGGACGTGCTGGTCGCCGAGCGCGGCGAGTTGATCGAAAAGACCGAACAGGCGCGCAGTCGGGTCGAGGCCATGTTGTCGCGGCTGCGCGCGATGGAGGAGAGCCTGTGACCGAACAACCCATCGGAGTCGACATCAAGATCCTGGACAAGGATTACCGGATCGCCTGTCCGGCCGAGGAACAAAACGAACTGCTGGCCTCGGCGCGCTTCCTCGACAGCCGGATGCGCGAGATTCGCCAGACCGGACGGGTCATCGGCACCGACCGCATTGCGGTTCTGGCCGCGCTGAACATCGTCCATGAATTGCTGCAAGTGCAAAACGGACAGCCCGGCCTGGACAGCGATCTCGCGCGGCGCCTGGCCCGACTGGAGGAACGGATCGGGGAAGCGCTTTCCGCCGAAGCGGGTCTGGACTCATCGCCCGAAAGGGTATAGCCTGTTCCTCAGACACCCCCTGTAGTGTTCGACCGTGGCCTGGGTATTTTCTTGAGCCTAATTTGTACCCCGGGAGCATGACCCTGAGGCTGTTGCGCAAGTCCGCCCCGAGCGGAAAGCCTGAAGCCGATGCGACTGTTCCCACTTGAACCCTGCGGTTCAAGAACAAAGGTCTGCGACGGCACCGGCGGGGGGTGTCCCCTTTTTTAGTGGATAGTGGATCGTGGAGAGTGGAGCGTCTTCGGGCTCGGTTCTGATCAGCGCGGATGGCCGCGGACAGACGACCGATTCACCGCTCCCGCCGCCGGCCGCCGATCCAACCTGTCCAGTCCCCGACGGGAACCTCAGTCCAGTTGGATCTGTCGCGAAAAATGTTCTTAGAGCATCGAGACGCGATCTGCGCGCGGCGCGGCGTCGGCTGTCTGCGCAAGAACAACGCGACCACACCATCGCCTTGACCCGATTGCTGGGATCCAAACCCGCATTCCTGAGCGCCCGCCGGGTCGCCGCCTACTGGCCCGCGGACGGCGAACTGGACCCCAGACCCCTCCTGGAATCAGCCATCGGCCGCGGTCGACGCGGCTTCCTGCCGATGTTGCGACCCGGCAAGCGCCGTCAACTCTGGTTCCTGCACTATCGACCCGGCGAGCCGATGCGCGCCAATCGCTTCGGCATACCGGAACCAGCCCGGCGGCAGCGACGACTGGCGCTCGCCTGGACCCTCGACCTCATCCTGGTGCCCTTGGTCGGATTCGATGCCGACTGCAACCGTCTCGGCATGGGCGGCGGCTTCTATGACCGCACCCTGAGCTTTTTGCGCCAACGCGCACACTGGCACCGACCGCGCCTGATCGGCATTGCGCATGAATGCCAGCGGATGGAGCGCATTCAACCCCAACCCTGGGACATCCCGCTGGACGCGGTGGCGACCGAACGGGGAGTCTATCGGCGCAGCAGGTGCATAAGCTGAACAATTCCAAATTTGGGCGGCATCCGCGACCCCCGGTGGATGCGGCGCGCGCGACCTATTTGCCAGGCCACCGACACCGAGTGGCGCGCCTTATCCACCCTACAGCTACAGCGGGGCCGGTTTCGTAGGGTGGATAAGCGTAGCGCATCCACCATCAGCCTCGCTGCCGGCACTCTGTCGGCGACGACCACGGAACTTTGGAACCGCCGTCGCGGAGCAACACATTGACATCCGATGAGTGCTATGTGATCTCTGTGGTGAAAAATCCGGGTGAGGATCAACCGGTACCGGAGCCGGGCAAGCGCCCGGCAAAAATCCGATAGGCCGGATTGTCGGTCTCATCCCAATGCGGATAGCCCAGATCGTCGAGTGAGCGGCGGAATGCGGCCTGTTCATCGGCCGGCACCGTCGCGCCCATCAGCACCCGGCCATAGGCCGCGCCGTGGTTGCGATAATGAAACAGGGTGATGTTCCAGCGCTTGCCGAGCCCGGTCAAAAAATCGAGCAAGGCGCCGGGGCGTTGCGGAAACTCGAAGCGCACCAGCGTCTCGACGGCACCGCAGGCCGCGATGCCTGGCGCGTGTCCGCCCACCATGTAGCGGATATGCAACTTTGCGGTTTCGTTATCGGTCATGTCCAGTACGCCGAATCCCTTTTCGATAAGCCGCGCGATCAACTCGGCACGTTCCTCGTCGCCGCGGCCGAGTTCCACGCCCACAAAGACTTGGGCGCGCTGCGCATCCGCATAGCGATAATTGAACTCGGTGATCTGACGCCTGCCGATCACTCGGCAGAAAGCAAAGAAACTCCCAGGCCGCTCCGGGATCTCCACCGCCAGTAGGGCCTCACGCCGCTCGCCCAGTTCAGCACGCTCGGCGATATGCCGCAGACGGTCGAAGTTCACATTGGCGCCGCTCTCGATGGCCACCAGGTGCTCGCCACGGCAGCCGGTGCGCTCGACATAACGCTTCAGACCCGCCACCGCTAAGGCTCCGGCGGGCTCGGCGATGCCGCGGGTGTCGTCGAAGATGTCCTTGATGGCGGCACAGATCTCGTCGGCGCTGACCAGGATCACCTCATCCACCCGGGTGCGTGCCAGACGGAAGGTCTCCTCCCCGATCAGCCGCACCGCCACGCCGTCGGCGAACAGACCCACCTGCGGGAGTTCCACCCGCTGCCCGGCCGCCAGTGCCGCGTGCAGGGTCGGCGCGTCCTCCGGCTCCACACCGACGATCCGCACCTGCGGCATCAGCCATTTCACATAGGTGCTGATCCCCGCGATCAGACCGCCGCCACCCACCGGGACGAAGATGGCATCGGGCGGCCGCGGATGCTGGCGCAGGATCTCCATGCCGATCGTTCCCTGCCCGGCGATGACCTCCGGATCGTCGAAGGGATGCACGAAGGTCAACCCGCGCTCGGCTACCAACTCCATCGCATGGGCATAGGCGTCGTCATAGGAATCACCGAAGAGCACCGCCTTGCCGCCCAAGGCACGCACGGATCGGACCTTGATGGCCGGCGTGGTCCGCGGCATGACGATGGTGGAAGCCATCCCCAGGCGCGCCGCCCCGAGGGCCACGCCCTGCGCATGGTTGCCCGCGCTGGCCGCGATCACCCCGCGGGCGCGTAGTTCCGGGCGCAGATGCACCAGCTTGTTATAGGCCCCGCGCAGCTTGAAGGAGAACACCGGCTGCAAGTCCTCACGCTTGAGAAACACCTGATTGCCCAGGCGCGATGACAGTTGGGCGGCCAGAGTCAGGGGCGTTTCCCGGGCGACCTCGTAGACTCGCGCTCTCAGGATCCGTTCGATGTAGCTGTCCGGCATGCAGAAACCTTCAGAGGCGAGAGGTGCGGAAATGGCTATGATACCCTTTGGTTCATCGTCGAATTCAGCGAGGTCCATCCATGCAACAAGACGAACAAAAGAAACAGGCCGCCCAGGCGGCTCTGGCTTATGTGGAAGGCGGTATCATCGGCGTGGGCACCGGGTCCACGGTCAATCACTTCATCGACGCGCTGGCGACCATCAAGGGCCGTATCGACGGCGCGGTGTCCAGCTCCGAGGTTTCCAGCGCGCGCCTGAAGGGCCACGGCATCCCGGTCTATGACCTCAACGCCGTAGGCGATCTGGCACTCTACGTGGATGGCGCCGACGAGACCAATCGTCAGTTGCAGCTCATCAAAGGCGGCGGCGGGGCCTTGACGCGCGAGAAAATCGTGGCGGCGGCGAGCGCGCGCTTCGTCTGTATCGCCGATGAGACCAAACTGGTGGACGTCCTCGGCCGCTTCCCGCTGCCGGTGGAAGTCATCCCCATGGCGCGCAGCCTGGTGGCCCGGCAACTGGTTCAACTGGGCGGCACCCCGGTGTGGCGCGAGGGCTTCGTCACCGACAACGGCAACCTGATCCTGGATGTCCACCACCTGAGCATCCTGGAGCCCGCCAAACTGGAACAGCAGATCAACAATCTGCCCGGCGTGGTGACGGTCGGCATCTTCGCCCTGCGGCCGGCCGATGTACTGATCCTGGGGACGCCCCAGGGGCCGAAGACGCTCAAGGTGGAGTGACCGCGCCGGCCCAGACACTTCCGTATTGTATTTCTTGGCGCCTTGGCGTAAGCAATTGCTCACACAAAGACACAAAGAACACCAAGAAAAACAAATCACTGAAAATCGTCAGGCCGATCACCGCGCGGGTGACCTGCGAGACCGACCTGTGGCGCTGAATACCTTTGTGTTCTTTGTGTCTTTGTGTGAGCACTGCTTTTCTTTGGTTTAAGGTAACGAAGTAGAATTCACCTCAACAAAAAAAACGGGGCCCGAAGGCCCCGTTTTTTGGTCCATCCCTGACCGCCCGAAGGCGGGCTTCTAAATCATCAGAAGCTGTGCATCATGCCGATCGAGAAGCCGCTCCAGTCCGCATCCTCGATGTTGTCCGTGACCTGGGTATACAGGGCGAACGCGGTGGTGCGCTTGCTGAAGTTGTAGTCATACCCGACGGCCCAAGAACTCTTCTCGCTGTTCTGGACCAGGATGTTCTCCGCAAAGTACTCGCCCAGGGCGCTCGACGGGCAGGTGTAGCGGAAGCCGACATTGTTCGGATCGGCGCAACGGTTCAGGTCGGCACGGCCCCACATCGCCTTGATCATGTTGTTGCCGAATGCATAGCCGGCCTGCACCTGGAAGAAATTGCCGTCGGCATCTTCCGGGGCACCATAGATGTGCTCACGATCTTCATATAGGGCGGTCAGGCTGAAGCCGTTCCAGTCCAGCAGGCCCAAGCCGACACGCCACTTGTTGTCGGACTCGGCGGTCATGCCGGCGCCGTACAGGAGCTCGTAGTTGGCATCGTCAGCCGCAAAGTTCTCGGCCTCCAGCGACTCGTAGGCAACAGACCCGTAGAAAGGCCCGTTCTTGTAGATCGCGGCCAGTGAGTAGGCGCCGGCGATGGAGTCTTCATCCTCGTTGAACACGCCCAGTGCGGTCGCGCCGCCCTGCGGAACGATGGCTGCCATGAACTGGAAGCCGCTCCAACTCGGGGACACATAGGCCACGACGCTGTCGGCGCGCAGATCCTGGAAGCCGACGGTGTTGTTGTAGTCCGCCAGGGTGTCGGAGAAGAGATCCAGCTTGCCGGTGGAGATCTTCAGCGGGGTGTCGTGACGACCCAGCAGGAAGGTACCCCAGTCGCCGGCCAGGCCAACGAAGGTATTCCGGAAGGCAAAACCATCGGCGCGGTTACCGTTGACGATATTATTATCGCGGTAGGCGTTGGTCATGTCGACGCCGAGTTCGATCTGGTAGACCGCCTTCAGGCCGTTGCCCAAGTCTTCGGAGCCCTTGACACCGACGCGCGAGGCGGGGCCGAACCAGCTCTGATCCATGCCCCAGCCCTTGAAGGCCGTACCAGCCCGGTAGCCCCTGAGCGCGGCCGTACGGGCAGCGAGCGGCAACAGCGCTTCCAGGTCAGCCACCCGGTTGTTGTACTCCTCCGGGGTGATCAGGCCCACGCTGAGGTTCTGACCCAGGGCCTCCATCTGCGAGTCCTGGTAGTTGACGATCGACTCCAGACCGAAGTCCGCGCCGCCGTCTGCAAAACCCATCTCGGTGGCAGCCAAGATGTTGGCAAGCTGCGCCTTCCGCTCGGGGGTACCGTCTGCGAACGGGTTGCTGGGATCGTAATAGCGAGCTGCGGCTACGCCGGCCAACTGCGCCTCGGCCTCAGTCTTGCCCTGGCCCAAGGCGGCCTGCGCCGCCGAGTAGTAGGCGCTCGTCTGATCCGCGCTCAGGTAGCCGGAAGCAATAGATCCGACAACCGGATCACCTGCGTAGGTCCCGCCATCCCGTGGTACCGGAGGCAAACCGGCATCCGGATACAGAAGGCTAGACGTCCCCAACGCACCAGTGGCATCAGCGCCGCTGCCCAGCGCAGTACTCAGGCTATATAGAGGCCCGACTTGGCGGCCCGGACGGAAGAACGTGGCGTTCTGATCGACATCAATATAGTCGAGCGAAACATTGACCTTGCCGTAGAGGATGGCTTCGGCAGAGGCGATGGCCGGGACGGCCATGGCGGCAGCGACTGCCAGGGTGAGTAACTTCTTGTTCATCGTGATCTCCGCTGTTGTGGATTTAGCAACAAGGACTGCATAAACCAAAAGCAATCGTGCTTTGCAGGGCTAATCATAGAGGACGCACGAAGCCTTTGCAACACGATCGAGAAAAAAAAGAGACACCCGTGACGAATGTTGCGTTTTCGGCACAAAAAGCAGGGGCCCGGCCCCCTTGCCAGCGACCGGACGACAGACCAGGTCGTGGCGCACCGGCGCACGATCGTCCTTCCGCAAACCAGCCCGGCACATTGGACAGTTGCCAATCACATTGCCATATACGGATACAGAACCGGTTATCTACTTGACAACACACAGGCCGCTCCGTCCGGACGCTTTGCAATAACTTACTGTTTAAGCTTCTATCTTTCGCTTCGCCCGGCGCTTGGCCCGAGGTTTGCTGATCCGTGCTGCGCACTCAGCCGCGGCCATCGCCGACGGCCGACTACCTTGAGGGGATGAGCAGATGCCGACCACCGAGACCTTCTATGAGGTCATGCGGCGCCAGGGGATCACCCGCCGCAGTTTCCTGAAGTTCTGTAGCCTCACGACCGCGGCCCTGGGTCTGAGCCCCGCGACCGCCGCCCAGGTCGTAGAGGCCATGCAGACCAAACCGCGCATTCCGGTGCTGTGGCTCCACGGGCTGGAGTGCACCTGTTGCTCGGAGTCCTTCATCCGCTCGGCCCACCCGCTGGTGAAGGACGTGGTGCTATCCATGATCTCGCTGGACTATGACGACACCATCATGGCGGCCTCGGGCCACCAGGCGGAGGCGATCATCCAAGAGATCCGCGAGAAGTACCGGGGAAACTATATTCTGGCGGTCGAGGGCAACCCGCCGCTCAACCAGGACGGCATGTCCTGCATCATCGGCGGGCGCCCCTTCCTCGAACAGCTTAAAGAGGCCTCCGCCGACTGCAAGGCGGTGATCGCCTGGGGCTCTTGCGCCTCCTGGGGCTGTGTGCAGGCGGCGCACCCCAACCCCACCCACGCGGTGCCGATCCATCAGGTCATCCACGACAAACCCATCATCAAAGTCCCGGGCTGCCCGCCGATCGCGGAGGTGATGACCGCGGTCATTACTTACATGCTGACCTTCGAGCGCATTCCCGAACTGGACCGCCAGGGCCGGCCGAAGATGTTCTACGGCCAGCGTATCCACGACAAGTGTTACCGCCGACCGCACTTCGACGCCGGCCAGTTCGTCGAGAGTTGGGACGACGAGGGTGCGCGTCGCGGCTATTGTCTCTACAAGATGGGCTGCAAGGGGCCGACCACCTACAACGCCTGCTCCACCGTGCGCTGGAACAACGGCGTGTCCTTCCCGATCCAGTCCGGCCACGGCTGCATCGGCTGCTCCGAGGACGGTTTCTGGGACAAAGGCAGTTTCTACGATCATGTCACCGACACCCGGGTCTTCGGCATCGAGGCCAACGCGGATCGCGTGGGTCTGGTCGCGGCCGGCACCGTGGGCGCGGCCGTGGCCGCCCACGCGGCGGTCTCCGCCTACCAGCGCATCAGCAAACCGGCCACCTTCGGCGACAGTGAACCCGGCGAGAGCAAAAAACAGACAGGGGACCGTTCATGAGCATCCAGACCCCCAACGGCTTCACCCTGGACAATTCCGGCACCCGTATCGTGGTGGACCCGGTGACCCGCATCGAGGGTCATCTGCGCTGCGAGGTGAACCTGGATGAGAACAACGTGATCCGCAACGCGGTGTCCAGCGGCACCATGTGGCGCGGGCTCGAGGTCATCCTCAAGGGCCGTGACCCGCGCGACGCCTGGGCCTTCACCGAGCGGATCTGCGGTGTCTGCACCGGCACCCATGCGCTGACCTCGGTGCGGGCGGTGGAAGACGCGCTCGGCATCCAGATTCCGGAGAACGCCAACTCCATTCGCAACATCATGCAGTTGACGCTCCAGTCACACGACCATCTGGTGCACTTCTATCATCTGCACGCGCTCGATTGGGTGGATGTGGTCTCGGCACTCAAGGCCGACCCCAAGGCAACCTCCACCCTGGCCCAGTCGATCTCGGCCTGGCCGCAATCCTCGCCGGGCTGGTTCCGGGATGTCCAGAACCGGCTCAAGCGCTTCGTGGAATCCGGGCAGCTCGGCCCCTTCATGAACGGCTATTGGGGCAATCCGGCTTACAAGTTGCCGCCGGAGGCCAACCTGATGGCGGTCGCGCACTATCTGGAGGCACTCGACTTCCAGCGCGAGATCGTCAAAATCCACACCGTCTACGGCGGCAAGAACCCCCACCCCAACTGGCTGGTGGGCGGGGTTCCCTGCGCGATCAATGTCGACGGCACCGGGGCCGTAGGCGCGATCAACATGGAGCGGCTGAATCTGGTCTCATCCATCATCGACCGCACCATCGACTTCATCGATCAGGTCTACATCCCTGACCTGCTGGCCATCGCGTCCTTTTACAAAGATTGGACCTTCGGCGGCGGGCTCTCCAGCCAGTCCGTCATGTCCTACGGCGACATCCCGGAGCGGGCCAACGACAATTCCGCGGCCAACCAACTGCTGCCGCGCGGGGCCGTCATCAACGGCAACCTGAACGAGGTCCACGAGGTGAATCTGCGCGACCCCGAGCAGATTCAGGAGTTCGTTGCCCACTCCTGGTACAGCTACAAGGATGAAAACAAGGGCCTGCACCCCTGGGACGGCGTGACCGAACCGAATTTCGTGCTCGGCCCCAACACCAAGGGCACGCGCACCAACATTCAGGAGATCGACGAGGGCGCCAAGTATTCCTGGATCAAGGCGCCGCGTTGGCGCGGCCATGCCATGGAGGTCGGTCCGCTGGCCCGCTGGGTGATCGGCTACGCCCAAGGCACCCCAGAGTTCAAGGAACCGGTCGAGAAGGTGCTGACCGACCTGAACCTCCCGGTCGCGGCGCTCTTCTCCACCCTGGGGCGCACCGCCGCCCGCGGCCTGGAAGCCTCCTGGGCGGTGCACAAGCTGCGCTATTTCCAGGACAAACTGGTCGCCAACATCAAGGCCGGCGACAGCGCCACCGCCAACATCACCAAATGGGACCCGGACACCTGGCCGCGCGAGGCTCGCGGGGTCGGTACCACCGAGGCCCCGCGCGGCGCGCTCGGGCACTGGATCGTGATCAAGAACGGCCGCATCGAGAACTATCAGGCGGTGGTCCCCACCACCTGGAATGGTTCGCCGCGCGACCCGGCGGGCAATATCGGTGCGTTCGAGGCAGCGCTGTTGAACACCCCGGTGGCGGTGGCCGACCAGCCGCTGGAGATCCTGCGCACCCTGCACAGCTTCGACCCCTGCCTGGCCTGCTCGACCCATGTCATGAGCCCGGACGGGCAGGAACTGACGCGGGTCAAGGTGCGGTGAGGCGGGGCCCGACGCGGTTACTGAACAATCGTTGTCGTTGTCGTAATCGGCCTTGATCGTAATCCCGGCCAGCGGCGTGCGTAGTCAGGGCTTCCAGCCCTGACGGTGTCAGGCCAGGATGGCCTGACTACGCACCCGGCGAGCCCAAGTGGCCGGAATCTTGATCGAGGCCTGGTAATCGGAGAAACGATTCGATTTGGGCATATGCGGCCCGCTGTCGACCGGATTTCGATTCAGTCCGCCGCTTGGACGTACCGGGCCGCCAGGCGTTAGAACGGCGGGGCCTCGATCGTTATCCCGACCAGCAACGCGCGAGCCTGCGTAGTCAGGGCTTCCAGCCCTGACAATGTCAGGCCAGGATGACCTGACTACGTACCCGGTGTGCCCAAGTGACCGAAATTACGATCACGGCCATCTTCGCGCGGATCATCAACTCGATTACGACAACGACAACGAAAGCGATACCAACGGCGTTCCCTAGTGGACTTGTTTCGCCTATTAACGAACGGTTCTTTCACCCCCTTTACCGCGGAGATCAGCACCGATGAACACCGCCGTTCCGACCGTCAAGCGCACCGCGGTCTATGTTTATGAGGCCCCGCTGCGCGCCTGGCATTGGATCAATGCCCTGTCGCTCACCGTGCTGGCCGTCTCCGGCTATCTCATCGGCAGCCCGCTGCCGACCCTGTCGGGTGAGGCCAGCGACCATTACCTCATGGGGTACATCCGGTTCGCCCATTTCGCGGCGGCTTACATCTTCGCGGTGGGCTTCCTCTTCCGGCTTTACTGGGCCATGGTGGGCAACCGCTGGTCGCGCCAGCTCTTCGCCCTGCCATTCTGGCGGCGGCGCTTCTGGAGCGAGCTATGGCACGAGGTGCGCTGGTACGCCTTTCTGGAACAGGAACCGCGTAAATATATTGGCCACAACCCGCTTGCTCACCTGTTCATGGTCGTCATCATCACGGTCGGCGGCATCGTGATGATGTTCACCGGGTTCGCGCTCTACTCGGAGCAGACCGGGCTCGGTAGTTGGCAGGACCGCTGGTTCGGCTGGGTCATCCCCTTCGTGGGACAAAGCCAGGACGTGCGCATGTGGCACCACTGGGGCATGTGGATCATCACGATCTTTGTCATGCTGCACGTGTATACCGCCATCCGCGAGGACATCCTGTCGCGGCAAAGCCTGATCAGCACCATGATCAGCGGCTGGCGGATGTTCAAGGATGATCGGCCTTAGGGAAGTGGATAGTGGAAGGCATGATCTGGCGCCCACGCTCCAGCGTCGGAGTAAGTCGCGACGCGGAAGCCGTCGCGTAGCGCCACCGGCCGCTGGAGCGGCCGGACGGCATTCCCACGCTGGAGCGTGGGAACGAGAAACATAGATGTGTTTCTTCATCTGTGAACGTCTGTGACATCTGTGGATAAATCCGCATGCCGAAACCTGATTTAAACGTGCTGATCCTGGGCATCGGCAATGTCTTGTGGGCCGATGAGGGGTTCGGGGTCCGCGTGGTGGAGACCTTGGCCGCGAATTATCGCTTCGGCTCCAACGTGCGACTGCTCGACGGCGGGACCCAGGGGATCTATCTGGTGGATCAGGTGCGCTGGGCGGATGTGCTCGTGGTCTTCGATGCGGTGGATTACGGTCTGCCAGCGGGGGCGCTCAAACGGGTCGAGGGCGCCGAGGTTCCCAAGTTCATGGGCGCCAAGAAGATGAGTCTGCATCAGACCGGATTCCAGGAGGTGCTGGCCCTGGCCGACCTGCTGGGCGAGTTCCCCGAACACCTGCTGCTGATCGGCGTGCAGCCGGTCGAACTCGACGACTTCGGCGGGAGCCTCAGACCCGAGGTGAAAGCGCGCATCGCGCCTGCAATCGCGCTCGCTCGCGACTATCTGGTCGGGTTTGGCGTGCACTGCGCACCGGGTAGCGACGCGGACGAGGACAACCATGACCAGCTGCGGGACCTGCCCGACCCGGCCCTGGCCCTGGATGCCTACGAGGCCGGCCGACCCAGTGCCGCCGTTGCCTATCGCCACGGCGACCCACGGGTGCGGACCGCGGCAGGAGCCTGCTGATGTGCATCGGCGTCCCCATGCAGGTCATCGAGGCCGGCCCCTATTGGGCCTGGTGCCAGGGGCCCGGTGAGCGCATCCAGGTCGACACCCGGCTGGTCGGGGCACAGCGGGCCAACGCCTGGCTGCTGGTATTTCAGGGGGCGGCCCGGGAAGTCTTGACCGAAGCCCGCGCCCGGCTGGTACTGGATGCCCTGGCCGCGCTCGACGCCGCCGCGGCCGGCCAGGCATTTGACCACCTCTTCCCGGACCTGGTGGACCGCGAGCCGCAACTGCCCGAGTTCCTGCGCGTTGCCCAAGCGGACTTTGATCGTAATAATCCCGGCCAGCGGCATGCGTAGTCAGGGCTTCCAGCCCTGACGGTGTCAGGCCAGGATGGCCTGACTACGCACGCCGGAATCTTGATCGAGGCCCACAAGCGAATAGCTGACCGATCGTCCCCTGTTGGAACCAACCATCACCTTCGGAGCCGCACTCATGTTCCCCATCCCGCTGACGACCGGCCTCGCAAGTCCAGGCACGCCACCGCCTGACCCGGACGAGGCGGCCCTGGACTATCTGCCCATGCCCAAGACGATGGCGACCTATCAGCCCCCCCTGCTGCCGGCGGCGGAGGATCTCAGCGCCTGCGGCCCCGCACTGGCCCTGCTGGAGCGGCTGCAGCAGGCGCTCGCCGCCCATCGGGTGGCGGAGCCGCCGGTGGTGATCGACCTGTCCGACCTGGACGGGGCCAACCGCGCGCTGCTCGAGCAGACGCTGGGCGACGGCGAGGTCAGCGCACTGATCAGCGGCCCGCGGGCCGCGCGCATTCAGGAAACCCGGCTGGCGGGCGTCTGGTGGATTCATGCCGACGGACCCCAGAACGCCGTGACGCCCAATCATTCGCTGGAGGTTGCGGATCTGCCCGGCCTGGTTCGCGCCGAAGCCTTTCGCGAAGCACCCCCCGCGGCGCCCATCCCGGATCACTGGCCTGCGGGCGTGATGAATGCGCCCGGCGTGCTGGCGGAGGTCAATGCGCAGGCCGCGCGTTATCGGCCAGGGGACTTGGCCCATGTCGTGAATCTCACCTTGCTGCCGCAGACCGAGCAGGATCTGGGCTGTCTCGGCCAGGTCCTGGGCACCGGGCCGGTGACCTTGCTGTCGCGCGGCTACGGGAGTTGCCGGGTGAGTACCGCCCGGGTCGAAAACCTCTGGTGGGTGCAGCATTTCAACTCGGAGGATCGCCTGATTCTCAACACCATCGAGGTGACCGCGGCCCCGACGGCGGTGCTGGCCGCACAGGAGGACATCGACGACAGCGCGGGGCGGCTCGCCGAAATCCTGGACGCCCTGCGCTGCGCGTGACGCGTCGGCTTAAGGTTCTATTCAAACCCAGAAGACCGATCGGACTTATAATGGCGGCTTTACCGTTACAACTCCCTGGAGTTCAATGGTCAAGCGTGTACAAGAGCCGTTCCCCGACCGCGCCGAGCCGCTGACGACAGCCGCCGGAGCGCTTCAGGACCGCCCCTGCCCGAACCATTCCAGTCGCCGCGCCGGCGCCCCGCGTGCGGTGTCGGGCGGGCGCCGCTGAAGCATGGCCGGCCCGCGCCCGAGGCTCCGACCGACCGTCCTGGTCGTGGATGACGAGGTCTTGTCTCTGGACACCCTCAACCGCACGCTCGATGAGGAGTTCGATTGCCGCACCGCCGCCAGCGCCGCTGAAGCCGAGCGCTGGCTGGAGCAGGACGACATCCGTGCCGTCATCTCGGATCAGCGGATGCCGGAGATGAGCGGGGTCGAGTTTCTCACCCGGGTGCGCGAGCGCTGGCCGGAGGTGGTGCGCATGATCCTCTCCGGTTACACGGACGCCGAGGATCTGATCGACGGCATCAACCGCGCCGGAATCTATCAGTTCATCAGCAAACCCTGGCACCCCGATCAGTTGCTGCTCACCGTGCGCAACGCTTGTCGCCTGCACCAACTCCAGCGGGAAAACGCACTGCTGGCCTTGGAAATGAAGGTCATGACGCCCACCCTGGAGCAGCGGATGCAAAACCGCCGCGCTCAGCTCAAGCGCAACTTCAGACTCGACAACATCATTCGCGGCCCGCAGAGCCCCTTGAACCGGGTCTGCGAACAGGTGGCGCAGGTCGCCCTCTACGACGTGCCGGTGCTGCTCACCGGTGAGTCCGGCACCGGCAAAGAGCTGTTCGCGCGCGGGCTCCATTACAACAGCCCGCGGGCCGACAAGCCGTTCGTGGCGGAAAACTGCGCCGCACTCGCCGATGACATTCTGGAGAGCGAGCTGTTCGGCCATGAGCGCGGCGCCTTCACCGGGGCCATCAACGCCCGCATCGGGCTCTTCGAACAGGCCGACGGCGGGACCATCTTTCTGGACGAGATCGGCGAGGTCTCCGCGGCGTTTCAGGTCAAGCTGTTGCGCGTTCTTCAGGAGGGCGAGGTCCGGCCGGTCGGCAGCAACCGCCGCCGCCGGGTGGACGTGCGCGTGGTCGCGGCCACCAATCGGGATCTGGCGCAGGACATTCGGGTCGGACGCTTCCGAGAAGACTTGTTCTACCGCCTGGCCGGGGTCTGCCTGCATCTGCCGCCACTGCGCGAGCGCCGGGTCGACATCCCGCTGCTCGCCCGCGCCCTGTTGAACGAACTGATCCAGACCCTGGGAAAACCCTGTCGCGGTTTCAACGACGACGTGCTCGAATGTCTCCAGGCCTACGACTGGCCGGGTAACGTGCGCGAGATGCGCAACGAGATCCAGCGCATGTTGATCATGACCCCGACCGACCAGTTAGGCATCGAACTGCTCGACCCGCGCGTGCGCGACGGCGCTGCGGGCGCGAACGCTGCGTCCGGGACGACCCGCCCGCCCTCAGCCCCCCACTCGCCCCTCCACTCGCCCCCCCCCAGGCCCGGTGCGGGCGGCCTCAGGGAACAGGTCGAGGCGCTGGAGGAACACCTGCTGCGCGAGGCCCTGACCCGCCACGGCTGGAACAAGAGCCGGGCGGCCGACGCCTTGGGACTGTCGCGCATGGGCTTGCGCAACAAGCTGGAACGGTATGGACTGCCGGTCAACCTACCTGGAAACCCTTAGGACGAGCGTTTAGTATTATCTTCCCCGCGACGACACACTTGACGAAAGCCAACCAAGACCCTGGGCGCCGCTGATTCACACCACTTCACCACCACTTCACCACCACTTCACCACCACCCGAAAACGAGAGGAAATACGAGATGTCAGACGAGAAGGTCTATCCAGTCCCGGCGGCCATCGCCGCCAAGGCGCACATCAACGCCGAGCAATATGAGGTCATGTACAAGCAGTCGATCGAAAACCCGGACACATTCTGGGCCGCACAGGCCGAACAGTTCGTGACCTGGTTCAAGCCCTGGGAGGCGGTGACCGACTGGAGCTTCGACGCGGAGAACCTGCACATCAATTGGTTCAAGGGCGGCAAGCTCAACGTCTCCTACAACTGCCTGGACCGCCACCTGGAACAGCGCGGCGATCAGGTCGCGATCATCTGGGAGGGTGACAACCCGGCGGAAGACCGCAAGATCACCTACCGCGAACTGCATGCGGAAGTCTCCAAATTCGCCAACGTGCTGAAGGCCAGCGGGGTGAAGAAGGGTGACCGGGTGTGCATCTATCTGCCGATGATCCCGGAAGCGGCGGTCGCCATGCTCGCCTGCACCCGCGTCGGCGCGGCCCATTCCATCGTGTTCGGCGGCTTCTCCCCGGACAGCCTGCGCGACCGTATCCTCGACTCCGACTGCCGGGTGGTCATCACCGCCGATGAGAGCATGCGCGGCGGCCGCAGTGTGCCGCTGAAGAAGAACGTGGACACGGCGCTGCAGGAGTGCCCGAACGTCGGCAGCGTGCTCGTGGTGCGCCGCACCGGCGGCAACGTCGCCTGGACCGCCGGCCGCGACCGTTGGTACCACGAGGAAATGGCCAAGGCGGACGCGGTCTGCGAGCCTGAGCAGATGGACGCTGAAGACCCGCTCTTCATCCTCTATACCTCGGGCTCCACCGGCAAGCCGAAGGGTGTCATGCACACCACCGGCGGCTATCTGGTCTTTGCCGCCATGACCCACAAGTACACCTTCGACTACCAGGAAGGTGAGATTTTCTGGTGCACGGCCGACGTGGGCTGGGTCACCGGCCACACTTATATCGTCTACGGCCCGCTGGCCAACGGCGCCACGTCGCTGATGTTCGAGGGCATCCCCAACTACCCGGACATGTCACGCTTCTGGGAAGTGGTCGACAAGCATCAGGTCAATATCTTCTACACCGCGCCCACCGCCATCCGCTCGCTGATGCGCGCGGGCGAAGACCCGGTCAAGAAGACCTCGCGCAAGTCACTGCGTATCCTGGGTTCGGTGGGTGAACCGATCAACCCGGAAGCCTGGGAGTGGTACCATCGAGTGGTCGGCGACGAGCGCTGCCCGATCGTCGATACCTGGTGGCAGACCGAGACCGGCGGTCACCTGATCACCCCGCTGCCCGGCGCCACGGCGCTCAAGCCCGGCTCCGCCAGCAAGCCCTTCTTCGGCGTGGTCCCGGCCCTGGTCGACGCGGCCACCGGCGCCCTGATCGAGGGCCCCGGCGAAGGCGCACTGATCCTTACCCAGCCCTGGCCGGCGATCATGCGCAGCGTCTACGGCGATCATCAGCGCTTTATCGACACCTATTTCAAGCAATACCCCGGGTCCTACTTCACCGGTGACGGCGCGCGCCGCGACAAGGACGGCTACTACTGGATCACCGGGCGCATCGACGACGTGCTCAACGTCTCCGGCCATCGCCTGGGCACCGCTGAAATCGAATCCGCCCTGGTGCTGCATCCGCATGTGGCGGAGGCGGCCGTGGTCGGCTATCCCCACGACATCAAGGGGCAAGGCATCTATGCCTACGTGACACCCATGGCCGGCGTGGAGCCAACCGACGCGCTCAAGAAGGAACTGGTGGCCATGGTGCGCACCGAGATCGGACCCATCGCCATCGTCGACATCATCCAGTGGGCGCCGAGCCTGCCGAAGACCCGCTCGGGCAAGATCATGCGCCGTATCCTGCGCAAGATCGCCGCCAACGAGATCGACTCACTGGGCGACACCTCGACCTTGGCCGACCCGACCGTGGTCAACGACCTGATCGAGAACCGCGCGAACAAATAGGTCTAGACTGTCATGCGGACACCCCGCGCCGTGCGGGCGCGGGGTCACCGCCCTGAACCATAACTTTACCAGAAAGTGTACTTTCAGCGCCGATCATCGTTACTTCAAGACGCACTTTCATTTTGCATTTGTCCGAGGTCAGCTTGAGTTCTTATTGCCGTGTGGGCGTCTTCGTCGACGCCGAAAATGTCCGCTACAATGGCGGCTATCAAATGCGCTATGACGTCCTGCGCCGCTTCGCGGCGCGCGGGGACTGTGCGCTGCAGCGTTTGAATACTTACATGGCCTTCGACGCCGAACGCGCCCGAGAAGACCAGGAATACGCAAAAAAATCACGTACGTACCAGCAAATGGTGCGTGACTTCGGCTGGAAGATCACGGTCAAGCTGGTGCGCCGCTACACCGACGAGGCCGGCAACGTGACCACCAAGGCCAACGCCGACCTCGACATGGCGGTCGATGCCATGCTGCAAGCCGATAAATTGGATCAGGTGCTCCTGGTCACCGGTGACGGCGATTTCATACAGGTCGTGAACGCCCTGCAAAACAAGGGCTGCCGGGTGGAACTGATCGGTTTCAAGAACGTCTCCCGCCAGCTCCAGCAGGAAGTGGATGCGTTCTACTCCGGTTTCCTGATTCCCGACCTGCTGCCCGTTTCCTATGAGCCGCGGAACGACTGGGGCAAGCCAGCCTCATGTGTGCGCGGCGTCTGCACCAAGTGGATTGCCGACAAGGGTTACGGGTTCCTGCGCATCATGGACCACATTTCTCCCGACCTGTGGATCACCGACCCGCGGGCGGAGGGCTCGCCATACACCAGCGTCTTCTGTCATGTCAATGAATTAGCTGACGATGTGACCGAGGATCAGCTGATGAACCGGGAGACCATCCTGGAGTTTTATGTCAATGAGAGTGAACAGAAAGACAACGGCCTGGTGGCCAACAACGTAAGGCTCGCATTTTCGGTCAACAGGTAACACACTGGTGTCGTCGCGGCGGCCGTCTGATGGCCGCTCGCGCGGAAAGAAAGCGGGTGATCGCCACCCGCAAGAACGCAGCCGACCAGACAGCACAGGCAGCCAATGGCGACCAATCCGACCACCATGAAACCCTCGGGCCTCGCCTGGCGTTTGGTCCGGGACCGCCTGCTAACCGAGGAGCAGGCCAACTTCGCGACCACCGAGTCGCTGCGCCGCCGCGAACCCTTTGTCCGTTATCTGGTCGAGCAGAAGATGCTCGACAGCCGCCGCATCGCCATTGCGGCATCCCATGAGTTCGGTGTTCCGCTGCTGGATCTGGCCGCGATCGATCTCGCCGATCTGCCGCTGACCCTGGTCGACGAGAAGCTGATCCGCAAGCATCGGGCGCTGCCCTTGTTCCGCCGCGGCAACCGCATCTTCCTGGCCCTGTCGGACCCGACCAACGATCAGGCACTGGAAGAAATCCGCTTCAACACGGGGCTCGCGACCGACGCCGTGCTGGTCGAGGAGGACAAACTCGCCGCCGCCATCGACCGCGCCATCGATGCCCAGGACACCACCATGACTGACCTCATGGATACGGACCTGGATAACCTGGATATCGCCAACGAGGATGAGGAGCAGCGCGACGACTCGGATGTGAACGTGGACGATGCCCCGGTGGTGCGCTACGTCAACAAGATCCTGGTGGACGCCATCACCAACAGCGCTTCCGATATCCACTTCGAACCCTACGAGAAATACTTCCGCATCCGCTTTCGCCAGGACGGGCTGCTGCGCGAGGTCGCCAACCCGCCGCTGAACATCGCGGGGCGCCTGGTGGCGCGACTCAAAGTCATGTCGCGAATGAACATCGCGGAACGCCGGGTGCCCCAGGACGGGCGCATCAAGCTGAAACTGAGCCGCACGCGCGATATCGACTTCCGCGTCAACACCCTGCCTTGCCTGTACGGCGAAAAGGTCGTCTTACGGATACTCGACTCGTCGTCGGCCCAAGTGGGTATCGATGCGCTGGGCTTCGAGCCTGAGCAGCGCGACGCCTTTCTCTCCGCCATCGCCAAGCCGTACGGCATGATCCTGGTCACCGGACCGACCGGCTCCGGGAAGACCGTCTCACTCTACAGCGCGATCAACATTCTCAACAAGCCGGAGGTCAACATCTCCACGGCCGAGGATCCGGTGGAGATTCAGGTACCGGGGATCAATCAGGTCAATGTCAACACCAAGACCGGGTTGACCTTCCCCGCCGCCTTGCGCGCGTTCCTGCGGCAGGACCCGGATATCGTCATGGTTGGTGAGATCCGCGACCTGGAGACCGCTGAAATCGCGGTCAAGGCGGCCCAGACCGGCCACCTGGTCCTCTCCACGCTGCATACCAACGATGCCCCGCAGTCACTGACGCGACTCGCGAACATGGGTGTCGCACCGTTCAATATCGCGTCCGCGATCCTGCTGATCATGGCGCAACGCCTGACCCGGCGGCTGTGTCCACACTGCAAACAACCCGAGGACGTGCCCCGCGAAGCCTTGCGCGAGGAGGGCTTCACGGACGAAGAAATCGAGGAAGGCATTACCATCTACCGCCCGGTCGGTTGCCCACGCTGCAATAAGGGCTATAAGGGGCGAGTCGGTATCTTTCAGGTCATGAAGGTGTCGGAGGCGATCGGCCGGCTCATCATGGAGGGCGGCAATTCGCTGCAATTGGCGGATCAGGCCGCCCGCGAGGGCGTCGCCGACCTGCGCCAATCCGGGCTGCGCAAGGTCAAGGCCGGGGTGACCAGCCTGGAAGAGATCAATCGCGTCACCAAAGACTAACCAGAGACTCACCACAGACTCACCACGTCACGCGACGCACCAAGTCATTTCACTAAGTCACTGAACGCCCATGGCACTCGCTGCAACCCAAAAACCCAAGCCGCAACACAAGGCCCCGCCCAAGGTTGAAAAGGCCTACGTCTTTGCCTGGGAGGGCACCGACCGACGCGGCGGCCGGGTCAAGGGCGAAACGCGCGCGCCCAGCATCACCGTGGTGCGGGCCGATCTGCGCCGCCAGGGAGTCAACCCCACCAAGGTCACCAAGAAGGCCCAGCCGCTCTTCAGCGGGCGCAAAAAAATCGGTGCTGGAGATATTGCCATCTTCAGCCGCCAACTCTCCACCATGATGGCCGCCGGAGTGCCGCTGGTTCAGGCGTTCGACATCGTCGGCCGGGGACATGAAAATCCGGCGATGCAGGATTTGATCCTCTCGATCAAGCAGGATATCGAAAGCGGCACGGCGATGGCGGAGGCGCTGGGCAAACAGCCGCTGTATTTCGACGATCTGTTCTGCAATCTGGTCGCTGCCGGCGAACAGGCGGGCGTGCTCGACATCCTGCTGGACAAGATCGCGACCTACAAAGAAAAGACCGAATCGATCAAGGGTAAGATCAAGAAAGCCCTGTTCTATCCCGCGGCGGTCATCGTAGTGGCCATCATCGTCACGGTCGTGATCCTGATGTTCGTCATCCCACAGTTCAAGGAACTGTTCAGCAGTTTCGGGGCCGATCTGCCGGCCTTCACCCTGCTGGTCATCGGCGCCTCCGACATCTTGCGGGACTGGTGGTGGGCCGTTTTCCTGGGGGTGGGTGCTGCCGTCTACGGTATCGCTTACGTCTTCAAGCGCTCGCGCAAGTTCCGCGATATCGTGGACCGTACGGTGCTGAAAATCCCGATCATCGGCGGCATCCTCCACAAGGCCTCATTGGCGCGTTTCGCCCGGACCCTATCCACCATGTTCGCCGCGGGCGTGCCCCTGGTGGAGGCCCTGGAATCGGTGGCGGGGGCCACCGGCAATGTCGTCTACCAGGAGGCGGTCCTCAAAATGCGCGAAGAGGTCGCCACCGGGCAGGCACTGCAACTGTCGATGCGCCAACGTAACCTGTTTCCTCACATGGTGATTCAGATGACCGCCATCGGCGAGGAATCCGGCGCACTGGACGACATGCTGGCCAAAGTCGCGGACTTCTACGAGGAGCAGGTCGACAATGCGGTAGACAGCTTGAGCAGCCTGCTGGAACCCATGATCATGGTGGTCATCGGCGGTCTGGTCGGCAGCCTGGTGGTCGCCATGTACCTGCCGATCTTCAAGTTGGCGGCCGTGGTCTGATGCTGGAGTTGACGATGGAGTGGATCGACGTTTTTCAAGAGAGCCCGAGCCTGCTCTACGGGACGACCCTGGCACTCGGGCTGATCGTGGGCAGCTTTCTCAACGTCGTCATCCTGCGTCTGCCGCGGATGATGGAGGCGGGCTGGCGTCGGGACTGCGCCGAGTTTGTCGGCACCGAAACGCAAGGCGACGAACCCGTGCTGAATCTGGCGCAGCCGCCGTCCCACTGCCCGGCCTGCGGGCATCGCATCAGCGCGCTGGAGAACATCCCGATCCTGAGCTACCTGTTCCTGCGCGGGCGCTGTTCCGCCTGCGGGATTCGCATCAGCGCGCGCTATCCGCTGATCGAGGGACTGACTGCCCTCCTCACCCTGGTCGTGGTCCTGCACTTCGGCTTGAGCTGGCAGACGGCGGCCGCGCTGGCACTGACCTGGGGGCTGATCGCGCTCGCCGTCATCGACTACGACACCCAGCTGCTGCCCGACGGCATCACCATCCCGTTCCTCTGGGCCGGTTTGCTATTGAGCCTGTTCGGCCTGTTCACCGACAGCGCGTCCTCGATCATCGGCGCCGTGGCCGGTTATCTGAGCCTGTGGGCCGTGTTCCAGCTCTTTCGTCTGGTCACCGGCAAGGAGGGCATGGGCTACGGGGACTTCAAGCTCCTCGGACTCTTTGGTGCCTGGTTCGGCTGGCAGTTCCTACCGCAGATCATCCTCCTCTCCGCCGTGGCCGGAGCGGTGCTCGGCACCCTGCTGATCATCGGCGGTCGCCATCAACCCGGACACCCGATGCCGTTCGGGCCGTTTCTGGCCACGGCCGGATGGATCAGCCTGATCTGGGGTCAGCAGATCAATGACGCCTATCTGCGTCTGTCCGGTCTGGCCTAAGGCGATCACCTCAGTGTTCAAAGTCGGCCTCACCGGCGGAATCGGCAGCGGAAAATCCACCGTGGCCGATCAGCTCGCGGCGCTGGGTGCCGGGGTCATCGACACCGATCTGCTGTCCCGCGAACTGACGGCACCCGGCGCACCGATCCTGGCGCGGATCGGCAGCGCCTTCAGCGACTGCCTGTTCCCCGACGGGCAGTTGGACCGCGCGGCACTGCGCGCGCGCGTCTTCGCCGATGCCGCGGCGCGGACGCGATTGGAATCCATCCTGCACCCGCCGATCCGCGCCCTGATGCTGGAACGGGCGGCGGGCCTGACGACCCCCTACGCGGTGCTGGTGATCCCGCTGCTGTTCGAGACCGGCCAGCAGACCCTGATGGACCGCATTCTGGTCGTGGACTGCCCCGAGTCGGTCCAGATTGACCGGGTGTGCCGACGCAGCGGCCTGAGTAAAGCGGAGGTCGCCCGCATCATCGCGGCTCAGGTCCCGCGCGCGCAGCGCCTGGCCGGGGCCGATGACATCATCGACAACGGCGGCGGGCCTGAGGCACTCGCACCCCAGGTCGAACGGATGCATCGGCGCTACCTGGCAGCTTAGGCGATTTCCGGCAACCGCCTTACGGCTGACCGCTTTTTCTGGGATCATGTCGCCATGACTCACTGCTCCCCATGAAACGCAGAATCACCATGAACGCCCCAGAGACCCCCACTCACCCCACCGGCGCTGCCCTGTTATTCGACGTGCTGACCGATCTCGGCGTCGAGGTCATCTTCGGCCACACCGGCGGGGCCGTCATCCCCCTGCACGTGGAGCTGAACAAGCGGATGCGCCGCGGCGAACCCTGCCCGCGCTTCATCATGTGCCGTCAGGAGGGCGGGGCCGGCCACGCGGCTGAGGGCTACGCGCGGGTGAGCGGCCGGGTGGGCGTCGCCCTGGCGACCTCGGGGCCGGGCTCAACCAACCTCACTACGCCCATCGCGGACGCCTACAAGGATTCGATTCCAACCCTGTTCATCACCGGCCAGGTACCGAGCCGGGCCATCGGTACCGATGCCTTTCAGGAAGTGGACACGGTAGGCCTGACCCGCCATATCTCCAAGCACAATTATCTGGTGAAGGACGTGCGCGACCTGGAGTGGGTGCTGCGGGAAGCCTATGCGCTCGCCATTCATGGCCGGCCCGGACCCGTGGTGGTCGACATTTGCAAGGACGTACAACTCGCGCAGGTGACCGAGACCAATCCGCCGCGACGGCGCCATCGTGAGCCCGTGCCGTTCGACGCGGCCCAGGCCGACGCCATCCTCGCCGCTCTGGCCACCGCCCAACGCCCGGTGATCAAGGCCGGCGGCGGGATCATTCATGCGGAAGCCGCCGCCGCCCTGTGCCGGTTCGCCGAGCGCTTCGATGTGCCGGTGACCACCACCTTCAACGCCCTGGGGGCAGTGCCTTTTGCTGATCCGCACAATCTGGGCATGCCCGGCATGCACGGCACCATCCCGGCCAACTATGCCCTGCGCGACGCCGACCTGATCCTGACGCTCGGCGGGCGCTTCGATGATCGGGTGGCGGTCAGCGGATTCGCCAAGGGAAAACGCATCGCCCAGGTCGACATCGACCCGTCCGAGATCGACAAGACAGTGCCGACCGACCTCCATCTGGTGGCCGGCCTGGACGCCTTTCTCGACTATGCGCTGGGCACCGGGCGCACCGCCAGCCACCCGGACTGGATGGTCCTGATCCAGCAGTGGCGCACCCAGATGCCCATGCCTTACCTGCCAATGCCCAACCTCAAGCCCCAGGCGGTCGTTGAGGCCATCTCCGAGCTGACCGGCGGCAACGCCACCCTGGTCACCGGAGTGGGCCAGCACCAGATGTGGGCGGCCCAGTATTACCGCTTCCAGCGCCCCCGCCAGTGGGTCTCCTCCGGCGGGTTGGGGACCATGGGATTCGGCCTGCCGGCGGCCATCGGCGCCTGGTTCGCCGACCCGACCCGGCCGGTGGTCCTGATCGACGGCGACGGCAGCTTCCAGATGAACATCCAGGAGCTCGGCACGGTGGTGGCGCAGCAGATTCCACTCAAGATTTTTGTGCTCAACAACAACTACCTGGGAATGGTGCGCCAGTGGGAGGACATGATGGACGACGGGCACCATTACGAGACCTGTCTCTCCCGCAACGTCGACTGCGATCGCGACTGCACCGAGATGGACGAGGACTGCCGCCGCCAGATTCCCAATCTGCTGGGGTTGAAGCACGTCTACCCGCGCCTCAAGACCCTGCGGATCACGACCGCGGCGGAACTGCACGAAGGCATCGCCCTGGCCCTGGCCGATGCGCACCCGATGGTGGTGGATTGCTGGGTCGACAAGGCGGAAAACGTGCTGCCCATGGTGCGGCCGGGGCATGGCCTGGACCAGATGATCGAGTCCTGAACCGGGAAAATCGCCTTTAAGGGCGATTTTCCCGGTCTGTGTTATAGCCTTCGGACGTGATTACCGGACGTAGGGGCGGGTTTCAAACCCGCCCCTACGGGTTTCAAACCCGCCCCTACACCAAGGGTCTGTCTGGATATCAGGTGCGAACGCTATCGTACCCCGCTCCAACTTCAGCTGCGGCGTCATTCCGGCAGGATGCCGGAATCCAGTGCCATGGATGGTAGCGCGCCGGCACGACGGATTCGCAGGACTCGATGGAACGGCGTATTAATTTCGGAATCAATGATGTACAGCAACGACTCCACTGGCCTGTGGCGCCTGATCCGACCCCTGGCCTTTCGGCTCGATCCGGAGTTGGCCCACCGACTCGCGCTGGGACTCCTGGCGCGCTGGTCGGCGGCCTTCGGCGGTGGGCTGCCTGCCACGGACCCCGCGCGGCGACCCGCGCTGGCGCGCCGGGTCATGGGTTTGGACTTTCCCAACCCGATCGGCCTCGCCGCCGGGCTGGACAAGGAAGGTGCGGCGGTCCCGGCCTGGCAGCGGCTGGGCTTCGGCTTCGTGGAGGTCGGCACCGTCACCGCCCTGCCCCAACCCGGCAACCCGCGACCGCGGCTGTTCCGCCTGCCCGCGGATGAGGCCATCATCAACCGCATGGGGTTCAACAACGGCGGTGCGGTGGCCATGCAGGCGCGCCTCACCCGACTGCGCGCGCGCGCCGTCCTCCAGGTGCCGCTCGGTGTGAACCTGGGCAAATCCAAGGTCACCCCGGCTGAGGGCGCCGCCGCGGACTATCGGGCGAGCTTCGAACGACTCGCCGAGCTGGCCGATTACGTGGTGGTGAACATCTCCAGCCCGAACACGCCGGGCTTGCGGGACCTGCAATCGGTCGATGAAGTCCGGCGCATCGTCGATGCCATCCAGACCCCCAACCAGGCCATGCGCCAGCCGCGCCCCCTGCTGCTGAAACTCGCCCCGGACCTCGCTGACGCGGACGCCATCGCCTGCGCCCGGGCGGCCCTGGACGCGGGCTGCACCGGCCTGATCCTGACCAATACCACGATCCGCTTCGCGGGATTGCGCAGCGTTACCGACGGCATGAGCGGCGGTCTGTCGGGCCGGCCGCTATTGGGCCGCAGCACGGCCCTGCTCAAAACCGTGCGGCAAGCCCTGGGCCCTGCGCCGGTGCTGATCGGCGTCGGCGGAATCATGGATGCAACAGGCGCGCAGGCCAAGCTGGCAGCCGGGGCGGACCTGCTTCAGGTCTACACCGGGCTCATTTATGGCGGACCCGGATGGGTGCGGCGCCTCCTCGATCGACTGGAGCGGGCCTAGTCAGGTGCTCCGTCTGAGTCTTCCCGACCGATAACGTCTCCCGTGGAGCGGCCCGCGGCCGCGACGCAATGCTGAGATGAATGCTGACGTTCGTGATCCCGCGAGCCCCCATCGCGGCCGGAGGCCGCTCCCACGGAATCGCGGGCTGACTTCAGGATCACGGCACCTCCGCCCCGGCGGCAGCCTGGAGGATGTGGAACCAGGCCTGCCGATCCAGGACGATCTGCTCCGACTCCAGCGCGTGGCGCACCCGATCGATTCGACCGCTGCCGATGAGCGGAAGCGGTCGGCTCGGGTGCGCCATGACCCAGGCATAGACCAGTTGCTCCAGGCTGCAGCCGACCGCAGCCGCCTCCTCTCCCAACACCTGCCGCAGCCGTTGGCTGCACGGGTCCTCCTCGCTGAACAGCCGTCCACCACCCAGGCAGCTCCAAGCCATCGGGCTGATCCGCCGCCGTTGGCACAGATCCAGACTGCCGTCGAAAAAGGGCGCGAGCTGATAGGGCGAGATCTCCAACTGGTTGGTCACCAGCGGAAATGGCAGCCGATCCTGCAACAACGCGAACTGATGCGGATTGAAATTGGACACCCCGAACCAGCGGACCTTGCCCGCCGCGCGCAGGGTCTGAAAGGCCTCGGCGACCTGATCCGCGTCCAGCAGCGGATCCGGCCGGTGGATCAGCAGGAGATCAATGAAATCGGTCTGGAGGTTCGCGAGACTCCGGTCCACCGACGCCAGGATGTGATCGCGGCTCGTGTCATAGTGCTTGATGCGATGGTCAGGCCGTTCGGGCGATACCAGCCCGATCCCGCACTTGGTGACGATCTCCAGGCGCTCACGCAGTCCAGGTGCCTGCGCGAGCGCCTCACCGAAACAGCGCTCCACCCGGTAGCCGCCGTAGATGTCCGCGTGGTCCACGGTGGTGATCCCCAGCGCCAAGCCCTGTTCGATGAACGCGATGAGTTGGTGCGTGGTCAATCCCCAGTCCATCAGGCGCCAATAGCCCATGACGAAGCGGCTGAAGTCAGGCCCCGCGGGACAGGCCGCAATGCGCGAGCACGACATAGGGCGATCCTCACACTGAAGGCGATGGCCGGATCGACCCGGCGGATCGATCTGACAGAGCGTCTACCAACAGCAACAAGCCAGGGAGCGAACGGGCTGCTGCGCCCGCCCTGTGGCAAAATACCGTCTGCCGCTCCCAGACCGGGCCGCGATGAGCCTGACCCCGCATGACCGATCAACCAGACATCCGTTTCGAATCGAGGCCGCTGCGGCGCGTGACGGCCGCCGAGCGCAAGCGACTGCGGGCGCTGACCGCGGGCGGCACTGATTCCCACCTGCTGACGATCCTGCGCGAGCGCCCCCCGTACGTCCGCTGTTTCCTGGCCTGGCACGACGACGTGATCGTCGGCTGGAGCCTGGCACGCTGGTTCGCCCCATTCAAGGACTCACCGCGCAATGCGCATATCAGCGTCTTTGTGGACCCGGACTGGCGTCGCCAGGGCCTGGGCCGTCGCCTCATCGGGCAAGCGGTCGACTTCGTGGTGGCGCACCGGCTGACCGCCTGGGTCTATGCCGGCAACGCGGATCAACTGGCGTTCGCTCGCGGGTGCGAGTGTCCAACGAGTATCGTCACCACACCTTTTCCGTTGCGTTAAACCACGTCCAGCGTGACATGCATGATTTTCATGGTGTGTTCGGTCTTGGTGATTTAACCAACCTCGGTGGAGACGCGGTTTAAAATTATATTTTTCAAAACGTTAAACCGCGCCACCTCCAGCAATCGTCGAGTCTGCCGGAGCCGATTCCATCCGAGAACATTACATACCGCGCTGGGCGCGGTTTAGTGATGCGACTTGGTCAGCAGCTTGAAGATCTTGAAATTGATGATCCAGAAGCGGATGAATTGCCAGACCAGCGACCGGCGCATGTAGCGCGTTAAACCGGTCGGCATCGGTGGATAATAGGATTGCTTATAGGGCTCTTTGTTCTTGGCGGGCATGTCATACCTCCGCTGGGTAAGGTGATCGCAAGGTTTTGTGGACGACCCGGCCGGTCATCAGACCGACCGGATTCCGTGAAGATCAATCCGGAAGGATCGACCAGCCGGGCTTGAGCTGCGCCTGGTAGAGGAAGACGTAGTGCAGAATCCACTTCATCCAGTGCCCGGCCAGACCGACCTCGCCGAAGGTGAGATCCATATCGCGACCGTAGTCAGGATAGGTCTCGTAGTCGGGTACGACCGGGAATACCGTCATGGTCGCTGCACTGCCCTTGAAAATATGAGAGCCGGTGGAAGCGACGCAGGCGGCACCCATCTCGGCCATCGATGCGGTGTGGGTTGGTCCAGTGGCCTTGCCGTTGAGAATATCCCGGATATTCTCAGCCACCGCTTTGCCGATGGCCGCCGAGGGCATGCCGGTGCGCGGCGGTGCCGGGTTGATCGGCGTACCGTTCGGACTGCTCATCGGCTTGCTGATCAGGTGCGGCGGCGCAAAGGCGATACCGACCGCGAAGACGTTTTTGTACTTCGGCGTCTCGTAGTACCGGGGCCAGTCGGCTTTACTCCACTCCTCGAATGGCTTGGGATTATAGTCCGCGTCCACCTTCATGAACCCGTTAGGGGCGAACACCGCCGCGGTGATGTCACTGCCGTCGTTACCGAAGGCCTTCAACCCGACTCCGGCAAAGGGCGGGATCAGCATCGCAAAATCGTAGTCCAACTCGTGGTAGGTTCCCTCCAGCGTCTCATAATGGATCTTGTTGGGCTCGATCTTGTTGACCGCAGCGCGCGTGATCCAACTGATACCGCGCTCGACCATCAGCGACTCGGCAAACACCTTGCCGTTGGTGACATAGCCGCCGCGTTTGATATGGACGCCGCCCATTCCGAAATCGCCGAGTTCGTACTCGTTGCTGATCCAGGTGATCTCGGCCTGATCACGGACCCCCGCCTGACGCAGCGAATGGTCGACATTGTAGATGTATTCGAAGGCCGCGCCCTGGCATGTACACATACCATGCCCGGTTCCGACGACAAAACGGCGCCGCGCACCAGCCCTCATGGCCTGGATGTGCTCCTGCAACTGCGCGTTTGCGTGTACGGCGTGCTCGGCGGTACACACCGAGACGGTATAGCCCCCCTCCGGCCCCAGACCGGGCGTGGCACCGAAGTTGAGCTTGGGGCCGGTGGCGTTGACCAGGAAGTCGTAATCGACATCCTCGGTCCGGCCGGCGTGGGCCGGGTCGGTAGACTCGATGCGGACGAAGGGGCGGCTGCGCTCCGCCGCGCCTTCGGGATGCACCGAAACAGCCTTACCCAGCAGAAACTCCACGCCGGCCTTCTGATAGACCGGCGCAAGGTCGAAGGTCACCTGCTCCGCGGTCATCTCGCCGCAGGCAACCCAGACGTTGGACGGGATCCAGTTCCACTGCGGTTTCGGTGAGACCACCGTGACCTGATGTTGTTTGCCGACCCACAGGGACAAATAGCGGGCCACGGTGTGGCCCGAGATACCGGCGCCGAGAATAACGATGCGTGACATCTTATGTACAGCCTCCTCGTTTGAGTTCGCCAGCCACGCTAGCAAGCCTGAGCAAGACTGTCAAATACAGCATTTTTATGGTAGTCAATGACTTGCCTAGGGAATCAGCGCCGGCGCCGATATCAGGCGCGCAGCGCGTCGCTCAAGTGGGGCCCAATGAGCTCGAGCATCGCCTGATGGACCTTGAGGTTGCCGGCCACCAGGTTGCAGGTGTCGAAATAACGGGTGCCGCCGCTCAGATCGGTCACGGTGCCCCCGGCCTCGGTGATCAGCAAGGCCCCGGCCGCGAAGTCCCAGGGCGACAGACCCAACTCCCAGAATCCGTCGGTGCGCCCGGCGGCGACATAGGCCAGATCCAGGGCGGCCGAGCCGGGGCGGCGCAAACCGGCGGTCGACAGGGTCATGTCCTTGAACATGCCCAGATAGGCGTCGATATGGCGCTGGTCGCGGAAGGGAAACCCGGTGCCGATCAGCGCCCCGTCGAGCGACGGCCGACCGGCCACCCGCAGTCGCCGGTCGTTGAGTTGGGCACCCTCGCCGCGCGCGGCGGTGTAGAGTTCTTCGCGCAGCGGATCGTAAACGACGGCACATTCCAGTTGCCCGCGCACCCGTAAGGCGATGGAGACCGAGAACTGGGGGAAGCCATGCAGATAGTTGGCGGTGCCGTCCAGCGGGTCGATCACCCACTGGTAGTCGCCCTCCCCTTGGGCGCCGCTTTCCTCGGCCAGGATCGCGTGGCTGGGGAAACGGGCCCGCAGTTCCTGGATAATGACCTGCTCGGCGCTGCGGTCGACTTCGCTGACGAAGTCGTTGCGGCTCTTGGTCTGGACCTTGACCTGGTCCAGGCGGTCGTAGTAACGAAGCAGCACCTTGCCTGCGGCACGGGCGGCGCGGATAGCGATATTCACGGTAGGATTCATGACCGACACGATACCCCAAGGGACGTGCGGATCAAAGATTGACAATGTACCCTTGTTCTGTAGAAGCTGAAGACCCCATGGACGCGCAGACCGACATGACCCTGGCCCGCATCCGCTGCGTGCTGGTGGAGACCACCCATACCGGCAACCTGGGCGCTGCCGCGCGGGCGCTGAAGACGATGGGCCTGAGCCGCCTGGAACTGGTGAAACCCCGCCACCCGCCCGATGCCGAGGCCCTGGCCCGCGCGGCCG
This sequence comes from Lamprocystis purpurea DSM 4197, assembly GCF_000379525.1. Classification (GTDB taxonomy): domain Bacteria; phylum Pseudomonadota; class Gammaproteobacteria; order Chromatiales; family Chromatiaceae; genus Thiodictyon; species Thiodictyon purpureum. The sequence goes on along the minus strand of NZ_KB902363.1, from coordinate 64,332 downwards.
GGGCCGATGACCTGCTGCAGCGGGCGGGAACGCATCAGCACCTGGTCGGCGCCCTCGCCGGCTGCCGACTGGTGATCGGCGCCAGCGCCCGGCAACGCACGGTGGAGTGGCCGCTGCTGGAACCACCCGCGGCGGCCCGCCTGCTGCTGGCCGAGGCCGCGGCGGGCGAGGTGGCCCTGGTCCTCGGGCGGGAGAGCTCGGGACTCACCAACGAAGAACTCGCCCGCTGCCACTATCTGGTGCAGATCCCGACCGACCCCGCGTTCAGTTCGCTCAATGTCGCCGCCGCCGTTCAGGTGCTTGCCTATGAAATCCGGCGTGCCTGGCGGGAGGGTCAGGGCGAGCAAATCCGCGAGGACGCGCGCGATCTGGCGACCGCGGAGGCCCTGGACGCCTTCCACGACCATCTGGCCCGGACCCTGGCGGAGATCGGCTTCGGTGATCCGGAGCAATCCAGCCGGCTGTTGATGCGGTTGCGGCGCCTGTTCAACCGGGCGCGCCCCGACTGGATCGAAATCAATATCCTGCGCGGCATCCTCAGCGCCGCCCAGGGACGCAAAACCGCGCACCGTCCGGCCGCGGTGCACCAGGAGCAGGAGCCCAGTTAAGCGCATGTTCGACCAACTGCGAGAGGATATCGGAAGCATTTACGATCGTGACCCGGCGGCCCGCACCGGGTTTGAGATCCTGACGACCTATCCGGGGCTGCACGCCGTGCTGGCCCATCGGCTGACTCACACCCTGTGGGTGCACGACCTCAAGCTGCTGGCGCGGATGCTGTCGAATGTCGCGCGCCTCTTCACCGGGATCGAAATCCATCCCGGCGCCCGGATCGGCCGCCGCTTCTTCATCGACCACGGCATGGGCGTCGTCATCGGCGAGACCGCGGTGGTCGGTGACGACTGTACCCTCTACCACGGCGTGACCCTGGGCGGCACCAGTTGGCAGCCGGGCAAGCGCCACCCGACCCTGGGGCGCGACGTGGTCGTGGGCGCCGGTGCCAAGGTCTTGGGACCGATTACGATCGGCGACGGGGCGCGGATCGGCTCCAATGCGGTGGTCGTCAAGACGGTTCCCGCCGGCGCCACCGTGGTCGGCGTGCCCGGCCGCATCATCGAGCGCGAGCGGGATGCGGACCAGCGCCGCCGCGCCGATACCGCCGCCCGCATCGGCTTCGACGCCTACGGCGCGACCGTCGATGCCCCGGACCCGGTGGCCAACGCCATCAACCGCATGCTCGACCACATCCACCACATGGATGGCCGCATGGAGGCCATGTCACGCGCCCTGGAGGCCAACGGAATCATGCCGCACTTCGACCACGACGCCGACCTGGACGCGGTGGTGATCGACTCACCCAACCCGGAACCCTTGAAGCCCAATCCAAGTCATTAATTGATCAATGAGGTCGGGTAACGTAGGATGTGCAGGGAAGACCCCCGGAGGGCGTGGAGCATGAGACTGACGACGAAAGGCCGCTACGCGGTCACTGCGATGCTGGACCTGGCCATCCATCACGGCCAGGGACCGACGGCGCTTGCCGACATTGCCCAACGGCAGGGTATCTCCCTGTCTTATCTGGAGCAGTTGTTCGCCAAACTCCGACGTAACGGCCTGGTGACCAGTGTCCGCGGTCCGGGCGGAGGTTACAATCTGGCCCGTTCCGCCGGCGAAATCCACGTCGCTGAGGTCATCGTCGCGGTGGACGAGAACGTGGACACCACCCGTTGCGGCGGCGCCGGCAACTGCCAGGATGGTCACCCCTGCCTGACCCACGCGCTGTGGTTCGACCTGAGCAACCGGATCCAGGACTACCTGGAGACCATCACGCTGCAGGATCTGGTGAATCGGCGCGACCCTGCGGGCGACCGCACCCAGCCCTGCACCACGGTCGACATCAAGCTCGGGGTGGTGGCGGGCGGACGCGCCACCGCCCCGATCTGAGCAGCCGGTTCGACCTGCCTGGTCGGTTGCGCGGGCCCCGCGGCGGGTTGCCGCGCGGCCCCTATCCCTAGCGAGTGCCCCTGCCTCCAGCACGGTGGAGGCGGCGCGGAGTTCGACATGAAGCTGCCGATTTATATGGACTATTCAGCCACCACCCCGGTCGATCCGCGGGTGGCGGAACGCATGTGTGCCTGCCTCACCCCGGATGGCGTGTTCGGCAACCCGGCGTCACGCTCCCACGCCTTCGGCTGGGCGGCTGAGGAAGCCGTGGAAGATGCCCGTCGACAGGTCGCCGAATTGGTGAACGCCGATCCCAAAGAAATCGCCTGGACCTCCGGTGCCACCGAATCCGACAATCTGGCGATCAAAGGCGCCGCCCACTTCTACCAGAAGCGCGGGCGCCATCTGATCACCGTCAAGACCGAGCACAAGGCGGTGCTGGACACCTGTCGCCAACTGGAGCGTGAGGGGTTCACGGTCACCTATCTCGACCCCGAACCGAACGGCCTGATCGACCTCAACAAGCTGGAGTCCGCCCTGCGCGATGACACCATCCTGGTTTCGGTCATGCACGTGAACAACGAGATCGGGGTGATCCAGGACATCGCCGCCATCGGCGAACTGACCCGTGCCCGCGGCTGCCTGCTGCACGTGGACGCCGCCCAGAGCACCGGCAAGGTCCGGATCGACCTGGACGTCATGCCGGTGGATCTGATGTCCTTCTCGGCCCACAAGACCTATGGTCCCAAGGGCATCGGCGCACTGTATGTGCGGCGCAAGCCGCGAGTGCGGATCGAGGCGCAGATGCACGGCGGCGGTCACGAGCGCGGCCTGCGCTCGGGCACCCTGCCCACCCACCAGATCGTCGGCATGGGCGAGGCCTTCCGCCTCGCCCGCCTCGAAATGGTGCAGGAGAATGCGCGCGTGCTGGCCCTGCGCGAACGGCTGTGGGATGGACTCAAGGACCTGGATCAGGTTTTTCTGAACGGCGATGCGCAACACCGGGTCGCCGGCAATCTCAATGTCAGCTTCGCCTATGTGGAGGGCGAGTCGCTGATCATGGCGCTCAAGGATCTGGCCGTCTCCTCCGGCTCCGCCTGTACGTCCGCCAGCCTCGAACCCAGTTATGTCCTGCGGGCGATCGGCCGCGAGGACGAACTCGCTCATAGCTCCATCCGCTTCACCCTGGGCCGTTTCTCCACCGCGGAGGAGGTGGACTATGCGATCGCCAAGATCCGCACCCAGGTAGAGCGGCTGCGCGGACTCTCGCCGCTCTGGGACATGTATCAGGACGGGGTGGATCTCAAGTCAGTGCAATGGGTTGGGCATTGACTAAGGAACGGTTCACTAAATCGAAACCTGATCGGCATCGGGCTGCTCATGCCTAACTTGAACCGCTTATCCGATTACGATTACGATTACGACAACGACAACGACAACGACAACGATATGTTTGACTCGTTACTAGCAGCCTGTCGGACTTAGCCCCTAGGATTAGGGTATGAGTCAACATAAAGGCTTTTTGTTGCTCCACAATCTAACGNAAGGTGATTTCCGCGAAAAATCCAACCCGTAGGAGCCCGCTTGCGGGCGACGGGNGGGGCACAATGACGCGATTCCGGCAGGTCACGTCGCCCGCAAGCGGGCTCCTACGGAGCTTGATTCTTGATAGCGTCTTATTCGGAAATCGCCTAAAGTCCGACAGGCTGCTAGCCGGACGAAGGGGCGAGTTTTGAACCGCCCCGACTCCTAAGGGTCTGTCTGGATGTCAGGGAACAAGGCTACCACAGCCTGCCTGAGCTTCAGGCTGACAGCTCCTCAACATGAGGTGAAACGCAATGGCATACAGTGACAAGGTTCTGGACCACTACGAGAACCCGCGCAACGTGGGCACTTTCGACAAGGACGATCCCAACGTCGGCACCGGCATGGTCGGTGCGCCGGCCTGCGGGGACGTGATGCGCCTGCAGATCAAGGTCAATGACCAGGGTGTGATCGAGGACGCCCGCTTCAAGACCTACGGCTGCGGCTCCGCCATCGCCTCCAGCAGCCTGCTCACCGAGTGGGTCAAGGGCAAGACCCTGGACGAAGCGCGGCAGATCAAGAACCAGGAAATCGCGGACGAATTGGCCTTGCCGCCGGTCAAGGTCCACTGCTCCGTTCTGGCGGAAGATGCGATCAAGGCGGCCATCCACGACTATGCCGCCAAACGTAAGCCGGAGTAATCGCCATCCGGGTCTCCGGCCCCAGGCGCCGGCATTGCAAAAAGGGACACCAGAGGACACCTTGCGCTTGCGTTCGCGCTCCCAAAGGGCCTAGCATTTCCCCATCCTGCAACACGCGGCCCAGGGGTCGCGTCCTTGCCCATTGGGATCGACCCGCGGAAGACACGCCCATGGCTATCTCCCTGACACCCGCTGCCGCCGCCCATGTCGCCCCCAACGCCAAACATGCCTGCGGTTGCGGCGAGAGTTTCAACGTCTAGCGAGGCATCTGCGCGGTGAATCTTGCCATGCTGGACTTTTCCAAGAACTATTTTGAGCTGTTCGACCTGCCGCTGGGTTTCGCCGTGGACGCCAAGCGCCTGGCCGAGCGCTATCGCACACTCCAGGCGGTGACCCACCCGGATCGCTACGTGGTCGCGGCGGATCATGAAAAGCGGGTGTCGCTGCAGGCGTCGACCCAGGTCAACGAGGCCTATCGCACCCTGAAAGATCCCCTCGCCCGCGCCCGCTACCTGCTGTCCCTGCACACCGGCGACCCCGGGACCGACAGCGAAACCAGCAAGGATGGCGCTTTCCTCATGGAGCAGATGGAGTTGCGCGAGACACTCGCCGAGGCCCAAAGCAGCCCCAATCCCCATGCCGCGGTGGCCAGGGTGCTGACTCATCTGGCCGAGCAGAGCGCGGCACTCGACAAGGAACTGGCGGGGCTGTTCGCGGACCCGACGCCGGCCAACCTGACGAGCGCCCGCGAGATCGTCCGCAAGCTTCAGTTCCTGGACAAATGTCGACGCGACGCGGAGGACCTGGAGGGGCTGATCGATGGCCGATATTAGTGACGAATCCATCCGCCAATGAACACCGTGCCGCGTTCATCGGCGGCCGGGATGGCTTCCCCGCAACATCCGTGAACGCGCAGACGAGATCCGATGCCACTGTTACAGATCGCTGAACCCGGTCAGTCGGCCGCCCCCCATCAGCACCGGCTGGCCGCGGGCATCGATCTGGGGACCACCAACTCGCTGGTCGCCACCGTGCGCAGCGGCGTCGCCGAGACCCTGCCGGACGCGCAGGGCCGCCACCTCCTGCCCTCCGTGGTGCGCTTCGGCGCCGCGGCGGCGCCGGTGGTCGGGTACCATGCCCAAGCGGCCGCCCTGGATGACCCGCTCAATACCATCGCGTCAGCCAAACGGCTGATCGGGCGCGGTCTCGCGGAGGTCAAGCAACTGGGTGGTCGCCTTCCTTACGTCTTCGTGAACCCGGACGCGGCCGTACCGCGCATCCACACGGCAGGTGGCGATCTGACCCCCGTAGAGGTCTCGGCAGAGATCCTGAAGACCCTGGCGCAGCGCGCGGAGGATACCCTGGGCGGCCCGCTGGCCGGGGTGGTCATCACCGTGCCCGCCTATTTCGACGACGCCCAGCGTCAGGCCACCAAGGACGCGGCGACCCTGGCCGGCCTCAAGGTCTTTCGACTCCTGAGCGAACCGACCGCCGCGGCGGTTGCTTATGGCCTGGATCACGCGGATGCCGGGACGGCCGAGGGTATACACGCAATCTATGACCTGGGCGGGGGCACCTTCGACATCTCCATTCTGCGTCTGACCCGCGGAGTCTACGAGGTACTGGCCGCGGGGGGCGATTCCGCCCTGGGCGGCGACGATTTCGACCGCCTACTGGCCCAATGGGCGTTGGAACAGGCCAGCGTCAACGATGGCGCCGACCACCGGACGCTGCGTCAGGCGATGCAGGCAGCCTGCACCGCCAAAGAGCAACTGAGCAGCACACCGACCGCGGACCTGGTGCTCAACCTGCCGGATGGCCGCCACTGGTCCGCCACCCTGGACCGGGCCGCGTTCGAGGCCCTGATCGATCCGCTGATCGACCGTTCACTGGCCGCCTGTCGGCGCGCCCTGCGCGATGCGCGGGTGCGCGTGCCGGAGGTCGACGCGGTGGTCCTGGTCGGCGGTTCCACCCGGATCCCGCGGGTCCGCGAGCGGGTCGCGGCCTTGTTCGGCCGGCCGCCGCTGGCCAACATCGACCCGGATCGCGTGGTCGCCATCGGCGCCGCCATCCAGGCGGACCTGCTGGCCGGCAACCGTCCGGGAGACAACCTGCTACTGCTGGACGTGATCCCGCTCTCGCTCGGCATCGAGACCATGGGCGGATTGGTGGAACGGCTGATTCCACGCAACAGCACGATCCCGGTCGCACGTGCCCAGACCTTTACCACCTTCAAGGACGGCCAGACCGCCATGGCGATCCACGTCCTCCAGGGCGAGCGCGACCTGGTGGACGACTGCCGGTCGCTCGCGCGCTTCGAGCTGCGCGGCATTCCGCCGCTGGTGGCCGGCGCGGCGCGCATCCAGGTCAGCTTCGAGATCGATGCCGACGGGCTGCTGCGGGTCGCCGCGAGCGAGTTGACCAGCGGGATCACGGCGCGCGTGGAGGTCAAACCCTCCTATGGCCTGACCGACGGCGAGATCGCCGCCATGCTGAGCGACTCCCGGCAGCACGCCGGCGAAGATCAGCTCGCGCGGCGCGTGCGCGAGGAACGGGTGGAGGCGCAACGGGTCCTCGAATCGCTGCGTGCCGCGCTCACGCGCGACGGCGACGCCCTGCTGGACACCGCTGAACGCACCCGGATCGAGGACGCCATGACCGCGCTGGCCGCCACTCTGAACAGTATCGATGCCAAGCGCATCGGCGATGCCCGCCGCGCCCTGGAACAGGCATGCGCCCGCTACGTGGAGCGGCGCATGAACCACAGCATCCAGTCGGCGATGGCCGGGCAGCGGGTCGATGCATTCGAGTAAGCGACATCAATCCCATGCCTAATCTGATCTTTCTGCCCCATGAGAGCATCTGCCCGGAAGGCGCCGTGATCACGGTCGAACCGGGTGTCAGCATCTGCGATGCCGCGCTGGCCGAGGGGATCGAGATCGAGCACGCCTGTGAGCGCTCCTGCGCCTGCACCACCTGCCATGTGATCATCCGCGAGGGCTTCGATTCACTGGCCCCGGCCGATGAACTGGAGGAGGATCTGCTCGACAAAGCCTGGGGTCTGGAGCACGAATCACGCCTGAGCTGTCAGGCCCTGGTGGGTGATGCGGATCTGGTGATCGAGATCCCGCGCTATACCATCAACATGGTCTCGGAACGGCGGTAGACGGTTTTCGGTTTTTCGTTTTTCGTTTTTCGTTAGAGTTTATCAAGCATCAGCTTACAGCAGTTCCAAATTTGGGTGGCCGCCGCCAACAGCGTGCCGGCCGCGAGGCTGATGGTGGATGCGCTGCGCTTATCCACCCTACAAAACCGGCTCCGCTGTAGGGTGGATAAGGCGCGCCGCTCGATGTCAGGGACCCGGCACGGCGGTCGCGCGCGCCGCATCCACCAGGAATCGCGCGATGCCGCCCAAATTTGGAATTGCTGATCAGCTTACGAAAAACGAGAAACGAAAAACCAACAACGACGGCGATAGGCGAGGTAATCCGATGGAACTGAAGTGGACCGACACGCGGGAGATCGCCATCGCCCTGGACGAGGCGCATCCGAAAGTCGACCCGCGTTACCTGAACTATGTGGACCTGCGCGTCTGGGTGGAGTCGCTTGCAAAGTTCGCGGACGACCCGGCGCGGTGCGGTGAGAAGATCCTGGAAGCCATCCAACTGGCCTGGATCGAGGAGCGCGAATAGTCGCGCCCCCGCCGGTGCCGTGAACAGGTCAGCACTGCTCCCAGGGCAGACCGCGGAAACGCCAGCCGCCCTGGCTGCTGCGGTGGTGGTGCTCGTCCAGATCGCCCTCGAACCCCTCGTCCACATGGTAGACCGCACGCAGCCCGTCCTTCATCAGGACCTTGCCGGCCTCCAGCGACCGCTTGCCGCTGCGGCAGATCAGGATCACCGGGGCGCAGGGGCTGTCCGGGTCGCAGACCGCCCCGCCCAGGAGCAGCTTGCGAATCTCCGTGTTGAAATGCGGGTTGACGGTCCAGTCCGGCTCATCGATCCAGGGCACATGCACCGCCCCCTTGGGGTGGCCCACGAACAGAAACTCCATGGAGGAGCGGATATCAACCAGGACCGCCTGGGGATGCTCTTCCAACATCCGCAGTGCCTCCTGCGGGCTCAAGCCTTTTGGGTGTTCGTCACTCACGCGGGGTTACCTCGATTGGTGGTCGTTATCATGCAGCGTCAGACGCGCCCGGAACCCGCGGCGCGCGGCGGACAGTGTAGCAAGCAGCGGCCGGTACGGGTCGCGTCGACGCACGGGCGATGCGGATGAAGGCGAAACAACTGAGCCGCTGGCGCCGCCTCCGGGTCAGGGCAACCGAGGGCATGGCCCGCGCCCTGGCGCAACTGACCGCGCGTCTGCCCCTGTCGCTGATCCATCGGATCGGCGCCGCCGTCGGCTGGGTGTTCATCCATTGGCCCAACCGACAACGGCGCAACGCCTTGATCAACATCGGACTCTGCCTCCCGGAACTGAGCCCGCCGGAGCTCATCCGGCTGCGCGACCGCAACCTGGTGGAGTTCGGCAAGACCTATCTCGAGATCGGTCACTTGTGGCTGCGCCCGGTCGAACAGGTGCACGCCCTGGTGCGCGAGGTCCGCGGAGCGCAACTGTTGCAGCGACAACCCGGTAAGGGCCTGATCGTCCTCTCCCCGCACCTGGGCGCCTGGGAACTGGCCGGCCTGCATCTGGCTCGCCAGGGTCCGACCGCCATCTTCTACAAACCCCAGCGCTATCTCGACGACCTGATCCTCGCCGCGCGCCGCCGCAGCGGCGCCGAGCTGGCGCCCATCACCGCCCGGGGAATTCGGGTCCTGGTCCAGGCACTGGAGCGCGGCGACTATGTCGGCGTGCTGCCGGACCAGGAACCCAAGGAAAACAAGGGCGCCTGCTTCGCACCCCTGTTCGGCATCCCCGCCTTTACCATGCTCCTGGTACAACGGCTCGCGCGACGCACCGGCGCCCCGGTCATTTTCATGTTCGCGGAGCGCCTGCCGGACGCTGCCGGCTTCCGCATGCACTGCCTCCCCGCCCCGGAGGGCATCGACAGCGCGGACGAATTGACCGCCGCGACCGCCCTCAACCGCGGTATCGAGCAGTGTGTACGGACCTGCCCAGAGCAATATGTCTGGCCCTACAAACGCTTCCGCCGCCGGCCGGACGACCGGCCCGGCCTCTACGACGGTCCGCTGAGCGATGCCGGCATCCTGCCGCTCATCGCGCGTCGGCGTTCGGTTTAACTGAGCGACTGATAATAATCCATCAGGATCTGGGCAACCTCCGGGCGGGAGAACTCGGGCGGCGGGGCAATCCCGCTGCCGAGCAGTTCGCGCACCTTGGTGCCTGAGAGGAGCACGAAGTCGTCCTTGGTGTGGTCCGGCGCCTCACACATCATCACGACCCGGTTGAGCTTCTTGGAGTAAGCCGTGTGGTCGGCCTTGAAGATCTCGATCGCCAGAGCGCCGGGCGGAACCTCGTCCTCGAAGATGGTCTGGGCGTCGAACGCGCCGTAGTAGTCACCGACACCGGCATGATCGCGGCCGATGATGAAGTGGGTGGCACCCATGTTCTGGCGGAAATAGGCATGCAGAACGGCCTCGCGCGGACCGGCATAAAGCATATCGAAGCCGTAACCGGTGACCATGGCGCTGTTCGGGGCGAAGTACAGATCCACCATCTTGCGGATGGCCGCGTCGCGCACCGGGGCCGGAATGTCGCCGGGCTTGAGCTTACCCAGGAGCATGTGAATGACCAGGCCGTCGCAGTTCAGCCGCTCCATGGCCATGTGGCACAGCTCCTCGTGGGCCAAGTGCATGGGATTGCGCGTCTGGAAGGCAACCACGCGCTGCCAGCCGCGTTCGGCAATGGCGTTGCGGATCTGTACGGCGGTGCGGAAGGTATCCGGAAAATCGTCCTGGAAGTAGGAAAAGTGCAGCACCTGGATCGGGCCCGAGACAGCGACGCGCCCCTGGCCGTGGAAGGCGGCCACGCCCGGGTGTTGCGGGTCCTGGGTGCGATAGACTCGCTCGGTCAGCTGCGCCATCTGGGCATCGCTGATCGTCTCGACCGCCTCCACGTCCATGATCGCCAGCACCGGATTGCCTTCCATGTTGGGATCACGCAGCGCAATGCGCCGGGCGTCGCCGATCAGCGCGGCGCTCTCCAGCAGGCAGAGCATCGGCACCGGAAAGAACAGGCCGCTCGTGGTGCGCATCGTCTCGGCCACGCTGACCGCATCCGCGACATTCATGAACCCCGGCAGCGGACTGAAATAGCCGGCGCCCAGCATGACCGCGTTGCCGGCGGCCTGGGAACTGATCACCACCGACGGCAGCGTCTCGGCCTGACGCATCAGCGCGTGATGCTGGTCCGGGTCGTAGACGAACAAGGGTTGCAAAGCGTCGGAACCCACGGGTTTGATCATCGACTTTCGCCTCTCTCGGCTCTGGCTCCACCGGCGCGCGGCACCGGTCACGCGGGGCGGAAGCGACTAATGGTTCGGGATCGGATGGCGCGCGGAATGCGCAGGGCGGCCGGAACCTGGAACTGCCGTCGGCGGCTCCAGGTCGGCGTCAACGCGGGTGAAACCTTACCACGGTCCAGGATTGAGGCTACCCAGGTTGTCTTTATGGGGACAACAGAAAACCGTCGGGCGGGATCACACCCGCAATAAATACTGTCGATAATGCTTCAACTCGGCGATCGACTCGCGGATGTCGTCCAGTGCCTGGTGCTTGCCGGTCTTCTTGAAGCTGCTCGCGATTTCCGGTGCCCAACGCAGGGCGAGTATCTTCAGCGTGCTCACGTCCAGATTACGGTAGTGACAATAGGCATCCAGACGCGGCATACAGCGGGCCAGGAAGCGGCGGTCCTGGCAAATACTGTTGCCGCACAGGGGTGAAGCACCGGCGGGCACCTGCCCGGCCAGGAAGGCGAGCGTCTCCGACTCCGCCCCGGCCTCGTCCCAGGGGGAAATCCGCACCCGTTCCAGCAACCCGGAGGCGCCGTGGTGACTGCGGTTCCATTCGTCCAGATCGGCCAGGACTTCCTCCGGCTGATGGACGGCGATCACTGGGCCTTCGGCCAGGATGCGCAGATCCTGATCGGTCACCACGGTGGCGATCTCCAGGATGCGGTCGGTGAAGGGGTTGAGACCGGTCATCTCGAGGTCCAACCAGATCAGATTTTGTTCGCTCATAGCCATTGCCGGATTCCTTGTTATTTGCCGCGGCGGGCGCCAGCCTCTCAGTGTACCAGCGGCCGGCCGTGCGCCGCGCCCGGTCAATCCCTACAATGGGCAAATCAACCCGACTGGAGCCAAGTCATGATCACACGACGTCTGCGCATCGCCCTGGCGCTTCCCTGCACCCTCGCACTGACCGTCCCGCTGACGGGTCCACTGGCCGCCGACCCGCCGGCGCCCCCGGCCGCGGCCGCCCCCAGCGGCACTGACGCGCTCTACCAGGAGCATTGCATCAAGTGCCACGGCAGTGAGGTCTATACCCGCGCGGACCGCAAGGTGACCTCCCTGGACGGTCTGGGCCGCCAGGTTCGGCGCTGCGAGACCGCGCTGAGCCTGCGCTGGTTCGACGAGGACATCGATGAGATGACGCGCTTCCTGAACGACCGGTTCTACCGCTTCAAGCCGGGCTCCTGATGCCGCGGCGGCGGCTGTCGGAACGACAGGTCCAGCGGATTCGGACCATCCAGGAGCGGCGCCGTCAGCATTTGGCCGACCGCGCCGAGAATGCGCTGGACACGGTGCGCGACGAGATCGCCGAGGAAGCCCCGCCGCGGTCCGGACGGGTGGTGGTACGCCACGGCGCCAACCTGGCGGTGGAGGACGCGGGCGGGCACATCACTCACTGCCTGGCGCGCCGCAACATCGGCCACCCGGTCTGCGGCGACCAGGTCGTCTGGCAGGACACCGCGGACGGCCAGGGCGTGGTCACCGCCATCCAGCCCCGCCATTCGGTCCTGAGCCGTCCGGATTACGGCGGCCACGACAAGCCGCTGGCCGCCAACCTCACGCGTCTGGTGGTGCTGATCGCCCCCGAACCGGACCCCAGCGGCTACCTGATCGATCAATACCTGGCGGCGGCTGAACTGATCGGCGTTCAAGCGCTGATCGTCGCCAATAAAATGGATTTGCTCCACGCTTCGGCCGAGGCCGCATTTCGGGCGCGCTTCGCACTCTACCCGGCGATCGGCTACCCGATCCTCTGGACCAGCCTGCGGCAACCGGCGACCCTGGACGCGCTGATTACCGCCCTGGCGGACCAGACCAGCATCCTGGTAGGTCAGTCAGGCGTCGGCAAGTCATCGCTGGTGCAGACCCTGCTGCCGGACCTGGACATCCAGATCGGCCGTTTGTCCCAGGCCACCGGACTCGGCCGTCATACGACCTCGACCGCGACCTGTTACCGGCTGATCGGCGGCGGCTTCCTGATCGACTCGCCGGGGGTGCGCAGCTTCCGCCTGGGCGCCATCGACCGTGAAACGCTGCAACGGGGATTTCGCGAATTCGGCCCCCACCTGGAAGGCTGCCGGTTCGCGGACTGCCGGCACGACCGCGAACCCGGCTGCGCCATCCGCGCGGCGGTCGAGGCAGGAGAGATCGCGCCTGAACGGCTTGCCAATTTCCATCACCTGGCCGCCGGGCTGGGTCCAGCATGGGCCTGAATCCGGCAAATGCTCACGCCAAGACACCGAAAAACAGAGGGATGTGTCGGGGCCTTCAGATCACCTATCGGGTGAGTCAGCGCGGAAAGTCCAAGAAAAAAGCAGTTCTCACACAAAGGCACTAAGATCACAAAGCTATTCAATGCAATAGGTTGGTCAAGCAGGTCACCCGCGCGGAAATTAGCCCGATACTTTCAATGATTTATTCTTCGTTGTGTTCTTTGTGTCGTTGTGTGAGCAATTGCCGGATTTCGGATAGCACATTGACAACATTCGTAACTTGGCGTCTTGGCGTGAGATCTGCTCTTTCTTGGGATAATTAAGGTGGCACCATGGCCTACTGGCTCTTCAAGTCCGAACCGGACGCCTTCAGCATCGACGACCTGGCGGCGCGGGCCGCCGCGGGTGAGCCCTGGGACGGGGTGCGCAACTATCAGGCGCGCAACATGCTGCGCGATCAGATGCGCAGCGGCGACGGCGTGCTCTTCTATCACTCCAACTGCCAGGTACCCGGCGTGGTGGGGCTCGCAGAGGTGTCAAGCGCAGCCTATCCCGACGCCACCGCCTTCGACCCCCAGGCACACTACTTCGACGCCAAGAGCGACCCCGAGAACCCACGCTGGTATCTGGTGGAGATCCGCTATCTCCGGCACCTGACGCGGACCATTGCGCTGAGCGAATTGAAAGACCATGCGGACGGACCCCTGGCCGACATGCCCCTGGTACGCCGCGGCAACCGGCTCTCGGTGATGCCGGTCACGGCGCAGCAATGGTCTTTCATTCTGGGGCTGGAATAGTCTGTAGGGTCCGCTGTGCGGACCGACGACCGCGCAGATCGCGAGGCAGCCGGGTCTATAGCATTCGGACGTGATAACCGGACCTAGCAGCCTGTCGGACTTTAGGCGATTTCCGAATAAGACGCTATCAAGAATCAAGCTCCGTAGGAGCCCGCTTGCGGGCGACGTGACCTGCCGGAATCGCGTCATTGTGCCCCACCCGTCGCCCGCAAGCGGGCTCCTACGGGTTGGATTTTTCGCGGAAATCACCTTACGTTAGATTGTGGAGCAACAAAAAGCCTTTATGTTGACTCATACCCTAATCCTAGGGGCTAAGTCCGACAGGCTGCTAAGGGCGGGTTTCAAACCCGCCCCTACACCAAGGGTCTGGCTACTCGAAATCGTAGTGGATGATATCCTTCACCCGCTGACAGATCTCGCGGCCATAGTCGGTCCACAGGCCCTGACCCCAGTAGCGGTAACAACTGGTCTGGGAGGCCATCAGGTGGAATAGCGCGTTGCGGTAGCGCGGATCATCGGTGGGCGTTCCGGGTTTGAGGACCTTTTCATAGAACAAGGCACTGGCCTCCTCCATGGGCCCAAGCACGTTGTCATAGCCCTGCACCCAGGACAGGCTGTTGGTCCAGCTGCCGCCATCCATATGGAAACGGCCGTCTTCCTGCTTCAGATCCGCAATGACTTTCGCCAGCACCTCCGGACCATCGCCGGGCTTCATGCGCGCCCAAATGCGGTCATGGAAGATCGGCTGAACCACGGGGAAATCAGTCTCCTTGATGCCCAGTGCGAACAGATGCTCCAGATATTCACTGGCATTCATCATGGGCACATCCCCATGGCTGGACGCGCGCGCCACCTCCATGAACTTGCCGGGGAACTCGTTCATCATCACGCCGCCGTTCTCACCGTCGGCGATCTGCGTCACCAGGGGCGGAATGGAGTGGCCGGCCAGTTCGACGCGGGACAGACTCTGCGCCTCGTACCAGGGCTGCATCTGCGCGACCAGCTTGGTATCCGAACCCTGCGTCTTGATGATGGCGATGATGCTCGCGGTCTCGCCCTTGGAATTGGTACAGACCAACCGGTGCGGAATGTGCGGGCGCTCCGGATTGCGGCCGTTACTGACTTGCACGACCGAGTGTTCCTGGATCAGCACCCATTGGAAGCCACAGTCGACCAGTGTCTTGACATAGGCATAGGCGACATCCGGATGATTGGGCAGCGCCATCTCGGAGGGCGAGAAACCGCGCATCCGCTCCAGCGCCTCCCAGCCGAAGATGGCGGCAAAATGATGCTGAAAGGCGCGCACATGCAGTTTGAAGTCCTGCACCGGGGTGGAGGGCGCCACCGCATGACCCCAGGGCATCCCGAGCCATTCGATGCAACTGTTGTAGTCCGGATTGCAGGTGATGTTCTTGAGTGCATCGATGACGTGGTTCTCACCCATCTTGCGCAGCCCGTGCAGCAGGGTGCCGGAGTATTCCAGCATACAGCGGGGCGACTTGCCCTCGCCCACCAACTGCGGGACGAACTCGCCCATCCGCTTGTAACACCAGACGAAGGCCCCGGCATTGTAGTTATCCCCGATCCCCTGATTCTCCATCATATATTGGAGATTGCTGATCAAGGTGGCGGTGCGCAGATCGCCGCCGCCCGCGGGGATCAGCGGCTGATGCTGGTGCAGCGCGATGGCGGTTGCCGCGCGCACCTTGCTGAAGTCGACACCGCCGTGCTTGGCGAACAGGGGCTTGGCCCGTGCGGCAGTCACGACCTGATCGACCAAGGGCTCCTGGCCGCAGATATTCGGTAGATCGCCGACATACTCGGGTAATGGGTTCATTTTAGGCTCCTATTGGTGGTCCCGGCACGGCCGGGGGCGGAGGACCGGGCCTGCGCGGACAGCCGCAGGCGTTCGGTCCGGGATCATGTTGTTATCGTTCGATCGGCGCCGCAAGGGCTGCCGGGGCGGACGCCGAAACCGGCAGCGCCGCATCCGCCAGGCTCGTCTGCGGATCACCCACATCCGCGGTGTCCAGGTCCGGAAGGTCCGCGAACGTCAGTACACCGGCGCCATGCTCCGGCGCCTCCTCTTCGAGCTGCGCGGCCGCCAACTCCGCGGTCGCGGTGGTTTCAGCCACCCCGGCGCTGTCCGCAGCGGCCGCCGCCGGGTCGATCCCGATCCGCGTCAGGACATCCCGCACCGCCTGGAGGTCCGCCTCCGCCCGCGGCACCCAGGCCTCGCCCCAGTACAGATTGCAACTGGTCTCGGCCCGCAGCAGACGCCACAGGGCCTCATCGAGCGCCGCCATCTGCGGCCCCTCGGTCACCCCGTGCTCACCCGCGTACCACCGGGCATCATGCACGACCTTGCTGAGCTGCGCATAACCCGCCAGCGTCGCCTTCTGGGCAGCGGACCCGGTCCATTGGGTGAAATCCCGGCCGTGATGCCAACCGGTGTTCCAGGCGCCGGTGCGTACCCTGACCTCCCCGTGCACTCCGTGCACATTGAGATAATCGCTGATGAAGGTCGGCGCGATCCCGGCCGTCCCGGCGCGCACCCGCTCCAGCAGCGGAAGATAGAAGGCCGTCCAATAATTGGCCCCCTCGGTCACATTGCGGAACCAGCCGCCGTTCTCCCCGTCGGTGCAGGTCGTCACCAGCGGCGGGAAGTCGCACCACTTGGTGCGCTCCGCCACCTCGGCGAGGAACCAGTCCAGTTCCATACCCGACTCCTGCGCATCGGACAGATCGCGGTCACGCACGATGACCGTGATCTCGGCATCGCCGTAGCGTGCCAGGTGCGGCCGATAGCGCATCTCCTGCCAACTCATGTCGGTCACCGGCTCGATATGCTCGCTGTCGACCAGAACATACCGGTAACCGCTGGCGCGCAGCAGCGGGATCAACTCCATCGAGAACCCCATCTCCGGCGGCCAGAACCCCTGGAACCGCGGACGCCACAGCAGGTGATGCGCAATGCCGAGCCAGCGCTGCAGGTGCTCCTTGCGGTCCGCTGCCGGGATCAGCGGCAACACCGGATGGTAATAACCGGTGCCCAGCACCTCGAACAGATCCTGATTCTGGAAGTGCCAGAGCAGGGCTCCGCAGTCGACGATCCCGTAGACCCGCTCCTGAAAGGCCGGGTCCGACAAGGTTTCGAGCAGCGTGCCCGACAGCGACAAATGGACCCGCGCCAGGGCCTCGTGGCCCCACAAGACACGCGGAATCCGGTCCATGGCGAAGAGAATCTCCTTGGCCTCCCAGGGCTGATGCTCCAGAAGATCTTGCAAATTACCGGGCGGCTGATGGAGATTGAGCACAAGCGCGTGGTGAGCAATCATCGGAAAGACCCCGCAACGGTTGAGACAGCGCCGCAGCATACCTAAAGTGGACACAGATCTGTAGGGTCCGCTGCGCGGACCCGCTGACCCACTGACCCGCGGACCAAGGCCCGTATCACCAGAACCAACTCAATACGACTCGGGAGCCGGACATGCCAAACGTCATCATCGACCCGGACAGCCGCTCGCTGCACCAGCGTTTCGCCCTGATCCACGCCCCGCGCCGCACCCGCGCCCGCTTCCCCGAGAGCTCCGTCACCCTGACCGCCGACGAAGCCGCCGCCCGCGCCGGCGCGGACGCCGGACGCAATCTCTACCCGGCCGAAGTCTATGGCCCATCCCGGTCGTCGGAAGGCCAGCGCATCTATTACCTGCTGCGGTGGCTCACTTAGGTCTCGGGCGCTTCCCAGGATCAAAGATCCCGACTGCGCCTATCTGCAAGATCCGCAGAGCCTGTAAGGGCGACTGTAGGGGCGACTTCAGTCGCCCCCACCCGTCGGTAGATCCTTTCCCGGAAATCACCTCAATCGTATTGACAAGGGCAACGCCGCTAAGCGGTCTTGATCATCAACCCAGTCCACCGGATGCGCACCGCCGTAGGATACGGTGAGGCACGAACCGCATCGTTCCCGATCCAACGGCCCGGAGGACTCACCACCAGCGTCAGGAACGGCCATGATCGTCGCTCCGGCCAGAGTGATCAGTCGAATTTATCCACAGATGACACAGATGAAGAAAAACATCTGTCGGTCGCATCGAGATCTGACACCAGATGCGCGAACTTTTTTGGACGTTGGACGCTTCAAGAGAGGACCTTACCCAGCGTTGACGAATCGTCGGACATGATTTAGGCTTCGTTAAGTGTGCACGGCAGGAAGGCATGGAGGCACGGGCCGACGGAGAGCGGAATGGAGCAGTGTCGATGCTAGGACAAATCTGTCTGGCGCGTCCAACGGCGACATCTTTATAAAACCATATTTCGGGTGCTTATAAAGACATTTACATTAGACCGTGCGTGGGGTACTTAGACAGACATCTTTATGACACCACGGTTAGCTCTAACTGAGACATGCTTCCGCAGCCTCTACCGGATTCGAATACACGGCAAGACAGGCGCACAGACAAATGAATGTGGCGAAGCGCGAACTCGGGGTGATTCGGCGCATGATGCGATAAGGACGCTACGTGCTGACCCACCATGCCTTAGACGAAATGATCGCGGATGATCTGCATGTTCAGGGCATTGAGCACATCGTCATGACTGGCTCGGTCATTCGAGTGGAGGCCGACCGGGACAGTGCGGAACGGAAATTTGTGATCTTTGGCTCTTCGCGCGAAGGCTTCGCCGCGGAAGTTGTCGCAAAGACCAAGTCGTTATTATAACGATGTATCTGCCATGAGTGAAACTTTCTGTCCGGTCTGCGGTGGGCCGGCTCAGATCAAGCGGGTCACCAAAGCCTTCGGCCGCGGTGATGGCCTCCTCGTTATTGAAGACATCCCTCTGATCGTCTGCCGAAACTGCCATGAGCAATATATCGCCGCGGAAACGCTGCGGGAAATTGAGCAACTTCGCGAACGGCAACAGCATCACGCACGGATGATCCAGGTCGAGCGGTTTGCGGCGTAAAGGGGATGGCGAAAATGAGTCAGATCAATTTTCTATGATCTCTCGGTTGAGTCGATTCGCAATCCTGAGAACTTCCCGCTTGTTTCTCAGGTACGGTGATGGTGCCCTCGATCATCGTTGCGGCCACACGAAGACCGGGCGTCGAGGCTTTAGTCGGTCGGCCTCGCGTCTGGGCGGTCCTCGTCCGGCTTAAGCGTCGATCACCACTGGGGGACGCCGGAACCTCAGCGGGAACGATGATCAAGACCGCAATGTTAATCGGTCAAACGCTATTGACCGGACCAGGCCTCCTGCGTCTTAGCACGCGACCCAACAAACGGGACTGAATATGAAGAAAATAGATCGGCAAGCGCTCGAACTGAAGTATCCTGACCTGCATCGTGTCGTTGTGGAGTTACAAAAAAATCATGTCAAGATCGATGATGATCAGGCTTGGCTAACCGCCGGAGCGCTTCTTGCGTATACCGGAATCGCCAGTATCCCGAAACAGATCGTCAAGGCTGCGGACAAGAACCCACATGATTATCCAAAAGTCGTGGGACAGATTAACAATGTACTTCGCGGAAAAGAGCAATGCACACCGGAGCACCATAACCTCCTTGCACTGCTGAAGAACATTGAGTATCTGACGGATTATCCTGCGCCGGGACTGGACCCTACAAGGATGATGGATCATTATGAGAACATTGATGAGCATTATAAGGTGAACAACGTTCTGCTCATGGGCGAAGTCGGCAGTGTCTGTCGCCATCGGCCTGCGCCGGGCATGTATCAAAAGAAATATCGCATTCATATTGCCGGGGGATTGAAGAATATTTCATTCCTCAACCCGGCTCAGCAAGAACTTATCTATGCTCCGGAGACCCCCTATCTGGTCGTAGGGCGGCGTACCGGTAAGATAAAGAATAAGAAAGGCCATCAGGCGCACGAACACATCTACCTGCAGTACGCCCCGCAGAGCCGAGCCCAGGGGATCAATCTTTGCCAGATAAGGGGGTAGCAACGAATAGCCCGCGTCGGCGTTGGTCGTCGTTCCGAATCTGACCGTCACTGCCCATGAACAACCCGAATCTCATCGCGCTCGGCTGGGACACCTGGTTTGCAGAGCAAGTCAGTGCCCAGTGTGATCCGGCCGCCACGGTGGCCCGCGTCGCGGCAGTGGACCGCGACCAGTTGCTGTTGCTCAACGCGTCGGGGGCGTTCCGCGCCAAACTCGCCGGGAAGCTCCTGTATGACTCGGTATCTTCGGCGCAGTTGCCCTGTGTGGGCGACTGGGTCCGCGTGGAAAGATCGACCGCCGATCAATTCGGACTGGTGCACGGTCTCTTGGCGCGCAAGACCAGCCTGCGGCGCAAGGCCGCCGGTGAATCGGTCGAGGTCCAGATGATTGCGGCGAATGTCGATGTCGTCATCGTTGTCCAGTCCTGTCACTACGACTTCAATCTCAAGCGACTGGAGCGCTACCTGGTCATGGCAAGGGACGGCGGGGCGACGCCTTGCATTCTGCTCACCAAGACCGACTTGGTGGAGCCTGCGGTGGTGGCGGCCCAGGTGGCGCAAATCCGCAGTGCCGGCATCGATGCGCCGGTGCTGACGCTCAGTAATTTCACAGGAGACCGGAGATGTTGATGCTCGAATATCGAACCATGAGTTGGTGGTACTGGTTGGCGACTGTTTTCTTTCTGACTGCCGGCGTGTTTGGATGGCGAACGGGTTTCGTCGTTGCAATCGGTATCACGGTATTTCAGCTGGTCCATTTCGCTATTCGCGAACGGAGTATGACCGCGTTCCCGGTTCAGGTACGACTCGGGTATTTGTTGCTGCTGCTCATTGCGTTGCCGGAGAGGCTTCAGCTGATTTACTGGTTTCCCATGATCGGAACATGGGCGCAAGTGCTGTTTGGATATTGCGCAATGGCACGGATAGTGTCGCTCTTTCCATGGAACCGCAAAGAAGCATTCTCATTTACGCTTCTTCGACGAACCTTCCTTTCTTCACCAGTTCGAGGAAACATCTTGCAGGGCTTGCCACCCTGTAAATGACATATTGGTTTGCACCTCGCGTTCCGTCCCATCGAGGTCGATATAGAGCGAATCGAACATTCCCATTGCCGGTCTCCACCAAAGATCAAACGCGGATTTCCGCTTGGTTCAGACTGCCGCTTTCCCGCCCGGCCCAATCCCGGGCGAACTGCCAGGCGGTGCGCCCACTCCGGGAACCGCGCCGCAGAGCCCATTGGAGTGCGGCTTGTTCGACCGGCGCCCACTGCGTCGGGGTCGTCCCCAGGCGCCCACACCAATGGCGGACCAAGGTCAGGTACTGGGCTTGAGTGAAGGGGTGAAAGCTGACCCAGAGCCCAAACCGATCGGAGAGCGAGATTTTCTCCTCCACCGCCTCGCCCTGGTGTAATTCACCGTCAACCATGTGCGCATCGCGGTTCTCCGACTGGAACTCGGGCATCAGATGGCGGCGGTTGGAGGTGGCATAGATCAGCAGGTTGTCCGGGGTGGCGCTGATCGATCCCTCCAGCGCGGCCTTGAGCGCCTTGTAACCGGGCTCGCCGGCCTCGAATGAGAGGTCATCACAAAAGAGGATGAAGCGCTCCGGCCGCTCCCGCACCAGATCCAGGATGTCCGGCAGGTCTTTGAGGTCTTCTTTGTCCACCTCGATCAACCGCAGCCCCTGGTCCTTGAAGGCGTTGTAAACGGCCTTGATCAGCGACGATTTGCCGGTCCCGCGCGCGCCCCACAGGAGCAGGTTATTGGCGCCATACCCGGCGATGAACTGGCGGGTATTGCGTTCGATCTCGGCCTTCTGGCGATCGAGACACAGCAGATCCGCGGGGTCCAACCGATGTGGCGCGTACAGGGCCTCAAGCGCACCGCGCCCGTTGCGGATGCGCCAGCGGAAGGCCGTGGCCTCCCAATCGGTCGGACGCGGCGGCTCGGGCAGCAGACGTTCCAGACGATCGAGTAAGGCGTCGAAGCGAGCGCTCAGGTCCGCTGGATCCATCATTGTCGGCTTCATCCCGCGGTCCCCAGACTGCGATGCAGCCGCAGATCATCCAGGGTCACCGCCGGGCCGACCCCGTAGCCTTGGGCGAAATCGACTCCCAGATCGCGCAGGATCTCGACTGCCGCGGGTGTTTCGGCCCATTCCGCGATGGTCTGGAGCTGGAGCACATGGGCGACATGATTGATGGACTCGACGACGGCCCGATCCACCGGGTCGTTGGCCAGATTACGCACAAAGCTCCCGTCGATCTTGATGTAACGCACCGGGAGTGACTTGACGTAGGTGTAGGAAGCGAAGCCGGTACCAAAGTCATCGACGGCAAATGAACTGCCCAGATCACACAGGCTCTGCATGAAGGCACGCGCCCTGCCCAGATCCGAGACGGCATTGGTCTCGGTGACTTCGAAACAGATCGCCTGATAGGGCACCCGGTAGTCGCTGAACTGACGCTTGAGATAGGGGAGGAATCCCTCATCGACCAGGGTGGTGGCGGAGAGATTCAGGGCGAGCATGAACTGCTCGGGGTGTTGCTCGTGCCAGGTCCGCAGTTGCTCGGCCTGGCGTCCGAGGACGTGGGCCAGAATCCAGCGGTCGACCGCCGGCATCAGGACATAGCGCTCGGCGGCCGGGATGAAATGGTTCGGGGCCACCGAACGGCCTTGATCGTCCTGCATCCGCACCAGGATCTCATAGTGCATCGACGCACCCGCGACCTGCAATGGTTTGATCGGCTGCGCCATCACGCGGAAACGGTTTTCTTCCAGCGCACGTCCGATGGTCGAGATGAGGGCCACGTCACCCAGTCGGCGAATGGCGTTGACGTCTTCCGGACTGAAGAGGTGCAGCCGATCGCCGCCGCGCGTCTTCGCGACCTGGCAGGCGATATCCGCCCGCCCCAGGGCACTGAGCGCACCTTCCACCGGCGCGAAGTTGACGAGTCCGATGCTGACCGACACATCGAAGGTGCGTTCCCGCCAGGTAAAGGGGAAGCTGCGTACGGTACGCACCAGTTCGGCACAGACGAACTCGGCGTTCGCCACGGCCTCCCCGACGAACAGAGCGGCAAATTCGTCGCCGCCCAGCCGTGCCAGGACGGCGGCGCCGCCAAGCTTGGTGGAGATGATCTGGCCAAGCTGTTTGAGCAGTTTGTCACCCGCGGCATGTCCGCAGGTGCCATTGATGAGCTTGAAGTGATCCAGATCGATCAGACAGAGTGCGTGCGGCTGCGCCGCGCGGTCCGGATCGGCAACCGCTGCACCGATCAGTCGCTCCAGCGTGCGTCGATTGTTGAGCCCGGTGAGTGTATCGTGATTCTCGAGATAGTCGATCTGCGCTTCCGCCCGTTCGCTCTCGGCCAGATCCTCGGCCAGAATCAACAGCCAGGACGCATCCTCCAGGGTCAGGTTGCGCAGCAGCAGTCGCAGCGCAAACGCCTCACCACCCCGGCGCAGACCATTGCAATGGCGCACGCGCGGGCCCGCCGCATCCTCCGCCGCGGTCTCGGCGGTCTCGGCGGTCATCGCAAGGCTCGGAATCAAGACCTGGACCGGGAGCGACGCGGCCTCGTCACTCAGACGCCCGAACAGCATCTCCGCGGCCGGGTTCAACAGGCGTACCCGCAGCTCCGGGTCGGCCAGAATAACCCCTTGACTCATCGCACCGAGGACGGCGCTCAGGGTCTCGCCAGCCGCACGCGGATCGATACCTTCGGCGCGCGCGGTGCGGGCGACAGAACGCCCCCGCACCATGATCAGCAGGGCAAACAAGCCCGCGACCGCCACCAAGGCGAATTCCAGCACCAGACGAACGCCGCCCCCCGCGGACATCCGTTCGGCAGCGGAGCCGTCGCAATACCAGAGAAACCCGGCGGCAATCAGAGCCCCGGCCGCCCCCGCCGACAGCGCAATGAGAGACAAATCCAGTGTTGCCGGCCACGGATCGGCGTGTCCGTGATCCTTAGGGTGGGACAGGGAGCGTCCCAACCGAGCACCCGGGAGGTGTGACGTCGGCATCGCATCCTCAGGCGGAGAGCCGCCGGTATTTGATGCGATGCGGTTGGTCCGCGTCGGTGCCCAGGCGGCGATGGCGGTCGGCCTCGTAGTCCGCGTAGTTGCCCTCGAACCAGGTCGCCTGGGAGTCGCCTTCGAAGGCCAGGATATGCGTGGCGATCCGGTCCAGGAACCAGCGATCATGGCTGATGACCACCGCGCAGCCGGGGAAGGTCAGCAGCGCCTCTTCCAGGGCGCGCAGGGTTTCCACATCCAGGTCGTTGGTCGGTTCGTCGAGCAGCAGCAGGTTGCCACCGCTCTTCAGCAGTTTGGCCAGATGGACCCGGTTGCGCTCGCCGCCGGACAGGTCGCCGATGCGCTTCTGCTGATCCGACCCCTTGAAGTTGAAGCGCCCGCAATAGGCCCGCGAGGGCATCTCATAGCGACCCACGATGATGGTGTCCAGGCCATCGGCGATCTCCTCCCAGACGGTCTTGCTGTCGTCCAGCGCATCCCGGCTCTGGTCCACGCAAGCCACCTGCACGGTCTCGCCGATGCGTAAGGTTCCGGCATCCGGCTGTTCCTGCCCGTTGATGATGCGGAACAGGGTGGTCTTGCCCGCGCCGTTGGGGCCGATGATGCCGACGATGCCGCCCTTGGGCAGGCTGAACGACAGATTTTCGTAGAGCAGGTTGTCCCCAAAGGCCTTCTTGAGGCCCTCGGCCTCGATCACCAGGTCGCCCAGCCGCGGACCCGGCGGGATATAGATCTCGTTGGTTTCGTTGCGGGCCTGGAACTCGGCGGACTGCAACTCATCGAAGCGCGCCAGCCGCGCCTTGCTCTTGGCATGACGCCCCTTGGGATTGGCGCGCACCCATTCCAGCTCCTGCTTCATGGTCTTGACGCGGGCGGCCTCGGTCTTCTCCTCCAGTTCCAGCCGCCGCTCCTTCTGATCCAGCCAGGAGGAGTAATTGCCTTCCCAGGGGATGCCGTGACCGCGGTCCAACTCCAGAATCCAACCCGCGACGTTATCCAGGAAATAGCGGTCATGGGTAACGGCAACGACGGTGCCGGGGTACTCGAGCAGGAAGCGCTCCAGCCAGGCGACGGACTCCGCGTCCAGATGGTTGGTCGGCTCGTCCAGCAGCAGCATGTCCGGCTTGGAGAGCAGCAGCCGGCACAGCGCGACCCGCCGCCGCTCGCCGCCCGAGAGGGTGGCCACGGCGGCCTCCCAGGGCGGCAGACGCAGCGCCTCGGCGGCCACCTCCAGGGTGCGGTCCAGATTGTGGCCGTCGGTCACCTCGATCAGGTGTTCGAGCTCCGCCTGTTCCTTGGCGAGTGCATCGAAGTCCGCATCCGCCTCGGCATAGGCGGCATAGACGGCGTCGAGCCGGGTCAGCGCGTCCTTGATGTGCCCGAGCGCCCCTTCCACGTTGCCGCGAACGTCTTTGGTGGCGTCCAGGTGGGGCTCCTGGGGAAGAAAGCCGACCTTGATCCCGGGCTGGGGGCGCGCCTCGCCCTCGATCTCGGTGTCGAGCCCGGCCATGATGCGCAGCAGCGTGGATTTACCCGAGCCGTTCAAACCCAGGACGCCGATCTTGGCTCCAGGGAAAAATGACAGCGAGATGTCGCGCAGGATCACGCGTTTGGGCGGCACGACCTTGCCGACCCGATTCATGGTGTAGATATATTGAGCCATGGCTTGCCCGCGTTAGAGACCGGATACTTGGGGAGACGGTGATGGTCGCGTCGCGGTGGGCCGCCCGGGAGCCGGGCCGGCGTCCGCGATCGAGAAGTGCATTGTGGGGCGCGGCATGGGAAATGTCCAAACTCGGGGGCCGGTGTCGCCGGGAGCATGGGTCGGACACGCGATTGACCGACATCCTTTGATACATGATGTTCCGGCAATCGCCTAAAATCGCGGCAACACCAGGATAAAGACCGCCTATGCCTCGCTACCCCATCCCCGTTATCGGCTTTGTCGCACCCAGCGGCAGCGGCAAGACCACCCTGCTGCGGCAACTGGTCCCGCTCCTGAAGCGGCGCGGCTGGCGCCTGGGCTACCTCAAGCACGCACATCACACCTTCGACCTGGACCGCCCGGGTAAGGACAGCTTCGAGGTCCGTGCCGCCGGCGCCGATCAAGTCCTGCTGGCATCCACGCGGCGCTGGGCGCTGCAAGTGGAAAACCACACACCAGGCGCGGACCCCGACCTGGGCGAACTGCTGGCCCGCTTCGCGTGCGATCACTTGGATTTGGTGCTGGCGGAGGGCTTCAAATACGCCGATTACCCCAAGATCGAGGTCCATCGTACCGCGGTCGGCGAGCCGCCGCTCTATCCGCGCGATCCGGCCATCATCGCCGTCGTGACGGACGCCGACCTGCCCGCCGACGATCACCCGCCGCGCCTGCCACTGGACGACCCGAACGCGGTCGCGGAGTTCATCGTCGCCTGGCTCGCGCTTCAGGGCTCAGCGCTCAGATAAGCGATCCAACCGGCATCGGGCTCCCCGGACTCGACCGGCTCGAAGCGGCCATCCGGCCGACCCTGCGCATCCCAGCCCTGCCAGTAGACCAGCACCCGCGAGAATCCGGCCTCGGCCAACAGATCCCGAATCTCCGGCAGCGACCACAGACGCCAGTCGTAGGTGAAGGCGCGCTCCAGACGGGATCCATCGGCGAAGGCAAAATGGATGTGACAGACCAGCCGGCCGCTGATCGGATCATAGTGGGCCTGTTCCCACTGGTAGCGCACTGGACCCAGTTCGGGGTCGTCGAGCGGGCGCTCCTCGATGATCAGTCGATAGGCGTCATAGCCCCCATAGGCGTCGAGAAAAAAGACCCCATCCGGTGCCAGGGCCGCGCGCACACGTTCAAAATAGGCCCGCAGCGCGGCCCGACCGCATAGCAGCCAGTAGCTGAAGTTCATGGCCAGCACCACGTCCAGGGGTCGGGTGACGACCCGCATCACGTCTTGCTCCAGCAGCTCGACCCGGACGCGCTGCGCTTGCGGCAGTGCCGCCAGGTTGTGGCAGCGTCCCCACGCCAGGACCTCCGGGTCCAGGTCAACCCCAAAGGCCCGATTGGTCTTGCGCCGCCGGACCCACTCGCAACACACCGCGGCCGTTCCGCAAAAATCCTCTCTGAGCCACCGGGCACTGCGTCCGCGCAGCAACCGATAGGTGCGGTCGACGAAATCCACCTCCACGCGCGGATTCTGCACCGCGCGCTCATAGAGACGGTGCCGATCCGCCAGCGCGGCGGCGGTCGGGCGAACAACAGGGCGTTGTGGTGACATGGTCGGAAAACCGGTCGGGCGGACAATGGACGGTGCACTACGCCAAGAGTCGGAGACGAAATCAATCGATCGATTGAAAGGACTCGAAGGTTGCTGTATTGTTCCCGGCTCGCGAGCGTTTCGGAAGACTGACCTCCCCGCGGCCACTGATCGGCCACAGGGCACCGGCAACCTTCGTCAAACGCACGCGCCTCCCCGGAGAGGTGTCCGAGTGGCTTAAGGAGCACGCCTGGAAAGTGTGTATAGGTTAACAGCCTATCGAGGGTTCGAATCCCTCCCTCTCCGCCATTTTAAAAAATAAACCGTTTATTTTCAGATAGTAAGAAAATAAATACGGTTTTTGCCCACAAACCTTCCCACAAAAAGACCTACAGGCCGACCGCAGGGCCATCAGGATGCGCCCGCGATGCTTCCCGGACCTTCCCATGGGTATGGTTGCCCGACCTATGCCAAAGTCTCGCGCATTTCCCGTAAGACCGAGCCCAAGTAGTCGGCCTCGTCCATCATCAGGACATGCTGCGCGCGCAAGCCCTGGCGTTTCTCCTGTCACGGCATCAAAGTCTTCGTCGGTCGCAACCGCCGCGAGCAAGAGCGACTGATAAGGATCAGGTGCAGGCTCAAGCCGCCAGCGCCGTGGAACAGGTCGCGCCGCAGATCGGCGACGAGTTGGGCAGGCGCGCGGTTGCGCCCCCGCAGATAGGGGAAACGGTCGGCAAAGCAGTCCGCCCCATCCGGGGGACGATGCAGACCACTGTTGCCTGAGAGGACCCGCGCCGCCAAGCCCTCCGCCCAGCCCTCGTCACCGGACACCCGGTCGAGAAAACGGATGACTTCCAGTACCTCGGGCGCCTTGCCCGCGGACAAGCAGGCGTTCTTCAAGAGTCATAGGTAAAACTCCACGAGTTGGCGGGGGCATTCCTTCGATCCGCGGCCTGGCCTTGCATGGCCGAGGCTAAGATTTCCGGCAAACGTTGGCCGAAGAACGCCTTCACCTCCTCGCGGCGGTACTTGAGGATGCGGTAAAAGCCGAAGTCCAGGTCTGCGAGGTCGACCTTCAGCAGGTCCTTGTAAAGCAGGGTCAGGAACTTGTCCTTGCTGGATTCCATAAGTGGGCGAAACCGTGTGGGCTGGTCTGGATTGGACTGGGGTTGGCGGGCAGGATACCGGAACCGGTCAAACCTGTGTGTGGCGCCTTCCTGGGACACCTG
The DNA here is from genome assembly GCF_000379525.1 of Lamprocystis purpurea DSM 4197. Taxonomy (GTDB): domain Bacteria; phylum Pseudomonadota; class Gammaproteobacteria; order Chromatiales; family Chromatiaceae; genus Thiodictyon; species Thiodictyon purpureum. The sequence goes on along the minus strand of NZ_KB902363.1, from coordinate 36,203 downwards.
GGGAAGGGCACCGCGTGGTGATGATTGAAGCGCCTGAAGGCTGGCGGCAATTCGCGCCCCGGCTCCCGCGAACGCTCTGCCCTGGTTTCAATGATCATCAAACTAAGCTCGGCCTGGCGCAGCCAGGTAGGCCAGCGTCTGCATCTCAAGCAGGCGGCTTTGTACCCGTTCAAAGGGGAAATCAATGAGCCCGCCCGGATATAAATCCGCGATCGGCGCTTCAGCGGCCGTCACCAGCTTGACCCGACGATCGTAGAACTCGTCGATCAGGTGCACGAAACGCCTGGCGGCCGCCTCGTGCCTGGGACCAAGCACCGGCAGACCCGAAATCAGTACGGTGTGAAATAGTTTCGCGATTTCAATGTAATCAGCAACCGATCGCGGTGTTGCGCAAAGGTCCTGAAACGTGAACCAGGCAACATCGGGGCCTACCCGACGCACCGGGAAGCTCCGGCCGTTGACACTGAAATCCTGATCGAGCGTCCCATGCCCCCCGGTCAGATGATCAAAGTGCTCCGCCAGTCTGGCCTCGCCCTCGCCGCCGACGAAGTAGACCCCGCCCTGCGTCAACTCCCGTAACCGATAATCGACGGGGCCGTTCAGCTCAAAAACCTGCGTGTGAGCTTTCAGCAGTTCGATCGCGGGCAAAAACAACTGCCGCTGCAATCCGTTGCGATAGAGGGCATCCGGCTTGGTGTTTGACGTCGCCACCAAGGTGACACCGCGCGCGAACAGCGCGCGCAACAGCCGATGCAGGATCATCGCATCGGCGATGTCGGTCACCACGAACTCATCCAGACATAAGATCCGCACCGTGCGCCGCCATTGATCGGCGATCACCTCCAGCGGGTCGGGCTGGCTCGGCAGCCGGGACATCGCATCGTGAACATCGCGCATAAAGTGGTGAAAATGGATCCGGCGTGCCCCGGTGACTTCCAAGGACCCACAAAACCAGTCCATCAGGTAGGTCTTGCCGCGCCCGACTCCACCCCATAGATAGAGTCCGGGGATCGGGGGCTTGCCGGGGGCCGGCCGTGCGATCAACCGGTCCAGGAGGCCGCGCCTCGGCACTCCCTCGGGGGCACCAGCCAAGCGAACCTTGAGATCATGCAGTAACTGGAACGCCTCCTGTTGCACCTCGTCCAAAGGATGGAACCCTTCAATATTGCAGGGAAGAAAAGACATCGGCATGACTGGATGACCCGCGGATTTGTTATCGGACACACTATAATTGCGATAGCCGTCGAACGTGATAACCGGACACAGGGGTGGGTTTCAACCCGCCCCTACACCAAGGCGCTGTCCGGTTATCGGGTGCGAAGGCTATATTTTGACCAACCTGCCCGCGGGTCGGTCGATCGTCACCAATCAGTGGACTGCACGCCGGGTCCCGGCAGCGACGGATCGCCCGACCGACAGTGCCTGTGCCGCGGCAACGGAGTGACAAGCACAGCACTTTGAAATATGGTATGCAGCCTGTCGCGCTGAATTCAGCGCCCACACATCCTTAAGAGTACCCTTCGGATGCTCAATAAACTCAAGCGTTTCACAACATCCCTGTTGCCCATCGACGAGAATCGGCGGGGCGACTGCAACCGTTGCGGCGCCTGCTGCAAACTTCCCTATCCTTGTCCGTTCCTGCGCTTCGACGACCAGGGGCTGAGCAGTTGTGCCGTCTATCACGTCCGACCGCCGAGTTGCCGGAAATACCCTCGGACAGCATCCGAAAATTTAACACAGGAACAGTGCGGGTATTATTTCGTCACGGCTGAGAACCTCGACCAGACCCTGCCCCGGCTCGAACCTGCGGCAAACCCTCAGTGAGTCCCGGCGCCGCCAAGCGAAGCGCAGTACCAGGGACCGGGCGTCCATGAATCGCAGTCCATGCCAGCGGCCCAGGCGATCCGGGGCACGACCGTCGCCGCGCGGCGTGGACTTTCACGAGCCGCCCCGGTTCCTGCTCATAGTCTCGCGAACCAGCTTGCCAATCTGGAAACACCGAGCGGCAAACGTCGACCGGCAGGCACTGCACCCGCCGCAGCGCGACGTCGATGCCCCGTAACTCCCGGGGGAACGCCTGGCGGCTTCTCGATCGGTACCCCATCGCGTGCGTAGCGGCGGGTCAAGCCGGCAAGCCCGATCGTGATCGCGATCAGCATGTAATAATAATCGAACATGGAGAGTCCCAAGAATAGCCCGCTCGTCGCGTAGCCGATGAGGCTCACGAAAATCATTGATGCCAGATCGCGCATCCAACCCAAGGCCGCGTGCGGCTTGGCGAATCGTATCACCCGGTTCAAGGTTACCAGCGCGCCGAGCCCGATGGCCAGAAAGGTGAAAAGACCAACGAAACCATGCTCGCCCAAGGCCTCGAAATAGATGCTGTGCACGTCAAGAACATGCTGACGGTTCGGCGCATAGAGCGCATACGTCTGCCGATTGAACATGTCGGCGCCGCCGCCCACCAGCGGGTGGTCGAGTGCCACGTACCACGCCGTCCACCACGCATTGATTCGGCCTTGCGCCGATGCGTCCGCTTGGTAAGCCTGAATCGAGTCCATACGGCTGTACCAGGTCTCCGGCATCGTCATCAGAGCCAGCGGGAAGGCCAACGCGAGCAATAACAGCAGACCCGCCTTGTTGCTGCTCTTCATCGCCAGATAGAACGTCATTGCGATCATGCCAACCAGCGCACCGCGCGATTGCGTGCCGAAAATCGCCATCAGAGTCAGCACCATCATTGCCAGCATCCCGTACCTGATCCACCGACTCTCGCTGATCAACTGGAGATACCGTATCATCGGGACCGTCATCACCAGCGCGAGCCCGATCTCATTGTTACCGGAAATAAAGCTGCCTGGCGGACCATTGACGTGGTTTACCCCACCGCCGAGCAGTGTGAAGATACCGCCCTTCACCCCATAGAAACCCAATGACAGGACAATGACCCAAACCAGCGCATTGATGCGCTCCCGCGTCGTCAACAGGGCGATCATCAGGAACGTCAGGAGCAGGATCTTCCAGGTTCTATCCCATTCCGCCCAGGCGGCTGCCGGATAAAAAGCCGTCAAGGTGGTGACGAACCACCAGAACCACCAGAAAGCCAGCAGCCAGGTCAATGGCACAGCGGGCAGTCGCTTCACCTCCCGGGCGATCAGCAACGACAGCATGAGCGTCACCGCGACAATCTGCGCGAAGGGCATTTCGGTCGCAAAACTCCAGCCCAAACGATGGGGATTCATCAGACTGAGCCAGCTCCAGACCAGGATCCCGAAGAATGGTTTACGCAGGATCAGGGGTAGACAGCCGAATACCACCAGCGCGACAATATAGTCGCGCATCAGGCCACACCCACCTTGCTGAGCACGTAACGAAACTTTCCGGAACGCTCCGCCGGAATCCCGTCAACGACCTCGACTTCAATCCGCACCCCGGATCCGAGACGACATTTCAGCCCGGCAACGATGGCCTCGGCCCCTACCGGAGAATAAGCCGCGCCCGCCTCGATCAGCACGCGGGTTCGCGTCAGACTCTCCTGGATGATCTGAAAACGCTCGATGCCGCCGACATCGCGGATCACATAGATCAACGCCAATCCGTGCATCACCGTGCCGTCTTGCGCCACCACGAAGTCCGTGGCCCGCCCCTGAACCTCACGCAACACCGGCAATCCACGACCGCAGGGACAATCCGGCGGACCCAACACTCCAATATCGCCGGTCCGATAGCGGATGAAAGGGAAGTCTCCGGTGGCAAAGTGGGTGACCACGATCTCGCCCGCCTGACCCTCGGGCAGTACCCGGCCCTGCGGATCCACGATCTCAACCAGCAGGTCTTCCGCGGAAATGTGCAAGCCGCCCCGTGGACACTGATGCGCAATGAACCCCGCATCGCGACCACCATAGCCATTGGCAACCGGGCAGCCAAAGGTCCGCTCGATCGCCGCGCGCTGATCCTCATAAAGGCGTTCGGCGGTCACAAAGGCGACCCGGATGCCCAGATCGTCCATCCGCTGACCGCTGCTCCGGGCGTACCGCGCGATCAGGGCGAGCGACGAGGGATAGCCAAATAGCATCCGCGGGCGCCGACTGCGAATCGCTCGAATGAAATGATCCAGATTCCCGGTCGACATCGAGAAAGCGGGCAGCAGGCGTGTGCGCAACAACCGATCCCGCAATTCGCGTACCCGATCTTGTGCGGACAATTCGAGCGGCGAACCCCAGATAACGATTTCCGGATCGCCGATATCCACCCCCCACCAACGGGTCGCGCGCCATTTGGCCGCGACGTCATGACTGATGCGCTCGCGACCGACGAAAAAGATCAGCGGCTCGCCGGAAGACCCGCCCGTATTGAGGCGGGTCAGACGACCGGCATCCCGCGCTTTGAGCGCCTCACTCTGGGCCCGGATGTCCGGCTTGGTGAGAAAAGGCAAGGCGTCGATGTCCGCCAGCGTGGTGATACTGTCGGGGGTGATACCGCGCGCGGCCATGATGCGACGATAATACGGCACCTGGCGATAGGCGCGTTCAAGCAGCAGGCGTAATCGATGCAGCCTGACTGCCGCGAGTTGCTCCGCCCCCCACCATTGGCTTGCTTCAAGCCCGATGCGCACGGCGACACTGTTATGGCCCTTCATTCGCTCATGCAGCGGGAAAAGAAACCTGCTGACAGTACCGGTGTAGAAATCCGCCAACGCGTCACTCCCCAGTGAAGATCGCACCATCCGGACACCGGCGTCGCCGGCGACCCCAGCCAGGCACCATGAACCCTCAGGCAACAGCGGCGGCTGGAGTCAGCCGTCCGTAAACGGCTCGATAGCGTGCCGCAATCAGAGGCCACTGACGCTCGGACTCCACGTACGCTCGTGCCCGCCGACGCTGTGCATCCCACTGATCGCGTCGCGCGAAAAGTTGCGGTATCGCGCTGACCAGAGCGTCAATACTGCCCGCACGAAATAGCGAGCCGGTCTCCCCATCGCGTATCAGCTCACGATGACCGCCGACGTCCGACGCCATGACCAGTTTGCCCTGAGCCATCGCCTCCAGAGGCTTCAGCGGTGTCACCAGTTCAGTCAAACGCATCGGCATCCGTGGATACAGAACGCAATCGACCAAACTGTAATAGCGATGGACTTGTGCATGCGCCGCCCGCCCCGCAAAGATCAGCTGCCGCGCCACGCCGAGTTCACTCCCCAAACGCATCAAATCGGCCTCCTGCGGCCCCCCGCCGACCAGCAGCAGTCGTACCTGGGGAAACTCGGCAATGATTCGCGGCAAGGCACGCAAGGCCAGGGACAGCCCTTCGTACGCATAGAACGAGCCGAGATAACCGAGCACGGTCGCCGTGCCGATTCCCAACTCGGCCGCCAACGCCTCGTCCCGGGGCAGTCCGTACTGAAAATGAGCCAAATCCACGGCGTTGGGAATCACCGTCACCTTCGATGCGGCGATGCCGCGCGCGACGATATCCGTGTGCAGACCATCGCAAATACAAGTGACCGCGTCACACTGACGAAAGACCCAGGTCTCCAGATGCCTGGACAACCGATAACGCAACCCCCACTCCCTACTCGTGCCATGATCCGCCGCGGCATCCTCCCAAAAGGCGCGACACTCATACAGGACTGGTAAGCGACTGCGGCGCCCGGCACGGATGGCAGCGATGCCATTCAGACTTGGCGAGTGCGCATGCAAGAGATCGGGGCGTTCCAGCGCGATCACGTCCATGAGTCGCCGTTCCAGCCCGCTGACAATGGCCCACTGGTTCAACACCGGCACGCTGGACGTCGCCGGGGTGCCGAGGGCGGTGCGATAGAAACGCAGACCATCCACTTCCTCGACCACTGACTGAGAACCCGGATGCTTGGCCGAGGTCACCTGCACCGTCTCCCAGCCAAGCGCCCGCTGCTGCTCTAGAATCGCCCGGGTGCGAAAAGCGTAACCGCTATGCAGTGGGATCGAATGATCCAGGACGTGCAGAATCTTCACGCCGCGTCATCCCCCGCGACGCGGCCTTGATCCTCAGCGATCCGGCGCAACAAGGTCTCGAACAGCAGTCGGATCGATCCTATGTCCCAGCACCTCGTCGTACAATGATAAGTATGCAGCAACACAAGATCCCCAATCAAATCGTTGTACCACCTCAGCGCGGGCCGCCGCGCCACAGCGTATTCGATGCGCTTCATCCGTAATGAAATCGTACATCGCCGACGCCAATGCCCCAGCATCCCCAGCGGATACCAAGGCGCCGGTTCGGCCCGGCGTTACCAGTTCAGGATTGCCGCCAACCCGTGTCGCAATGACGGGAAGCCCGGTGGCCATGGCCTCCAGGATCGTATTCGAGATTCCCTCACCGAGCGACGGTAATACGAACAGATCAAACAGTCGCATCAAATCAGCAACGTCGCTACGGTCACCGGTGAACCAAACCGCGTGGGATACGCCACAGGCCGCCGCTTGCTGCTCCAACTCATGACGCAGTTCCCCTTCTCCGACCATGACCAGACGCAAACGCGACGCCAAGTCCCGGCTCCGACCAAGCAAGTCGGCGAACGCGAAGAGCAGGGTCCGCTGATCCTTGACTGCGACCAGTCGCCCGACGGTCCCAATCACCAGCGCCCCATCCGACAGGAACCCCGGCGGTCCCAGATCGGTGCGTGCCCCCACTGTGGGTGAAAACTGGTCGGCATCCACACCGTTGTAAATCTGCCTGATGCGCACCGGCGGAACCCTGACCCTGGACTCAAGCCAGTCGGCAAGATCCTTGCTGACCGCGATATAACGCTGGACGAGGGGCCGAATGCCCCGACGCAGCACATTGTACTTGCGATTCTTGCCTTCAAGGTCGAAGACATCGCGGCCGTGTTCCCCGTGAACACGTTTGACGCCGCGCAAGAAGAATGCGGGGACCTGCGCCTCGAGCGTGGCGAGATTACGCGTATGGACGATCGCCGGGCGTAGGGCCCGGAGCGCCGACCAGAGGCGAACATACACGGAAAAATCGTGCCCCGCGGAGCACCGCAGCGCGACGATCGGCACGTCATGCCGGACCATCCGCGACGCGAACAACCCCGCGTCGGTAAGACAGACGATCGCATGCCGATAGCGGTCAGGAGGGGTTCGGTTGATGATGTTCACGAGTCCATTCTCCAACCCACCAGTGCCGAAACCATACACGACGTGAACAATCCGCGGTGACTTGAGGCTACCCTCGATCATGGCGGCGCCGAGATCGCACGGACAATCTCCGCCTCCAGCGACGGCAACATCAGCGCCAGAAATCCCTCGAGCACCACGACCGCCTCGTCCTCATTGACGACATAAGGTGCGGCCACGGCGATCAAGGTCCCGGCACGCTCCCCTCCCCACAGCCGATCGGCCGCCTCGACCAGCTTGGCACGATAGGGACTGCTGGTGCTTACATCACCAATACGATACCAGTTCCACACCAGCAGATGGTCGCCATCGTGATGCGATGCGATCCGGCTTTGATTTACGGTGAAGGGCCCGTTCGGAAGGCGAATCACCCGTTTCGATATCTCCTTGTCGCTCCACTGCTGATCCCGTGTCGAGACCATTTGATTAGCGGAACTGACCAACTCTGCGCCTTGCCGCTGGGACCGAAAGACACCGAGATAGACACCGACCGTCCCAGAGCGTCCACGATAAAAAACATAGATGTCACCGTCGGGAGCCACGACGCGCGGGCGCCATGACCAGAGCCCCTCCGGCGCCTCCTGCCAATCACCAACGGCCGTCGGCACCTGTAAGGCGACCGCCATCGCGGAGTGATCCGAGACCCGTTCCAATCCCCACATCAGACCCGGCCAGATTCCCGCGGCCAACAGCACGGCGATGCCCACGCTGCCGACGCCACGCGCGCCACCCATGCGCTTCAAACCCGCGGGGATCTCACTCCCTGGATCGCGCCACATCGCTCCAAACCAAAACATAATGGCAATAACGATGCCGAAGAACACCCAACCATAGATCAGGTGATCGACACCCGTGGCCAGTTTCATATTGCTCAGATGCCCGATCATCACGATCAGGTAGGCACGCAGCCCATTGGCGAACACCGGAACGACCACGGAGAACAACACAAACACCAGACGCTTCCATAGAAACCTGAAGTTCAGATAGGCAAACAAGATCCCGAGGGTGACCGACGCCAGCAGATAACGAACCCCACTGCACTCTTCGACGATTGACCAGTCACCGCTCGGCAGAGAGAAAAAGGTCCCGTCGCGATACACCGGTATCCCCGTGAGCCGTAGCAGACCAACCGTGAAATCAGCCGTAAAGTTCATCAGTGGATAGGTGAGCGACTCGCCCACCGGAACGGCCAGCAGCAAGAATCCGAGCGGGAAGGCCAGAAAGCGCGTGACCGGCGTGCCCACCATCGACCAGATGGCAAGGATCAACAGGCAGATAAATCCATATTGCTGAAGCACCAGCACATCCGTAACACTTCCAAGAAGCCACACACCGCCAACCGGAAGCATCAGCAGCGTTGGGCCCAACGTTGGCCGCGGTGACGAGCCGGCGAGACCCGCCCGTTTCTCCCATATCAGCCACAGGCTGATGGGAAGGACAATGGCGCCGTGAGCATAGGTATCCGATCGCAGCCAGATCGACACCAGCGACCACAAGGTCGGAAAGAACAGCCAGAGAAGTACGAAGAGGACGGCGGCCAGCCCCGGCAACACGGCTGACCAGGTGACGCGGTGCACAACGGCATTCCGGCTTGCAGCTTCCATCAAGTCTCTACGCCTCGCACACCCGAACGACAAGCCTAAGGCTGGCCGCCGGATCAAGAACGCATCCGCAGGAACCGATCGGAATGACGGTCACCTCAGTGCTCTCCGAAAATCAACGCGACCATCTTCTCCGCCGACTCGGCCCAGCCATAATGCGCTTCAACAAGCCGCCGAGCAGCAGGACCTTGATTGGGTGCGCACCCGCTCAACACGGCAACGACTGCACGCGCGTAGGCTGCCGGCTCGTCCGCAACCAATAAATCGCGCCCCGGCACCGCCGCGATCCCCTCGAGCGCCTTGGAAGTCAGCACGACGGGCCGCCCCATTGCCATCCCCTCCAACACCTTGTTCTGGACACCGCGTGCGATCCGCATCGGCGCAACGACCGCTGCGGCGTGTTGCAGATAGGGCCGAACATCGGCAACCCGTCCAGTCACCCGGATATCCTCGCCACCCAACCTCAGGACCTCCCGCGTCGGTTTCGCACCGACGATCACAAAAAGAGCTCGCGGTCTTATCGCCTTGACACGGGGCCAGACCTCACGCACAAACCACAGCACCGCGTCGATGTTCGTCCAGTAATCCATAACCCCGGTAAACACCACCGGCTCACTCGACACCGGATAAGGCGACACGTGCTCCGTCGAAGCATCAAAATAGGACGTATCGACCCCATTCCTGATCGCCTTAACCCGCTCGCCAACATCGCCGACGCCGCTGCGAAAAAGATCGGCTTCATGCTCCGACACAAACAGACTCGCATCGAAAACATGCGCCAACCGTGCCTCCGCTTCGGCCAATCGTTTCGCCTCGCGCCGAAAGATCAGTGCCGCCGGCCCGCGCTTACGGTGGGCATACTGACGCCACTTATCGGAATCAACATCCACGAAATCTATGACGCGCCGCACGGTAGACCAACTGCTATTCTCCGCATACTGGGCCATCGCGGAAGAAAATACCAACACGTGTTCTATTCCGTGCGAAACGCGACATGCCAGCGCCCAGCGCCGCATACGTGCATCCCGATAATAGGGGATCGTCAACGCGGTGCCGCTGAGAAAACCACTCATGCTCCTGAACGTCGCGCCGTTTCGGGCCAACGGAAGAAACAGTGATGACGCACAACGCTCCCGCAACTGCGCAACATGCGCCCAATCTGCTGGGTCATCGATGAACGCGCCAAGATGCACGTGAAAATGCTGAAGCAGTTCCTGAAGCCAACGGTACGAGCGGACCTTGTCACCTTTGTCCGGCGGATAGGGAATACGATGACACAGAAACAGCAGGTGGGGGAAGCGCTGTTCCATGTTACTGCGCCAGCCCTGACTAACCAAGATGCCGCGCGAGCATCGGACCGACCGTGTTGGCGATCGATAACGGCAACCACTTCCAGGCTGCGATCAACAGTCGATAACGCGGATTCATCGGATTATTCTCCGGGATGACACGGGATCTGACAAGATAATACTCGTAGTGCAGTGGTTGCGGGACAAAGCCCCAGTTCTTCTTGAAGTGATAAGGGCCGGTGCCGACCTTGCTGCGGCCGTAATCGAACACCCGGACACCTCGCGCCGCAGCGCGTCTCATCAGATCCCAGTACATGAAGTCATTGCCTTTGACTGGCCGCGCCGCAAGCTGGCTGCCGCCGTAATAGGGGAGCACTTCGTCGCGAAAGTAAAAGCTCAGGACAGCAGCGACATCCCGGCCTGAAGCCGCGACGACCGACAATTCCGTATCGCTGTGAAACTCGTTGATCAGCACGGCGAAAAACCTCCTGGAAAAGACCGGCGTACCGAGATTGCGAACACTTTCCGAATAAATCCGGTAAAACCGATCCAGGTCATTCGTCACGCACGCCGACAGTCCGGCATCGATCGCCTTGCGCACCATCGCGCGCTGCTTGCGCGGAATTGACTTGAAGTTATCCGCATCGGCTTCGCTGATCGGCCGCCGAAACGTCACATATAGGTTCTGCGTGGGCCACTCTGGACAGACCGCTTCGCGGTTACGCATCTCCAGAGCGTCAACACCGAGCCGCCTCGCCAAGCGCATTGACTCCAGGATGAGCGCCTGCCTTGCGTCCTCACTCACGGCGGCCACTCCGCCATAGACACAACAGGGAGTCGAAATAAGTGCGTGCCCGAAGAGCCGACTACGCACTTCCGCCAACGGTAAGATGCCCTCGATTTCACCATTGCGTTCAGCCAACAAATACCGGCAGCGCTGGCCAAGCCCTTCGGTGATGACCCGAGACCAACCGGACCGATGGAAAAACGTTGCCTGCGCGCAATGTGCTACAAATGCGTCCCAGCGCGCGTGATCGGAGGCCAGATATCGCCTCACCCGCAGCCCGGTGTCGACGATCGCGTCGATCGGCTTCACGCACACTACCCGAAATCCGGCGCGATCAGGAAGATCTCATCCATCCGGCCCCAGTAGAAGTCGCGCAGCAGGGATCCGACACGAGCCTCCATACGATGCAGATTCAAGTAATGTCGCAACCGCGTCTTCGCTCCTAGATCCTGCTGCCGTGGTTGATCCGGATCGATCTCCCAGGGATGAAAATAAAAAACGCAGCTTTGCCGGTCGAGACGATTGACTCGCCGCATCGCCCACCGCGAAAAGGAATAAGGAAATAATCGAAAATAGCCACCGCCGCCACACGGCAGCTTTTGGCCGCCGACGTCGAGCGTCGTTATCGGAATCTCCAGAAACGACGAATCACTACGCGGGTTGAATTGAAACCGTGGCCCACCGGGCATCCCGTAGATGTCATGACGAATCGGATAGATGCTGGAAGAATAGCGGTATCCCGCTTCGTCCAAGACTTTCAAGGCCCACAGATTTCGCGTGCCGATCGAGTAACTCGCGGCACGATAGCCCAACACCGGGCATCCACCGGTATCCTCCAGAACAGATTTTGCACGAGTCACATCCGCGCGAAACTCCGACCGGCTTTGTTCAGTCACCCGAACGTGCTCCCAGCCATGGCTGGCAAGTTCGTGTCCCTCGGAGACGATACGCCTCACCATCGCTGGATAGCGGGCCGCGATCCAGCCGAGCGTAAAAAAAGTGCCCTTCACGTTATGCTGCGAAAAAAGCCCAAGAATACGATCAACACAACCTTCGACACGGTGCGGCATCCGATCCCAGTGCGCTCGACTGACATGCTGCTCAAAAGCGGTCACCTGAAAGTAATCTTCTACGTCGACTGTCATCGCATTGACGTGAGCCAAAGTACCGATGCCTTCTCGATCCGCCACGGGGATGAGCCGCGCCGAAACCCCGTCAAACGCAAGATCTCGATCAATCCAGGTCATCATAGGCATCAAGTTCAAGCTGCAACAAGACCGCTTTACGCAGGAGCTTGCGCTCCCGCGTGACGATCGCACGAATCCGCGCAACCTCCTCCTCCAAGGCCAGCAACCGAGCCGACAGATCGTCCGCGTCGGACGACTGCAAGGACCCATTGCCCCCGGACTTGGGACTGGCCGGAGCATTGCCGTCAGAGACACTTCCGGCCCCCACTGACCAGCCGATCTCCTGCCGCAGTTCGTTGGCGACGACCCGGACATCGTCCGCACTCAGATCAAGCTTGTTCTCAATGAATCCATAGAGCAATAATCGATCACATAATGTGTTTATGCGCCGCGGCACGCCGTTCGTTTCAGTGTGAATCAAAGCAAACACTTCTGACGTAAGCGTTGGCTTCCCGGACCACCCGACACAGTTCAGGCGAAATTCGATGTACGCTTGAGTCTCCTCACCGGATAGTGGATCGAGATGATAAGCGGCAATAATCCGTTGCCGGAGTTGCTCCATGCTCGGCAGCTGCAGCGTCCGGCGCAGATTATCTTGCCCCAACAGGAAGTTCTGGAAAAGCGAGCGCCCCTCGATCTGGAAGTTCGCAAGCATCCTCAATTCTTCAAGGGATCTCGCGGGAAGATTCTGCGCCTCATCGACAACCAATAAAACGCGACGACCCTCGGCGAATCGCGCGCGCGCGACTTGCTCGAGGTGATGCAGCAAAGTTGCCTTGTTGAACCCGTCATGCGCTAAACCAAAGGACGCACACACCATACGAAGCAGGTCCTCGGGCTCCACTTGAGTTGTTATCAACTGGGCGGCCATCACATGGTAGGTGTCGAGTTCGCCGAACAATGCCTGCAATAGCATTGTTTTCCCTGTTCCTATACCACCGGTAATGACGACGAATCCCTCACCTTGCTCCAAACCGTAGCGCAGGTAGGCCAAGGCCCGGTGGTGACCCCGGCTGTCGAAAAAAAACCGCTGATCGGGTGTCAATTGGAACGGCTTACCGGAAAGGTGATAGAATTCTTCGTACATTCCTTTTCACAAACCCCAATTCATGGTAAACCATAGCCCATTCTCGTCAAAACTCTGCGCTGCGGTGTCGGAGCTTCGCTGATTATAGAAATAACGAATGCTTCCGGATACCCTGCGGTTCACCTGATAGCTCAGTGCACCCCAGACTTTAAATTGATCAAAATCGACCGCGCCGACAGCGAACTGACTATATAGCCAGTATTGCGCGCCGACTTCCCCTCGGGTGCGTCGCGACAAGGCACGATTGAAAAGGAGACTGCCCTGAAGATCATCTACTTGGATACCTGAACGCTGATAGTCCCAGCGATTTTGATTAACCGAGAAATAGCCGGTCGTCCGACCTAACCGGTGCGCGATACTGGCCAGCGTCTGATACTGCAAAAAGACGCCGGCGACGAGCGGCGGGTTCGAAACCGAGCCCGCTAAGGTCTGTTCGGAAGTCGGGCTGATGATCGGCTCCCCGAAAGCGTCCTCAAAATAGACGACGGGGGTATCGAGCAAGGCCGTACGGGCATTCGACACCGCGACTTCATAGCTCATCGTGACCACTGTTTTCTTATGCCGGTACTTGATACTGGCGAAATAGTCCGCGCCGAAATACCGCCAGCCATAGCCCAGCCCGATTGATGTATTTTGGGACGGCGACCAGTACGGCGTGACCCGCCAGCGCCAGCCGCCAGGTTCGGACAGGGACTCGTACTGGCCCCACTCATATCCGACGAGACCCTGGATGTTCCACTTTGCACTGACCGGGTAAGTGACGGTTCCCCTGATATTGGAGATTCCATCGGTGTCGTTGTCGCTATCCTTGTCGTTGTCTCTGCTGAAGATATTGCTGAATGCTGCAACATCCCACGGGGCACGTGAAAAATAGTCGCCGCTCGCGATGGTTAAGTAACTCTGCGAGCCCGTGGAACCCGCGTTGCGCGCACCTTCGGCAGTCTTCGCGGCAAACACGTAGTTGAATCCCGGCGCGAACCGTACGGTCGCGACATTCGCCCGCAACAATGGGAACTGAATAACCGGCGCCACCGAAACCGAAGCGGTCTGAGCAAAGGCATCGGGATTCCCGAACGCGTCGAATCCAGTGCTCTGCACGGTCGGATCGACCAGGTTTTGATTTGCGTTCGCCGTCAACTGCAATGCAAAGTACTCCTTGATGAGGTCGACGCTCGCATTGGCCTGAAGCACGTGAAATACATGATTCAGATCAGAGTGACCACCGGAATAAAACAGCGCGCTGGGACCATAATACCAGCGATAGGATGACCGGCTACCTCTGCGACCACCCGTGATATTCGGCGTCAACTGAAAGATCATCGCCGGCTCCGGGCGCTGCGCCGTAAGGAAGAGATTATCGGTAAAAACCAGCCGTGACAACACACCGGCCGAGGCGACGATCGGCTCGGCCTCGATGCTCCGCGCACTCAGGATCGCCAGAACAAGCAGGACCCCAGGCGACGCGGACGCGCCAAGAAACCGCCTCGCCGAACACCTTTGGTAAAGATTCAATAACAAGGTGAACATGACTTTTCTTTCAAGCGGCTGGGTTTGCTTGTATTTCGTTAATCGCTGCGTATAGCCTGTTCTTGAACTGTCACTTGACTAGTTTTGCACGCCGTCGGCATCGCCGTAAGCGCCATAACCGTAGCCGTATCCGTATCCGTATCCGTAGCCGTAGCCGTAGCCGTACTGATTGGAGAACAGGCTGGCCTTGCATTTGTTGAGAACGAGAAAGACATTGTCCGTGGTTTCGAAATGCGCGAGCGCTTCTTTGACAACACCCTGGGCGGTGCTGTCATGCTCCACGACAATCACGACCTGCCCCATCAATGACGCCAGAACGCTTGCTTCGGTGGTTTCCAGGACCGGTGGAGAATCGAATAAAACAATACGATCCGGATAGCGCGATGCGACCTCCGAAAGCAGTCGACGCATGCTTCCGCTGGCAAGCAACTCGGTTGAGCGTTTATGCGCTGTTCCTGCTGGAAGCACGGTCAACTTGGGAATGTCGGTCTTCAGGAGCATCTGCGAAAGATCGATCGTTTCATCGACAAGGCGGTCGATCAAGCCTGGTCGGTCGCGAACATCCAGGCGCAGTGAAAGCCCCGGCCGGGCGACATCGGCGTCAATCAGCAGCACCGTGCTGTCCATCTCCATGGTAATGGAAATAGCCAGATTCAGGGAGGTAAACGTCTTGCC
The DNA here is from genome assembly GCF_000379525.1 of Lamprocystis purpurea DSM 4197. Lineage (GTDB taxonomy): Bacteria > Pseudomonadota > Gammaproteobacteria > Chromatiales > Chromatiaceae > Thiodictyon > Thiodictyon purpureum. Next base: position 20,893 of record NZ_KB902363.1, on the reverse strand, counting down.
TTCGCCTTGAACGGAACTGGTTACCATGATCAGGTTTGGATAGTTGACACCCTCCGGCGTCTTCTCGAATGCATTCACGAGCAGAGGACGCTTGATAATACGGAACTCCTCGGCCGTTCGGGAGCGCCCGCCTTCCGGCGATAGCAGGAAGCCCTGGTCGAGGCTGGTCAGAGAAATGTCGGGATTGACCACTGTGCTCGGCGGTATATGGACTTTGCGCTGCGCCGCGGGCGATTCCGGATTGGCATCCACCGCCTCGCGGGTGGTCGCGTTGCGGCCGTCGGCAACAAGCACATCCGGCGAGAGCACTTGACGTGTCGCGGACAGTCGCTCGCCAGCGCGTTCAATGGTGTTCATCTAAATCTCGTTACGCCAAGAAAGGCAATCGCGACATGATGTCGATGCGCCAGTGAAATAGAGCCAGCACCCCGACAAATGCGAGAACCAGGCCGGACAACGTGGTACCGAAGACGATATTTTCCCAGAACCTCTTGCGGCGCTCCGCGGCGGTCCAGACCATATTCAGACTGCCGAGCACCGGCAATCCGGTGGCTTCGGACAACTGCCTGCGGTCACCAAACACAGGCCAGAGCATTGCAAGAAGGTATGCCAGGCCAATCCCGGCAGCGGTCGCTCCGGCGAACACCCCTGACGCGATCAGTACCCGGTCGGGAGCACTGGGTTCACTGGGGACTTTTGGGGGGTCGAGGGTCCGGAATTTCACGGTGTCCACGCTTGTGTCGACCTCGCGTGTGAGTCGTGCTTTTTCGATCCGCTCCAGGAGTTGGCTGTGGTTGGATTTCAGGATGGCATAGTCACGATTCAACTGTTGTTGCTCCGATTCCACCTGAAGCACTTGGTCGACCGAGGCCTGATACTGTTCAATCTCCGCCTTCAGATTCTCGACGAGTGCCTGCTGGGAAGCGATATCGGATTCAGCGTCCGAGAGCCGCAGCCGCAGTTGCTGGTAGATGGGATTCCCCGACAGTGATTTCACGACCGTATTCTGGTCCTGCTTCGAAATAAACAGCGTTTTTTCGGTCTCCCGCTGGACGTTGAGCCGTTCAAGCGCCGCCTTCAAGGCGACGATGCCGGGATGGACGTCGGTATAGCGCAGTAGGGATTCATCCAACTGTTGCTGCATCTCGCGAATACGCTGGTCGATGTCCGCCAAATGGATCTTCAGTTCGTCATTGATATACTGCGCGTAATCTGCGCTCTCGGCCCCCTCGTCCTCGACGATCGCAAGCTGATCGCCAAGTTGATCCCGGCGGCGCGTGGCGGAACTGACAGCGTCTTGCGCGCGCTTGAGGGAGGCGCGCGCGGCCTGCAGCCGGGTATAGTAAGATCCGCGATCGGACAGGATGTCGAGATTGCGCATTCTGAACTCTTTCATCTTGCGCTCACCATCGATCAAGCGCCGCTCGTAATCTTTCGCTTCGCGCTGCAGAAAGCGCTCGGCGGAATCCTGATCCTGGCGCGACGAGCCGAGGTTGGACTCGACGAAGATCGTGAGCATCGACTGTACGACCCGTTTGGCGAGATTGGGCGTGCGGTCCTTGAACGAAATGGTATAGATATTATCGCCCTGACGCGCCAGACTGACCCGCTCTTTCAATTCCTTTACCAAATCGTCCATCTGCTGCGGCGTCTTCGCGCGCAAATCCATGTCGGTCATCCGCGCGAGTTTCTCCATGTTGTCCCGGCTGAACAGTACATTGGTCATCATGGTCACGCGACGGCTGTCACTGGTCTGAACTGCCAGGCCGCTCAGCAGCGGCGTCAACACGGAGTCGGTATCGACATAGACGCGCGCCTGTGCGACGAATTCGTCAGGTAGGCTCGCGGTATAGAACCAGCCGATCGGGCTGGCGATCAGCGCCACGGCAAGGGCGGACCAACGGTGGCGCCAGACACCGGAAAGATATTGAATCGCGAGACGCAGCAAGTCTTGCATGGCGAGAATGTGCAGGCGCGCTGCAAACTAGAACCAGGACTCGGGAATAATGAGGATGTCGCCGGGCTGCATGTCGACATTCGCCGAAAGATCCGCCGCTTTCGTCAGGTCATCCAATCGTACCGTGTAATGCTTTTTTTCGCCCTTTTCGAACCGCATCAGCACCGCCCGGTTGCCGGCTGCAAACTGGGTTGTTCCGCCGACTTGGATCATGAGGTCAAGCAAGGTCATGCCGTCGATATAGCGCAATGCCGTGGGATGAGTCGCCTCACCTAATACACGGATCTGCTCAGGGAAAATCCCCTGGAACCCCTGCACGATGACGGTCACCAGGGGGTCGCGCAGATAAACCGATAGCGCCGCCTCCAGGTCGCGGGCAAGCTCGGTTGGCGTCTTGCCGGAGGCCGGAATATCTTCCAGCAGCGGCGCGGAGATGAAACCATCAGGCCGCACCGGCACGGTCGTACTGACTTCGGGGTACCGCCACACGAAGATCTGCACCGAGTCCCCGGGGCCGATCTTGTATTTACTGGCCGAGCGAAGTTCGTACGTCGCCTCCGGCGGCGATGGGAATTTCGGGGTAGAGCAACCGACCAGGAAAGACGCCAGCAACGCGCTCAGGAGAATGTCACAATGCCGCACTCGTGTGTTGCTCCCTACGATTCAGCCGATTTGGCCCGTCGTTGATCGCCGCGCTTCATCACTGAGAGTGAATCCTCACCGGATTATCGCACAGGGGAACCCGTCCGACACCGATTCTCGATCGCGACCGTCGCCCGCGCTCATGCGCCGCTGTAGACCGTCGCGTGGAGGCGGTCCAGTGCGGCCAGATCGACATAGTTCGACCCGCCCAAGTCGCCGCGCCGGACGACCGCGGCGGCGTCCGGCCCGCCGAGACTCTCCACCACCAGCGGGGCGGCGTCGAACGACTGATTCTCGGTGTAGGCGTTAAGGGTCACCAGGAGTGCCTTCAGACCTGCGGCCAGCGCAGCGCACATGCCGTTGTCGGAGTCCTCCACCGCGACACAATCCTGTGCGACCAGGCCCAACTGCGCCAAGGCGAGTGTAAAAATGTCGGGCGCCGGCTTCTTGCGCGGGACCACATCCCCCGCCGCGATGACCTCGAACCAATCGGGCAGCCCCGGCTCGCCGCAATGGCGGAGCAACTCGATGACATTTTCGGGGGTCGTGGTCGTTGCAATCGCCAACCGGATACCAGCCTCGCGTGCCTCGCGCAGCAGCCGTAGGACGCCGGGGCGCAGCGGGATGGCCCCGGTTTCGAGCAGGGCCAGATAATGGCGGGTCTTGGCACTGTGCAGGGCTGCGATAAAGGCGTCCAGGTTCACCGCCGAGTCCAGCCTGATCCCTTCCTGTTCGATATAGTAGCGGATCCGCTCCTTACCGCCGGTGATCGCCAGCAAGGCCCCGTAGCGCGCGACATCCCAGTGCCAGGCGAGCCCGGCCTCGGCGAAAGCGGCGTTGAAGGCGAGACGGTGACCATCACGCTCGGTGTCGGCCAGGGTCCCATCCACGTCGAAAATAATTGCTTTGAATCTGTACACGCCTTACCCGCCTCGCGCTATCGCGTTCATCTGAATGCCGGAAGGGTACCCCAGCGACCGACGACACGCACCCCTGATACACCATGTCGCCGGTCGGGTCCAGCCTGACACGCCGCCTGATCGCACCGCCGGGAAATGCCAAATGGGTTGCCCCGGACGCCGCGATCTGGTATTCAAGGGCGTTTTTCGTGACCAAGCCCAAGGATGGGGCTGGGACAACGGTCGCGGATCACCCCACTGCGAGCCTGCGGGAGCACGTTCATGGCCGAGACAGTCAGTAACCAAGAGCCTAAAGCGTTCGGTTTCGAACCTTACAACGCTGCCAGCGATGAGGAGTACATGAGCCCGGCGCAGGAGGAGCACTTCCGCCTGATCCTCCTGGCGTGGAAGCAGTCCCTGATGGAGGAGGTCGACCGGACCGTCCATCACATGCAGGACGAGGCGACCAACTTCCCGGATCCCAACGACCGCGCCACCCAGGAGTCCGAGTTCAGCCTCGAACTGCGTACCCGCGACCGCGAACGCAAGTTGATCAAGAAGATCGACGAGGCCATGGCGCGGATCACCGAGCACGAGTACGGTTACTGCGAAGCCTGCGGCGTCGAGATCGGCGTTCGCCGCCTGGAAGCGCGTCCCACGGCGACACTCTGCATCGACTGCAAGACCCTCGACGAGATTCGGGAAAAGCAGCGCGGCTGAGAGCCCTTGATGGCGGCGGGCGCCGGCCACCCGCCTTATCGGGGGCGCTTCGCGCCCTCACCGACCGGTGCCCTGCATTTCGGCTCACTCATCGCCGCGCTGGCCAGTTATGCTGACGCTCGGGCCCATGGCGGTGAATGGCTGGTCCGCATGGAGGACTTGGATCGGACCCGCGAGATTCCAGGGGCGGCCGACGCCATCCTCCGCACCCTGAACGCCTGCGGATTCCGCTGGGATGGACCACTGGTCTACCAGAGCCGCCGCACGCAGGCCTATGCCGCAGCACTGGAGCGGCTCAGCGAACGTGGACTGACCTACCCCTGCGCCTGCTCCCGCACTGAGATTGCCCGCCTGGCGCGCGACGGCAGTGAGGGTCCGATCTATCCCGGCACCTGTCGCGGCGGACTCCCGCCGGGACGCCTGGCCCGTTCCATCCGGCTGCGCACCTACCCGGGAGACATCCGGTTTCAGGACCGCATCCAGGGCGCTCAGCGCCAGGATGTCGCCGCGGCCGTCGGTGACTTCGTGCTGCGCCGCGCCGACGGCATTCACGCCTACCAACTAGCCGTGGTGGTGGACGATGCCTGGCAGGGCATCGATCAGTTGGTGCGCGGGGCCGATCTGCTGGCATCGACGCCCCGGCAGTTGTTGCTGCAACAGTCGCTCGGTCTGCGGCATCCAACCTACGCCCATGTCCCGCTGGCGGTCGATCGCGCCGGCCGTAAACTCAGTAAGTCATTGGCCGCGGCACCCGTCGATCCGGCTGATCCCCTGCCCGCCCTGCTGTGCGCCTGGGCCTGGTTAGGACAGCGTCCGCCGCCCGCGGGGTGCGCGTTGAGCGGATTCTGGCGGCACGCGATCCGCACCTGGTGCTGCGCGCGAGTGCCCGCCATCGCGTGCGCTTGCATCGATCCTGAGGCTTCGGCGAGTATCGGCACCTGAGTGCGCGGGTGTTGCTCCGGAGACCCCGTCAGGTCACGTCCCGGCAATCTCGCGGCGCTACGATTCGCAGGCCCAGAACCACCGAAAGAGGACATCTCCATGGCCGCTCAACCGCCCGTCGTATCGCAGCAGCAAGCCCCCCTGTCCGTCGAGATGCTGAGCAGGATCGACGCCTATTGGCGCGCCTGCAACTACCTGGCCGCGGGCATGATCTACCTGAAAGACAACGCGCTGCTGCGCGAGCCGCTGCAGGAAGCGCATATCAAAAGCCGGTTGTTGGGCCACTGGGGCGCGAGTCCGGGCCTGTCCTTCATGTATATCCATGTCAATCGGATCATCCGTGAACAGGACCAGGAGGCGATCTTCCTGGCCGGACCCGGTCATGGCGCCCCCGGCGTGCTGGCCCCGGTCTACCTGGAAGGGACCTACTCCGAGATCTATCCGAATAAGAGCGAGGACGAGGAGGGACTGCAAGCCTTCTTCAAGCAGTTCTCGTTTCCGGGCGGCATCGGCTCGCACTGCACGCCGGAGACCCCCGGCTCCATCCACGAGGGCGGCGAGCTTGGTTATTCCATCTCACATGCCTTCGGCGCCGCATTCGATAATCCCAATCTGCTGGTGGTCGTCGCGGTGGGCGACGGCGAATCCGAGACGGGGCCGCTGGCGACTTCCTGGCACTCCAGCAAGTTCCTCAATCCCATCCGTGATGGGGCGGTCTTGCCGATCCTGCATTTGAACGGCTACAAGATCAATAACCCGACCCTGCTGGCACGCATTCCCAACGCCGAGCTTGAAAGCCTGATGCGCGGCTACGGTTGGGTCCCGCATTTCGTGGAAGGCGATGACCCCCAGGAGATGCACCAGAAAATGGCCGCCGCCCTGGACGCCTGTATGGCCGAGATCCAGCGTATCCAGCAGGCCGCGCGCACCAGCGGCGAGGCCACGCGGGGCCACTGGCCGATGATCGTCCTGCGCAGTCCCAAGGGCTGGACCGGCCCCAAGACGGTGGACGGCAAGAAAGTGGAAGGCTTCTGGCGCTCCCATCAGGTCCCCCTGTCGGGCATGCACAACAACCCGGAGCATTTGAAACAGCTCGAAGACTGGCTGAAGAGCTACAAGCCCGAGGAACTCTTCGACGCCGCGGGCCGCCTCATCCCCGAACTCAAGGAATTGGCCCCCAAGGGCAACCGGCGCATGAGCGCCAACCCCCACGCCAATGGCGGCATCCTGCGCCGGGCGCTGCGCATGCCGGACTTTCGGGCCTACGCCGTGGACCCGAGCACCCCAGGCACCACCCGCGCATTCAACACCAAGCCCTTAGGCGCGATGCTGCGCGACATCATGGCCGACAATATGCGCAACTTCCGCGTCTTCGGCCCGGACGAGAACGCGTCCAACAAGCTCGACGCCGTCTATGAGGTCAGCAAGAAAACCTGGCTCTGCGACTATCTTCCGGAAGATGCCGACGGCAGCGAGCTGTCCCCCGACGGGAGAGTCATGGAGATGCTTTCCGAGCACACCCTGGAAGGCTGGTACGAGGGCTATCTGCTGACCGGGCGGCATGGCTTCTTCGCTACCTACGAAGCCTTTGTCCATGTCATCGACAGCATGTACAACCAGCACGCCAAATGGCTGGCCATCTGTAATGAGATCCCCTGGCGGGCACCGGTCTCTTCACTCAACCTGCTGATTACCTCCACCGTCTGGCGCCAGGACCACAACGGCTTCACCCATCAGGACCCGGGCTTCCTGGACGTGGTGGTCAACAAGAGCCCCAAGGTCACCCGCATCTATCTCCCGCCGGACGTCAACTGCCTGCTCTCCACCGCCGATCACTGCCTGCGCAGCATGAACAACATCAATGTGATCGTGTGCGACAAGCAAAGCCATCTGCAGTACTTGAGCATGGATGAAGCCATCAAGCACTGCACCAAGGGTCTGGGCATCTGGGATTGGGCCAGCAATGACGAGGGAGTGGAACCGGACGTGGTGATGGTCGGCTGCGGCGACATCCCCACCAAGGAGGCCCTGGCGGCCACGGCGATGCTGCGCGAGGCCTTTGCCGACATCAGGATCCGCTTCGTCAACGTGGTGGACCTGTTCCGCATTCAGCCCGACACCGAGCACCCACATGGGCTCTCACACAACGACTTCGACTCGATCTTCACCAAAGACAAGCCGATCATCTTCAATTTCCACGGCTATCCCTGGCTGATCCATCGCCTGGCCTACCGGCGCACCAATCACGCCAACCTGCACGTGCGCGGCTACAAGGAGAAGGGTAATATCAACACCCCGCTGGAGCTGGCGATCAGCAACGAAATCGACCGCTTCAGCCTGGCCATCGATGTCATCAACCGGGTGCCGCGACTCCAGGCCACCGGCGCTCACGCCAAGGAGCGCTTCCGCGACATGCAGATCGAAGCGCGCGCCTACGCCTTTGAATACGGCATCGACAAGCCGGAGTTCGACGACTGGACCTGGCCGCTGTGAGCTGACGCAGCGACTGAGCCGCCGTGCGGACGGGGCCTGGCCCCGTCCGCCGTTCCCGCCACCCGCCCCGACGAGACACCCATGACTACCGCCCAGACGCCGCAGAGCGAGCCCCCGGTTCCCGCCGCACCCCGCGAGCGCACCCGGACCGGCATGTCCCAAGAGGCCCTCAAGCAGGCCTTCATCGACAACCTGTTCTATGTGCAGGGGCGCTTCCGCGATGTGGCCACACCCAACGACCTCTATATGGCCGCTGCCTACACGGTACGCGACCGTTTGCTGGAGCGTTGGCTCAAGTGCGCGCAGAGCTACAAGGACAGCGCGGCACGCACCGTCTGTTATCTCTCCGCCGAGTTCCTGCTGGGCCCCCACCTGGCCAACAACCTGTTGAACCTTGGCATCACCGAAGCGGCGCACGCTGCCGGGGTGGAGCTGGAACTGGATTTTTCCGAGATCATGGCGACCGAGGAGGAACCCGGACTCGGTAACGGCGGCCTCGGGCGGCTCGCCGCCTGCTATATGGATTCGTTGAGCACGGTACAGATCCCGGCGATCGGCTACGGCATCCGTTACGAGTTCGGCATCTTCGATCAGGAGATCGAGAACGGCTGGCAGGTGGAGAAGAGCGACACCTGGCTCAAGAACGGCAACCCCTGGGAGATCCCGCGCTACAAGCTGCGCTTCCCGGTCAAATTCGGCGGCCACACCGAACAGTATCACGACGAGCACGGCGCGCTGCGCGTGCGCTGGGCCGCGGATTTGGAGGTCAATGGCGTTGCCTACGACACGCCGATCCTGGGGTACGGGGTGGGCAATGTGAGCCTGCTGCGTCTGTGGAAATCCGAGGCCCCCGAGTCGTTCGATTTCCAGGCGTTCAACGTCGGTGATTATTACGGCGCGGTCCACGCCAAGATCGAGGCCGAAACCCTCTCCAAGGTCCTGTACCCGAATGACGAGCCCGCGGCGGGCAAGGAACTGCGCCTCAAGCAGCAATACTTTTTCGTCTCCTGTTCACTCCAGGATATGATACGGCTGCACCTGCATACGGTCGGCAGCCTCGACAGCTTTGCCGAGAAGTTCGTCGCCCAGCTCAATGACACCCACCCGGCGCTCGCGGTCGCGGAACTCATGCGGCTCCTGGTCGACGAGCACGGCATGGGCTGGGATCAGGCCTGGGACATCACTCACCGGACCTTCTGCTACACCAACCACACCCTGCTGCCCGAAGCACTGGAGACCTGGTCGGTGCGGCTATTCGAGAAGATCCTACCGCGCCATCTGGAGCTCATCTACGAAATCAATCGCCGCTTCCTGGACGAGGTGCGCATCCGCTTCCTGGGCGACGAGGACCGCGTGACCCGGATGTCACTGATCAGCGAGGACGGCGGACGGCGGGTGCGCATGGCACACCTGGCGGTGGTGGGAGCGCGCGCCGTCAATGGGGTGGCCGAACTCCATTCGAATCTGGTCAAGACCACCATTCTCAAGGATTTCTACGAACTCTGGCCGGAGCGCTTCCATAACGTCACCAATGGCGTCACTCCCCGCCGGTTCATCGCGGTGAGCAACCCGCGCCTGGCAAAACTCATCACCGAGACCTGCGGCGACGACCGCTGGCTACGCGATCTGAGCTGCCTGCGCCAATTGGAACCCTATGCCGACGATGCCGAATTCAGAGCGCGCTGGCGCGCGGTGAAGACCGCGGCCAAACGCGACCTGGCCCGCTGGCTGGAGCAGCACGCCTGGGTCAAGGTGGATCCGCAGAGCCTGTTCGACGTCCAGGCCAAGCGCCTGCACGAGTACAAGCGCCAGCATCTGAACCTGCTGCACATCGTCAGCCTCTATCAGCGCATCAAGCAGGACCCCAACCACAGCGTGGTCCCGCGCACCTTCATCTTCGGCGGCAAGGCCGCGCCCGGCTATTACATGGCCAAGCTGATGATCAAACTGATCAACGCGGTCGGTGAGGTGATCAATCACGACCCTCAGGTCAACGGCACCCTACGCGTCGCCTTCATGCCCAATTTCAGCGTGCAGAACGGCCAGCGGCTCTATCCGGCCGCCGACCTCTCGGAACAAATCTCACTCGCCGGCAAGGAGGCCTCCGGCACCGGCAACATGAAATTCTCGATGAACGGCGCACTCACCATCGGCACCCTGGACGGCGCCAACGTCGAGATCCGCGAGGAAGTGGGGCCGGAGAACTTTTTCCTGTTCGGCATGACGGCCGATGAGGTTCGTCAGCGCCAGTCCGCGGGCTATCATCCGTGGGAGATTTACCAAGGCGACGCTGAACTCAAATCCGTCATCGACCTGATCAACTCCGGTCTGTTCTCGCATGGGGACCCCACCCTGTTCCGCCCGCTGACCGATCATCTGGTCAATCAGGACCCCTTCATGGTGCTGGCCGACTACCGCGCTTACGTCGACTGCCAGGCGCGTGTCGGCACGGCCTGGACGGATCAGCACCAGTGGGACCGCATGTCCATCCTCAATGTGGCGCGGATGGGCAAGTTCTCATCGGATCGGGCGATCCGCGAATACGCGGAGCACATCTGGCAGGTCGAGGCGAAGCCGGTGGCGTGCTGATCCCCTCAGTAACTAGGGGAAATAAGTTAGGTGATTTCCGGGAAGATGTACCAACGTGTAGGGGCGACTTTAGTCGCCCCTAAAGTCCCCTACAGCCTCCTGAGGATTTTGCTGCATCCGCACAACACACAGAAGGTCGAGGCTTCAGCCGGACGCGGCACCGCCGCCCGCTAAAGCGTCGGCCTCCGGTCGCGTCGCCCGGGTCCCCGGAGGCCGAGCTCGCGTGGTAGGAAATTCCTCGGAAATCGCCTTAACCAACGAATACCATCGTTGTCGTTGTCGTAATCGGATAAGCGATTCAATTTGGGCATGAGCCGCCCCGTAGGTCGGGTTACGCTGCGCTAACCCGACCTACTCGGACTCGGTGCCCAGTATCGTAGAGATCAGCCGACCGCCCAGGTCGCCGATCAACCAGCTATACGTGTACGGACACTGGATGCAGACCGGTCCGCTCAGACACCCTTGACCTTGTTCCAGGTGTAAACGGAGGTCACTGCATAGTTCCACACCGCCCCGACGATGATCCCGGCGACAGCCGAGAGCACCCAGGCGGTCTCGCCGACCAATTGCGTCTCAAAGGCATAGGTGGCGATCCCGACGTTCGCGACCGCCCCGAGCGAGCAGGCAAGGGTGAATGACACCCAGCCGCGCAGCATCCCCCAGCCGCGCAATTGCCGGTCGCGGTAGGTCACGGCATTGTTCACGAAGAAATTGAAGGTCATGGCGATGACAGCGGCGGCGGTTTGGCCCGTCGTGAAACCGTATCCACCAAGGTCGTAGACCAGCCAAAGAACCAGGAGGTGGACGAAGACCCCGGCGCCGCCGACCAGCGCAAAGGGGATGAAGCGGATCGGGATATAGCGCCCCAGGCTTTTGTCCAGCAACATCATCAGGTAGTCCCAGACCGCGGCACTGTCGAGCTTGCTTTCGCCGGCTTGCCGGATGCGGAACTCGTAGGGAATTTCGATATAGCGCAGCGGCTTGGTGCTGGACGCAAAGATATCCAGCATGATCTTGAAGCCGATTCCAGAGAGGTCGGCGACCGCCCCTTCCAGGACCTCCCGTTTGAGCAGAAAGAAGCCGCTCATCGGGTCCTTGACTCCCGCCTTGAGCACCAGCCGGGACAGCCGGGTCGCGAATTGGCTGGCGAACTGACGTTCCTCGCCCCATTCACCCAGACTGCCCCCGGCCACGTAGCGGCTGCCGACCGCGATGTCGTAGCCGTCGTCTTTGACCGCCCGCAGCATGGCGGGCAGGATGCGTTCGTCGTGCTGGAGATCCGCATCCATCACCGCGAGCAAGGGCGCGGAGGAGGCCAGCATGCCCTCGACACACGCGGTGGAGAGCCCCCGCCGGCCAATACGATGAATGATCCGCACCCGCGGATCGCGCTGCGCAAGCGAGCGCACCAGGGCGGCCGTGCCATCCGGTGAGTCGTCGTCGACGAAGATGACCTCCCAGCGGATCGCCTGCAGTGTTTCCGCAAGCCGGTTCACCAGTTCCTGGATATTCTCCCGCTCGTTGAAGGTCGGGACGACGACTGAGAGTTCGGGGGACGGAGTCAAGATCACCTCAAAAAAAGGGGGGATTGCCGGGCTTTGATCGTCGCTCCGGCCAGCCGGGGGAGTAGGATAGCGCGCAGTGTTTTCCACCTCGCCACGCTGTGCCATGCCAGACTGCCCGCCCGCCGCACACGCCAATCCCATCGCTCTAACGCCGGTCCTGGAGGCGGTGCTGCGCTGGTCGCAAATCGACCGGGCGCACGCGACCTCCCTGCTCGCCCGCTTCCGGATCGAAGTCCACGAATGGGGTGACGCGACCCCGATCCCCGGCAGCTACTGGGGCGAGTCCGAAGCCGGACTGGTCGGCAACCGATTGTACCTGCGCGCGGACACGCCGTTGCACTCGGCACTGCACGAGGCTTGCCACTGCATCTGCATGGATGAGGCGCGCCGGGCGGACTTGCACACCGATGCGGGCGGCGACTATGCGGAGGAGGACGCCGTGTGCTATCTGCAAATCCTCCTCGCCGATTGGATTCCCGGCTGCGGACGGGTGCGTATGTTCGCCGATATGGACGCCTGGGGCTACACTTTCAGGCTCGGGTCGGCGCGGACCTGGTTCGAACAGGACGCGCAGGATGCCCGTAACTGGCTGGTGCGCCATGGCCTGATCGACGCCCGGGAGCAGCCGACCTGGCTCCTGCGCAGTTATAGCCTTCGCACCTGATATCCAGACAGACCTTTGGTGTAGGGGCGGGTTTTAAACCCGCCCCTACGTCCGGTTATCACGTTCGACAGTTCTAACACGCGGGACCCTATACTTTCATTATCGGGCGTCCAGTCACTGCGGGCGCCCATTGACCGTGGAGTCACCCCCCATGCCTATCGCCTGCCGTCTTCACTGTAGCGCACTCGTCGGGATAATCGCTGCCGCAATCCCTGCCGTTACCCTGGCCTGGACCGGCTATGGGCCTCCGGTCTACGGCCCGCCGGGTTATGCGGCACCCCCGTACCCCTTTGCCCCCCCTGGCCCGTTCCCGCCCTGGGCTGGTGCTAGGACCGTACCTGGGGCGCCTGGCAGCGCCGCACCTGCCGAAAGCAGCCCCACGCCCGCCGAACCAAACACCGGAGCGCCGCGCCGGCCGCCGGTGGCCGCGTTCCCCCTGCCGAACCAGGCGATGGTGACCCGCGGGCTGCGCATCGCGCGCGAGACGACCGCGGATGCCTATCTGGTTCGCATCGGCATCGGCAACGCGAAGCCCGACGAGGTCCAGATCAACCTGGCGGGCCGCAACCTGATCATCGCCATGCACTCCGACGCCCGCACGCTCCAGGAAGACACGATGCCCGACGGGCGCGGCTATCGGCGCAGTTACAGCGTCGCACAGGGCTCCATGAGCCGGCGCCTGGCGCTTCCTCCCGATGCGGATGCCGCACGCATGACCAAGAGCGTGTCTGACGGGACCATTCTGCTCCGCATCCCCCGGCGCGCTATCACCGGGTTTCAGCGCGGCTGGCGTTAGGCAGCACCCGGATGCCCAGCCACCCGCGGGTCCGGTTGCAGTCACTTGGCTGCCGACTCAACGAAGCCGAACTGGAAGCCTGGGCCGATGCGCTGAGCGAGCGCGGATGCGCGCTCGCTGGGGACGATGAGCCAGCGGATCTGATCATCATCAACACCTGCGCCGTGACCCAGGAGGCGACCCGCAAATCCCGCCAACTGGTGCGGCGCGCGCACCGCGACAACCCAACCGCCCGCCTGGTGGTGAGCGGTTGCCTGGCGTCCCTGGACGCGCAAGCCCTGGCGGGAGAGGCGGGGGTGGATCTGCTGGTGGACAACCAGTCGAAAGATCGGCTGGTGGAGATTGCTGCCGCCGCCCTGGACCTGCCGGTGCTGCCGCTTGCCCGCGGCAGCGCCACCAGCGAGACGGCCAATCCCTGGTTCGACCGCGGCCGGCAGCGCGCCTTCATCAAGGTCCAGGACGGCTGTCGCTATGCCTGCACCTTCTGCGTGACCACCCAGGCACGGGGCGAGGAGCGCAGCCGCCCCTTACCGGAGATCATCGCGGCAGTGCAGCGGGCGGCGTCGAGCGGCATACGGGAGGTGCTGCTCACCGGTGTCCACCTGGGTGGCTATGGGAGCGAGATCGGGTCGGACCTGAGTCACCTGGTGCGGGCCGTGCTCGACCAGACCAGCATCCCGCGCATCCGTCTAGGCTCGCTGGAACCCTGGGACCTGCCGGACGACTTTTGGGACCTGTTCGCCAACCCGCGGCTGTTGCCCCATCTCCACCTGCCGATGCAAAGCGGCGCCGACTCAGTCTTGCGGCGCATGGCCAGGCGCTGCAAAACCGATGAGTTCGACCGCCTGGCCGCACGCGGCCGGGCTGCGGTACCCGGACTCAACCTCACCACCGATATCATCGCCGGCTTCCCTGGGGAGACCGAGACCGACTGGCAGGAGACTCTCGCATTCGTCGCGGCCATGGCGTTCGGGCAGGTCCATGGCTTCGCCTACTCGCCGCGGGCCGGCACCCGCGCCGCATTGCTGCCGGACCAGGTGGATGCCGACACCAAGCGGCGGCGCTGCCGTGAACTCAAGGATCTGGCCGATGGACTGCGGCACCGGCTGCTGCTGTCACAGGTGGGCCTGACCAGTCAGGTCTTACGCGAGGGGCCGTCCCGCCTGGGGCACCCTGGGGACCTGTTCGGTTACACCCCGAATTATCTCCCGATCCTGGTGGACCCGCGTCCGACTGCCGCGGCAATCGGGGAGGTGATGCAGGTACTGATTCGCGGAGTCGAAGCGGACGGCGCGGCGCTGCGCGGCGGCCTGGCCGACTGCGCAACCGGGCCAAATGGGGCGATGTCGCGTATAAGTAACGCCTCGGGAATTACGGTGACAGTTTACTAAATACAGTAATTACGGGTTGCGTTCAACGCCCATCCGCTTTCAGTGCATTTAGTAAACTGTCACCGAAATTCTAAACTGTCACCGTAATTCCTTTTGGTAATTCCTTTTGAGCCCGCTTGTTAAGCGCTATGCGACCTCACGCATCGGCCTGACCTTCGCTGCTGGAAGACTCCGAGCCTCCACCTGAAAATGGATGATTACATCTTCGACAACCGCGCATAGCTCACTGTACAGGGAAACAGGGTCGTCCCCATGAATGCCAGTAATTAGATCTGGGCATTTTCCGATGTACACTTGATCTTCGTCGCTCCACTCCACCCACTTGTGATATCGATCGCTGTCTTTCATTTTGTGACGATCTCGATGGAATTACGGTGACAGTTTACTAAATACAGTAATTACGGGTTGCGTTCAACGCCCATCCGCTTTCAGTGCATTTAGTAAACTGTCACCGTAATTCCACGTCAGGACTCAACCAAGCTGACCGACCGTTTCCCGCCGATGATCAAAATACCGCTGTGGAGTCTGCCCGCGCTATTTTGACGATCTGACGGGAACCGTCTTAGCAGGCCATCACCAGCCGCTGCAACTTGAGTTGGCTATCGCTACGCGGCTATCGCCAATAATCTCGACGCCAAGTGATTACCCGCAGTTGGAGGCGGAAGGGGTTTCCCGTCATCCTGCATCGTTTGAATCCACTCGTCCACGATTTGGCATAATTTATCATATACTTGAACCTCATCGTCACCATGGCAGCAAGGACCGATAATTCCTGGACATTCGCCGATGAAACATTGATCTTCGTTCGACCATTCGACAAGTTTTAAGTATTTAGCGCTTTCTTTCATTTCTTTGACTCCGCAATCTTTTGCCTTACTTCTCGCTCCTGATAAATTTTTGCATCATCACCTATCTGACCAGAAATTGTTATTCTTATGCCTTTCTTGTGTTCAAGATTCCGATGGCTACCTTTCCCGCCCCTGCTGGTGAATCCAGCCTGTTCAAGGTCATAAATTAGCTCTCGGATTTTCCTAGGCATAATCTATGGGCATAGAACTCGCAACGACATTAGCGTGTTGGCCTAACGTAACGCCCTGAGCCCCCCTGTCATATAGCGTTAACCGGCGCCCGGCCCAGCGCTCGCAGCCACTCCGACACGAGCGTCAGAGCGCGAACCGTGCCGTTGCCGCTGGCCTTTCGGAATTACGGTGACAGTTTACTAAATACAGTAATTACGGGTTGCGTTCAACGCCCATCCGCATTCAGTGCATTTAGTAAACCGTCACCGTACCACCGGCCGGCAAAGCGGATATCGTAGAGTGGATAAGCGAAGCGCATCCACCGGCAACCCGCGCGATGGCCCAAGTCCTAAACCGCCGCCTGGAGACCCAACACCGACGCCGCAGCGCCCGAGTACCAACCGACAGCCTACGCGACCACCGTACCTTCACTCCAAACGGGTTTCACAAGGAAAAAGCAGACAGGCCGCGAAAGAAGCAAGACCCCCTAGATCGATCGGCATCCAGCGAAAAAGACCAGGTTCAGCGTGCGCGCAGAACAGGCGTCCGCAAGCATCCCCACGCCGACAGCAGACTTCGCCAATTCCGCAGCGCCAACACCCTCCGGCATCGGATAGTCACCCGGAAGGAGATACACCATGCCTCCCTTCTCCACCCCGTGCCCGGTGCAATAGATGATGGCGTAGTCGGCATCGCGCGACCTTTCCGCGAATTCCTCAATGGCTTGCAGTATGGCGACACGGTCAGGCCCGACCCCTTGGGTGACCGAGAACCCATTGCGTGCCAGCATCGCCGCGACCCGCAGCTCGTCCCAAGCCGCACCGCCGAGGTCGTCCGTCGAATACCGGTAGTCCGACACGACCAACACCAGCGCGACGCGACGAACCTTCTCGGAGACCCATGGATGCGGCAACCGCCAATCCGCGGAGGGCGACGCCCCGACCCATTCCGGTGATTGATGTCCTACACTGACCTCGTGGGTGAGTGCGCGCAATCGCTCCGGGAAGTCCAGGATGCCGACATCCGCTGACGCCGACAGTTCGATGAGTGCAGTGGCGAACGGATTGCCGCCCTTGGCATCCCGGTCGATGGTGGTCCCACCGGACCGCGTGGCAAAACAGACCGGGACACTGAACCCCACCGACGGTGACTCGGAAGACCATTCGAGAGCACACATTTCTGTTCTCCAGAGGCAACCCATTCAGTTGCCGTGAAAGCCAGGCGCCCGCGGGTCGCTCGGGACCCGCTCGTTCCCACGCTCCGAGACCGCGAAATTTTTTCCGCCCACCCCGGCTGCCCGTGCGGCCCGGCCGGGGCCGCGGGACGGCCCGGGCGCCCTGGCTACGCCGCGCCCGGGCAGGCAAGGCAAATTCCGCGAATTACAGTGAAATTACAGTGACACTTTACCATTTACACCAATTTCAGTTGTCTGGGATCATCTTTCAGCAAAGCGGGGCGGCCTCGTTTGCCTGGTCGCAGAGCTCGGCCGAGCTGCCTCTCAAGATCAGCGAGATCGCGCCCCCCCCATCAACGGCCGCCCGATGGTTTGCCCCTGCATCAGAGCGGCTTCCATTTCAGGATCCGGCGGCATATTCAAGAACTCAGCGACATCTTCCACGCGTTGAAGTAAGGGCGCGATGGCAACTAATCCATCATCTCTGCGTAGGAGATGTGCTGGCGTGCTGGACCAAGGCCAGTCGGCTGCGCTGACAGCGAGGTTGGCCTTGACCGGATTCAACGCCACGTAGCGAAACGCGGCCATCAAGTGAGATTCATCCATTGCCACGCACCCAAACCGTCCCTGAAATAGATGACCCGTAACCCTCAGTCTTGCATTGATGTACCCGCTGTATTTGCGATGGGTTTCGCCGACTGCGCGGGAGAGTCCGGTCTCGTCCGAAGGTACGACAATCAGGTGAACATGATTCGGCATCAGGCAGTACGACCAGACTTCCACTCCGTTTTTCCGGCAAGACACGGCTAACCAATCCTTATAAAGCGCATAGTCGTCATCCTCCATGAAAACCCGCTCGCGTCTGTTGCCACGCTGAGTCACGTGGTGCGGAACGCCGGGGACGACGATTCTTGAGAGCCGAGCCATGCGCTTAGCGTAGCGCGGACGGAAAATAATGTAAATGGTAAAGTGTCACCGTAATTCCGGGCAACCGGAGTCCCTACGCCGGAGGCTCTTCATTCTTGGCGCAAAAGGCAAGACCTGACTCCGTTGCCTTCGATCGGACCAAGACAAAGCTCATCCGAAGCAAAGGAAAGTTGTAACCCGTCTCACAGCACCCTCTTTGTCACTAAGAGGTTGTTCAGTCCTAGAAATGGCGATCGCCTGCGTATGCGCACCTGCGGTAACGGGAGGCGGCACGGGTTTTACCCACGTTTCGCGCCCGCTTGGGTCAACCTGCAGAATTGCAGTGCCGACAAACAGCAATCCACCAAATAGTTCAGTGTGAAATGCGGTGGAACCATGTTGATCAATTGATGGTCCGCTGAATCTGCGAGCTTTCCCATCATCCCAGATCGGTTTGGTAGGCAATATTGCTTCGGTGTCGTCGTACATTGGTATGTCTACTCCGCCATCAAGGCGAACAGTGCCAACGAATCTCATCCCTATAGTGTAAAGGCGATTCGCAATCGATTCGCTGTCATTTTGAGCAAAGAATAGGCCCGTGACAGTGTTGTCATGAACTCGGACTATTACACTACCAGAGTCTCCGGGGTCGGTCATTTTCTCGAAAATCAGCTGTCCCCGGAACGTTCGCGTTGCTCCACCTGGGTACCCGTCCACATCACGATCTCCGATGCCGAGAAGTCTTCCTGAACCGCAGATAGGGGTGCGGGCTCCAACCGTTCGGTAATCCTCGCCCGGATAAATATCGTCGCTCAGTCGCAAAGGATATGGATGCTCGGTCCCATCAGCGCACAAGCGGCATCTCGCTTCAGCGTCGGCGGCGGTGTTGTATCGTGCAAGCGCATAGTCCCAATTCTCACTTAAAGTGAATGTGTGTAACTGCGCCCGGTGTACGCCGCCGAGGAAAAGGTCGATCCCGAACGTTGGATTGTCTGGGTTAACAAGCACATGGTGGTTACTAAAGCAGACCCACGCGTTCTGGGTTGGAAAAAACACATTCCATCCGGCGGTCCCGAACGGCAAACCTGTAGGAGACCAAGTTGCTGAATCACCAGATCTGACACTCGTCCTAGCGCGGTCGCGCACGATCGTGGTGGTCCGAATTGTCTTGCTTTGCGTATCGAACTTATAGGCGAATGTTGCTGGCACGATCTCGTCCGGCAATAATTGCGATTCATCACGATGCTGAGTGACCAGTATTTGGATGACGTATTCCTCGCCATCGAGAACAACTTGGACACCATACACATCTGGCCGCATCAGGGCGGCAGGGAGGCTCAAGCGGAACTGCGAGAGAATCGTGTCGAACTCGTCGTACTTCATTGAAGGGCTCCTAGTTGCATAACGACCGGGGTAAAGCGGGCGCGCCTACTCCGAACTCTCAGACCGGCGAAAGCGCTCGTGGCGCGCCTCGCTTTTTAGCCCGCTTGTTAGGCTGTCTTTGTTTCTTGGCTCGGAGGCATTTAAGTGAAGACCGCCCGAGACTCCCGGAATGAAAACCGCTTTGTCAGGGTCTGCTGCCATAGGAAAGCCTTGGCGCTCCCACTGCTTAAGATCCTCAGCGATAGCATGAACACTATAGTTCAGCTTTGCTGAATATTCATCGCGCAGGCGTCGGGTTTCTTCAACAATTGAATCATTCCACATCGAGCTTACCCCCGATTAGTTCGTCAGGTGTACAAAGAACTGGCGGTTCAAAACCACACTCACGACAGATACGCTCTATCATAGGACGTTTGATGGCATTCGCGATGTGCGCGCAATTCCATGTAAGTAAGAAGTTGACCCGATGATAAGCGGCTGTTGCGATGTGCAGTCCGTCGGCGGCCGCTTTGGCTGGGAGTGCTGCGCGCTGAATTAGCACTTCCGCTAGTTGCTCTGCTTCCGGTGTTATGGAAAGAAGTGGGATGTCTTGCAACCACCGCAGCCGAGCTATCACGGCTGAGGGGTCTCCTGCGCTGGCTTCCCTGAGAACCAGCGGGGATGCGTAAACAGCAAAGTTGTTGCGCTCCGACGCCCACCAGTCATGGGTTGTTTGTTGATGTCCCGCCGTAATGACCTCGCGGCTCGGCCGCGCAGCCAAGTAACTGATAACTGACGTTTCGACGTAGACGATGTTGCGCATATCCCAACCTTAGCACCGCACCAGGACGGGAACAACCGTCCTAGAGCATGTCTTCACGTTTTCCCAGGGCGGAAACCGTGGTCTGTCCCCGGTTTCCGTGCATGTCCCCGGTTTCCGTGCATCTGGGACAAACCTCGTGTGCCGCTCCGGCTCTCCTTGAGAAGCCTAACGTTTGGGACAGGGCGGCGCGCGCCACCCACGGAGCTTGCAAGCCAGCTCGAACCCTGATGGCGCGCGCTCGCTCTTTGGGCGTTCATTAGGCATTTCTTTGTCTTCGTACCTGCCCGGCAGGCGGTTCACAGGAAAACCGTGGTCTGTCCCCTATTATTCCGCATCTGCATGACCGTGATCATCTGCTCACGTAAGGGAGTCATCGTCCAGTTCTCTGTTAACGACCCGGAGTGGGCCGTTAAAAGTGTGGACGATGGGCGACGGGTCGGGGCTGGAGGTAACCCGCGGGACGGCTGGGGATATCCGCGCGTTGTTCGCGATTCAATGGCGCTAGGGGATGGGCGCGGTAGGCCCCGCGGAGCGGATTAGTTCAACGTTCGGCCCAAGGCGGCGCGCGCCACCCACTGACCCTGCAACCCACCTCAAACCCTGGTGGCGCGCGCTCGCTCTTTGGGCGTTTGTTAGGCATTGTCTCGCGGCCCTTGGGTTCGAGAATTAAGTAAACTATCCCCGGAACTCCGCAAAAACGCAATCAGTGCGGCATGTTGTTCCTAAGATTCCGCATCTTATGCGAGAATCTCGCGGACGACTTCTGGGTGCTTGCGCGCGATGCGAATCAGCGCCTGCGCGGCACCAGATGGAACTCTGCGTCCTTGCTCCCACTCTTGGAGTGTTCGCTTTGAAATGTTGAGTGCTGAAGCAAATTCGGATTGGGACAGACCAGTGCCTTGGCGCGCCTGAACGACATCGTTAACGTCGATTTCAGTAGTGCGAGCGAAC
>NZ_KB902362.1 GCF_000379525.1 Lamprocystis purpurea DSM 4197 | reverse complement strand
TGAACTTCGCCAAGTCTCGGACCGCGGCCAGGTAACTTTCGTGGGTGCGCGGCGAGAAGCCATGCATCTGCATGGCGGTGATCATCTGCTCACGTAAGGGAGTCATCGTCCAGTGCTCTGTTAACGACCCGGATCGGGCCGTTAAAAGTGTGGACGATGGGAGCCGGGGCGGGGCTGGAGGTCAACCGCGGGGCGGCTGGGGATATCCGCGCGTTGTTCGCGATTCAATGGCGCTATGGGATGGGCGCGGTAGGCCCCGCGGAGCGGATTAGTTCAACGTGTTCTAGGTTGGCACGGGCCGGCGACCTGCTAGCCCGCCACGGGCCACTCGGGTTCTAGACTGAATCCCGCCGACCGCCCAGGCACCTCGCCTCACCGCACGTGCCCCACCCGCGCCCTGCCGAGGCCCCCACAGCCGCTCGGTGTCGCACATCGGCTGCCGGTCCAGGCACAGCCCATCGCCCTTCGATGTGTACTTTCTGCGTCTCGCTGCTGTCTTGCAAGGGGCGTTTTGTGATCTGGATCATGGTTTCCGCAAATACCGGATACAAGACGCTAGATTCCAGGCAAACCTCCGCCGGGCGCTTGCCACCCGACCCTGCATCCGGACTAGACTTGGGGTACGCGACCGGCACGGGTCGCTCGTGAGCTAGGCTGGCGCGGGCCGCTAATGAACTAGACTGGAACGGGCCACTAGGGAACTAGACTGAATTCCGTCCAAGACCTCGAAGACCTCGAAGACCTCGCAATCGGTGACGGCCGCCGCCGAGGCGTTGGGCGCCGGCCCCCAGACTGCTGGAAATGACTGAGATGACGAAGATCGTCGTCGTGGGCTTGGTCATAAACCCGGCCATCGCGGGATCTGCGCGGTCGTCGGTCCGCACAGCGGACCCTACAGGTCATGGTGTTACCGTAGGGTCCGCTGTGCGGACCGTCCGCGACCGGCCGGAACGATGATCAATGCCTGATCAGGCCTTGATCATGGTTCCGGCCACGCGGCCCCGTAGGGTGGACAAGCGCAGCGCAGTCCACCAGCGGCGGCGCGGGATTCGGTGGACTGCGCTACCGCTTGTCCACCCTACAGCCGAAACGATGACCATGGCCCGCACGCCGCTGGCCGGGATTACGATCAAGGCCGCAAGTTCAAGCGGTGGTTTACGGAACGACTGATGCGAGAAACGGGTTGACGACGGTCAGCCCGGGGCCGACGACCTGCCCGTGCTGCAAGTCCTCGGAATAGACAGTGGCGCAGCCGGCTTCTTGGGCCGCGGCGACGATCAGGCTATCGTAGCTCAGACTGTAAAGAACGACGTTGGAGTCGGTGAAACTACCGGGCATTGGCTTCGTCCCGATCGAAGACGAAGCTGCCGAAGTCCTTGCGGTAGGGCGAAAAAAAGGCGATCAACTCGGCCAGCTTGGCGTTGTCGGCGGCAACCGCGGGGGCTTGGGGGTGGCGCGTCTTGAGATAGCCGATGAAGTCCAGGACCTCGGCCTGCAGGGCCGCGGGCAGTGCGGTCGCTTCATGGGCGATCAGATCGACGGCGTTCATAAGCGGACTCCGGGGATGGAATGGGACGACGACGGCAGTATCACATAAGGTCCCAGGATGCCCACTGGAAGAGCAGCAACTTCAAATGCTGTCGTCCCGCGCAGTCGGCACCCTATCAATACTGATCATTTGTACTCACTGTCGGCAACCACTAGACTTCGACGATCAGACCCCGCCGCGCCCCGCGTGTGCGCGACAAGCCGGACAACAACAAAAGGGCCATCAGGCACCAACCCCTACGCGGGTTTGGGCCAAGCCCCGCGACCCGCTCCCAACCACTGGGCGCAGAGGACACCATGGTGACATCGACCCTTTCCGAACGGCACGCCCACAAGCTTTCGGCTGCCGCCGCCTTCGGCCAGCCGCCCGGCGCGGCGGGGGGCTTGACCGAGCCGGATGACCGCGGCGCCAGCGGGGGCCTGGACCTCTCGCCGACGATCCTGCAATCCTGGCAGCGCTGCCTGGCCCAGCCCGATCTGGACCCCTTGCGTCCACGCGAGGTCCAGGTGCTGGATAGCGTCCTGCTGCGTGAGCGGGCCGAGCCGCTGGCCGCGCTGGTGCGCCTGGCGGAGTCGGAACTGCGTATCCTGCTGGAGTCGTTCGCCGGCTCCGGGTACGCCGTCATCCTCACCGATGCGGAGGGGGTGATCCTGCGGCATCTCGCCGACCGTACCCTGGAGCGGGAACTGCGGGCGGTCGGCCTGTGGACCGGCGCGGACTGGGGGGAGGCGCGTTTCGGCACCAACGGCATCGGCACCTGCATCGTGGAGGGCCGGCCGGTGACGGTCCACCGCGAGGATCACTTTCTGCGCCAGAACATCGACCTCACCTGCTCCGCGGCGCCCATCCGTGACCCGGACGGCCGCCTGCTGGGCGTCCTGGACGCCTCCTGCTGTGCGGCCGAGGACTCTCGTTCCGGTCAGGCACTGGCGCGGGCGCTGGTCTGCAAGTCCGCCACCATTCTGGAGAATCAGCATTTCCTGCGGCAGTATCGCGACCGCCGGGTGCTGCGCCTGCACGACCGGCCGGAGGGCATCGGCCTGCCTCAGGAGTGCCTGATCGCGCTTGGAGAAGACAACCGGGTGTTGGCGGTCAATGGAGCCGCGCCTGGGCTTCTGGGGGTCGGCGACCGGGCGGCGCTGCGCGGGCGCGCATTGGCGGAGATCCTGTCCGGCGACCTCGAACCGCTCCTGCTTGGCGTGCCGAGCAAGGGGGGGACGATCCGCGCGTTGCACGATCAGGCCCGCGGCCAACGCCTGTTCGGCTTCGTTTACCAGTACCGCAAACCCCAGCGCCGTGCCGATCCGCGGGTTCCCGCCGCCGTGGCGGCAAAGACCATCGGGCCGAACCCCTGCCGTGCCGACCTGTGCACCCTGGAGACCCTGGCGGGAAGTGACCCCGGCATGCAGCAGGCCGCGGCGCGCGCGCGGCGGGTGATGAACAAGCGCATTCCCATCCTGCTTCATGGGGAGACCGGGACCGGCAAGGAGCTGTTCTCTCAGGCGTTGCACCGCGCCAGTGAGCGGCGCGACCGGCCCTTCGTCGCGTTGAACTGTGCCGCGATCCCGGAGGCACTGATCGAGAGCGAGCTCTTCGGTTACCAGCACGGGGCTTTCACCGGGGCCAGCCGGGAGGGTCGGCGCGGCAAGATCGTGGAGGCGAGCGGCGGCACCCTGTTCCTGGACGAGATCGGGGACATGCCGCCGGCCATGCAGTCGCGCCTGCTGCGCGTCCTGGAGACGCAGGAAGTCATTCCGCTGGGAGCCGAGCGGCCGGTGCAGGTCGAAATCAACATCCTGGCCGCCAGTCACCGCGACCTGGCCCAGTTGGTGGTGGATGGGGGCTTTCGGGAGGACCTGTATTACCGGCTCAACGGCATCACGCTGCATCTGACCCCGCTGCGTCTGCGCGGCGATCTGGAAGAACTCGTGCTGCGGGTGCTGGAGGCGCAGAACGACACCGGCGCCGAACTGCGCGTGACCCCGGCGGCCATGGCGGCGCTGCTGGCCTTCGAGTGGCCCGGCAACATCCGCCAACTGCGCAACGTCATCCGCACCGCGGTGGCGCTCTGCGAACAGGGCATCATCGAGGTCGACCATCTCAATCTGCCGCGCTTACCGCGTACCGCCGCGCCGGCACCAGCGGTGATCGCCGATCCGCAGACGCTGCCGGCGGGCGCCGAGGGCCCGCTCAAGGCGGCGGAGATCCAGTTGATCCGCGACTGTCTCGACCGGCACGGCTGGAACATCTCGCGCACCGCCGAGACGCTGAACATGAGCCGCAACACCCTTTACCGGAAGATCGACCGCTACGGGCTCGCGCCAAGCTGACCTATAGCACCGGCCTCATTCCTCCAGGTAGTGTCCGACAGCGACCAGTGATCCGCCCACCCGGCGGACATAGGAGCGCTCGGGCGGTCGCTGCCGCGGAGTATCGGCGTTCGGTGTTTCATCTCTATCCCAAGGCTGAGCAGGCGGCTCTGGCGCACGGGCCATAATCGCCGTTGCGGCCAAAGCGACCACTCGGATTGATCCACAGATGTCACAGATGTTCACAGATGAGGAAAAAACATCTGTTTTTATCTGTGAACATCTGTGACATCTGTGGATGACGTTTCCGCCCCTGAGCTACGGCGAAAGCTGGCCGGAACCGGGATCAAGGCCGCGATGTCGTACCGCAGGCAGTCGACGTGACGACGCTGCCGCCGCTTGGCGAGGAATGGCGCCCCACGAACCCCTATCGTAATCATGACCGAACGCTATATAACCGGCTGGACATCGGGAACAGCATGGCACGACTTGGCGGCTTGGCGCGGCTCAGCCGTCGGACTGACCCTGCGCGAGGCGTGCCCGCAGAGTCGCCAGTTCGTGCTCCAGGCGCTGTCGGGTCTGGGCTTCGGCATCGGCCCGGTCCACGGCTTCGCGTCTGGCCTGGGCCTCGGCATCGGCCCGCTGCGCCTCGGCATCGGCCCGGTTCACGGCCTCGCGTTTGGCCTGCGCCTCGGCATCGGCCCGCCGCGCTTCGGTCGCCGCCTGCTCCCGATCCGCGCGCCAGCCGGGCAGGACGAAACCGGCATAAACCGGATCGTCGCGCAACGTCTCCAGCTCCGGTCGGCGCGCCAGGTCGGTCGGGCGGAATTGCAGCCCCGGCAGCACCCGCGAGCAGATCACCCCGGCCTGCGGTGCGATGGGGGTATAGAGCCCGGCGGCGGTGCGGGTGTAGAACGCCTGATGGTCGGGATGCTTGTGCAGGATGTAATACTCGGGCACGCCCCCGGCAGCGTATTCGGCCTTCTTGATGACAGTATCACGCTCGATGCCGCTACGCTCCTGGTCGGACAGGGCCTCGATACAGAGGTCGAAGACCCCGCGGTAGGAGCAATCCAAGGGCAGCAGCGGCTGGGGATTGTCGTTGCGCACCACGCCGAAATCCGGCTTGCGGATGACCGTGCCGCTCGGCAGCGGCAGTCGGAAGCCCATCTCCAGGCCGACCAGTTGCGCACAGGGGTGGGTGCGCAGGAAGTGCCGCACCAGTTCGCTGAACCAGGCATAGACCAGGAAGGTCTCGTAATCGGACACCGGTTTCTCCTCCAGGCGGCCGTTATTCCACTCGTAATGGTGGTCCGACTCCAGGTAATACGTGGTCCAATAGACCGCCTCCGAGACCAGGAGACCGTCCGCGGAGCGCGCCGCGGGCAGCGGCCGGGGCGGCAGGGCCGGGACCTGGGGCGCGTGTGCGAGGTCAGTGGCAGCGTTGGGGGACATGGGCGGCAGGCGTCCGGTCTTGGAATTGCAGGATTCAAGCCTAGCACGAAGCGGGCGGGATCGGCGTCGACCTACTCGGCCAGGACGCCCAGCAGGGCCAGTCGGTGACCCTGCCTGACCGCCTAGGTGGACGGCCGACTGCGCCCGGATGGACTCCCCACACATCCCCCGCAATGCCGGCAGACTGCGCGCCGGATGCGCCGGGTCCAGCGCGTAGGATGCGGTGAGTACTCGAACCGCATCACCCGTCCGTCCCTCACCGCATCCGACCCTCATCAAGGCGTGCCCGCAGGGCCGCCAGGTCGTCCTCCAGGCGCTGCCGTGCCTGGGCCTCCGCGTCGGCCCGCCGCGCCTCTGCGTCGGCTCGGTCCACCGCCTCGCGTTTGGCCTGGGCCTCGGCATCGGCCCGCCGCGTCTCGGCATCGGCCCGCCGCGCCTCGGCATCGGCTTGCCACGCCGCAGCCTCAGCACGCTCCCGATCCGCGCGCCAGCCGGGGAGGACGAAGCCGGCATAGACCGGATCGTCACGCAGCGCCTCCAGCTCCGGTCGGCGCGCCAGGTCGGTCGGGCGGAATTGCAGCCCCGGCAGCACCCGCGAGCAGATCACCCCGGCCTGTGGTTCGATAGGTGTATAGAACCCGGCGGCGGTGCGGGTGTAGAACGCCTGGTGGGCGGGATTCTGATGCAGGATGTAATACTCGGGCACGCCCCCGGCAGCGTATTCGGCCTTCTTGGTCACGGTGTCGCGCACGATGCCGCTGCGCTCCTGGTCGGACAGGGCCTCGATACAGAGGTCGAAAACCCCGTGGTAGGAGCAATCCAAGGGCAGCAGCGGCTGGGGATTGTCGTTGCGAACCACGCCGAAATCGGGCTTACGGATGACGGTGCCGCTCGGCAGCGGCAGCCGGAAACCCATTTCCAGGCCGACCATCTGCGCGCAGGGGTGGGTGCGCAGGAAGTGCCGCACCAGCTCGGAAAACCAGGCATAAACCAGAAAGGTCTCGTAATCGGACACCGGTTTCTCCTCCAGGCGGCCGTTGTTCCACTCGTAATGGTGGTCCGACTCCAGGTAATACTCAGTCCAGTAGACCGCCTCCGAGACCAGGAGACCGTCCGCGGAGCGCGCCGCGGGCAGCGGCCGGGGCGGCGGGGCCGGGACCTGGGGCGCGTGTGCGAGTTCAGTGGCAGCGCTGGGGGACATGGGCGACAGGCGTCCGGTCTTGGAATTGCAGGAATCAAGCCTAGCACGAAGCGGGCGGGATCGGCACCGGCGGGCGTCGCCGGCAGCAATTCCAAATTTGGGCGGCACCGCGCGACCGCTGGTGGATGCGGCGCGCGCGACCGCCGTGCCGGGTCCCCGACACCGAGCGGCGCGCCTTATCCACCCTACAACGGAGCCGGTTTCGTAGGGTGGATAAGCGCAGCGCATCCACCATCGGCCTCGCTGCCGACACGCTGTTGGCGGCGGCCACCCAAATTTGGAATTGCTGGCGTCGCCGGTGACGGTCCGGCCATGCACACGCCGCGGCATCCGTATCGGTCAGGTTCTCCCACTCGCGCGCATGGACGCCAGCCGCCGCGCCGCGGCCATTGCCGGGGATCTGGACCAGCGGTTACGCTTCGTGCAACATCGCCAGGCTGTTAAACCGCGCCCAGCGCGGTATGCAATGTTTTTGGATTGGCTCGGCCCCGGCAGACTCGGCGATTGATGGAGTTGGCGCGGTTTAAAGTTTTGAAGAACATCAATTTTAAACCGCGTCTCCACCGAGGTTGATTAAACCCCCAAGGCCGAACACACAATGAAAATTACGTATTTCGCGCTGGACGCGGTTTAATGCACCGGACCTCGGGTACCGCCATGGATCAACCGATTCGCCTCCTGCATCTGTCCGACATCCATTTTCGCACCGGCAAGTCATGGGACTCGGACCCCGTCCTCCGCGCCTTGGCGCAGTTTATCGACGAGGAGGTCCGGCACGGGCTTCAACCTGACCTGGTGGCGATCACCGGCGACCTGGCCTTTTCCGGTAAGGCGGAGGAATACGCCTGGATTCCGCCTGGATGGCCTGCGGCGACACCGACCGCGGGCGCCTGTTGCTCGGGCGCTACCAGGTCCACCAGACCGTTCTGCACCCGGACGGCGAAGGCGCCGACTGGCGTCTCGCCCTGCTGCACCACCCCTGGGACTACCTGGCCGAATTCGACACCCACGAGTCGCGCCAGTCCATCCACCTGCATTGCGATCTCGTGCTGCGTGGCCACCTGCATGAGGGTGAGGCCGCCTTCATCCGGCCGCCCGACCCGGCCCGCGCCTGCCTGGAACTGGCCGCCGGCTGCGTCTACGACGGGAGCCGCCACCCCAACGCCTTCCAGTGGATCGAACTCTGGCCTGACCCCAAACGGGTGCGGGTGCTATTCCGGCTCTGGAACAAAGGCGCTTGGCAAATAGACTTCAACCAACCGGGCTGCCCCAAAGGAGAAGCGACGTTCTTGCTTTACCAAAGCGGTAAAGACGGAGTTTTTCCCGCCCAGGCGCCGAAGCCGGCCATCCCCCCCGACTACCTCGCCTGGCTGCGCCGCACCTACGGCGGCGTCGACCTACTCGGCCTGCCGCAGGCGCCCCTGGAGCCCCTGCCCGAGCCCTTGCAGGACTTGTTCGTCACCCGCTGGTTCCACACCCTCGACAAGTCCGCGCTGGCCGCCGGCCTGATCGCAACCATCCACGACCGCGACGACCTGGCCCCGCTCGCCGAGAACCCCCTGCTGCTGACGGCACTGTGCGTCATCTACGGCAACGGCCGGCGGCTGCCCGAGGACCGCTACCACCTCTACCAGAAGATCGTCGACAACGTGCTCTATAACCGCTACCCCGGCGATGCGCGCCAACGCGAGCCGGTCAAGGCCCGGCTGGAAGCCATCGCCCATGGCATGCACACCGGCGAGGGGCTGGACGAGGACCGCCCAACCCCGAGCGCCGAGACCGGCGACCTGGAACTGGAGCGGTTATTGCGCTGCTTCGCCCAGCTCAATCCGGCCTACGAGCAAGGTCGAGTCGAACCCGCCGTCCAGCGCGAGGAGCTGCTGACCCGCTCCGGCCTGCTGCTGCCCCGGCCCAATGGTCGCGCCGCGTTCTATCACCTGAGCTTCCAGGAGTTTCTGGCCGCCGAGCGGATCAGTTGCACCAGCGCGGATCGCGCCGCCCTGGAGTTGGTCTTCCGCAACCGCTGGACCGTCCCGGAGTGGCGTCCGACGCTCCTGTTTCTGTTCGCCGCGCGGGTCTTCGGCTTGCGCAACGCCCAGTGGGGCCTGGACCTGCTGACCGGGCTCGCCGCCGGGCTCGACCGGGCTCAGACCAAGGACAACCCGGCCCCGGCCGTCTTCGTGGCCGAGGCCCTGGAGCTGTGCCTGGCCAAGGAGTACGCGATCCCCGACGATTTTGCCGACGGGTTCCGCCGGACCTGTCTGGATGCCATCGCCGACGCGGTCGAGGTCAAGGCGCGCCAGACCCTGGGGCTCTGCCTGGGTCGGCTCGTCGATCCGCGCATCGCCGACCTGCGCGAACCCAGGGCCTACGTCGAGGTTCCGGCTGGCGTCTATGTCTACGGCGACCAGAACGAGAAGTTCCCAATCGAGGCACCCTTCCTGCTCTCGCGTTACCCGGTAACCAACAGCCAGTACCGCGCCTTCATGGACGACGCCGGTTATACCAACCGGAAATGGTGGTCCGACGCGGGTTGGGCCTGGCTGCAACAGACGGGTGTCACCGAACCGGATGCCTGGCAGGAACGGCGCTGGAACGCCCCCAACCAGCCAGTGATCGGCGTCTCCTTTTGGGAGGCCCAAGCCTGCTGCCGCTGGGCCGGGGGGCGCCTGCCGACCGAGCGCGAATGGGAGGCCGCCGCCCGCGGCCCGCAGGGGTACGAATACCCCTGGGGCGACCCGTGGGAGGACGGCATCTGCAACAGCCACGAGACGGGTCTCGGGGTCACCTCCCCGGTCGGGCTCTTCCCCCGTTCGGCGCAGGCGCCGCTTGGCCTGGAAGACATGGCGGGCAATTGCTGGGAGTGGTGCGACGACTTCTACTATGAGGACCAGCGGGACAGCGGGTCGCCGCGCGTGGTGCGCGGCGGTGCCTTCGACCGCGAGGCCAGGTACCTGCGCTCGTCGGACCGGATCTGGGTCGACCCCGAGGACCGGAACTGGGTCATCGGGTTCCGCTGCGTCCTGGCCGCGCGCCGCCAGCCTTGACCCTTTGACCCTTTGACCCTTTCTTTCTTCAACGGACCGCGCAGCGGTCCGTTCGCGTTTGACACTGACTGACAATTTGTCAGTGTGATTGTCATTGTCGTTGTCAGTGTCAATGACACTGTCAAACACCGTTGTCACCCGCCCAGCGCGCCCCACATCCCCCGAAACGCCGGCAGACTGCGCGCCAGATGCGCCGGGTCCAGGTCGTCGGCCCGGCGCAACCGGCGGCGCAGTCGGCGCAACGTCCCGGACCAATGCCTGCACGGCTGATGCGAAAGCCCAGATAGGCAAGCGCCGCCCGGTGCGCCCCGCGCCCGCTGCGGACCGCGAAACTCTGGTCGATGAAGTCGCGCTCGTAGGTCGGCCCGATGCTGTCGAGCAGGGCGCGCTGGAGCACCCGGTCGCGTCCGGCCGGGGCGGCGACGATGCGCACCTTGGGATCGGCGACCAGGGTGATTCTGTAGGCAGAGGGGGTGAAGGTCCGCGCCGCCAGGTCGCGCTGTAGGGCGAGGACGCCCAAGTCCGCATCCAGATCGAACGCGGCCACCGCCGGGCGGCGGCGTTTGCCACGCCAATAGGCGTGCCAGGCGGTCCAGAGCGTAGGGAAGCTGGCGAGTCGCTCATAAGAACCGGGGGGAACGCTAGGCATCCGGCTGAAGCCTCCGCCTCCGGTCTATAGCGTTCGCGCAACCGCCACCGAGGGTCACCGCCGCGCTCCAAGCCAGCATACACTAATCGCTTTATAGTGCCGACCTTTGACCCTATGGTCTAAGCTAAACAATGGCTTATGCAAAACATGGGCGCGAACAGTCGAAGACGGGTTAGTCTTCCACCAGCACCCAGGGGCCCAGGGTGCCGTCAGGCGCGCCGGCGAGGTCATTTTTCACCGCCATCACAGTTTCGACAATGGATTTCGTGTTCGGTATGAACCAGCCACGCAAACGGTATTCCGCCGTACCGCCCACGGTTACCGCGTGCAGGTCCACCGAGGCCGGCATCGGCCATGGGGCAGCGACACCGGCCGCCACCGGGCCGTGGATCTGACCGGTCACCGACAAGACCTTCTGAGCCAAGGGGAATGTCAGTTGGCCACTGACCGAACCGGTTGCGTCGGTCGTGACCGCCAAGGCGCCGTCGGGCGCCCAGGGCACGGCCAGGACCGGGTCGCCCGCAGTATCTACATTGCGGAAGCTGCGGTGGGTCCAATTTCCGTTCAGCTCGCTTGTCATCGTATTGCCTCACTCATGGTTATTGACCTTTGAAAGTTGCGAATCGCCCTCGCTGCAGTCTCCGTAGCGTCGTTGTTCGACGCTCCAGGTGGCAGTATTCACCACGTACAGGTCGCCGAATTCCGGGGTGAGCGGTTTCAAGCCGAGAGACTTCATCACCTCGGGAACGGTTGTGGTGTGACCCACGACCACGACGGCTTTGCCCTTGCTCTGGCCCGCCGCGCAAACGGCTTCAATCAATTCCTTCAGTTCGCTCTGAGCAAATGCCCTGGGCGTCATGCCGGTATCGGCCTCCAGAGCCATTGCGGTTTGCCGGGTACGCTGCTTGTCACTCACCAGGATGGCGCCGACCTGAACCCGCGAGAGTGCCCGCGGCAAGCCGCCCGCGCGCTGCCAGCCGGCGGAACTCAGGGGACTGTCGTCGGTCTGGTCGCGCTTTTCGGCGTGGCGCAGCAGGTAGATGGTCTCCGGCCACCGCGGGCAACTGGCCGCGTTCGTTCCAGCAGATGCGGCCAAGGTCAGGAACGCCGCCAGGAGTATCAGGGTCAAACGCAGGATGTCTTGCATCAGGCACCGCCGATTCTTATTGACCAAGGTCTCAAACGCGCTGCGGGTAACCCCATCCGATCCGACCCGTGCCATTGGGTGGGGCCTCACTGCGGGCAACCCGTGATCGCCGCGACCTGCGCCCCGCCGTCTCTTGCGGGTGAGCAGTAATCGCGCGATGCACACGAGCCCGCGACCCGGTAATGCGCTCCGGGCACCAGCACCAGCTCGGAGGCGCCGACCTCGGTCGTGACATTCCCCCATTGATACGTGTAGCCGAGCCCAGTCCAGGGTCGGGGGAAGCGACCTTTGCAACTGGCTTTGCGCAGCCCCTCGTAAAAGGTCGGATAATCCACGATGTTCGTGACGGTTGCGGGCATCGTGCCGGGTACCAGGGAGCAGCGATCGTCGCTCGTCTCCGGGTCCACACAGGCGCGAAACAGATCCTGCGGCTTGACCCATAGCTCGACAAAGAGCCCGTAGGTGCGGTATGGGGGCAGACCCAGATACTGGGCGAGCCGCAGCGCGAGCCCGTCATCACCGAGTTGAGGGTCCGCCCCGAGCACCGCCTGGCAATAGTGCTGGACCTGGGGCGCCGGGGTCACCCATAGGAGGTTGTCGGTGTCCAGAGGTGTTTCATGCCGGTCTGCCAAGTCGGTCTTATAGATGTTCGGGTTCTTCCAGGTGACGACCAGCAACTCGCCCTGGTCGCTCCAGACGAGCCCAGGCGTCGCGCGCGCGATCGGAATCAATCCGCCGACCTCCTCATCGGGCTCCGTCACACAGGCATCTTGAATCCCTGACTTGTACGCTTCCCGAGGACCAGACCCCGGCGCGGCGGCAGCCACGGCCAGTCCGAGCCACGCGCCACACCCAAGCAGTCCCGCACGTACCGCCCGATCTACCGGCAGCACCCGTCGGCGCCGCCGGCATCGAGTGCAAGGCGCGGCGCCGGGAACTTGCCGATCAGGACACCTGGACAAGGAAGGCCCCATAACAGAACCCGTCGCGGAAGCCGTCGCCTTCTGCATCGATCTCATACCAATCACCCTCGGTGGCGGTGACGACCACCACCTGTCCGGGGCTGAGGCGACCGATCGCGTCGAATTGGGTGCCCGCCCCTTCACGCAGCCGCAGGCCGGAACGGGCGATGACCTTGTAGCGGTTGCCGGAGGGGACGGGTCGCGAGATCGTCGTGGAGGTCGATGCCGGGCTGAGCTGCCAGGGTGCGGTCGAGTCGAACAACGACATCTTCGGCACGACCGACAGGTGAAAATGCTTGGAATGCGGGTTGCTGCCGTTGTAGCTGCGCCAGGTCCACGCGGAGACCTCTGAACTCAGTATCCGCTTGTTCCAGATGATGTATTTGATCCGTTCATCGCGACTCGCAACGAGGGCGCTGACGATGCGCCCGGCGTCGCACCCGGAGGCGGGATCATGGGTGATATCCATGGCGGTGACGACCTTCACGCTGCCCCCGAGGTCGCGCGCACAGTGGTCGGATGTTCCAGATCCACCGCAATGGCGAGAGTCACCGATGGTGCCATCGCTCGCCTTTTTTCTCGCCGGATACAGGCTATTGATTTGGTTGCGCAGGGTCAGCAGACTTGTCGCGACGCGCCATTTGTCTTTACCTTGGGTACTCATTGGGGTGCCTCCTCGTCATACGCGGTACAGGTGGTCATGTCTTCTGCCCCGATCTCGCCATCGTCGTAGACCTGGGGCCCGGGCAGGTCCGCAAATCCCCCCGCGGCGCGGACAAGGGCCAAGCCGCCCGGTGCGTCCTCATCCTCAGCGTCACACGAAGTGACGGGCTCGCCGCCGGTATCATCGTCATCGCGAATGACCCAAGCGCCAGGGATATCCGCGGACCCCAGGCTAGCGGGGGTAGCCCGCGCGGCCATGAGGTCCCGGTCCGCGCCACTATCGGTCTCGTCAGCTTCTTCAAGGTCGCCATCGACCACTGCGCAATCATCTTCAGCGAGGGGTTCGTCGCCCTGATCGCCATCCTCGTATATGCGTTCACCGCTGGCATCGTTCATCGTCGTCAGTTCCCCTGTGGTGGCTGGGTGATGACACCGGCAGCGGTGTACGGCGCTCGCCGCCGCCAGTGTAAGAGGGCCGTAGGTTGGCGTGACGAAGGAACCCCGACATCCCCGGCTCCCAAACGATAATCAGATCGTGTCTATAAATCGTGTCTATCGTCACTTAACGCCCTTCTGTTCAGCGAATTTCTGCACGGCCTTAGGTGCAAAGGCGCCGAGCAGAAAGCCCAAGGTAAGATAGATTCCATTTGCCGTATCAGGTTTGCTATGCCAACTCAATGCTAACGTCAGCAGGCCGAAAGCAATCGCGGCTAACAGGGATACGAAGCACATGAGCCGCATGGATGACCAGGTGCCATTGTCTTCTTGGAAAAACCCTGAGTCTTCGGCAGCGCTTGAGACTGAATTACCGGCTGATGTGTCTTCGGCCATTGCTTGTCCCCTCGGTGTGTGAAGCCTACCTGTCGTCTGCGACAGAGGCTGGCTGAGTACGGGTCCGTTATGCTGAAACGATGCGCTCCCGTTTGAGGTAATAGCCGCCGCGGTCCGGCACCTCGGCCATGGGCCCGGAGTCCGGTGCAGCCCGACCTGATCCTGAGCGCGGGTCGGATTCCATCGAGCGGTCTGAGCGGTCTGTCGAGTCCATTAGCGAATCATAGGATCCGCACGCCGGCGTGACTGTCCGGGTATCGACTGACCGCCCTGTAAGCGGAACTACGGACAAGCAGGGTCAGGTCTTTCCTCTTTCCTCGTGTCAAGCAAAAAGCAAGACCGAACCAATTGATTCCTTTGCCCTTCAGATAGGGATAGACATCTTTGAACAGAAACAGCGCACCCTCGTCATACCCGACCGCGAAGGCCAGGGCAGCGCGAAATATCCTCTGAATCCAAGGCCCATCGCGGATCTCATCCGAGAACATCCCCTACCGCGCCGGGTGCGGTTTAGCCGAACCGGGGCCGCACGGCAGCGACCTCGACCGGCAAGAGCCTTCGGCCTCCGGTGTTCTTGCGGCCGGAACGACGGTCAGGAAGGAGGCCGCCGTAGGGTCTCTCAGGTCGGCTCAGGTCGACCTTGTTGGCCCGCCGCGGCAACTGCCTGTACACTCGCGGGCTAGTTCGTGCCGCGCTGCGCGGCCGATTGCCCAACGCCTTCCTGCCCTGCTCAGCGATTCAAGCCATGCCCAGCCCGCCGCCGCTGCCGACCCGCCAGGACCCGACTCGCGCACCGCGTTGGGGCTGGATCATCGCCCTCGGTGCCGCCGGGTTGCTGCTGATGGTGTTGGCCTTTGCCCTGCGTTCGATCGAACGACCGATGCAGTTGACGCTCGCTGCCGAGCAGATCCTGCCGCTCGAAGGCCAAGCCTTTCAGGTCGACCTCAAACGCCGTCTCCCCTGGCCCTGGCAGGCGCGCAGCGATAACCCGTTCAATCTCTATCGCTCCGAATTGCTGTTGTTCGAGGACGGGCGCAGCCTCGGACCGCCGCACGCGCCCTATGATCAGGTCCATCGGGACGGCGGGGGCGGCTATCTGCACTGGGCCAGGCTGTTGATCTTCAGTACGCCCGATCACACGGACCCGCGCACCAATGGCCGCGGCTACGAGATCCGCTTCAAGGCCGGCGTCTCCTATCGCATCCTGCGCCAACTGGCGGACATCGGTGGTCTGCTGCTCCTGGCCGCGCTCGGTGCCGCGCTCTGGAAACAGCGCCGGGCCGCCGCTCGGGCGATCGCCGCGGGTGCCCGGCACCTGCGCCGCCGCTACCGGGATTACCTGCTGGCCGGACTGATCCCGACCGCGGTCTCGCTGGCGGCCCTGTGGCTGATTCCGCCGCTCTGGAACGGCTCGGACAGCACCATCTGGCTGCTCTGGCAGTTGAACTGGATCCCGCATCATCCGCCGGCCTACCCGCTGTTCATGGCGGCCGTCAACACGTTGTTCGAGGGTGCGCCGCAGATCCTGCGCGTCACCCAATGGATACAGCACCTGGCCTATATCCTGGCAATCGCCTATCTGGCCTCCGCCTACCGGGTCGGCTGGCAGATCCTGCTGGTGTCGGCCCTGGCCTGTGTCGGCGGCGGGCTGAACCTGTTCGCCCATGGATTTTTCACCGAGGGGTTGGCCACACCGCTGACGCTGCTCTTGCTCGGCGCCCTGCTGCGGCTGCACCGGGACGGCCTGACCGCGGGCGTGGCCGCGGCACTGGGTCTCGCGCTCCTGGCGGCGAGTCTCAGCCGCCACGCGCTGCTCATTCTGGGTGTGCTCCCGGTCGCTTATCTGCTCATCCTGGCGATCCTGTCGCGCGGCAAGGCCGCCGGCCTGCTGGTCATCGCCCAGGCGGTCGCCCTGGTGGTTGCGGTCGGCGTCGCCAACAGTGCCGTCAACCGTTATGTTTCACTGCTGCTCGACGCCCAGGAGACGTCCATCATCGGCCGGGTCGGTGTCTATCGCATCCAGGCCGCGTATGAATTGGTGCCGCCCGCGGCCCGGCCGGCCTGGCTGGCGGCCATCGGCGCCCGCGCCGCGGACCCGGCGGTGCAGGAGGCGCTGCCGCTGCTGGCGCAGACGCCGAACCCCTGGACCGGACCGCGGGACGCAATCGCCGCGACGCCCGCGCTCTATGGGCAACACCCGGATGCCATTATGAATGCGGGCTACCGGGCCTTCGCCTACGCGCTCGATCCCTATGCCTGGCGTCAGATGGGCCAGGAACTGGGACGCGCCATCGTCGGCATCGGCTCATCGAGCTATTGCCCTGGGCAGATCAGCTGTCTGCTGGGTGGCTCGGCCGTGTCGATCGAAGCGGTCTTTCCGGCCGATCCGCGCAATCGCACCGCCACGGCCGGGACCGGGGCCGAGCACGTGGAGACGGCCGCCGATTACCGCGCGCTGGCCGCCCATCCGCTGACCCGGTTCCTGGACATCCTGCTGCCGCTGATCCCGCTGCAGCGGCTCCTGTTCCTGGCCGCCTCCCTGGCGCTGGCCCTGGCCGCCGCCGTGCTGACCCGCGATGCGCGGATCGGCGCCCTGGCCGCGGCCCTCTGGCTGGGCGCCCTGGCCTATGCCCTGGCGCTCACCTTCATCACGGTGGTCCTGCCCCGCTATCTCTCGCCCATCGACACCCTGGTCTGGGTGTCGAACGGGGTCTGTCTGGTCGCGCTGCTGGCGCGGACCAGAACCGCGTGAGACCGGGTCCGGACATGGCCAGACCAGCGATTCCATGGGCGGGCTCCGCACTCGCGCTTGGGGTGGTCTTGCTGTTCGTTGCCTACGGATTGGGCACGCTCGATCGAAGGGTCCGCTTCGATCTCGCTCCAGGCGAAGTGGAACCGGCGGTCGGGCAGTCGTTTGTCGTGCAGCTCAAGGGCCGACCGGGGTGGCCCTGGGTCCTGCCCGGCGATCAGGCCGACCGGCTCGCGCGCTCCGATCTGCGCCTGCACGAGGACGGCCGGCCATTGGGTCCCCCGCAGGCGCAACACGCGGACATTCGCGACGGCGGGGGCGGCTTCTCGCACTGGCAGCGCTCTCTGCTGTTCAGCACGCCCGATCACTCGGACCCGCGCACCAACGGGCGGGTCTATACGGTCACCGCCACGGCGCGACTCGCCCCCGCGATCATCGACTGGACCCTGGCCATCGGCAGCGGCGGCGTGCTGCTCGGCCTGGGTCTGCTCGCCTGGCGGCAGCGCACCTGCTTACTCGCCGCGGTCCGGCGCCGCGCCGCGCACCTGTGGCGGCGCCGCTGGGACTATGCTGCCGCGGGCGCCTTTCCCGCGGCCGTGGGGGTCTTCGCGTGGCTCGCCCTGCCGCCGATCTGGAACGGTTCCGACAGTGTGATCTGGCTGCTCTGGCCCTGGAATCTGTTCCCGCACCATCCCATCCTCTACCCGACCTTCATGGCCTTCGCCACCACCTGGTTCGCGGAATCGCGGGCGGTGCTTTCATTCGCGACGGCCGTGCAGCACCTAGCGGCGATCGGTGCGCTCATCTACCTGGCATCCGCCTTTCGCGCACGCCGGCAGATCGTCATCGTCTCCGTGCTCGCCTGTCTCGGCACCGCACTCCAACTGTACGCTCAGGGGCTGATGACCGAGGCGCTCGATCTGTCGTTCCTGTGCATCCTGCTCGGCGCCGTGCTGCGACTGCGGCGGGATGGAATGAACACGGCGGTCGGTGCCGCGCTCTTCGTCGGACTCCTGGGGGGCCTATTGACCCGCCACGCCTCCATCGTGTTTGCCGCGATTCCGCTCGCCTACGTCCTGATCGCCGCGCTCTGGTCGGAGCAGCGCTGGTCGCGCAGCGCCTGGCGGCCCGTGGGCGGGGTGATCGCGGTGGTACTCCTCGCCCTGGTGACCGCCAAGGGCCTGACCGGCTCGGCCTGCCACCTGATCGAGAACCGTTGCCTCTCGACCATCGGTCGGCCGGGAGTCTATCGGATCGTCGATACCTATCAGTTGGTGCCCCAGGAGGCGCGCGCGGCCTGGCTCGAACGGTTGGCGGGGGCCGCCCCGGACGTGCCGACCGCCCAGGCGCTCGTCCTCATGGCGCAGACCCCCAACCCCTGGCTGGGCACGCGCCGGGCCATCGCGGCGGAGCCGGACCTGTGGTCCAGCGATCCGGACGTGCTGATGAACACAGGTTTTTTGGTCTTCGCGCGGTCGCTCGATGGCGATGCCCTGCGCCAATGGGGCCGGGAACTGAATAAGGCGGTGTTCGGGCCCGTCGCGGGCGTCGGCTTTGGAAACGGACAATTCGAGACCTTGCTGCGCATGTCGGCGGACAGCATCAGGGTCGTTTTTCCTCCGGAAGCGGATGCCCTGCGGGTCCTGCAAGGCACCGGCGCGGAGCATCCGGAGTCCGCGACCCGGTACCTCAATCTGGCGAACCTGCCGGCCACCCGACTGCTCGATCTGTTGCTCCCGCTGGCGCAAGGAATCCGGGTTCCCCTGCTGCTCGCCGCCTGGCTGCTCGCGTTCACCGCGCTGCGGGCCTGTCGACGCGCGGACTTCACGGCCTTGCTGCTCAGCCTCTGGATCGGGTTCGCCGCCTACGCCCTGGCACTCACCTTGGTGACCGTCGTGCTGCCGCGCTACCTGGCGCCACTGGACCTCTTGCTGTGGCTGAGTAACGCCATTGCGATCTCCGCCCTGATCGACCAGGCCCGGCGCCGACGTCGATCCGGGGCCTTGCCGCGCCGCGGGCGCGAGGATTGACCAACGATGTGCGGCATTGCCGGACTGCTCACTTGGGACACCGCGGCGGATACGCAGATCGTGCGGGCCATGACCGACCGCCTGGCGCATCGGGGGCCGGACGCGGCCGGCGTGGCGGCCCTGGGGCCGCTGGCGCTGGGCCACCGGCGGCTGTCGGTCATCGACGTGTCCCAGGCCAATAATCAGCCGCTCTATGATCGCTCCGGGTCGCTGGTCATCGCCTACAACGGCGAGATCTACAACTTCCGGGAGATTCGCCGGGAATTGGAACAGGCCGGCGCCGCCTTTCAGACGCAGGGCGACACCGAGGTCATCCTCGAAGCCTACAAAGCCTGGGGCGAGGGCTGCCTGGAGCGCTTCAACGGCATGTTTGCCTTCGCGCTGTGGGACGCCCCGCGCCGCCGACTCTTTCTGGCCCGCGACCGGGTTGGTGAGAAGCCGCTCTTCTACTGCGAACTGCCCGCGGGCGGACTGGTGTTCGCCTCCGAACCGCGCGCCTTGCGGGCGCATCCGGCCGCGCTCGGCGCGGTCGATCCGGTTGGTCTCGCCCACTATCTGATGCTCAACTACACCCTGGGGGACCATAGCCTGCGACAGGGGCTCAAACGGCTGCCGCCCGGACACTTTATGATTTGCGAAGAGGGCCGGCCACTGACGCCGCGGTCCTACTGGGACCTGGCGGCGGTGTACCGCAACAAGCGCCGTTTCGGCTCCCAGGACGAGGCCGCCGAGGAGTTGTTGGCCCTGATCGATGACGCGGTGCGCCTGCGGCTGGTCAGTGATGTCCCACTGGGCGCCTTCCTGAGCGGCGGGGTCGATTCATCCGCGGTGGCCGCCGCCATGGCGCAGGCCCTGCCCGCCTCCCAGGTGCACACCTTCAGCATGGGTTTCGGCATCCCCAGCTTCGACGAGGTCGATACCGCCCGCGCGGTGGCGAACCTGCTCGGTCTGGACCACAAGGATCGGGTGGCCACGCCGGACCCTGAACGCACGGTTCAGGCCATGGTTTGGGCCGCCGACGAGCCGCTGGCGGACACCTCCGCCGTGCCGACCTTTCTGCTGGCGGCCTTCGCCCGAGAATACGTGACCGTCAGCCTGTCCGGGGATGGTGCCGACGAGTGCTTCGCCGGGTACGAGACCTACACCGCCGACCGGCTCCATCGGGCGCTGTCGTGGCTGCCGCGGGGGCTGGCGCGGGCGAGCTTCCGGGCGGCGGATGCCGTGCTGCCGGTGAGTTTCTCCAAAGTCAGTCTGGACTATAAGGTCCGTCATTTCCTCGCGGAACTCCATCTGGACTTCCCGCGGGCCCATGCTTCCTGGCGCAATATCCTGTCCCCCGAGGCGCAACGCGACCTGATGCAGCCCTGGTGGCGCGCGGCGATCACCACCGCTGAGGCCGACCCCTTTGCGGAATTCGCGCCGCACTTCGCGGCGGTCCAGGGCTGCCACTACATCGATCAGGCGGGTTATGTCGATGTCAAGACCTGGCTGGCCGACGACATCCTGGTCAAGGTCGATCGTTCGACCATGGCGCACTCACTGGAGGCCCGTGCGCCGCTGCTCGATCACCGCCTGGTCGAGTTCGCGGCGGCCCTACCCGCCGATTGGAAGCTCAAGGGCCTGCGCAAGAAATACCTGCTGCGGGAGAGCCTGCGCGGGCGCCTGCCGGACTGGGTGCTCGACGGCCGCAAGCAGGGGTTCAATGCCCCGGTCTCGCACTGGTTCAGCGGCTCGCTGCGCGCCTTCGCCCAGGACGCGCTGGCCTCGCCCAAACTGCATGAGTGGATTCGCCCCGCGGCGATCGACACCCTGTGGCGCGAGCACCTGGCCGCGCGACGGGATCATGGACTGAAGATCTTTGGACTCGTCTGTCTGGCGTTGTGGCTGGATCAGCCTTGAATACCGGTGCATCGGCGCTTCGGTCAATCCATGAATTGTGTTACTCTTAGACTATGATCAGCATCGTTATTCCTGCCCTGAACGAGGCCGGCGGCATCGCCGGAACCATCGACTCGCTGCAACAGGTCCTCGCCCACAGCCCCGAGGCCGGCGCCGAGATCCTGGTGGTCGATGACGGCTCCAGCGACGCCACTGCCCGGATCGCGGCCGAGGCGGGCGCCACCGTCGTCCGTCACCCGCATAACGTCGGGTATGGTCAGGCGCTCAAATCAGGCATCCGGGCGGCGCGCCACGACACCATCGTCATCATCGACGCGGACCTCACCTACCCGGCGCAGTCGATCCCGGAACTGGTGGCCGAGTTCCGCAAGGGGTTCGACATGGTGGTCGGCGCACGCACCGGCCACCATTACACGGGCAGCGTCTTCAAGGGTCCGCTGCGCGATATCCTCAAGTTCCTGGTGGAGTTCAGCGCCGGCCGCAGCATCCCGGATGCCAACTCGGGCTTGCGGGTCTTCAGCCGCGCGACCATCTCCGGCTACTTGCCCCATCTGTGCAATACCTTCAGCTTCACCACCTCGCTGACCCTGGCCTATATGCTGACCGGCCGCTTCGTCACCTATTTGCCGATCCCTTATCACGAACGGGTCGGCAAGACCAAGGTCAAGCTGCTCAAGGACTCATTGCTCACATTGCAATACATCATCCAGGCCATCATCTATTACAATCCGCTGAAGCTCTTTCTGCTCCTCACCCTGATCACCATCGCACTGGCCATCGGCGGTTTCCTGGCCGCGGCCATCACCGGACTGCACGCCCCCTACCTGCTCGGCATCGGCGGGCTGCTGATGTCGATCGCGGTGTTTGCCCTGGGCCTGCTGGCGGATCTGTTGCGCCAGATCCTGGTCAGGACGGGCGCTGAGTGACAGTCCCGGTAACGCCGCCGGCCGCGCCCGATCCGCTTGCCGTATTCGAGGCCCCGGCGGCAGCGGCGCTGACGCGTCAGGGCCAACCGCCGGCACGGGGGCTCGTCCTGCTCAAGATGGGGCTGGTGCTGGTGGGGCTCGGGTTCCTGATGGTCTGGGCCGGCGAGGGTCTCCCGGCGGAGCGGCTGTCGCTGTCATCAACGGCGCTGATCCTCACCCTGGTGCTCTACCAGGCCGCACTCTTCGCGGCAGCCCTGCGGTTGCAGGGCACCCTGGCGGCCTGTGGGATCACCATCACCGCGCGTCAAGCCTTGACGATCCATCTGCGCTCGCTCTTCTATTTCTTTTTCGTGCCTATGTCCGTCGGGTACGAGATCACGCGGTTCCTCGCCGTCCGCCGCATCGACGCGGCGGCTTCGGTCAAACAGGTCGTCATCGCGCTCCTGCTGGACCGCGTGCTGGGCCTGTTGGCCGCCTTGCTGGCCCTGGCCGCGCTGGCCGGCGTGGTGTTGCCGGCCGCGGTCTGGGCTGAAATCGAT
Source organism: Lamprocystis purpurea DSM 4197 (assembly GCF_000379525.1). Classification (GTDB taxonomy): domain Bacteria; phylum Pseudomonadota; class Gammaproteobacteria; order Chromatiales; family Chromatiaceae; genus Thiodictyon; species Thiodictyon purpureum. The sequence goes on along the minus strand of NZ_KB902362.1, from coordinate 256,006 downwards.
CTGACCTGGGTCCTGGCGGCGGTCCTGACCGCACTGCTCCTGGGGGCCGCCGCCATGGCCCATGGGTCGCTGCGGCGCCAGGTGTGGGGCCTCCTGAGCGCCTTGGGTCCGATCTGGCCGCGCCTGGCGCTGCCCACCCTGTATTCGCTGGCGGCCCTGGCGCTGGTGTGCGCCTCGGTGTTCGCCTTCGCCGCCGGTTCCGGGATCCGGGTCGACTGGGCGCCGGTCAGCTTTGCCCTGTCGGCGTCGCTGCTGGGGATGGCGATCCCGGTGTCACTGCTCGGCGTCACCCTGGGCGAGGTGGCAGGGGTCGGCACCCTGGCACTGATCGGACTGACCCCGGGGGTCGCGGTGCTGCTGACTTCGGTCGCCTATTGCGGGCGCCTGTTCGGGGCCATGCAAGGGGCGGTGATCGAACTCTGGGGCGACGCGGGACGCGTGACGCGGCGCGCCTGATCCATACGATTCCCGCACCGCCCAAGGCGGTGCGGGACTGACCAAGAACCTGGAATGAAAAACACATGACTCAGCGAGAGACCGAGCAGACCATCGCCGATTTCGGGGACCAATGGGTCCGATTCACCGACAACTCGGGCTATTACGGGTCCAAAGAACTGTTCGAGGACATCGTCGCGCCGTTGTTGAGCGCGACCGATGTGGAGGGCCGGCGCGTCGCCGATATCGGCAGCGGCACCGGTCGGATCGTCGCCATGCTGCTCGCCGCCGGTGCCGCGCACGTCACCGCCATCGAACCATCAAGGGCCTTCGAGGTCCTCGCCAACCGCTTTGCCGGTGACACCGCGCGCGTCACCTGCCATCAGTTGCCCGGCGAGGGCATCGCCACGCTCGGCCCCTTCGACCTGGTGGTCACCTTCGGAGTCCTGCACCATATTCCGCGGCCTGAACCCGTTGTCCAGGCCGCCTATGCCGCCCTGCGTCCGGGCGGGAAACTGTTCGTCTGGATCTACGGCCGCGAGGGCAACGAACTCTATCTCACCCTGGTGCAGCCGCTGCGGGCACTGACCAAGCGGCTGCCGGATCGGGTTCTGGTCTGGCTGGTGCGCGCGCTGGACATCCCGCTGGCCGGTTACATATGGCTGTGCGGATTCCTGCCGCTCCCCATGCGCGCCTACATGCGCGATCACCTGGGAAAGCTGGGCGGCGACAAGCGCCGGCTGACCATCTTCGATCAGCTCAATCCGGCCTATGCCAAGTATTACACCCGCGAGGAAGCCCACGCCCTCATGGCGGATGCCGGCTTTGTCGACATCGGCCAACGCCATCGTCATGGCTATAGTTGGAGCCTGGTTGGTACCAAGCCTGAGAGCAACTGAGGCAGATCCGTTCATCCCGGTGTGCGATGACTTCCACCCCGCTGAGGCAGTCGGGCAGCACGTCCAATAAGAAACGAGCCCATGGCCTTCAAGAAGTCCGCACTCTATTCCTCCCTCTGGCGCTCCTGCGACGAACTGCGCGGCGGCATGGACGCCAGCCAATACAAGGACTATGTCCTGGTCCTGCTGTTCGTCAAATATGTCTCGGACAAGTACGCCAACGACCCCGATGCACTGATCGAGGTCCCCCATGGCGGCGGCTTCGCCGACATGGTCATCGCCAAGGGCGACAAGGAGATCGGCGACACGATCAACAAGATCATCGGGCGCCTGGCCGACGCCAACGATAGCCTCAAGGGCGCGATCAACGTCGCCGACTTCAATGACGAGGACAAGCTCGGCAAGGGCAAAGAGATGGTGGACCGGCTCACCAAGCTGGTGGCCATCTTCGAGGGGCTGGACTTCGGCAGCAACCGCGCCGAGGGCGACGACCTGCTCGGTGACGCCTACGAATATCTGATGCGTCACTTCGCCACCGAGTCCGGCAAGAGCAAGGGCCAGTTCTACACCCCGGCCGAGGTCTCGCGCGTCATGTCCATGGTCATCGACCTGGGTCGGGCCACCAGCGGCGCCCAGACCATCTATGACCCCACCTGCGGCTCCGGTTCACTGCTGCTCAAGGCCCACGATGAGGCCAGGAACCGCACCGGCCTGGATCTGACCCTCTACGGGCAGGAGATGGACAACGCCACGTCCGCGCTGGCGCGCATGAACATGGTGCTGCACGATGCGCCTGAGGCGGAAATCTGGCAGGCCAACTCGCTGTCCAGCCCGCACTTCAAGAACGCCGACGGCAGCCTCAAGACCTTCGACTTCGTGGTCGCCAACTTCCCCTTCTCCAACAAGAACTGGACCAGCGGTCTGGACCCGGCGAACGACCCCTACGGGCGCTTTCGCCTCGGCATCCCGCCCGCCAAGAACGGCGACTACGCCTTCCTGCTGCACATCCTCGCGAGCCTCAAGGGCAGCGGCCAGGGCGCCGTCATCCACCCCCACGGCGTGCTCTTCCGTGGGGGTGCGGAGGCCGCCATCCGCCAACGCCTCGTCCGCCAGGGCTACATCAAGGGCATCATCGGCCTGCCGGCGAACCTCTTCTACGGCACCTCCATCCCCGCCTGCATCCTGGTGGTGGACAAGGGCGGTGCGGCCGGGCGGCGCGGCATCTTCATGGTCGATGCCAGCCGCGGATTCATCAAGGACGGCAACAAGAACCGCCTGCGCGCCCAGGACATCCACAAGATCGTCGACACCTTCACCCGCCAGGTAGAGTGCCCCGGCTATTCGCGCATGGCGCCGCTCGCCGAGATCGAGTCCAACGACTTCAACCTGAACCTGCCGCGCTATATCGACGGCAGCGAGCCCGAGGACTTGCGCGACATTGAGGCCCATCTCAAGGGCGGCATCCCCAACCGCGACATCGACGGACTGGCCGCCTATTGGGCGGTCTTCCCCAGTCTGCGCCGCGAGCTGTTCGAGGAGACCGACCGCCCCGGCTATAGCCAGCCCAGAGTGGATGCCGGCCAGGTCAAGGCGGCGATCTTTGGCCACCCTGAGTTCACCGCCTTCAATGCCCGGGTCACGGCGCTCTTTGCCCAGTGGAAGGCCGCCAACCTGCCCAATCTTACCGGCATCCGCATCGGCGACGCGCCCAAGCGGTTGATCGACGGCCTTTCGGAAAGCCTGCTGGAGACCTTCCGCGCCGCCCAGCTCATTGACCCCTACGACTGCTATCAACACCTGCTCGACTATTGGATCGAGACCATGCAGGACGACGCCTGGATGCTGGTCGGCGACGGCTGGCAGGCGCTCACCGATGGCAAGCCCAATACCGACCTGATACCGCCCGACCTGATGATCGCCCGCTATTTCGCCGCCGATGCCGCCGCCATCGCCCAACTCGAAGCCGAGCGCGATGCCGTCGGCCGCGAGATGGAAGAGATGGACGAGGAGCACGGCGGCGAGGACGGCCTGCTGGCGGAGGCCAAGAACGACAAGGGCAAACTCACCCGCGCGAGCGTCAAGGCGCGGCTGGCCGAGATCAGGCCGGACAAGGACGCCGCCCCCGAGCGCCGGATGCTGGCCGCCTACAACGCACTGATCGAGAAGGAGAGCGCCGCCGGCAAGAAGGTCAAGGATGCCCAGAAGGCACTCGACGCCAAGGTGGCCGCCCGCTACCAGAAACTCACGCAGGACGAGATCAAGACCCTGGTGGTCGAGGACAAATGGCTCGCGGCCTTGGGGGCAAGCGTCCAAGGCGAATTGGATCGGGTCAGCCAGGCGCTGACCGGGCGCATCCGGCAACTGGCCGAGCGTTATGCTACACCGCTGCCGAGGCTGGCCGAGGAGGTCGAAACACTCGCCGCCCGGGTCGATGAGCATCTGAAGACGATGGGATTCGCTTGGAAGTGACTGGTTGTCGGCACCTTATTAAAGTATTCTTCGATTTCTTTAACAGCGTCGCGCCTTATTAAAGGGAACTGCGTCATGCACCGCAACGCCACCGGTCGCTATGTGGCCAGTCTGGCTGGCGGGGAGACCGTGCGCGCCTTCGTCCCTGCGCCCCTGCCCCCGACGCCGCCGCTCGACCTGAGCGGCAGTCGCCAAGCGGACCTGGAGCGGGCCACCCTGGCATTGGGGCGCCTCGACAGCATCGGCCTGCTGCTACCCGATCCGCAGCGCTTCTTGTACGCCTATGTGCGCAGGGAGGCGGTGCTGTCCTCCCAGATCGAGGGAACCCAGTCATCCCTTTCCGATCTGCTGCTCTTTGAACTCGATGAGCAACCCGGGGTCCCCTTCGACGACGTGGTGGAAGTCTCCAACTATGTTGCCGCATTGGAACACGGCATGGCGCGCCGTCGCGAGGGTCTCCCGCTCTGCAATCGGCTCCTGCGCGAGATGCATGCCCGCCTCATGGCGCGCGGACGGGGCAGTGACCAGGCCCCCGGCGAGTTTCGCCGCACCCAGAACTGGATCGGCGGCACCAGACCCGGAAACGCCCACTTCGTCCCACCGCCCACCCAAGAGGTGGAGCCCTGCATGGGCGCGTTGGAGGCATTTATCCACGACGCGTCCACTTCGCTTCCCGTGATCCTCAAGGCGGCCTTGGTGCATGTCCAGTTCGAGACCATCCACCCGTTTCTCGACGGCAACGGCCGCGTTGGGCGACTGCTGATCGCGATGGTCCTGCATGAGGGCGGGGCACTCACCCAGCCGTTGCTCTATCTCAGTCTCTATTTCAAGCAGCACCGTCAGGTCTATTACGACCTGCTGGAGCGGGTACGAACCGACGGCGACTGGGAGGCCTGGATCGACTTCTTTCTGGAGGGTGTCGAGCAAACCGCCAACAGCGCCGTGCAGACCGCCCGCCGGCTGGTCGATCTGTTCCAGCAGGACACCCGGCGCGTCCAGGCCGGCGGGCGCGGCGCGGCCAATACCCTGCGCGTGCTCGACGCACTGCGGCAGCGACCACTGTGTAACCTCGGCCAACTGGCCCGGTCCGCCGACATCAGCTTTCCCACCGCCTCCAAGGCCATGCTCGCCCTGGTCGAACTGGGTATCGCCCGCGAGCTGACCGGCCAGCGGCGCAACCGGGTCTTCGTCTACGATGCCTATCTGGAGATACTCAACGAAGGGGGGGAGGCGCTGTGATAATGGAAAATGGACAGTTGACAATGGAGAATGAGCCGCTACCCCTGGGAGACGTGGGCGCTGCGTATCAATTCGCCGCCCTCTCATTCCCACGCTCCGCGTGGAAATGCTGTCTTGGCTGCTCTTGCGGCCTGAACCCATACGCGACGCTGGAGCGTCGGCGCTTGCTCCCACGCTGGAGCGTGGGAGCCAGAGAAGCCAGGAGGAAATTGGTCAGAAGCCTTCTCACCAATTGCATATCTCTCGCGTTTCCGCGCCGGCATCAGGGCGCGCGGGACTGTGACCACGAAGGTCCCGAACCTGGTAGGGTCCGCTACGCGGACCATTCGCCGGTGGGGTTCGCGCGGGGTTCGGTCCGCACAGCGGACTCTACCCGGCTAGAGCAACGAGCGCAGACCTACACCGCAATAGATGCGACGCTGTCGCACCTTTTGCGCCTTCTGGAGCCGGGGCAGACCTTGCGGGAAGCAATACAATGAGCACGGAACTGAGGCCAGGGTACAAGCAAACTGAGGTGGGAGTGATCCCCAATGATGGAACTGACCAACGCCCGCCCTCACCTCTCGTTCCCACGCTCCGCGTGGGAATGCAGCCTTGGCCGCTCCAGCGGCCCGAACCCCTACACGACGCTGGAGCGTCGGCACTTGCTCCCACGCTGGAGCGTGGGAGCCAGAGACAAATGGCTCGCGGCCTTGGGGGCAAGCGTCCAAGGCGAATTGGATCGGGTCAGCCAGGCGCTGACTGGGCGCATTCGGCAACTGGCCGAGCGTTATGCCACCCCGCTGCCGAAACTAATCGAAGAGGTGGACACGCTCGCGGCCCAGGTGGATGACCATCTGAAGGCAATGGGGTTCACATGGAACTGACCAACGCGCAGCTTCGCTTCTCGTTCCCACGCTCCGCGTGGGAATGCAGTCTTGGCCGCTCCAGCGGCCCGAACCCATACGCGTCGCTGGAACGTCGCGACTTGCTCCCACACTCCAGCGTAGGAGCCAGAGAACAGCAACAAGTTTCGTGTTCCAAGGGAAGCAGTGTTGGTTTCGAAGCTCAACCCCCGGATACCAAGGGTTTGGGCACCAATCGATGTTCCGGACCACTCTGTTGCATCTACAGAATTTCTGATTCTCGTGCCAAAGGAATCAGTGTCACGCAAATTCCTTTCTGCTTTCTGCTCATCGCCTTATTTTTGCGGAGAGATGGAGTTAGCTGCATCAGGAACTACTGGGAGTCATCAAAGAATCAGTCCTTCGAGCGCGCTCAATATTGCGATTTCCATACCCCTCGATCCAAGCGAACAAACCGCCATCGCCACCATCCTCTCCGACATGGACGCCGAGATCACCGCCCTCGAAGCCCGCCGCGACAAGACCCGCGACATCAAACAGGGCATGATGCAGGAACTGCTGACCGGGAGGATTCGCCTGGTATGATCACCGACACCCAGCCGGTCTGCCGGATTATTGCCGGCCCCAATGGCGCTGGCAAGACCACCTTCGCGCTAAAGTACCTGCCGGAGATCGCCCATTGCAAAGTATTCGTGAATGCCGACTTGATCGCATTCGGTCTTTCGCCCTTGGATCAGGAACGACACCTGGTGGCCGCCAGCCGTCTATTTCTGAGCGAGATCGAGCAGAATGTCCAGGCGCGCCGGGATTTCGCCTTTGAAACCACCCTGTCCGGTCGCGGCTATCTTCGCCTGATTCGGCGCCTCCGATCCGAGGGTTGGCGGGTGGAACTGCTTTACCTGGCGCTGCCGGCGGCCGAGCTGTCGATCCTGCGGGTCACCGAGCGCGTCGCCCACGGTGGACACTCGATTCCCCGTGTCGCCATCGAGCGCCGATTCCCCCGCAGCCTACAGAACTTATTTCAAGTCTACGCTCGCGCAGTGGATCATACCCGTTGCTTTCTCAATAGTGGCGAGTTGCCGCAACTGGTTTTCGTTCAGCAGGGCGAGACTCTAGACGTTCTAGAACCCGAGCTATTCCAGAGACTCTTGAGCGAGGCCAACCGATGAACGGCGTTTCCTACGAAGACCAGCAGATCCTCGATTCGTTGCGGACCGCAGTCGCTGAGGCACTGGACCGTAAGCGCCGATTGGGACACTATGCGGTCGTATGGCGCGACGGCAAGGCAGTCATCCTCGGCGACGAATCATCCGAGAAGGACTGGCCTGCTCTGCACCACGACACTGCTGCAAAGGGTAGAACCCTAGGCGACTTGATCGAGCCGATCGTCGGCGATTAGTCGGGAGCCGCGAATGACGAACGTTCATCTGGCTCCAGGCTCCAGCGTGGGAGCAAGCCCCATCACTCCAGTGTCGCGTTTCGGGCCGCTGGGCCAGCGCCGCCACATTGCCACGCTGGAGCCTACGCGCGAAAGGTCCAACCAATCTGACGGGGGCACGCGATGAGCGAGGAGGAACTGTTGCGCAATTTGGCGGCAATCCCGATCGGCCAGGGTATCCCAGGTATGAATAAGGGGACTGTCTACCGGTTCGTCGGCATCGGACTGTATGATAGCCATGGCCGGGCGCGGGACTTCGATGGGTGGCAGATCGTCACGCTTGACTCGCCGCAGCGCAATCGCCCACATATCCGGCTGTTCGTCAGCGTCTTGGCGACCTTCCTGAAAGATGGCAAGGCATCCCTGACCTACGGGGGGACACCGCGTTCGGTGATCCTGACCTATCGGCGCGGCGATGGACCAGGAATCCCGAATCTCGTTGAATACGGAAGTCACTACAAATCGCTTGCACGCTATGTCTTCTTGCATCGCACCTGAGGGTTCTGCGCGTGGTTTCGCGGGCCGCTGGAGCGGCCGGACGGCATTCCCACGCTGGAGCGTGGGAACGAGAAGACGACGGTTTTCCGGTGGCCATCCTCAACCGCAACGAACCGGCGTTTTACTGCGTGCCCGCTAAGGCGTGGGAGGCGCCGATGGAACGCATAGACGACTTGGAACTGAATGCCCTGACAAAGACCCGCCTGAACGACGGCCAGGCGATCCTCAAGGTGTCTTTGGATGACCTATGAACTGGGGTTTCTCCCGGATGCACTAAGCGAATGGCGTAAGCTCGATCCGTCGGCGCCTACGGTATTCAGGAAAGAGTGGATTCAAGAATCTTGACGTGAGTGATGAAATAACCGATAAGCGAGAGTTGCACACTATGATTACCAGCGTCAACTTAAGCAAGGAAGCAGAATTTGCCGTGCGTTGTTTTATTGGTCGGATCGCGGCTGAGTTTGACGTGACCGACGCCTTTCTTTTCGGCAGTCGTGCACGCCGGACCCATCGCGAGGACAGCGACGTCGATCTCGCGGTTGTGCTTCATGGCGCTCCGGGGAATCGGGTAGATCAGGCTCTGAAGATGGCGGACATTGCATTCGACGTGCTGTTGGATACGGGCATCGTGATCGAGGCCATCCCGTTTTGGGAGGACGAGTGGGCGCATCCCGAGCGGTTCAGCAACCCGGCCCTGATCGAGAATATCCATCGAGAAGGGGTCCGCCTGTGACGCCGGACGACTATCTCGCCAATCAACCGGCTGGACGGTGTCAGCAAGGATTATGGCTACATCATCGACTACAAGGACCTGTTCAAGCGTCTGGAAGGGGCGGTCGAAGACTACACCAGCGGCGCCTTCGATGCCTATGACAAGGCCGACGTGCAGGGGTTGCTGAAGGATCGGCTGGCCGAGGCGCGCGAGGACTTGGAAGAGGCCCGCGAGGCGGTCAAGGCGCTGTGCGAGCCGGTGGAGGCACCGCGCGAAGAACTGGATTACTTCCATTGGTTCTGCGCCAAGGAGTCGGGCAATGCCAGGCAACTCAAGGACAACGAACCAAAACGGGTGAAGCTCTACAAGTTCGTGGGCGCCTTGCTGCGCAGTTATGCAAGCATCGCCAACGAGGTCGCCGCGGCCGGTTACAGAATCGATGAGATCGAGCAAATCAAAGATGAGGTGGATCATTTCGCCAAGGTCAGCGCGACGGTCAAGCGCAACAGTGGCGACTACATCGATCTGAAGGCGTTCGAGCCGGCCATGCGGCACCTGATCGACACCTACATCCGCGCGCAGGAGAGCGAGATAATCTCCGACTTCGACGACCTGAGCCTGATCGCCCTGATCGTCGAGCGCGGCCCCGAGGCGGTGGATGCGCTGCCCAAGGGTCTCCGCAAGAGCGAGGGCGCGGTGGCGGAGACCATCGAGAACAACGTCCGCCGGATCATCGTCAACGAGACCCCGGTCGACCCGGCCTACTACGAGAAGATGTCCAAGTTGCTGGATGCGCTGATCGAGCAGCGGCGCAAGGGGATGCTGACCTACAAGGACTACCTGGAAAAAATCGCCAAGCTGACCAGGGACGCGACCCTGCCGGGCGGCGGTCCGGGCGGCTATCCTCCGAACGTGAAGACCGCGGCTCAACGGGCGCTCTACAACAACCTGGGCCAGAACGAGGGGCTGACCTTGGCGGTGGACGCGGCGATCGAGGCCAGCCGCATGGATGGCTGGCGCGACAGCACCATGAAGGCCAAGCGGGTGCGCTTGGCGATCCGCACGGCGCTCCAGCAGGCTCATGCGGCGGCGCAGGCCCCGGACGGTCTCGATGATGGCGACGGTCGCGACAGCTACGCGATCGAGGCGGAAGCGACGCGCCTACTCGAACTGGCCAAACACCAAAGTGACTATTGAGACCCGGCACCTGACGATCTCGGGTATCGAGGTCGAAGTGGTGCGCAAAGACATCAAGAACCTGCACCTGGGCGTCTACCCGCCGCTCGGGCGCGTGCGCGTGGCCGCGCCGCTCGTGCTCGGGGACGAGGCGGTGCGACTGGCCGTGATCGACAAGCTGGGATGGATCAAACGGCAGCGAGCCAGGTTCGCCGAGCAACCCCGCCAGTCCCAGCGCGAGATGGTGAGCGGCGAGAGCCATTGGTACCTGGGTCGACGCTATCGACTGCGGGTCTGCGAACAAGAGGGTCAGCCCAGGGTGGCGGTGCGCGGCCTAGCCGCCCTTGAGTTGTTCGTGCGCCCTGCCACCGACGCGGCGCAGCGGGAGGCGATCCTGCTGCGCTGGTACCGCGAGCAACTCAGGGCGCTGATCCCGCCCCTGCTGGATACGTGGCAGCCGGCCCTGGGGGTGCAGGTGGCCGACTGGGGCATCAAGCGGATGAAGACCCGCTGGGGGGGCTGCAACCCGGCCACACGCCGCGTCTGGTTCAATCTGGAACTGGCCAAAAAGCCGGTCCAGTGCCTCGAGTACATCGTGGCCCATGAGCTGACTCACCTGCTGGAGCGACACCATGATGAGCGATTCACGGCCCTGCTGGATAGCCTGATGCCGCAATGGCCGCACTATCGAGACCTACTCAACAGCCTGCCGCTGGCCCATGAGGAGTGGCGGGACTGACAGGTCACGTCGCCCGCAAGCGGGCTCCTACGGAGCTTGATTCTTGATAGCGTCTTATTCGGAAATCGCCTAAAGTCCGACAGGCTGCTAGGGTCGGGTACCGACAGCAGTTCCAATCGAGATACTGACGTGAAACCGCCTAACCGCTCATCGCCCGGCGCAGCCAGAGTTCCAGAATCAACAGCGGCCACACCTGATAAACAGAGAAGCAGCCGGGTCGGGCCTGATGGTCCACCAACCCCTTGAGCGCCGCGGCATCGAGCAGGCCACCGAGTCGACTGGACGGCGCGAGCAGCAGGTCGCGGGCCAGGTCCAGCGTCGCCTCCTTGGACCAGGCACTGGACGGCAATCCAAATCCCATCTTGCGCCGATGCATCCACTCCGCCGGCAGGTAGCGGATCGCCAGATCCTTGAGGATGCGTTTGGTTTCGGCCGGCGGCCGCCAGCAGGCGGACAGCGGCATCCCCTGCGCCAGCGCGGCGACGTCGCGATCGAGCAGTGGGCAGCGGACTTCCAGTGAAACCTGCATGCTCATGCGGTCGACCTTGGGCAGGACCGCCCCCGGCAAATAGGTCTCGGCGTCCAGGGCGCGCATCCGATGCATCAGCGGCTGGCCGGGGTCATTGAGCAGTACCCGCCAGTCCGCCAGGGAGTGCGCGACGGCGGCGGGCAGCCCACCGGTAAGTGCGCCGACCTGCTCCGGCTGAAAGATCAGCCAGCGCGGGGACAGGTAGCCGTCCGCCGGGGTGGCTCCGCGCCGGGTGCGCACCGCACGCACCAACCGCTGAACACGGCTGCCCTGCTCCATCAGGGTGTCGCGATAGCGTCCGTAGCCGCCGAACAGTTCGTCTCCGCCGTCCCCGGAGAGGGCCACGGTGACCTGCCCGCGGGTAAAGCGCGACAGCAGGTAGGTCGGCAGACAGGAGGAATCCCCATTGGGTTCGTCCAGCCGGTTGGCGATCTCGTGGACGAGTTGCAATGCATCCGGGCTCAGGATCTCCTCGTGGTGATCGGTCCCGAGATGCTGCGCCACTTCCCTGGCATACAGGTGCTCGGTCTCCGCGGTCCCGCCGAAGCCGATGGAGAAGGTGCTCAAGGGCCGACCCAGTTCTTGCGTGACCATCGCGGCCACCAATGCCGAATCGACGCCGCCGGAGAGGAAGGCGCCCAGCGGCACGTCACTCATCAGCCGCTTGCGCACCGCCTCCCGGACCCGCAAGCGCAGCTCTTCCTCGCGCTCGGCATAGGACGGACCGCCCGCACCCCGCGGCTCGGTGGGTGTGAAACTGAAGTAGCGTTGCGGCTCCCGCACCCGGATGGCCCCGCCGTCGGTATCCACCACCAGGGTGGAACCAGGCAGGAGCTTACGCACCGAGCGGTAGATGCTGAAGGGTGCGGGGATGTACTGGAGCAACAGATAATAAGCCAACGCGTCCTGATCAATGGTCGCGTCGAACCCCGGCATCCGGGTGAGCGCCTGCAACTCGGAAGCGAAGGCGAACCAGCCCGGCCCCTGGGCATAGTACAGCGGCTTTTTGCCGAAGGGGTCACGGGCCAGCAGCAGGCGGCGGCTCGCGCGATGCCAGACACCGAAAGCAAACATGCCGTCAAACTGTGTCACCCGGGCAGGGTCGAAGGTCTCGAAGAGGTGCGGAATGACCTCGGTATCGGTATGCGAGTGAAAGCAGTGACCCTGAGCGACCAGGTCGTCACGCAACCCCTCGTAATTGTAGATCTCGCCGTTGAAGGTGACCTGCACCGATCCGTCCGCGTTGCCCATCGGCTGACGCCCCTCCTCGGAAAGGTCGATGATGGACAGTCGCCGATGGGCCAAGGCGCAACCGCCGTCCGGGTCGACCCAGACCCCGGCGGCGTCCGGCCCCCGATGCACCATTGAATCGCGCACATCGGTCACGATGCGACGCAACGCATCGGCATCGAAGCCCCCGGATTCGGTCAAAATACCTGCTATGCCGCACATGCCGTCACCGCATCTCCACGTGTTGTCTTGAGCGCCAGGTCGCCGCGGGTAAGGCGACTTCCGTCAAACGCGCATGGTAGCGGGATTTCGGTGCCGCTGTATCAGGCAGCCGCGGATCACCGGGCGAACCCATAGGTCTCCAAAGTCGCCGAGACCATCCGCTCCAGGCCGAAACGTTCCGCCACGAACGCGGGACCGGCGCTGCCGAACCGCCGCCGCAAGCCCGGGTCGTCCAACAGCGACAGGAGTGCGGCGGCAAGCGCCGTCGTGTTCGGCTGCTCGACAAACAGACCGGTGACACCATGCAGCAGGGCCTCCCGAGCACCGCCGCCCCCGCACACCACCGCGGGTGTACCGACCGCCTGCGCCTCGATGACGACATTGGGCGTTCCTTCCCAGCGGGACGCCAGCAACAGCACGTCGAACGCGGACAATGCCAGGATGCTTTCTTTGGTCGGCGGGACCAGGCGCACGCGGTCCCCGAGGCCGGCCTGGGCGAGCTTGGCCTCCAGGTCGGACTGCAAGGGACCAGCCCCGAACAAGAGCCCGCGGATGTCGTCGCGCTCGGAAGTCAGACGGATCAGGGTGTCGACCCAGAGTGCGGGGCGCTTCTCTGCCGAGAGGCGGAACATCCCACCGACCAGCCTGGCCTGCTCGGGGATCCCGTAGCGCTGCCTGAACTCGGCGATCCGATCCGGCGCGGCACGGGTCACCCCATCGCTGTCGAGCCCGTTGTAGATAATCTGGAACCTGGCACCTTCGAGCCCAAGCCAGGCCCCATAGTCGGCCGCCCCGCCATGACTGTTGTTGACATAGACCGTTTCCGGACGAGTCGCCATGGCCCGGTACGCGGGCCGCATGAATGGCTGCAGGATGTACGGAAAATGGACCGGACTGACATTGCGACCGGACAACAGCACCCGCGGCACCCCGGCCATGAGCGCCGCCAGACCCGCACACACACAACTGTGGTCCAGCCAGGCGTGAACAACGGCTGGACGCAGTTCACGGAAAGTGATGTAGAGGTTCGCGACCTCTTGTGCGATCTCGGGCGGAAATCTGTGCAGCAGGGGCCGAAGCTGTTGCGTCAAACGCGCGACCGGCTGGGACTCGTGGCGATCCCAGGCGTCCAGATTGCTCATCGGCCCCTGCACTTCCTGGACGTCCGCCCCGGCGGTGACAAGTTGTTCGAAAAAGAAATCATTCCCAGGCGGCGAAAACAGGTGGGAAACGAGCACGGTCACGTCCGCATCTCCGCCGCGGCACAGGCCGAGAACGGTATTCACAATCTGGCGCTCGGCACCGCCCGCGACCAAAGTCGGGCATGCCATGATGATACGGCCAGGGACGGGCGCATCCGGGGCCGGCAGTAAGTGATGCGTTGAGTCCAGCAACCGCGTCAACCGATAACGGGCGATCCCTTCCAGCAAGGCCGATCGGCCCGGCATGACCGCGCCCACCCGGGACAGCACAATCAAGCCCAACGACCAGAGTTTGCTGAGAACCTTGTACATCGCCATGAACAGGAGCGACCGGGAACTCCAGCGGTCGAGATCCCAGAACACCATGCTCCTGACGCCGCCACGCAACGCGGTGCGGATCATCCGCGCCGTGATGCTGTCACGACCGCCGATATAGACGATTCGCCGCGCCAACCGCGGCGGCAGACACCACGAAAACTCCGCGGGCAAGAACGCGCCGACACGCTCCGCCGACAGACCGGAGTCGACCGGGGGCATCGAGAGAACGCTGAGAACGCCGGATTCCGCCAAGAGGGCTTGCAATTGCGCGGTCGACAAAGTAAAGGGGATCGCCAGCGTCAGGTCGCCTTCGCCATGCGCCGCGCACCAAGCGAGGGCAGCGGCGACGCGCGGATCGACCAGCCCTTCATTGCGGGCTTGGCAAGAAGACGCTCGAACACTCAATGATTGCGCTGCCAGGATCATCTCCGTCTTTGAAACCGCTGTTGGCGATGGCGTTGGACAAGAAAAGAGAGCAAGCCACAGATGCAGCACAGAGGACCGAACGTCCGCCGACAGCATCATCGAACGTGATTTCCAGTGCGATGTCGAAGCCGCTGACCACCGAGTGTCAGGCTATCATAGGAGACACTGATTGTCCTATGCCCGCACGCGCCTCACCGTTGCGCCGCGCAGTCGACATCAGAACTCGGAGCTTAAGTCGTTGCACCACAAGATCATCCGCCTGGCCCCGGTTAACAGACGCACGTTGGCGCTCGTACTACCGAGATCGCCCTCGTTCCAAGGACTCGATGTCGACATGGGCGTAACATCAGCGCCGACAGCAGTTCCGGATTGAGATCATGATATGCTATGCGCGTTAGCTTCTTTCCGAGCCCCAACAGGTGCACGGCCGCGCAGACCTGGCGAATGCGCGCAACACCACGACCAGCGACCCGAACGCGCGGGCCGGGGATACAACTGATACACGTTGATTTTTCTTGAGTGCGCAACATCGAGTACGCAATATTGAGTGCTCAGCGAGCGGCGATTGAACGACTGCCGGACCACCTGGTTGGATGCAACCTGGTGTATTTCCATCGACTGATGCTGGCGGCGGCGGGAATCTACCTGCGCCCCGGCGCATGCGTCCTGGATTTCGGCTGCGGCAGCGGGCGCGCCGTCTACGATTACCGCGATTGCGGGTTCGATGCTTACGGCTTTGATATTGCTGACTACGTTGAACGACGCAACCCGACCGATACGGATTTTTTTCGCTTCTCCTTGACCGGTAGACCAGCACACATACCCGATTACCAGGTCGATTCAGCGGATTACCGGCTGGACTTCGAGGACCAGACCTTCGATTTCGTTTTTTCGAACTCCGTCTTCGAGCATGTACAGAATCATGATCTCGCGCTAAAAGAAATCGCGCGGGTGCTGAAACCCGGCGGGATAGCGATTCACACGTTCCCACCACGTTACAGCCTGATTGAACCGCATACGTTCGTTCCGCTCGGCGGCGCGATCACGAGCCCGACCTGGTACCGCCTGTGGGCAATGCTTGGTATCCGCAATCAATTCCAACGCGGAATGACTGCTGCCGAAGTCGCCAATGCCAATCTTCAATACAGCCGCACCGGCGTCAACTATGTGCCCGTCAAGTCGCTGGTCAGGACGGCACGTCATCACTTCACCGAGACGATTCTCGCCCCCTATCTATGGACAATCGGCGGTCGCCGCCATCCCTTGATCCAATTTTCGCTGGTGGCCTCGCTTTACAGCAGGATCGTACTTGTCGTGCTGCTGTTGCACCGCTAACCGCGACCGCTGTCACGACCGGCGGCGCCAAGACTCTGATAGCAGTTCTTAGAGACTTGCGCCGCACATCAGCATCATCTCCAGCCCTGCTATCCCATTGATTTCAGGATGAACAAAACACTGTTTACCGCTTTGTTCGGCCGCGATAGAGAGACCCAAGCCGGCCAAACCTCTTTTTCGCTTGTTTTCATTACGAGAAGAGCGGCCCGGCTACTCTTCCGGCCAGCGGCACTGATAGTACTATTGGCAATCGCGTTGCAACTCACCGCGCCCGAGAAGACTGCCTCCATAGATCCCAGCGCTATTACACATGATCAAGGTTTTGCCTATATTCTCCGGTTACCGAAGGAGTCGGGGTTCAGTCTTTTTTCTCCTACGCGTGGCGATGACTTGTATTCGCCGAACGGCTCAGCGCTGGAGCTTCTTGAAGACGGGCGTCCGCTGCCCAAGGCGCATGCCGCGCATGATGAGATCAGAAGCCTGGGAAGTGGCCGGTATTCTCACTGGAAACGACTCCTGCTGTTCTCCTCGACCGATGGCATATCACCCGCGTCGGGAGTCCACACGTACAGCTATCTTATCACTCAGAATATCGCACCCTGGTTGCAGGGACTTGCATTACTCTGCGCACTCCTGATCGTCTTGCACAAGCGGCGGCAATTGCTGACCCTCCTCACCTCACATCAATTTTTCCACTTTCTGATCCTGCTCAGTCTAGGTACAGCCGTGCTGGTCACTGCACTTGTCGCACATTCGCTCTGGGGCGCCTGGCGGCTGGTTGACTTACAGCCCGACAGTTCCACATACCTGGCACCGGCAGCGACGGCGCTGTTTGCAGGAGACTGGGGCCACCTCGTGCGGCCGTTTGTCTATCCGGCGATTGCCTTTGCAGCGATCTGGTCAGGCGGCACCCTCGATCACCTCATTGCATTGCACATTGCCGCCTATCTGCTCGGTGCTCCGCTGATCTATGCGATCGTCCTGCTGCCGGGACAGCTCGCGGCCCGCTCACTCGATCACTCACGCACAGCATTCAATCGCGCGATGAGTCATCTGATTGCGGCCGCCGCCGTGGTCGTCTATTTTTCGCTTTCCGCCCTTTACCTTGCCTCGGTTTTCTATGTCGCACCGGAGATCTTATCGTCCATTGCGGCACTCGCGGCCCTGTGGCTCTCCCTCAAACTCATGCTCGACCGTCGACTGAAACGCGCAAACCTGGCAGCGTGTGCGCTTGGCGCCGGACTCTGCGCCGCGGCGATCGTTGGTATGAAGCCCGCGCTGTTGGCGCTGGCCGGATTGACATTGCTCTTGGCTACCTGGGGCTTGTGGCAACAGCGGATGCGGTTTCAAAAAACCCTGTTGATCGCGACCTGGGGGGCCATGATCGCCTTACCAGCCGCCGTCGTCGTCGGGGATCGCTATCTGGCGCAGCAATACCATGACGCATCCGCTCGACTGTTTGGGCCAACCACGGTATTTTGTAATAATGCGGATATCATAGGCCAGGCGCTGGAGACTCCGGATTCCCGAGCCCGGCAACTGCTGGGCGACACCGCGGCGCGCGATGTGGCACAGTTCCTCAAGGATGTACAAGAGGATGAGAGCTGGCCGCTCCTGGGATTCAACGGCGACCGGTGCATGTATACGCTCGCAATACGACGCATCGCATTGGAGCGTCGCTACTTCGGCCCGACCAGCGACGACGTGGTGCGCACCTATCGTCAGTTGCTGACAGCAAGTATCGCTGATGCGCCTGGGCTGTACGCGCGACGGGTCGTGCGACAGTTCAAGCGCTTTCTGCTCGATCGGTCAGCGGACGACTGTTATCGTCACGACCAACACGCGTGGTCGCCGGGGACCTTTGCGCCCGACTTGGCGCTGGTCCAGCGGTTGATCGATGAACGGGGCAGCGACATCCGGGGGCAAGCGTTTCCTCATCCCTTTCCTCTGAACACGCTGTGCCGAGATCTTGCCAAGCGTATGAACACTGCTCACATACACCTGGCTACGCTTTCGCTCATCGGGGCAACGCTCTGTTTTTTCGGGCGTCGAACGATGCCCCGGCGGCTGATCCTGTCGGCGCAGGCCGCACTGATCAGCATCGGTTTCTGGCTGTCGACCGCACCGATCGTGGCCCTGGTTCACACCTTTGATATCGAACGCTATATCACCGTGACCTTCCCGCTCTATGTGGTCATGCTGGCATCGACCTTGAGCTTCACTTTGGCACTCGTCATTTACGGACTCGGTCGGGCAGTCGACTGGGGGCGCGGTCAACTGCCTCGCAGGCTATAATCGCAGCGCTTTACTTTTCTGAGACCAAGGCCGGAAGCCGGTCAGGCAGGCGTCGCGGCCGGCGGGTCACGGTACGACAGGTTGATGGTTGGACGGGATAATCAGCATCCTGGATCCTATGCAGATACAATACTGAAGAACCTGAGTTCGTCGGCTGGACCTGAAGAGATGACGAGTGTAATGGCAAACGATGACATACGGATCGCCGTTCTGGTTCCTTGTTACAACGAGGCGACCACGATCGCGGCTGTAGTACGGGACTTTCAGGCGGCGCTGCCGCAGGCGATTATTTACGTCTACGATAACAACTCGACCGACGACAGTGCGGCGAAGGCCCGGTCGGCAGGCGCGGCTGTTCGCCGGCAACCGCTGCAAGGCAAAGGACACGTCGTCCAGCGCATGTTTGCGGACGTCGAGGCCGACGTTTATATCTTGGTCGACGGCGACGACACCTATGACGCCGGCGCCGCGCCTGGACTGATCGAATGCTTGCTGCAGGAGCGTTTGGACATGGTGAACGCGGCGCGGGCGACAACCTCAGGGGACGCCTATCGCACCGGACATCGCTTTGGCAACTGGATGCTGACGTCACTGGTCGGCGCGATGTTCGGACATCGCTTCAACGACATGCTGTCTGGTTACCGCGTCTTCAGCCGGCGATTCGTCAAGAGCTTCCCGGCGCTGGCACAAGGTTTTGAGATCGAGACCGAACTGACAGTACACGCCCTCGAGTTGAATCTTCCGGTGGCCGAGGTACAAACCGCTTACAAGGAGCGTCCGCCCGGTTCCACGAGTAAGCTGAATACCTTTTCAGACGGTACGCGAATTTTGCTTACGATCGCGCGTCTGTTGAAGGCCGAGCGCCCGTTTGGCTTCTTCGCCACGGTCGCCGGCGTTTTCGCGGCGATCGGTCTCACGCTGGCTGTTCCGCTGCTTCAAACCTATTGGGAAACCGGTTTGGTACCGCGTTTTCCGACCGCATTTCTGGTCGTTGGACTGATGGTGCTGTCGGCATTATCGCTCGCGAGCGGACTCATCCTGAATACCGTAACGCAAGGTCGACGGGAACTGAAGCGACTGGCCTACCTGCAGTTGAAGTCGGTCGGGTATGATACGCAGTCCGGTGCGCATCCAGGCGCCTGCGACACAGGGCGAGGTCATATTGACAGGGTCTGAGTTTCGCGCTTTGGGACGCTTCACACTCGTCGGCACGACGGGTTTTGTGATTGATGCCGGGATCTTGACCCTGCTTGCACAGGGCTTGGGCCTCAATATTTATGTCGCTCGCATCTTTTCGTTTGCAGGGGCGGTGTTGGCGACCTGGTCGCTGAATCGGGCCTTTGTGTTCACCGCTAAGGCAGCGGTACGATCCCGGGCCACGACCGCAACCGAGCTGGTGCACTATCTTGTCGTGCAAAGTGGTGGCGCGGTTGTTAATCTGGCCCTATTCGCAGGCCAGATTATGGTTTGGCCCATGCTGCGGGATTACCCCGTGGTACCGCTGGCGGTGGCCTCCGTGCTGGCGCTGATCGTCAACTTCATCGGGATGCGGCTGTGGGTCTTCGGCGGAGTGAGAAAGCGGTCGGAATCGGCCTGAATCATTGCATCGTCGACCACGGTTGCTGCGCCTGGGAGGTTCCTTGACGAACATCGCCTTAGTGACTGGAGCCTCGGGTTTTATTGGCCCGAGTCTGTGCCGGCATCTCAAGGCGGCCGGCTGGCAGGTCCGCGCGATCATGCGCCGACCCGTACCTGGACCTTGGGATGCGTCTATCTTGATTGATCTCGGCCGGGAACCCGTGCCCCTGGAGACGCTCGCGGATGTCGACTGCGTTTTCCACCTGGCAGGCAAGGCCCATGCATTGGCGCAGGGACCCGGCGCCGACGAAGAATACCGACTGGCAAACTGCCGGAGCACGCTGGACCTGCTCGCGGCGTCACGCGCTCAGGGAGTACGCGGGTTCGTCTATTTCAGCAGCGTCAAGGCCATCGGCGAAGGCGGCGGCCCCGGCGACGACCCTGGTTCCGAGCCGGCAGCCTTGTCTCCCTATGGACGCTCGAAACGTGCGGCCGAGGACGCGGTGCTGACCAGCGGAGCGGTACCGCACCCGGTGGTCTTGCGCCCGTCCCTGGTCTACGGTCCGAACCCTAAGGGCTATCTTGAACTGCTCATTCGGGCAGTGCGGGCCGGTTGGTTTCCGCCGCTGCCGGACTTGGGGAATGCGCGGTCCATGGTCCATCGTGACGACCTCGTAGCGGCGACGCTGCGCTGTGCCATCGATCCCCGTGCACGGGGCCAGACCTATGTGGTCACTGATGGAACGCCATACAGCACGCGGCAAGTCTATGAGTTCATTTTGACGTCGCTGGGGCGCCGGGTACCGGGCTGGACACTTCCGCCTGGCCTTCTGCGTCTGGCCGCGCGAGGCGGGGATGTACTGGGACGGATGCGTGGCAGCCGTTTCGTATTCGATTCCGATGTGCTCGACAAGCTCATCGGGTCGGCGGTCTATGACGGCAGTCAAATCTGCCGGGAATTAGGGTTCAGGCCCCATCGGGGTCTTGGCGAAAGCATGGCTGAGATCGTGGCTTCTACCCGACCGGCTCCTTAGTCAAATGGCAAACGTTTCCCCGGATGTCGACACGCGCAGGAGCCGCGCCTTGATGCGGTATTGGTTCCAGCGTTCGCGCTCGCGGGTGCTGGTGTTTCTGCATGATTTGCTGATGATCCCGGCGGCCTGGGCACTGACCTATTGGCTGCGTTTCAATCTCAGCACGGTCCCGCCCGAGTTTATCGACCAGGCGGTGCGGATGTTGCCGCTGGTCGTGCTGGTCCTGGTGCCGGTGTACTGGGCCTTTGGTTTGTACCGCGGGGTTTGGCGCTACGCGTCGATGCACGATCTGGTGCGCATCGCGCTGGCCGTGCTGGTCGGGACGACGCTGCTGCTGTTCCTGCTGTTCGTGTTGAACCGGATGGCCTATGTCCCGCGGTCGATGCCGGTCCTGTTCGTGATCTTTCAGTTCTTGTTGCTGGCGGGGCCGCGGCTGCTGTACCGCTGGCTGAAGGATCGGCGCCTGGATTTCAGCGACGGCAAGCGGGTGCTGATCGTCGGCGCCGGGCGGGCCGGGGAGATGTTGGTACGGGACCTGTTACGGGACCGCAACGTCGGCTATGTGCCGGTGGCCTTCGTGGACGACAAGCCGCGTCGACTGGGTGGCGTGGTGCATGGGGTACCGATTCGCGGGACCACAAGCGAGATTCCGGCGGTGGTCGAACTCTACGGGATCGACGTGATCCTGCTGGCGACGCCGAGCGCGTCGATGCGCGAAATGCGGCGTCTGGTCGATCTGTGTGAAGCGGCCGAGCGGCCATTCCGGACCGTGCCGCAGATCCGGGAACTGATGGCAGGCCAGGTGGCGGTCAACCATCTGCGGCCGGTCTCGATCGAGGATTTGCTCGGGCGCAACCCGGTGACCCTGGATTGGGACGGCATTCACGCCGGGCTGACGGGGCGGGTCGTGCTGGTCAGCGGGGCCGGGGGCTCGATCGGCTCGGAACTGTGCCGCCAGCTCAAGCGTTGCAATCCGCAGCGGCTGATCTTGCTCGATCACAGCGAGTACAACCTCTACAGCATCGAGATGGACTTGCTGGACCGCCCCGATCCGCCGGTGCTGAGCCGGTACCTGGTCAACGTGACCAATGCCGCCGCGGTCGCGTTAGTGTTCGAGCGGGCGCGCCCGGACATCGTCTTTCATGCGGCGGCCTACAAGCATGTGCCCTTACTGGAAGACCAAATCCAGGCGGCCTTGCACAATAACGTCATCGGCACGCAGATCATGGCCGCGGCGGCGGATACCTGGGGTTGCGAGCGCTTCGTGTTGATCTCGACCGATAAGGCGGTGAACCCGTCCAACGTCATGGGGGCCTGCAAGCGGTTCGCGGAACTGATCTGCCGGGACATGAATCAGCGTTCCGCCTGCCGGTTCATGACCGTGCGCTTCGGCAATGTGCTGGGCTCGGCGGGGAGCGTAGTCCCCCGGTTCCAGCAGCAGATCGAGCGGGGCGGACCGGTCACCGTGACCCACCCGGAGATCGAACGCTTCTTTATGACGATTCCGGAGGCCTGCCAGTTGATCATGCAGGCGGCGGTGATTGGTGCCGGCGGGGAGATCTTCGTACTGGATATGGGTGAGCCGGTGAAGATCCGCTATTTGGCCGAACAGATGATCCGCCTGTCGGGCCGCGAACCGGGCCGCGATATTGCGATCACGTACATCGGCCTGCGCCCTGGGGAGAAGTTGTTCGAGGAATTGTTCTACGCCTCGGAGGGCTTTGCCGATACGCCGCACCCACGCATCCATGTCGTCCGGCAGGACGCCGATCCCAGCCCGTCGATGTTGCAGGCGGCACTGGATGACCTGCACGCGGCGCTCTTCACACGCGACGACGAACCCTGTCTGCGTGTACTCGCGCGCGTGGTGCCCGATTGGCAACCGCAGGATCAGCCGCCGATTGAGGGTCCGACAGAGACAGCAGATCTGTAGGGTCCGCTGTGCGGACCGATGGCCGCGCAAATCGCCCGGTGGCCGGGTTGATGGCCGAGACCGAGTAGGCGCGGCTCAACGCGTCTTGCCAGGGTCGGTGACCGGGCCATCGGCGCCGAGGGTTGCCCGCAACAGGGCCGGATCGAACTGATCGGTGACGACCGCGGCGCCGATCGCGCGCAGCAGCACGAGACGCAGCCGGCCGTCGAGAACCTTCTTGTCCACGGCCATCAGTTCCAGGAAACGCTCGGCGGAGAGGTCGGACGGCGGCACGGTGGGAAGCCCCGCGCGGCCGATCAGGTCGCGCGTGCGTTGCAGCGCCCCGGCGCTCAGCCAGCCGAGGCGTGCGGACAGGTCCGCGGCCATGCACATGCCGGCGCCGACCGCCTCGCCGTGGAGCCAGTTGCCGTAACCGGCGCCGGTCTCGATGGCATGCCCGAAGGTATGACCCAGATTCAGGAGCGCGCGCTCACCGGACTCCAGTTCATCCGCGGCCACCACCTGCGCCTTGTTCTCGCAGGAGCGGCGAATCGCCTCCACCAGGGTGTCCGGATCCCGGTCACGCAGTGCCGTGAGATGCGTGTCGAGCCAGTCGAAGAAATCGGGGTCGCGGATCAGGCCGTATTTGATCACTTCCGCCAGGCCAGCCGAGAGTTCGCGGTCGGGCAAGGTGTTCAGCGTGGCGGTGTCCGCGATGACGGCCCGGGGCTGGTGGAAAGCCCCGATCATGTTCTTGCCCAGTGGGTGATTGATGCCGGTCTTGCCGCCGACCGAGGAGTCGACCTGGGCGAGCAGGGTGGTTGGGACCTGGATGAAGGCAACCCCCCGCTGGTAGCTGGCGGCAGCGAAGCCGGCCATGTCGCCGATCACCCCGCCGCCCAGAGCAATCAGGGTGCAGTCGCGACTGAAGCGCTCGGCCAGCAGAGCGTCATAAATGCGGTTAAGCTGGTCCTGCGTCTTGTAGACCTCGCCGTCGGGCAGGATCAGAGTGCTGACGCGCAATCCGGTCAAGGCGGCGCGCACGGGCTCCAGATAGAGCGGGGCCACCGTTGTGTTGGTCACGATCATGACCTGACCGCCCGGGATATGCGGGCGGTAGCGGTCGGGATCGGCGATCAGGCCGGTACCGATGTCAATGGGATAGCTGCGAACGCCGAGCGAGACGGTCAGTGTGGTCATGATGGTTCGTTTGTCGTAACTGCCGACTCAGGGCGGCTGAATGCGCTACGTCAAGAGGGAAGCCCCCGTGGGAGCGGCCTCCGGCCGCGATAGGTCGCCACGGTGAGAGGCGGGTTAACCTGCGAGGCCCCATCGCGGCCGGAGGCCGCTCCCACAGGGTGGCCGCGCGACCAAAGAAGGGCACCCGTCGGCTCTAGGTTTCTTCCGATTCGAGCCTGCGGCGGATCTCTTTGACAACCGAGGCGGTGCCGCGCTTTTCGGTGGAGACGACGAGATCCGCGACCTGCCGATACAGCGGGTCGCGTTCTTCCATGAGCTCGCGCAGCCGCTCCAGTGGATCATCGGTTTGCAGCAGCGGTCGCCCGCGGTCGCGGGAGGTCCGGCTGTGCTGTTGCTCCGGGGTGCAGTGCAGGTAGATCACCACGCCGCGAGCGGCCAGGCTCTGCCGGGTATCGGCGTTGAGCACGGCACCGCCGCCGGTGGCAAGCACGATGCGCTCCTCCGCCACCAGATCCTCGATCACCTGGCGCTCTCGCGCACGGAACCCCTCCTCACCCTCGTATTCGAAGATGGTCGAGATGTCCACGCCGGTGCGTCGCTGGATCTCATGATCGCTGTCCTTGAAGGTATAAGACAAGGATTCCGCGAGCTGTCGACCAACGGTACTTTTGCCGGCCCCCATGGGGCCCACGAGGAAAATGTTCTGCGCTCGTATCATCTCTACACATATGCCAGATTTTGACCCGATGGGCAAGGCTTAAGCGCAATGCCGGGCGATTCAGGACGCCCGCGCCACGGCCGCCGCAGGCTTTGCCGCCGTCCGTCCGGCCGTGAAGCGAGCGTTGTGAACGTATGTCAAGGCAATATTTACGCCAGACTCCGCGTCGCGACCCCGACGGCTGCAAAGATCACTGCGGTGTTTACCGTCCGACCGCGGCAATCACTTGCAAGCCGATTTTCGCGGTCAATTGCGCACCATGTCTCCCCGCAGGATCTTGGGGGTTACGAAGATCAGCAGTTCGGTGTTGTTGTCCTGCCGCGCCTCGCGCTTGAACAGCCGCCCGAGTACCGGGACATCACCAAGCCAGGGCACCTGCTCCTTGTTGAAGGTCTTGTTCCGTTCGTAAACCCCGCCCAAGACCACGGTCTCGCCATTGTCGACCAGGACCGTCGTCTCCACCGAACGGGTATCGATCGGGGGTACACCGAGCACCTCGCGCGAAAAGTCCGGGTTATCTTTGTTGACTTTCAGATCCATGATAATGCGATCGTCCGGGGTGATCTGCGGCGTGACGTCCAGCTGCAGCAAGGCTTCCTTGAACGAGGTGGTCGTGGCACCGCCGCCGCCGCCCGCACTTTCCTGATAGGGAATCTCCTGACCGACCTTGATCGTTGCCTGCTTGGCATCGGAGGTGATGACCCGGGGGCTGGAAATGATCTCGCCGCGGCCCTCGCGCTGCATGGCCGAGAGCTCCAGTTGGAGCAGGTAAGAACCGACCTTGCCGATCAGCAGATTGATGGCGCCGGACGGGTCGACGGCGGGCAGACTGACCAGCAACGGGACGGTGTCGGCGGGACTCGCCATGGTCCCGACGCCGGCGAGCGCGGGATCGCGCGCATTGTGCACCGACGCGGTTCCGAGCCATTGGCCGGGGAGGCCGCCGGAAACCTCATTGAACTTTCCTTTATGAGGGCCGCTGACATTTTCCTGCCAGCGCGTGTACCCAAAACGCACACCCAAGTCACGGGAGAAATCATTGTTGGCGATCACGATGCGCGATTCGATCATGACTTGGCGGACGGGGATATCGAGGCGACCGACGATCTTGCGGATATCCTCCAGCTTCGCGGTTGTATCCTGCACCAACAGAGTGTTGGTCCGGACATCCACCGTCACCGTGCCGCGGTCCGGCGTGAGCATATTGCCTTTTTCCGATTTGAGCATCGTGGCGAGATCCTGCGCCTTGGCGTAGTTGACCTGAATAAATTCCGACCGTAACGGGGCCAGGTCCTCGATCTGCTTCTGCGACTCCAGTTCCAGCTTCTCCTGGGCCGCCAATTCCTGGCTCGGTGCCACCATGATCACGTTGCCGGTCTGCCGCATGGCCAACCCCTTGGACTTGAGGATGATGTCCAGCGCCTGGTCCCAGGGGACATTCTTGAGCCGCAGCGTGATGTTGCCGCGTACTGTATCGCTCGCGACCAGATTGAGTCCGGTGAAATCGGCCAGCAACTGCAGGACGGCGCGCACCTCGATATCCTGGAAGTTCAGCGACAGCCGGTCGCCGGTGTAGACCACTTTCTGTTTCTCGAGCTGTTCCTTTTCCGCCGGCGTCAGGGCGCGGAACTCCAGGGTGAAGAGATCATCGGTCTGATAGGCCAGATAGTCATAGTCGGTCCCGGTTTGAATATCGATCAAGACGTTGCGACCGTTCGGTTTCGCCTCGACCGCGACCACCGGGGTCGCAAAGTCGGTTACATCCAGACGCCGGAATAAACGCTGCGGGAGTGTGCTGTCATAGATGTCGACGAAGACATGCTTGGCCTGTTCACGCACCGCCACCCGCGTCTGCGCGCTCGGGAGCTTGATGATCACCCGTCCCTCGCCGCCGTCACCGCGGCGGAAATCGATGTCACGCACCGCACCGCCGGCCCCCGCGGAGCGCGCGGGTGACGGCGTCGGGCTCGCGGCCGTGCGCCGCGAACCGGCAGCCGGTCGCGGCGGAGCCGTGTTCGGGACCCCGGACACCGCCGCGGTCGGCGGCGGTGGGGGCGCCAAGTCACCGCCTTGGGTGTTGATTTTCAGAGTGACCCGATTGCCGTTGGCGCTGACCTCGTAGGGCACCGAGTCGTTCAGATTGACCACGACGCGCGTGCGATTGCTGGCCTCGACCGCCACCAGGCTGTGCACTGCGCCGACACCGATCGGGACGGCCTTGCGGTCGAGTTTACTGGTGACGCCGTCGAAGTCGAGCGCGATGCGCGCCGGATTCTCGGTCGCGAAGGTCTGGGGCGCGGCGACTGGCCCGGAGAAGTCCAGTTGGATCTCGACCCGGTTGCCGGGGAGTGCGGCAAATTCGACGGCGCGCAGGTCGACCGCCCGTGCCGGAGCCGCGGTGATCAGGATCACCGTGACCAGCAGCAGCCACGTCGGCCATCCGACCCGACTGACCAGGCATGGTCGTCCATGGCAAGGCCGTCGGCACGCGTTCACGGGACCTGGGCTGTTCATCGCGGCTTGCCCTCCACGGGTTACTGGCTGAGCTGGACCGTCGCCTGGCGCTCACGCCATTCGCCGGGGCCTTCCGACACGATCTCGGTCAATTGGATCGCTTCGTCGCTGATGTTGATAATCTGACCATTGTTCATCCCCAAGTAGTTGCCGACGCGCACGCGGTGCAGTATGCCATTCGGTCCGCGGATCAGGCCCCACCGGGTCTGGTTCTGTTCCAAGGTGCCGACCATCCGCAAGGCGTCGAGCGCGAACCCCTCCAGTTCCTCCTTGCGTCGCAGCGGGTCCGGCGCAAGACTGTTTCCGGGCGCGGCGGTCGGCTGATCAGCGCCGCGCACGTCCACCACGAAGGGGTCCCGTCGATCGGCGGGCTCATAGACGAAGGTGTTGATCTGCTTGATGTCCGGGAGCGGCTCGATCGGACCCGGATCACGCGCCTTGACCTTCTGGACATAGTCCTCCAGATCACTCTTGTCCGCCCCGCCGCAGCCCGCGAACAGCACCGACAATAGCACGGGAATGAGTCGCCGCAGAAGCCAGGCACGCCGGGACCCGCGAGAGCGGGCGCCGCCCGCGGTCGGGAGCACCGCAAGAACTCGTCGCGGAAAGTGCGCAGGCGCTGTCATTTGGTCGCCGCCTCGTCCAGATACCGATAGGTCTTGACTTGGGCCTGCAGCAACAGCTTGGCGTCCGCCGTTCCCCGCTCGCCCCCAGGATTGGAAATCTTCACGTCATGGATGGTCACGATGCGCGGCAGGGCGGCGAGACCGCTAATGAAGCGGCCGAACTCGTGATAATGGCCGGTGACGCGGATGTTGATCGGCAGTTCCGCGTAGAAGTCCTTCGATTGCTCTCCCTCGGGTTGAAACAGCTCGAACTCCAGCCCCGCGGCCAGTCCGGTCTGCGAGACATCGACCAGCAGCGCGGCAACCTCGGTCTTGTCCGGAAGTTGGCGCAGCATGGCGCCGAAGGATTCTTTCATCTCTTCGAGCTGCTGCCGGTAGGCATCGAGATTGGCGGCCTTGCGTTGCTTGGTCTCGAAGGTCTGACGCAACTCCAGTTCCTTGGCGCGCTCCTGATCCAGGCGCAGGAGCTGGTTCTGCGTGTCCAGATAGTAAACAGCCCCGCCGATGGCGATACAGCCGATCAGGATCACGAGCGCCTTGATCGCCGACGGCCATTCGCCGATGTTGTTCAGGTCGAGTTCGTTGAGTGCGCGCAGGTCCATGTAAGGATTCTAGGGATTCTGGTGAGTCGGTTGAGTCTTGCCTGGTTGCGTCTTGACTGGCGGATCGGCGAAGTCAGGACATCACGTCGGGCTCGCCGCGTCGCCGGCCGCGGCGCCCGGTTGTATCTGGTCGAACGACAAGCGGAAATGACTGAGTCCGGTGCCGGTCTTGTCCTTGTTCTCGATCAGCAGGAGGCGCGGGTTACCGATCCAGGCGGACCCCTCGACACTGCGCATGAAGGCGGAGACACGCGCATTCGACTGCGCCCGGCCCTCGAGCACGACACTACGGCCGGTCTGTTCCATCCGCGTAAGAAAGACCCCTTCGGGCATGGCATTGACCAGTTCGTCAAACAGTCTGACGACCTCCGGGCGGCTCTGTTGCAGTTGCTGGATGATGTTCATGCGCGCCAGGAGATTGGCCTTGGTCTCTTCCAAGGTCTGAATCTCTTTGATCTGGCGGTTGAGTTGGCTGATCTGTTCGTCGAGGAATTGATTTCTCGCTTGTTGGACGCTGATCAAGACCTCGATCTGAAAATGTACCGCGGCGGCGACGACCAGCGCCAGCCCCAGGCTCACCCCGCCAACGATCGCGAAGTCGCGGCGGCGGCGGCGCCGTTCAGCCTCGCGCCAGGGAAGGAGATTGATGCGTGCCATCAGTCGAATCCTCGCAGGGCCAAACCAACCGCAACCATCATGCCGGGCGCCTCACGCATGAGTTCCTGTGCCTTGATCCGAGGCGAGAGTGACATCTGGGTGAAAGGGTTCGCCACGATGGTCGGGAGGCCCAGGCGCTCCTCGACCAGCTCATCGATCTTGCGGATACCGGCAGCCCCGCCGGCCAGGATGATCTGATCGACCCGACTGAAGGTGGTTCCCGAGTAGAAGAACTGGAGCGCCCGACCGATCTGCTGCGCCAGGGCTTCTTTGAAGGGGCCCAGGACCTCCGTGTCGTAATTCTCGGCGACGTCGCCGTCGAGTATCTTCTGGGTGGCCTGATCGCGCGGCAGGCCGTAGCGGCGCTGTACCTCGTCGGTCAACTGCTGACCGCCGAAATTCTGCTCACGGGTGTAGACGACTTGCCCATCGTGGAGGACATGCAGTGTGGTGGTCGAGGCGCCCACGTCGGCGATGGCGATGGTCTGCTCCGTGCGCTCGTCGCCATGTTCGCCCATGATCAGCGCGCAGGCGTTCTCGATGGCGTAAGCCTCCACATCGACGACAGCGGCAATCAGACCGGCGGTCTCGAGGGCGCTCACCCGGTCGTCCACGTTCTCCCGGCGAGAGGCGGCCAGCAGCACGTCGACCATGTCCGCACTCGCCTGCGAACGTCCCAGGACGTCGAAATCGATATTGACCTCTTCCAGGGGGTAGGGAATGTACTGATCCGCCTCCAACTGGATTTGTGTTTCCATCTCCGCGTCGGACAGCGCGGCGGACATCGAAATCACCTTGGTGATGACGGCTGAGCCGGAGACCGCGACCGCGGCCCGCTTGGTCTTGGTGCCGGAGCGCATCACGGCCCGCTGGATGCACTGACCGACCGCGTCGGCATCGGCGATCTTCTTTTCCACCACCGCGTTGTTCGGCAGCGGCTCGATGGCGAAGGCCTCGACGCGATACAGGGCCGTGGTCGACCCGACGCTGTGCGACAGCTCGATCAGCTTGATCGCGGTCGAGCTGATGTCGATGCCCAGCAGGGCCTTGCTCTTAGGTCGGAGACCGAACATGGGATTCTCTGTTAAGCTGGCGGTGCGCGCGTAAAGCCTACATCAGAATGACGGGATTTCCTGCGAAATATATCAAACCGCGCCGTCGCGGTGTCGCCGCCGCGCGCGGCGGGTCGGCGCCTTCGGGTCAATGGCAGCGCGGCGAGCCCAGTCTGAGTCAGTCGAGGTGCGGGATGGCGGGACGAGACCGATCGCAAGCGTCGCGTGAGCGGATGGCCTACGAGGCCGCCCGCATCATGGTCGAACAGGGGGAGTCGGACTTCGATCGGGCACGGCGCAAAGCCGCCGAGCGCACCGGCGTGATCGATCGCCGCGGTTGGCCGACCAAGGAGGCGATTCAAAATGCGCTCCTGACCCAACGCAGACTTTTTCAAGGCGATGCTCATGCGCGTGATGTCCTGCGGTTGCGCTCCGACGCGCTCCAGGCGATGCGTACCTTCCGTTCCTTCAGTCCGCGCCTCATCGGTCCGGTGTTGCGGGGGTCCGGCCAGGTGGACGCTGGGGTGCAACTCTGTCTGCACGCGGACTGTTCGGAAGACGTGGTGTTCGCGCTCATGGAGCAACGCATTCCCTGGCAGCAGCACGAACATCTTTTTCGTTACGGTGGGGGCGAGCGCCGCGCCCACCCGGTGTTTCGGTTCGTAGCCGGAACCACGCCGATTGAGCTGATTGTGCTGCCGCGCGCCGCGCAACGCAACCCGCCGCTCGACCCGGTGACCGAGCGCCCCGAGCGGGGGGCCGACATCGCGGAATTGGAGCGCTTGCTCAGCACAGGCGACGGCGACGCGCCAAGCCAATCGACAAGATTAACAGAACTCATAAAATGAATAGAGTTTCGGATGCAATGATCAACCGCCATCGCATCATTTCAACCACACTGATTACCACCGGAGTGACCTATGTCTAAAGCCCCCATGCGCGTTGCCGTTTCCGGCGCCGCCGGCCAGATCGCCTACAGCCTGCTGTTTCGCATCGCCTCCGGCGAAATGCTCGGCAAAGACCAGCCGGTCATCCTGCAATTGCTTGACCTGCCGCAGGCGCAGCAGGCCGCGCAAGGCGTGATGATGGAGTTGGACGACTGCGCCTTCCCGCTGCTGGCCGGCATGACGGCCACCGATGACCCCAATGTGGCCTTCAAGGATGCCGACGTCTGCCTGCTGGTGGGCGCCCGGCCGCGCACCAAGGGCATGGAGCGCGCCGACCTGCTGAGCGCCAACGGCGCCATTTTCACCGTGCAGGGCAAGGCGATTGCCGAGAACGCCAAGGAAGACGTGCGGGTGCTGGTGGTCGGCAATCCCTGCAATACCAATGCATTGATCGCCGCTTCGGCGGCCAAAAAGGTCGGCCGCACCAACCCCGACAACTACCATGCCATGCTGCGCCTGGACCACAACCGCGCCCTGTCGCAGCTCGCCGCCAAGATCGGCCGCGATGTGTCGTCCCTGAAGCAACTGGTGGTGTGGGGCAACCATTCCCCGACGATGTTTGCCGACTACCGCTTCACCACGTCCAACGGCGAGAGCGTCAAAGACCTGATCAACGATCAGGCCTGGTATAACGACGTCTTCCTGCCGACCGTCGGCAAGCGCGGCGCCGCCATCATCGAAGCGCGCGGCCTGTCCTCCGCCGCGTCGGCGGCCAATGCCGCCATCGACCACGTGCACGATTGGGTCCTCGGCGCCGATGGCTGGGTCACCATGGGCATTCCGTCGCATGGGGCCTACGGCATTCCGGCGGGGATCGTGTTCGGCCAACCCTGCGAGTGCAAGGGCGGATCCTTCAAGCTCATCGAAGGCCTGGACATCGACGCCTACAGTCGCGAGAAGATCGATATCACACTCAAGGAACTGACCGACGAGGCAGCGGCGATCAAGCATATGCTGTAGCGACGGGCCACAACCTATCGGCTGGGGCTAAGGAGAGCCCCAAGCGCGGTGGCACATGAGAGGCTCTGCAGGCCCGTCGCTCTGGATAACGAAATCGGCGCCCGAGGCGATGTTATCGAGCGGACACAGTGCAAGAGATGCCAGATTGACTAGCATCTCGAATGAATTTTTCCGCAGTGGCCGCCTGAGAGGCGCGCGAGTGCGCGCCGCGGGAGGATCAGCGCGCGTACTTTCGGCGGAACTTGTCGACGCGACCAGCGGTATCGACGATCTTCTGCTTGCCGGTATAGAAGGGGTGGCAGGCGGAACAAACTTCGACGTGCATGTCTTTGCCCAGCGTGGAGCGGGTTGCGAACTCGTTGCCGCAACTGCAGGCGACCTTGACGTCGGCGTATTTCGGGTGGATTCCTTCTTTCATGATGCCCTTTTGCGCCCAGTGCGGGCTCACTTATACTCTAGGAAACGCGGCACGATATCATCGTTAGCCGCTGACCGCAACTTGGGTTTCATAAATGTGGGTTTCGCAAATGTAGGGGCGGGTTTCAAACCCGCCCCTACATCCGGTGATCGCGCTGGACGCCTACAGGAAACGTGACACCAGATTGTCGCCGAAATCCCGGCCGAGCGCGGTCGGCTCCAGGCGATCACCGGTCATCCGCAGGAGCCCGTCCGCGACGGCGGCGGCCACGACCGACGCGATCCGCGACCAGGGCAACCCGGTGGTGGACTCGAACAACCCCCGTTCGAATCCCTGGGTGAGACGGAAAGCGTTGAGCGCGAACTCGCTGATCCGGTCCTCATGACTGAGTTGCCGCCTGCTGCTGATCAGGTCATCCGGGGCGGCGGCGAGGTAGGCCCGCGGGTGGCGGCGCTTGGCGGTACGGCAGATGCGACCCTCGGCGGCGTCGGTCAGCTTGCCGTGGGCACCGGCGCCGATCCCGAGATAGTCGCCGAAACGCCAGTAGTTCAGGTTATGCCGACAGGCCCGCCCCGGTCGGGCATGGGCCGAGACCTCATAGTGCCGGTACCCGGCCTCGTGCAGCCGTTCACGTCCGGCCGCGGCCAGATCAGCGGCCAGATCCGCGTCCGGAAGCACCGGCGGCGCGGCCTGCATGGGGGTGTTGGGCTCCAGTGTGAGCTGGTAATAGGACACCTGCTCCGGATCCAGCGCCAGCACCGCATCCAGATCCGCTCGCGCCCCGGCCGGAGTCTGGTCCGGCAGCGCGAACATCAGATCCAGATTCAGGTTGTCGAAGCCGGCGGCGCGGGCCGCATCAACCGCCGCGCGCGCGGCGGCCGGGTCATGGATGCGGCCGAGTCGGGCCAGCATGGCGCCGTCCAGGCTCTGGACCCCGATCGAGAGCCGGTTCACACCCGCGCGGCGATACGCGGCGAAGCGCGCGGCATCCGCGGCGCCTGGATTGGCCTCCAAGGTGATCTCGCAATCCGCCGTCAGGACCATCAACCCACGCACGCCATCCAAGAGGGCCTGGATCGCGGTCCCCGGAAACAAACTGGGGGTGCCGCCGCCGATGAAGATGCTCAGCAACGGGCGCCGTGCCGCATGGTCGCACAACGCCTGCGCCAGATCGGCGAGGAGCCGGGCGACATAGTCGGCGAAAGGCGGCTCGTCGCTCACGGCGTGTGAGTTGAAGTCGCAGTAGGGACATTTGCGCAGACACCAGGGCAGATGAACATAGAGTCCGAGCGGCGGCGCTTGCAGCAGCCGGGGCGCATCCCCGGTCGGGCCTGTGCTGCGGCCCGCGGTCATGCCTGATCGCGCGCGCGCAGATAGGCGAACGCGCTGATGTCGCTCCACGCCTTGGCTTGGGTGAGGTACTTCTTATAGGAGGCGTGGACCTTGGCCGCGAACGCGTCCTGCTGCGCCAGCCCCGCGATCACCTCGTTCGCATGCGTATGCAGCGTGCGGATCACATCATCAGGAAAGCACCGCAGTTCGACCTGATGCTTGGTGACAACGGTGTTCAGGGCAGCCGGATTGCGCGCCGTAAATTCGGCCAGCATGTCCTGATTAGCCACTTTACAAGCGTTCAGGACGATGGCGCGAAGGTCCGCGGGCAGCGCGTCGAGTGCCTGTTTGTTGATCAGGGCCTCGACGACGGTGCCCGGTTCATGCCAGCCAGGGTAGTAATAGTATTTGGCGGCCGCGTACAGACCGAGGGCCAGATCCGCGTACGGCCCCACCCACTCGGCCCCGTCGATGACCCCGGATTGCAGCGCCGTGAGCATGGCATCGGGCGGCAGCTTGATGGGGATCCCACCGGCGCGCGCGAGGACCTCGCCGCCCAGACCCGACAGGCCGAGCTTGAGGCCCGACAGGTCCGCGGCCGAACAAATCTCCTTGTTGAACCAGCCGCCCATGTTGACCCCGGTATTCCCCGCGGCGGCCGGGACCAGCCCGAACGGCGCATAGGCCTCGTCCCACAACGCCTGTCCACCGCCATGATAGAGCCAGGCGTTGACCTCCGCGGCGGTCATGCCGAAGGGGATGCTGGAGAAGAACGGCACGGCCGCGCCCTTGCCCGGCCAGTAGAACGCACAGCCGTGCCCCATCTCGACCGCGCCGCGGCCGACCGCGGCGAAGACCTCGGCCGCCGGGACCAGTTCGCCGGCCCCATAGACCTTTACCTGAACCCGCCCGCCGCTCATCGCACCGATCAGGGCCGCCAGTTGGTTGGCGCCGGTCCCCAGACCAGGGAAGTTTCTTGGCCAAGTCGTGGCCATCCGCCACCGGTGCCCGGACTTGGCCTGGGCCGTCTCCAGGCCCCCGCCGGCCGCGCCGAGGGCGAGCGAGCCGGCCCCGACCCCCCTGATGAACTGCCGCCGTCTCATGCTGTGCTTAAGCCTATTTCCGCCAGAACTGGGGTGTAAACAGAATCAGCAGCGAGAAGACTTCAAGCCGCCCAAGCAGCATGGTGAAGCTCAGGACCCAAATCTCATAGTCGGTCAGGCTGCCGTAGTTGGTGGCCGGACCGACCTGGCCGAGACCGGGACCGGCGTTGTTGATGCAGGCGATCACGGCGGTGAAGGCCGAGATGAAGTCGAGCCCACCGAAGATGAGCAGGAAGGTCAGTACGACGATGCTCATGAAATAGAGGAAAATGAAGCCCAGGACCGCGAACACTACGCTATTTGGGATCAGCATCCCGCCGATGGTGATCGGCGCGACCAAATTAGGGTGGATCATGCGGGAAAGCTCGCGCGAAGACTGACGTATCAGGATCAAGGTGCGAATCATCTTGATACCACCGCCGGTGGATCCGGAGCTGGCGGTCACCGATGACAAGAACAGCATCCAGAAGGGAACGAAAATAGGCCATTGGGCATAGTCGACGCTGACGACCCCGCAGTCCGTGGCGATTGAAACCAAATTGAAACTGACGTGGCGCAGAGCTGCCCAATAGTTGTCGTAGGTGTCGACCATCCACAGATATCCGGCGCAGCCGATGCAACTCAGAAAGAGGACCCCGAGCACCCCCTTGGCCTCCGCGTCGTGCCAATAGGCGCGCAAACTGCGCGAGCGCCAGACGGTGTAATGGGTGGCGAAGTTGAGGGCAGCCACGACCATAAAGAAGATCATCACTGCTTCGATCGCCGGTGAGTTGAAAGCACCGACACTCGCGTCGCGGGTCGAGAAGCCGGCCAGGCTCAAGATCGAAAAAGCGTGACAGATCGCGTTGAACCAATCCATACCCACCAATTTGAGTGCCAGGAGACATGCGATCGTGATGCCCAGATAGACAGTCCACAGAATGGTCGCGGTGTCGCCGACACGCGCGGTCAGCTTAGTGTCTTTGATCGGGCCCGGGACCTCCGCGCGCATCAACTGCATGCCACCGACCCCCAACAGGGGCAAAATGGCGACCGCTAGGACGATGATCCCCATTCCCCCCAACCAGCACAGGGCATGACGCCACAGGTTGATCGATGGTGCGGTGATGTCCAGCGTCGCCATCACCGTTGCCCCGGTCGTGGTGAGCCCCGACATGGTCTCGAAGAAGGCGTCGGTAAACGAGAGCTGGGAGTGTATTATCAAGGGTATGGTCGCGACGGCGGCAGTCAGTGTCCAGGCCATGGCGACCAGGATGAACCCGTCGCGCGCTTTGAGATCGACGCGGTGCCGCCGGGTGACCGCTATCAGCAGCAGGCCGGTCAGGATGCATGCGGCCATGCTGAATACGAAGGTCAGCAGGGTTCCATCCGCGTAAATCAGTGCGCAGGCGATGGGCAGTAGATAGGTCAGGCTGACGACCAGCAGCAGACGCCCTAGAACATTAGTAACGGACAGCAGGGAGCGCATCAGAAGAAGCCCAGTCCGACCTGGAAATAGCGTTCTACCTTGGGCACCAGTTCTTTGCTGATCAGGAACAGGATCACATGGTCGCCGGACTCGATCATGGTGTCGTGATGAGCGATCAGAACCTGACGGCGGTCGGACTCCCCCGGTCCCGGCTCAGGCCCGCGGACGATGGCACCCACGGTCACCCCGTGGGGCAGATCCAATTGCTCGATCCGCCGCCCGACCACCTTGCAGGTGGCGACGTCGCCATGCACCACCAGCTCCAGCGCCTCAGCCGCGCCGCGGCGCAGACTGTGCACCGCCGCCACGTCGCCGCGGCGGACATGCGCCAGCAGTGAGCCGATGGAGATTTGGGCGGGTGAAATGGCGATATCGATGCGGTCCGCTTGCAACAGATCGGCATAGATGCGGCGGTTGATCAGCGCCAACACCCGGCGCGCGCCAAGCCGCTTGGCGAGCAGGGCGGACATGATGTTGTTCTCGTCGTCGTTGGTCAGGGCGAGGAACAGATCCATGTCCTCGATGCCCTCGGCGGCCAGCAGGTTCTCATCCGCGGCATCGCCCGCCAGCACCAGTGAATGTTTCAGGGTACTGCCCAGATACTGGGCGCGCGCCTCGTTGACCTCGATCACTTTGACCTGATAGCGCGCCTCCGAGGCCAGGGCCACGCGTTCGCCGATGTTTCCGCCTCCGGCGATCAGGATGCGCCGGGTCGGCCGGTCGCGCCGCCGTAGTTCACCGATGATCTGGCGGCTGTCGCGGGTAGCGGCCAGGAAGAAGACCTCGTCGCCGGCCTCGATCAGGGTGTCGCCGTCCGGAACGATGGCCTGATCGCGGCGGTAAATCGCGGCGATGCGCACGTCCACATGGGGAATGTGTTCGCGCAGGTCGGACACCGGGCGGCCGACCAGCGAGCCGCCGGGGATGGCGCGCACGGCGACCAGACCCACCAGCCCGTCGGCGAACTCCAGCACCTGGAGCGCCTCGGGGAACTCCATCAGCTTGACGATATAGTCGGTGACGATCTGCTCAGGGCAGATGCTGAAGTCCACCGCGAAGTTCTTCGCCTCCAGAAGCTGCGGATAGCGGGTATAGTCCGATGAGCGCAGACGGGCGATTTTGGTCGGCGTGCGAAACAGGGTGGCGGCGGTGCGGCAGGCGCAGAGGTTGGTCTGGTCGCTTTGCGTGACGGCGATCAGCAGGTCCGCATCCGCCAGTCCGGCCCGCTCCAGGACCGAGGGCAGGGCCGCGTTGCCGGCCACCGTACGCAGGTCGAGGCGTTCCTGCAAACGCGCCAGGCGCGACATATCGGCGTCGACGATGGTGATTTCGTTGGCCTCGGAGACCAGACTTTCGGCCACCGATGAACCGACCTGACCGGCGCCGAGGATGACAATCTTCATAGTGGGGTTCGGGGACGAAAAGTGCGATGCGCCGACATGCTACAGCGTTGTATGGTGCCGGGCCAACGACTGCACGGATTTCGGGCGATGGCTGTCGCATGACCAACCGCTGGTCATGTTGTCCGGCTTCGGCGTCGTGATAACAGTTGTCTACTTGGGAGTTGAAATGATGGGTTTTTCCGGAATCAGTTTCGGCGAATTGCTCCTTGTCCTGGTTGTTCTGCTGCTCCTGTTCGGGTCCAAGAAGTTACCCCGAATCGCCTCAGACCTGGGTACCGCGCTGCATGACTTGCGCCGCTCACTGGCGGGCGGGCGGGGTGACGACAACGATGAAGGTCCCGTCAAGGATCAGACTCAAGACCGTTGAGTCATCGGGGCGGGTGTGAAACCCACCCCGCCGTCCGGTTGCCGCGTTCGACGCTGATCGATGCGAAGCGACCAAGCGATCCACCGGGCCGCTGTGCCGAATGACAAGCCGCGGCCTTGGATTTCAGGCTGTTCCGCGCAGAGGAGCTTGGCCTCAGGGTCGCAGAGCCCAGCGCTCCAGCAGGTTCGGCGGAGGCGAATGCCAGGCCGGATCGGCGCCCAGGGGCAGCATGAGCGGCTCGAGTTGCTCCCAGACCTGCCGGGCCTGGCGCTTCGGCAAGAGTCTGGGGAGCAGTTCCCGCAGGTCATCGAGTTCGACACGCAGTTCGCCGACGGTTTTGGCCGCATCAATGCGCTCGACATGGTAAGCATCGACCGGGCACAAGGATTCGAGCAGGATGAGGCGAGCGTAATCCTTCGCTTTCTCCAGGTTGAAGGCGCATTCGGGGATGGCTTCCCCTTCCGGCTGGAGATCCCGCGGGTCAAGCAGGCCGGCCGCAAGCAATTCCCATTGATCGACGTTGAGTCCGTCCATTTCAGGCATGGACTCCTGCGGGGCGAGGAATCCCTCGGCAACCAGGGTCTCGAGTTGCGATGCGGTCTTGTCCGCACTCCCGGCGAACTGGTCCAGCGTCTCAGCCACCGAACAATCCTCGTCCACCCGGATGAGCAGGTGACGCAATTCCGGCGGAAGATGGTATGCCTTGGTCAAAACTTCATCCTGGCCCTTGGCAGTCCTGACGAGAACCTGATTGCGGTTCATAGGCGGATAGCGACCTCGTGTGTGGCGTGAAGGCGTTGGCGGTTCGATCCCTGCAATTATAGCTCGCGAAATGCGATTCGCCTCCCCGTGTTGAGGGATTCCGTGCTTGATTCAGTGCTTGCTCTCCGCGGGGCGCAGTCGGTCCAGCCGCAGGCGCTCGCGCTCGTCGAAAAGTCGGCGCGAGCCGATCCAGACCGCCGCCATGGACCCGAGACCAGTCCCGGCGGAGATCAGGAACATCATCAGGAGTTGGTACTTGGCGGCCTCCATCGGCGGACTGCCGGCTAGAATCTGACCGGTCATCATCCCCGGCAGGCTGACCAGGCCGGCGGTAGCCATGGCGTTGACGATGGGAATCAGACCGGCCCGCAGTGAGTCGCGGCGGATGTCGGCGATGGCGTCGTTCCAGGTGCCGCCGGACAGAAGGCGCGCCTCGATGCGCCCACGGGCGTCCCAGGCCCCGCGGGTCAAGGTGTCGAGCGCGATGGCGGCACCGCTCATGGTGTTGCCGAGCAACATGCCGAGCAGCGGAATCAGATACTGGGGCTGGTACCAGGGCTCGACCCGGATGATCACCGTCAAGGTCAACAGCAGCACACTGAAAGAAGAGATGAACATGGACAGCGCGCCGATCCCGTAGCCCCAGGGGCCGCAGAAGCGCCGTTTCTGGCGTTGCAGGACCTCGAATCCGGCGACCGTCAGCATGAACAGCGCCATGAGCCCGATCAGCCAGGGATTGGTCTGAGCGAACAGGGCCTTGAGCACCAGGCCGACCAGCAGCAACTGCACCGTGCTGCGCACGGCGGCGATCAGCAGGCGCCGCTCCACCCCCAGGTGCAGCCGCCACGACATGAAGGCCAACAGCAGCACCAGCAGCGCGGCGAAGGCCAGATCGAGGGGAGTCAGCAAGACGAGACTCATGGCATGCTCAGGTGATGGCGGCCAGGCGCCCGTCATGGATGCCGAACTGGCGTCCGCCCAGGCGAACGCGCTGCTCAGGGTCGTGGCTGACCCAGAGCACCGCCGCGCCGCGGCTGGCGCGATAGTCCGCCACCAGATGCTCCACCCGCTCGCGATTGCTCGGGTCCAGGTTGGCGGTGGCCTCGTCGAGCAACAGGGCCTCCGGGTCCTGGGCCAGCAGCCGCGCCAAGGCCAGGCGTTGGCGCTCGCCGGTGGAGAGCCGGCCGACCGACCAGTCGAGGACGTCCGGTTCGAACCCCAAGGCGCTCAGCAGAGCGGGCAGAGCGGATGGCGGCGGCGTCCCCGACGCGCCTGCAACGGCGGCCGCTTGCGGGAAATGATCGCCCACCGTATCGGTCCACCAGAACGCCTCGGCCGGGAGCAGGCCGACCCGGCGACGCCAGCGGGCGGGGGGCATGGCGGAGCGCGCCTCCGCGCCCAGCCAGACCTCGCCGGGATGGGGGTCCAGGTCGGCCACGGCGCGCAGCAACAGGCTCTTGCCGGAGCCCGAGGGGCCGGAGACGAACACCAGTTCGCCACTGTCCACGCACAGGCTCACCGGGGCGAGCACCCGCGGCCGCAGCGCCT
The DNA here is from genome assembly GCF_000379525.1 of Lamprocystis purpurea DSM 4197. Taxonomy (GTDB): domain Bacteria; phylum Pseudomonadota; class Gammaproteobacteria; order Chromatiales; family Chromatiaceae; genus Thiodictyon; species Thiodictyon purpureum. The sequence continues at coordinate 215,798 of NZ_KB902362.1, read as the reverse complement.
CGAGTCGCAGGAGGCCCATCAGCGACGCGCGAACACCAGGTCGCGGACCTGATGACCGAGACGCTCGCCGCGCCGTTCGAAACGGGTCAAGGGACGGGTGTCCGGGCGGTCGGCGAAACCGCCCGGGCCCGCGGTGTTGCGCAATGGCGACCCCGCCGCCTCCAGCACTTCAAGCATCTGCACAGCGTAGGGCTCCCAGTCGGTGGCCGCGTGAAAGACGCCGCCGGAGCGCAGTGCCCGACCCAACAGGTCGCGAAAGGCGGGGTTGACGATCCGGCGTTTATGGTGGCGGGTCTTGGGCCAGGGGTCCGGAAAAAAGAGCTGAACCCGCGCCAGCGACCCCGGCGCGATGGCGTGGGCGAGCAACTCCATCGCATCGTGGCGAATCACCCGCAGGTTGGTCAGCCCCAGCCGCTCGCACTCGAGCAGCAGGTGCCCGACCCCAGGCGCGTGGACCTCCACCCCCAGCCAGTGCCATGCCGGCACGGCCGCGGCCATGGCCGCCAAGGTCTCGCCGTTGCCGAAACCGATCTCCAGGACCACGGGCCGGTCGCCGTCGAAGCAGTCGGACAGGTCCAGCGGGGTGCCGGGCGACCAGGCCAAGCCGTAGCGCGGCCAAAGCTGGGCGAAGGCGCGTTCCTGGGCAGCGGTCAGCCGACCCTGACGCAGGACGAAACTGCGCAGCGGACGGCGCCGCTCGGCAGCGTCCGGTACAGCGGATGGCATCAACGGCGGGACGGATCGCACGGAAATAAGACTCGGGAGGCGCGCGGGGTCGATCGGCAAGCGGCCTTTATACCACGGTCCGCAATCGCCGGGTTCAGCCGGGAAGCTGGACCGGCGGCGGCGCCGACCAACCGGGGGCGCGGTGCTCGGCCACCACCGTGGTGTACACCCCGCCGCGGACGTTGAAATCCGCACTCAACCGCATGAAGCGCGGCGCGGTGACCGTGACCAGATCGGTGAGGATGCGGTTGGTCACGGCCTCATGGAAGGCGCCCTCGTCGCGGTAGGACCAGACATAGAGCTTGAGCGCCTTGAGTTCCACGCATAGCCGATCGGGGACGTACTCCAGCGTGAGTTCCGCGAAATCCGGCTGACCGGTCTTGGGGCAAAGGCAGGTGAACTCGGGAACCCGGATGCGAATTGTATAATCGCGCTCCGGCTGCGGGTTTTCGAAGGTCTCCAGGGATTTACTCGGGGCACTGGGCATTGGGCGGTCTCCGGGTTGCCAGGGTGTGGCCGGGAAAAAGACGCGCGGTTCACCACGAACGGCACGCAATAGGGTAGTGTACCCGGCTATCATCGCGGTGCGGTCGCAACCATCCCGGCCGCCGCCGATTCAATCCCTGATCCACGGCCTCTGCCGATAGCCTGAAGAGAGCAAAGCTATGTTCGAAGCCACCAAGGTCGGACGTTCCGTCAGCAAAGACGACTTCAAGGAGCAGCAGGAGGCGTTGCGCACCCAACTGCTGGCGGTCCAGCGCGAGCTGCGCCAGACCGACATCCCGGTGATCATCCTCATCTCCGGCGTGGAAGCGGCGGGCAAGGGCGAGGTGGTCAACCGGCTCAACGAATGGCTGGACACCCGCGGCGTCCGCACGCATGCCTTCTGGGACGAGACCGACGAGGAACGCGCCCGCCCCCGCTACTGGCGCTTCTGGCGCACCCTGCCGCCGCGCGGCGAGATCACCATCCTGTTCGGCGGCTGGTACATGACCCCCATCGAGTATCACTTCCAGGGGCACTGCACCGACGCGGAGCTGGACGCGGAGCTGAACCGCATCGTCGACTACGAGCGGATGCTGATCCAGGACGGGGCGCTGATCGTCAAGTTCTGGTTCCACATGTCCGAGCAGGACCAGAAAGTGCGTCTGCAGGCGCTGTCGCGCGACGATCGCAGCCGTTGGAAGATGATGCCTCAAAAGGCGAAGTTCTCCGAACATTACCAGGCCTTCGAGCAGGTCGCCGAGCGGGTCATCCTGCATACCGACCGGGGGATCTCGCCCTGGTATCTGGTGGAGGCCGAGGATCCGCGCTACCGCGATCTCACGGTCGGCAAGACCCTGCTGCACGCGATCCGTACCCGCCTGAGCGACCCGGGTCCGGAGGATCTGACCCCCAACGCGGGCGGTCCGGAACTCCCGAGCGGTCCGCACGCCCGCACCACCGTGCTGGATCAACTGGATCTCACCAAGTCGCTGTCCGATGAGAAGTACAAGGCGCAGATGAAGGATCTCCAGGTGGAGATCAACGAACTCGCCTGGCACGCCTACAATGCTAAACGCTCCACTGTGCTGGTGTTCGAAGGCGTCGACGCAGGCGGCAAGGGCGGGACCATCCGGCGTATCACCAGCACGATCGACGCCCGGCTCTACCGGACCATCCCGGTCGCGGCCCCGACCGATGAGGAAAAGGCGCACCACTATCTGTGGCGCTTCTGGCGTCATGTGCCGCGCGCCGGATATATCACGCTCTATGACCGTTCCTGGTACGGACGCGTTCTGGTAGAGCGGGTGGAGGGCTTCGCGAGCGACGCGGAGTGGCGGCGCGCCTATTCGGAAATCAACGGGTTCGAGGAACAACTGGTCGGCAGCGGCATCATCCTGCTCAAATTCTGGGTGCACATCGACCAGGACGAGCAACTGCGGCGCTTCCAGGACCGTGAACAGGTCGCCTACAAGCGCTACAAGATTACGGCCGAGGACTGGCGCAACCGGGAAAAATGGCCACTCTACAAGGATGCGGTCAACGAGATGGTCGCGCGCACCAGCACCGAGCATGCGCACTGGACCCTGGTCGAGGGGAACGACAAACATTATGCGCGGGTCAAGGTGATGCGCACCATCTGTGCGGCCCTGAAGGAGGCGCTCGCCGCCGGAGCCGGCGCGACCACCCGCTATGTGCCGTGCGGCGACAAGCAACCGCGTGAGCCGATCGACAGTGCGGCGCCGACCGCGAAGCCGAACGGAGGGGAGAAGGCTGCGAAGGCGGATAAGGTTGCGAAGACGGATAAGGACGCGAAGACGGATAAGGACGCGAAGGCGGACAAGGCGGTGAAAGCGGCGAAGGAGCCGAAAGAGCCGAAAAGTAGCGGCTGATTGCTCGCGGAAGTTGCGCCGTTATCTCGGCCGGATGCCGGAGTGAACGCTGACCCATGACGAAAACCCAAGCCCATGAAACTGCACTCACTACTCGCCTTCGTCCTCGGCTGCTGGCTCGGTGGTTCCGTGCTCATGACCGCAGTGGTTTACTACAACTTCGCAGGATTGACGGACCTGTTCGACCGTAACCCCAAGCTCGCCCAGGCGGCGGGCTTCGACCCGCGGGATGCGGTCGCCAAGAAGGCCAGTGTGCAGTGGGTCCAGGCCTCCGAACTCAACCGGGTCTTTTTTCACGCCTGGAATCGCACGCAGATCGTCCTCGGCGTCATCGCCCTGGCGCTCGCGCTGGCCGGTCGCGCCCGCCGGCTCCCCCTCGCCCTGCTCGCGCTCGGATTGGGCTTGGGGATCATCATTCATCTGGCCTTGGAACCGCGGGTCGTCGACCTCGGCCGTGCACTGGACTTTCTCCCCCGCGACCCGCCGCCGCCGATGCTTGACACCTTTGCGCGGGTTCACGGCGCCTATTTCATTGCCGAGACGGTGCGTTTCGGCCTGGTGCTGGTCGCTTGCGGGCTGCTGCTCTTCAGCGGACCGCGGCCCCCGCAGACGGCTTGAGACGCGTCGCGGCCTATGAATTCCCACACGCTTCGGGGCTACAATGCACTGTCTTGTCCCGTTGGAGCATCAGGATGTCCACTGCCCTCATCGTCCGCCGCGCCCTCGCTCTGCTGGTGTTTTTCGGGGCGCTCGCGCTTGCGGTGCACCTGATCGCCGATCTGAACCGGGTCAAGGCGCTCAAGAGCGACCTGGGTGAGATCAACAATGTGCGCTACGGTCTGCTGGATGCGGATCAATGGGTGATCCGCTTGTCCACGGTGGTGGAAAACCGGATCAATGCCTTCGAGCTGACCGACGAGAACCGGCCGCAGGTCAAGCGGGCAGTGGAGCAGGTGCTGAGCACCTTGCTGGTTGAAGTGGAACGTTATCTGCGGCGACGCAATCTCCAGGCGACCGGCGGCTCCTGGGTCGATCAGCTCAAGGGGGTCTTGCAGCAGGGCGTGCAGGACTTGCTGATCGATTTCGACGACCTGCGCCGCAAGGTGCCGCAGTACGCGGATCTGGTGGTGGAGGAACTCTCCAAGCCCGAGGCAAAACGGGAGATCAAGGCCCAACTCGTGGCCTTCCTGCAGAACGCGGCAGATACCACCTTCGCCAAGACCGACCGGTCCCGACTCCAGGCGCTGTTGACGGCCCACGGGTGCATGGATGTCCCGGCTTGCGACCGGGAACTCGGCGCTCGAATCGAGTCGGCCCGACTACCGGTCCTGCAACAACTGCTCGGGGTCTTCGCCCTGGTTGGCCTGCTGTTCGCGGTCTGCTTGAGCTCGGGAGGACATCGGGAGGGAGGGACGAACGAGGCCGGTGCGGTTGCGGCGCCGCCGCGCTTCGATCAATTCCGGCTCTTTCTGCTCACTGGAGCGACCCTGATCCTGCTCGCCGGGGGCATCCTGACGCCCATGATCGAGATCGAGGCGCGCATTGCGCAGCTCAGCCTCCAGGTGCTGGGGGAACCGGTGATCTTTACCAACCAGGTGCTGTATTTTCAGACCAAGAGCGTCTTCGATGTGGTCTCGATCCTGATGCGCACCGAGGCCGCGGACATGATTCTGGTGGCGGTGCTGCTGGTCGCGTTCAGCGTCATCTTTCCGGCCCTCAAGGTGCTCGCGACCTACCTGTATTATTATGATTATCGGGGCCTGCGACAGTCCGGACCAGTGCGCTTTTTTGCGCTCAAGTCGGGAAAATGGTCGATGGCCGACGTCATGGTGATCGCCATTTTCATGGCCTATATCGGTTTCAATGGTCTGGCGGACAGTCAGCTCGGCAGTTTGCGTCGGGCCAACGCGGCGCTGGAGGTGCTGACCACCAACGGCACCGCCCTGGCCCCCGGTTTCTTCCTGTTTCTGGGCTTCGTGTTGGCCAGCCTGCTGCTGTCGACCATGATCGAGAACCGGATCGGCGAAGGGCATTCGACTTAGGCGATCTGCTGCAGATGTTTCAGAATACTGCCGGCCTCCAGGCGGGCCTTGCCGAGCTGGATGACGACGCGCAGTACATCGGCGGGTCGCTCGTGCAGTGCCAGGGTAAAGGCCCACTGGACCAGGCCGGGAACCATGTCGAGCCGGGCGGTCAGGCGGTGATCGATCCAGGATGCCAGGTAGCGGCGCTGACGCCTGCCCGGCTCCAAGAAGCGCAGCACGGTCGGATCAACGGGTGTGTCCATCAACGAGCGCTGCCAGTGGAGCACCGCCCAGGCAGCGGTGCGCAGACCCGCGGCACCGATCAGCGGTAGGATCCAATTCCAATCTGGCCGGGTCATGCGTAGCGTACGGTCAAGATCGACCACGCGGATTAACCTGGATGTGCGGCCGTTGACGTACTTGGTAAAGGCGGGATGGACGAGCATCACCAACAGGTCGGCATCGCTGCTGAGGACGGAGAACATCCCGCGTGGATGGGCTGTTTGCAGCAACAAGGGCGCCAGCTCGAGGCGACTGCGTCCGGGGCGAAATAAGGCCCAATGCAAGTCCACCACCCCAAGGGCGCTTTTCAGGCTGACTTGGTGACTGACGGTACGCCGATCGCTGACGAGCCTGAAGCCATCCTCGATCAGGGCGCTGATCGCGGCATCGCGGCATATCGATGGAATCAGCAGATCCACATCGTCGGCTGGTCGCAGACAAGGGTCGGCATAGAGGCGTTCGCGCACCGCCACCCCCTTGAAGACTGCGTGTGGAATACCGTGTGCGGTGAGACACTTGCAGACTTTAGCCGCCATTTGACGTTGTAGCAGATAGCGTCCTGCGGCATCCTGCCGGTCACGCCTCAGCCGGGAGCGAAATGCCGAGGGTAAACTGCCGCTCAGGTCATTTTGCTCGATCCATGCTGACCAAAGTGGAGTAAGCCCATCCAGGCTCAACTGCTTATGCAAGCGTTCCGAGTTATCGTGCACCGCGCTCCTGAGTTGCGGCAAATCGACAGCACCGCGACAGGGTGCGAGCAACGACTTCTGGTATTGACTAGATGGGTGAGGTGAAACCGAGTTGACTGTCATGCGTAATCTATCCGCGGCCAGGTTGCCGCTTGGTCTAATGTTCAGTTCCGGAGTCAGTTGATGACGACGCTGGATTCACCGATTCGTATCGCCCCCGATGTCCTCGACCAACAGGTGCAAGGTGAGAGCGTTCTACTGCATCTTGGTACCGAATCCTACTTTGGGCTCAACCCGCTGGGCACGCTCGTCTGGCAGCGTCTCCAGGCGGGCCTGACGCTACGCGGCATTCACGCTTTGATCCTCGGCGAGTACGCCGTGGAGCCGGAGCCGCTCGAACGAGACCTCCTCAACCTGGTCGATGCCTTGCATTCTTCCGGGCTAATCCAGGTGCTGTCTCCCGATGGGGATGACGCGGATTAACGCGATGCGTCTGCGCCTTTGGATGCTGCCTCGCGCCATGCTGCGGCTGACTATGGTGGGGCTGCGTCTGCGCTGGTGCGGCTTCAGCGCCACGGAGCACTGGCTCATTGAACGCAGCCTGCTCGCGTCGGCGGATTCCAATTCTGCTGCCGACACGGCGCGGGTCGCAGACTGGGTCTGGGCCGTAGCAGGTGCCTCCCGCTTGAGCCCTCGAAAGCCGGCCTGCCTGACGCGCTCCCTGACGCTGTGGTCCCTGCTACGCGATGAGGCGATCGTGAGCCAGGTTCGCGTGGGTGCGCGCCAGGTGCGCTCCAGACTGTCGGCCCACGCCTGGGTGGAGTATGACGGCCAAGTGCTGAACGACGACCTCGACATCGCGCGCCGATTCCCGCCACTTGGGCCATCGACAGGTGCGGATCCTTGACGAATCAAGACCACAGATCCTGCTGGACCTAAGGCGATTGACGGAAATCGCCTAAAGTCCTCGATGGCTGTTCTCTTCCGCAAATCGCCTAATGCCCGAGTACGGTGAGTATTCGATCGCGCACGTGCGGCAGGTCAGCAAAACGTTTTGGATAAGTCAAAGCGTAGCAGGGGCATCCGGTTCGAATCAGTGCAGTGGCCGCTTCGAACTGGCGCCGCAGTAGGTCATGATCGCTGGGCGCTAAGAGGAAACTATTCTTAATCAGCGCGATGACAGCGGCAGTCCCCGTCAAGTGCCACACCTCAATGGACTGCTGGTCCGACGGCGCCTGATGCAGCAGAAAGAGCCCACGAATCGCCATCGGTGCGCTTGGCACGCGTTGGCCGGGCGCGAACTCCAGGACGTGCTTTCCCCCGACAGGTATACCGCCGTGAATGGATTGTGCATCGAACCCCAGGGCGCCGAATGAATCAGGCCGCAGCCGGGAGCGGGTGTAAGCGCCGACCAGACAGGGGGAAGGTCCGGCAAGACGCACGAGGATGCTGTCATCAGCGATGAGTGTATCAGCGCCGCTCAGCACGAAGCTTGCGGCAAGGGTGGATTTCCCGCACCCGGCCGGACCGATGAGGGCGAGCGCCCCGTGATCCGTCGCCACGGCACTGGCGTGAATGACCAGCGGATCACGCACGCTGATCATGCGCGGTAGTACCTGGTTCAAGAGAAAGTGCCTGACGGAAGACGCTGGCGCTTGCGGGCACGACCGACATTCAACCGAGCACGCGGCCGGCCGCACCAGGAAATCAGCCAAGCCCCGCACCCGGATCAGGGTGAGGTCACCACGCTGACCTTGAGCGACGCGATCCGTGCCATCCAGCCACGCTTGAAGTCTGATGCCGGGAGTGGCCGCGGGCAGTAATCTGGGGGTACGAAACCAGATGTTCAGCGGCTGGCTGGGTGAACTGTCCGGCGGCGCTTGGGCAAGCTCCGGGAGTGCCCGATTACACCGGATGATCGAATCGAAGATTCCGAAGTACAAGAACTGCGAGATCTCGGCTGCTATCCGGGCCGGGTCCCGAAGGGTGCGCCAATGTCGTCACCAGTCAGTCCACCCCCCTTGGTCAGTTCTCTGAATGAGCCCAGATGGACAAGACGCGCCGGGTCGTAGGGTAGACGAGCGGCCTCGGGGCGATCTGCGCGGAGCGGACGTTGCTCGGCCGGGGTTTCAGGATCGCTGGTCATGCAGCTGCCTCTTGACGACATTTCCCATACCCTCAAGTTTACCACAGCGTTGTTCGACGGGCTCGCGGCGATTCGCTCAAGTCCCGAAGACCTCCCGATACCAGATTTCGACTGCGAACAGTATCCACAAAGAGTGCCTCAATCGCGGCGGTAAGAGCGTGGCGGGCGCCCCTTCAGAGAACGTTTCGCGCAGGAGTCTGCGATAGCGGTCTGGCGCGATCCAGGGCCGTTCGAGGAGGCTGGGTGACTGCAACACCTGCTGTACTTGTTTCATCATCAGCGCCCGCGCCGATACAATACCGAAGCTGGCCTTGTCCCGCCGCTCACGCACTGCCGCCGGATACACATCAGCCATCGCTTGACGCAGCAGGTGGCGGTTGATGCAGCCACGACGGCGGATGTGGTCGGGGATCGCAACAGAAAATTCGATCAGCCGCCGGTCCAGGAACGGGTGTCGAAGCTCCATGCCATGATACGCGGCACTCCGTTCAATCATCTCGTAGAAGTGCGAGACGATACCGCTGAGCCCGAACTTCGCGATCTGCCACTGGGATGCGTCCGAGAACCGCCCGGCGCAGTCACCGCAATGGAGCCTGTGCTCCAGGCCGATGTCCTCAATGAATCTTGGCGACAGGACGGATGTCGATGGGGTACGACGACGCCTGGATTCGAGCCATTGCCTTAGCTGACCGGGGGTCACCCTCCACAGGAAACCGCCGGCGAGCAAACGCAGGGCGTTCAAATACCCCGTGTACCCGGCCTCGCATCGCAACTCGCGGATCAGTCCGGTCAAGTCCAGCGCTTCCAACAGGTGGCTGTGGGGTAAGCTGCTACCGCTTTGCCAGTAATCTCCGCCTTCTCCAGTCAGTAGTACGCTTACCCCATCGGCGCTCGCCCCCTGATATAGGGGAGTCGTTCGCGTGTCCGACGGATACTCGGGAATGTCACGGTAGGCGGCGGCCTGGTCAGCCCACGGATACGATGCGAAACACGTCCAAGGGAAGCATCTTGAGGACAGACGCCAACGCTCCGCGACGGCCGCAATGAACGGGGTTTCATCACAATCCTCACCGGGATAGGTCATCGAGTAAGCGCGCAACCGCGTGCCCGGCTCATCGGCATCCAAGACCTGTTGAGCCACACCAGCAACGGCTGATGAATCCAATCCGCCGCTGAGGGAGACACCAACCGGACCGACTCCGCGCAGCCGATCCGACACGGCCTGCCGGAACAACGTTTGGAAGTGTTGCGTGTAATCGTCGGGATCGCGGTAACGAATCCGGTAGTGAGGATCGATATCCCAGTAACGCGTAATCGAAACCTGCGATCGAGTTATGATGAGCAAATGTGCGGGCGGCAGACGACGCACCGCCGTGTAAAGGGTTTCGTCACGACTACAAAAAGCGAACGCCAGGTATTCTCCCAACATCCCTAGATTAGGGGTATTGGGAACGCCTGGCCACGACAGGACCGACCGCACATTGGACCCGAAGACAAAACGATCACGACTGATTGCGTAGTAGAGCGGCCGGATGCCCAACGCGTCCCGCACGCAGATAAGTTGCTGGCAGCGTGGGTCCCAGATGGCCAGCGCGTAATCACCGATCAGCCTAGCCGCGAATGCTGCTCCCAAATGAAGATACGCGCGGAGTACGCGCTGTGCATCCGAATGGTCGATCTTATTGCCGGGTGCCTCGCAGTGGTATCCGGTGAGTCGCTCTGGATCATCCAGTCGCCCGTCCAGCACGACGAGAACGCCCGATTGGCGGTCGATTGCCGGCTGAGGAAACTGGGCTTCCTCTGGAGTGGTCGGCCGACTGGCAATACCGACTCCGCATGGACCGTCGACCTGAATCGTCGGGGGATCAAGGCCGCGTGCAACAACGGCCGCGAGTGGCCCTTTTAGTTCCGCCGGGCTGGCACAGCGGCCATCGCGGAAAAAGACTCCCGCCAGTCCGGTCACGGCCGCTTCTCAGGGCGGGGCGCGAACACGAAATGAAACGGCCCGGCACAATCAGAATCCGCGCAGGTTGCCCTGCGGGGGCGACCGGACCCTTGATCAAGAAACCTAGACCGGGGGGCCGTCAGGGGCGGATAAGCGATAATCAAGGCCAAGGCTTGACGCGATGAACGGTACCAACAACTGAAACCCTTGCGCCGCGTTACGGTTCGGTGGGTGACGCTCGCGATGCCAGCCTTAAAGCGGCCAAGCCCAGCAAGATCAAGCCCAGTGTTTCTGGAGTCGCTACGACGCCGAACTGCAGTGTACGGAATTCCAGCCCGCGCGGATCCTGATGCCAGATCTGTACGCCCGCGATGTCGATATCGGTTGACAGGAAATTGAGCGTGCCATTGCTTGCCGTCATATCGAACTCTTGAAGCAAGTTCCCCTGTCGCCCGTAAAAAGCAAAATGAAGCGGGCCGGCATCGACTTGTGACTCATTGATTCCAGCGTCCAGCACCTGAAGGGAGAACGCGTTGAGGTTCTCCAGAAAGAGGATCGAAGTCACACCTTGGTAACTGTTGTCAACCATACCGCCAAACCGGTCCAAAAAACCCGCCCCCGGATCGAATGAGACCACATTTTGGAGCTTCGTTTCATCCACGGCGGGGGATCCCGGCGGCGTCACACCAAACTGACCTAGAAGGGCGAGATCGGTCAGCGCGGTTGGGGTGCCATCGGGTAACTCCCAAGGGGCGAGTGTTTGGGGATCCTTCTCGGTGGTGTAGCGCCAGCCCTGTCCGGCGAACAACGAGGACGCGAAGGCACTATTGCCGATCGGGAGGGGGTCGTTGCTGGGAGGATTTGGATAGAAGTTCGGTGTAAAGGGCGTGATCGCCAAAGGCGGCGCGGTGGGGTTCAGCACAATGACAGCAGACGCCGGCAGCGCGAAGGCAGCCAGGATTAGTAGTACTACGAACTTTTTCAACGTACGCATTTCTTGATATCCAAACAATGCCGACGGTCGAACGAGCCTCACCGAGGCGTCCCCCAGGTTATAAGCAAAAATCGAGCCCTATCTATATCTTCTCATACTCTATTGTTTTATAATAAAATTTTCAAAAACATCGGACGCTGCCATGATGGATGTGTAAAAAAAACTGACGGTTGGACTCATGGGCTAGCCGTGTCAAAGGATCGGCGTGCCGACACGCATCGCGATGGGTTGTCTCAATCGATTCGATCCGCACAATCCATTGTGAAAGTCGATGCATCTCGCGCACTCTGTCAAGGCTCGAACCTCGGGCAGTGAACACCCGGCAGCGATGAGGAGACCGCAACCATGTCCGCCCAGATCCCCCGCGAAGGCAGTCTTGAGGCTCCGACACGGCAGCCCCTCGACTGGCAGCATCCCATGTTCTACGATCCTTCGCCTTTATTCGGGGAACTGGAGCGCGTGTTCGATATTTGCCACGGCTGTCGACGCTGCGTGAGTCTCTGTCAGTCATTTCCTACACTCTTCGATCTGGTCGACTCCTCGGCGTCGCTGGAGGTCGACGGAGTCGCCAAGCAGGATTACTGGAAGGTGGTGGACCACTGCTATCTCTGCGATCTCTGCTATATGACCAAGTGTCCGTACGTGCCGCCGCACGCGTGGAACCTGGATTTCCCTCACTTGATGTTACGAGCCAAGGCCTTCAAGTTCAAACACGGTAACGTGAAATTCCGCGACCGTGTGCTGACCGGTACGGACCGCGTGGGGACGCTCGCCGGCATTCCGGTGATCAGCGGGATGGTGAATGCCGCCAACAGGAACCAACTGGCCCGCAAGGCGCTGGAGGCGGTACTGGAGGTCCACCAAGATGCGCGGGTGCCGGAGTACCATAGCGAGACGCTACGGAAAGCGGAACGGTCGCGGATCGGGCGCGACGCGGCGGGCGAACCGGTGGGCGCGACCACCGGCAAGGTGGCGCTGTTCGTGACCTGTTACGGCAACTATAACGAGCCCGAGGTGAACGAGGATCTGATCGCGGTCTTCGAGCACAACGGCATCCCGGTCACCTTGGCACGGCAGGAGCGCTGCTGCGGCATGCCCAAGCTGGAATTAGGCGATCTGGAAGCGGTCAAGACCGCCAAGGAGTTCAACATCCCGGTGCTCAAAGGGCTGGTGGATGCGGGTTGGGACATCGTGGCGATGGTGCCATCCTGTGTGCTCATGTTCAAACAGGAACTCCCGCTGATGTTCCCGGACGACCCGGATATCCAAGCGGTCAAGGAGGCCATGTATGACCCCTTCGAGTATCTGATGCTCCGGCATAAGCACGGCAAGATGAATCTGGATTTCACGCACCCCTTGGGGAGCGTCGTCTATCAGGCGTCCTGCCATCAACGGGTGCAGAACATCGGACAGAAAACCCGCGAGGTGCTGGCCCTGATACCGGAGACAACCGTGGAGATCATCGAGCGCTGTTCCGGGCACGACGGGACCTATGCAGTGAAGAAGGAGAGCTACGCGGCCGCGATGAAGATCGTGAAACCCGTGGCGAACCGCGTGGACAAGGCGGCTCCCGATCATTTCGGCAGCGACTGCCCGATGGCTGGCGCACACATCGCCCATGCGCTCGGCCGCGACGGGCAGCAGCAGCATCCGCTGCGCCTGCTGCGCCTGGCCTACGGTATCTGAAATCAGCGGCGGTCAGCCGGCCGCGCCTGCGCCGGGCCGGGACCGCCGTCACCGCAATCGGAGACGCACATGCCGCTTCAGCGCGACGACCTCTACAGCCTCGAACACTACGCCCGCATCCGTCCGGACTTCCGCACCCGGGTGATGGCCCATAAGAAGCATCGTCAAGTGGCGATCGGCGCCCACGCGACCTTGTATTTCGAAGATCGGCTGACCGTCCAGTACCAGATCCAGGAGATGTTGCGAGCCGAGCGCATCTTTGAGGCCGCCGGCATCCAGGACGAGTTGGACGCCTACAACCCGCTGATTCCGGACGGGAGCAACTGGAAGGCGACCTTCATGATCGAGTATGAGGACGCGAGCGAGCGACACACGGCGCTGGCCCGTCTGCGCGGAATCGAGAATCGGGTCTGGGTCAAGGTGAACGGCGGCGAACGCGTCCACGGCATTGCCGATGAGGACTTGGAGCGGGACGACGCGACCAAGACCTCCGCTGTCCATTTCCTGCGTTTCGAACTCACGGCGCCGATGGCGGCGGCCATGAAGGCCGGAGCGGAACTGGCCCTCGGGATCGACCATCCGGATTACAGCTTCCAAGTTCAGGCGGTTGCGGCCGTGCGGCAGGCGTTGGCCGCGGATTTGGCCTGACTGCGGGGTCAGCCGCCGACTTCCGCGGTGTTGCCCAGCAACGCAGCACCAACGTCCGGTACCGCCAAAAGGCCCTTTCGTCGCTTCGTGCCTTCCATTTTTCCGTAATTGTATTAGTATTAGCTAAAATACCTTCACACGGAGATGTAACGTGACGACTTGTACGACGATGCGGTCGGCCGTGATGCTGTCCGCCGGCCTGTTTCTGGCGGGTTCTCTGATGCTCGCCTTCGCCGAGTTCACCGGGTGGGCCGTGCCCGCCAGCCAACTCGCGCTGCTGCTGGTGCTGGGGGCGGCCGTCACCCTGGTGGTTGCCGTGCTGATCGCACTCTGGCCGGGCAACGCCCGACGCCTGACCGAGTGTCTGCATTAAACCGCGCCTCCACCGATCAGTCGTCCGCCATCATCTGGCCGGCCATGCCGGGAGCCAGACCAAACTCCTCCTCGATCATGCGATTCCAGGCGTCACGCTTGAAGGTGCTTTGGTCGGGGACCGGTCGGTGAACCAGGTTGTAGTGGCAGTCGATGCAGGTCTTGCCCGCGGTCTCTTCCCGATGGATCGCCGCGGTATCGGCGCGTTTGCCTTGGATTGCCTCCATGGTATGACAGCGCTTGCAGGTGGCCGAGTCACGGTCGCGGAACCAGGCGCGCGCGGCGAAGGCAGCCTCCGGTAACAGCAGGGCGTTGACTACCGGATCGTCATAGTCTGGCCCAAACCACTGTTTGAGTAAATCCTTACCGCCGATCAGGTGATCCCAGGTGGCTGCCAACATGCCGGGTGAGACATGGCAATCGCCACAGGTGGCACGAACCCCAGAGGCCGAGTTGTAGTGTGACGAGCGCTGGTAGGCGGTCTCGGCGTAGGTCATGGAGTGGCACGCGGTACAAAAGGCATTGCGGCTGGTGAAGCGATCGAACTCGAGCAGAAATCCCGCAAAGGTCAGACCGCCGATGCCACCCACCACCAGGGCGATCAGAACGTGTCGGGTGATGAAGAGCGGTACACCCAGCCGGCTCATCGCGGCGCCTCCACTGCGTCGGTCCCAAGGGGGATGTCGATCCCGAGGATGGGATTGCCTGCGGCTGGATCGGTCAGCCACTGATGATGGTCGCCGGTCAGTTGCGCATCCACCAACGCGGCTGACCGGTCACCGGCCGCGGCCCGCGCCTGCGGCAGGAACCGACTGTAGAAGTTGCGTCCGACCAGATACATCCCCTCCCACCAGGTATGGTTCGGGCTGGCCATGGCCGCGCCGTGACGGGCGCGGGCGCCCTCGTCGTGCCAGAGTTCCCAATAGGTGAATTCGATCGGCTCGTCGAAGGGCAGCGGGGTCAGCCGACCCTGGGCGTAGAGTCCGGCCATGATCGCCCGCGCGGGCTCCGCGAACTTGCCGTTGAACAGGTCCACCACGGCGTCGAACTGCTTCATGAAGGCGTCGGTGAAGGGTTTGCCATGGCATTCCTGGCAGACCATGGACATCGCCTGACGGCGGCGCTCCGGCGTCCCCACCGACTTGACCTTGCCGAGCGTGCCGTCGGCCTTGGTGATCTCGGCCCCGCGCTTAGGGACCGGTGCGCTCGCCGGTAACTCGAGCTTGCCGCCATCCTCCAGCACGACGAGCAGTTGCCGTTGCGAAACCGGGCTGTTGAGGCTCCAGGCATTGCGCAGACCGACGTCATGGGTGGCGGGGAGCTTGCCGGCGGCGCCCATGTGGCAGGTGACGCAGGTGGGGGCGGCCGTATAGTCGCGGCCGGCGACCCACTGCGCTGCGTCCAGATTCATGCGGTCGCGTTGGGATGCATAGAGCATCCCGTGCTTCGAGGCTTCGAAGATCTCTTTGTCCGGCGAATCCGGACCCGCGTGGCAGCGTACGCAGGCCTCCGGTTCGCGCGCCTGAGCCTTGGAGAACAGGTGCCGGCCGTGACAGGCCGAGCAGGAGCCCTTGGATCCATCGGGGTTGACACGTCCGATCCCCGAGTTGGGCCAGGTCGCCGGATCCAGGCTACCGTCGCCGCGCACCTTGACCAACGAGCCGTGGCACTGATCGCAGCCCGCCGCCTGGACCGCCGCGCCGGTCAGGTTCTGCGCCAGGGCGGGCACCCGATCCTTGATGATGGCATAGGCTTCCGCGTGGACCGAGCCTTGTTGTTCCACGAATTCCTGGGTATGGCAGCGCCCGCAGTCCTTGGGTGAGACGATGGTGGCGATCACTTGACCCTCGTGCTCGCGGGCGTCCGCATCCGCCGCGGTCGCCTGATGGCAATCCATGCAATTCACGCCGGCCCGCTGATGGGCGCTCGCTTGCCACTGCGCCGCCAGGCCGCTCGACGCCTTGAGATGACAACTCACACAGGCCTCACCCGCCGGATGTCCCCATTGCCCTGGATCGAGGGCGACCTTAGCCGCGTCTGCGGGACTCAACGACAACGCCATCAGTACTGAAAATGCAATGCCGTAGTGTGGAACAGAGTGAATCAATCGATAAACAATTCGTAGATTCATTATTTTCTTAGTTACTCTTTTTGCCGTCAGGCCTCGCTGAACAGATCCCGCCGGTGCGTCGCCGATCCTGCGGCCCGGCGCATTTTTTCTGTTGACCAGGGGCTTTTCCATTGCCAACATCCGCGGCCAACAAGAACCGCGCTGAATCATCCCCGCAGCACCCCGCTGGTGACAAGGGGCTGATGCAGACCTAACGACCCAGAGGAGTGACACCCGATGCGTATTTTCGGCGCCAATCGCGACTTGTCCCGGACGCTGCTGCTGGCCCTGGCCTGCATCGGCGGCCCTGCCGCACTCTCCGCGGCCGACCCGCAACCCCCGATGCACCAGGTCTCGGCGGAAATCTGCAAGGATTGCCATCAGGAGATCTACCGTCAATGGCAGGGATCGATGCATGCCAAGAGTACGGCCCTCAGCGACCCGATCCACGGGACTTTTTACCGCCAAGAGGTCGGCGATCCCCAGGCCGAGGGGCAGGTTCACCAGAAGACGAAGACGTTTCCGGTTTGTCTCTCCTGTCATGCCCCCAATGCCGCCCGCGACAAGACCACCAAGCTCGATGCCATGCCGGCCTATAGCGAGGGGGTGAACTGTGTGGCCTGCCACACCATCGCGGGCTTCAAGGGCGTCAAAGGCGAGGACGGCAAGCTGCGTCTGGGGCTTGCCGCCTACACGCTGAGCGATACGCTCCAAGGCCCCGCCGGCTTCCCGCGCGGGCTGCAAAAACTCAGCGCCGCCGGCGACCTGTTCGGCGGAGCCGTGGGCGACGGTACCGATCAGAAACCCAACCCACACCTGGGCGAGCCGGTCGAGTTCCGCGGTCAACCGGTGCCGGCCCTGCCGCTCGAGGCCAACGCGATTCAATTCAAGACCTCCGATGCCTGCATGGGCTGCCACGACCAGCGCAACAATCCTCAGGGCGTCCCGCTCTGTCAGACCGGCAACGAGTATCTGGAGGGTGCCTCGAAGGCCGTATGCCAATCCTGCCATATGCCGGTCGCGGGCGGCATCTCGGACCACACCATGGGCGGCGGTCACAATGGCGGCATGCTCAAGCGCAGTGTCGTGTTCACCCTCACCACCGACGCGGCGGACGGCAAGGTCAAGACCAAGGTCCGGTTGCAGAACCTGCAGCCGCATTCCATGCCCACCGGCGCGCCGTTTCGCAATCTGTACCTGAAGCTTGCCGCCTATGATGCGGCCGGGGAACTGGTCTGGCAGAACGCCGAGGGCCATCCATCCAAGGATGATCCAAAAGCCTATTTCTCTTATAACATGGTCGACGACAAGGGCATGCCGGCGCCGCCCCCGACCGCGACCAAGGCCGGTGACGACACCCGCCTCAAGCCGCATGAGGTACGTGAGCTGAGCTATCAGATTCCGGCCAAGGGCGTGGTGTTGGTGCGCGGCGAGCTTTACTACAATCTGCTGTGGCCGGCCCTGGCCGAGAAGTTCACCAATCTGCCGGACGAGGTGCGGTCCCCGGTCTTGATCGGCGTCGCCGAGAGCGCGGTGGCCGCCCGCTGAGATCAGAACCCGCTGGTGATCGGGTAACGCCGATCGCGGCCAAAGGCCCGTCGGGAAATCCGCACCCCCGGCGGGGCCTGACGGCGCTTGTATTCATTGCGGTCCACCAGGCGTACGACCCGGCGCACTTCAGACGCGGCGAAGCCTTGGGCGACGATGGCATCCACGCTTTGGTCTTCCTCGATATAGAGCCGCAGAATCGGGTCCAGGATTTCGTAGGGCGGCAGGCTGTCCTGATCGGTCTGATCCGGGCGCAATTCGGCCGATGGCGCGCGGGTCAGCACCCGCTCCGGGATGATCGGGGCCAGCCCGTTGCGGTAGTGGGCGAGACGATAGACCAGGATCTTGGGCACGTCCTTGATGGGTGCGAAACCGCCGGCCATGTCGCCATAGAGGGTGGCATAGCCGACCGACATTTCGCTCTTGTTGCCGGTGGTGAGCAGGATGCGGCCGTGTTTGTTGCTGAGCGCCATGAGGATGACACCGCGACAGCGGGCCTGGATATTCTCTTCCGTGACGTCGGGCGCGCGATCACCGAAGGCGGGTTTGAGCATGGCGAGAAAGCTGTCAAAGGCCGGCTCGATGGGGATCGTATGGGTTCGGACTCCCAGCCGGCGGGCCTGCTCCAGCGCGTCCTCATTGCTCATGTCCGCGGTGTAGCGCGACGGCATCAGCACCGCTTCCACCTGATCGGCCCCCAGGGCGTCGACCGCGATGGCCAGGGTCAGGGCCGAGTCGACCCCGCCGGAGAGGCCGAGTACAGCGCCGCTGAAACCGTTCTTTCGCACATAGTCGCGCACGCCGAGCACCAGGGCACTGTAGATCGCCGCCTCGTCTTGCGCCGACCCAGCAGCGACCGCGCCATGCCGGGGTGCGCCACTCTCACAGGGCGTGCCGTCCGCGGCCAGGTCGACCAGGAGTGCATGCTCCTGAAACTGGGGTGACCGGGCCTGGACCCGACCCTCCCGATCGACCACAAATGAGCCCCCGTCGAACACCAGCTCATCCTGGCCGCCGACCAGATTGGCGTAGAGGATGGTCAATCCGTGGGTGCCGGCGCGGCGGGCGACCAGGGCCTCGCGCTCGGCCTGCTTGCCCGCATGGAAGGGTGAGGCATTGATGTTGATCAGCACCTGGGCCCCGGCCGCGGCGGCCGCCGCCGTCGGTGCCTTGCGCCAGATGTCCTCGCAGACGCTCAGGCCCATGCGCAACCCGCGGTGCTCAAAGACCACCGCCGACGCGCCGGGCTGGAAATAGCGCTTCTCGTCGAAGACGCTGTAATTGGGCAATTCCTGTTTGGCATACTCGGTCACCAGAGCGCCGTCACGGATCACTCCGGCGGCGTTGAGCAAGCCGTCGGGCGCGGCACGCGGATAACCCAGCACCAGGGTGATGCCGCGGGTCTCGGCACAGACTTGAACCAGGGCGGCATCGACCCGCTCGAGCAGTTCCGGGCGCAGCAGTAAGTCCTCCGGCGGGTAGCCGGTCAGCGTCAGCTCCGGAAAGACCACCAAATCCGCGCCGGCGGCCAGCGCCTCCCGCGCGGTGGTGATGACGCGCTGCGCATTGCCCGGCACGTCACCAACCAGGAGGTTCAATTGTGCGATCTGGAGACGACAAGCCACCTTGGACCCCCGGTTCGCGGCCGCGCTACGCTGATCCACCCTATGCACTCCCGAGCAGTTGCGACATGCGCACGCCCATTTGGGCGGGTGAACGCACGGTCGTCACCCCGGCCGCTTCCAGGGCGGTGAACTTGTCTTCCGCGGTCCCTTTGCCGCCGGTCACGATGGCACCCGCGTGCCCCATCCGTTTCCCGGCCGGGGCCGTGACTCCGGCAATATAGGCGACCACCGGCTTGGTCATGTGCGCCTGGATATACCGGGCCGCTGCCTCCTCTGCCCCGCCGCCGATCTCGCCGACCAGGATGACGCCGTCGGTGCCGGGATCGGCCTCGAACAAGGACAGGCAGGCGACGAAGTCCAGTCCCTGGATGGGATCGCCGCCGATGCCGATACAGGTGCTTTGGCCTAAACCGGCATTGGTGACCTGGAACACGGCCTCGTAGGTCAGGGTACCCGAACGCGAAATGATGCCGACCCGGCCGGGAGTGTGGATATGGCCCGGCATGATGCCGATCTTGCACTCGCCCGGGGTGATGACGCCCGGACAATTGGGGCCGATCAGGATCGCCGGGTGGCCCGCCAGCGCGGCCTTGACCCGCAGCATATCCAAGACCGGGATGCCCTCGGTGATACAGACGATGACCCTGATCCCGGCATCCGCGGCCTCCAGGATGGCGTCCGCCGCATAGGCAGCCGGGACATAGATCATGGTGGCGTCCGCCCCGGTCGCGCTGACCGCATCGTGGACGGTATCGAAGACCGGCCGGTCCAGGTGACGCTGCCCGCCTTTGCCGGGAGTCACGCCCCCGACCAGGTTGGTGCCGTAGGCGATCGCCTGGGCGCTATGGAAGGTGCCCTGCTGGCCGGTGAAACCCTGGCAGATGACCCGGGTCTCTTTGTCGATCAGAACGCTCATAGTTTCAGTCTCTCAACCAGCCGGGGCCGCGGCCGCGACCACCTTGTCCGCCGCCTCACTCAGGTTGGCCGCGGTGATCACCGCCAGCCCGCTCTGCGCCAGCAGTGCCAGGCCCTGGGGCGCATTGGTCCCCTCGAGACGCACCACCACCGGGACCCCGACCCCGACCTCGCGCACCGCCTGGATGATACCTTCGGCGATCAGATCGCAGCGGACGATCCCGCCGAAGATATTCACCAGCACCGCCTTTACCCTGGGGTCGGACAGGATGAGTTTGAAGGCCTCCGCGACCCGCGCCGCCGTGGCCCCGCCGCCGACATCCAGGAAATTGGCCGGTGCCCCGCCGTGCAACTGCACTAAATCCATGGTTGCCATCGCCAGACCGGCGCCGTTGACCATGCAGCCGATGTTGCCGTCGAGGCTGATGTAGCTCAGTTCGTGCGCCTTCGCCTGGGCTTCGCGGGGATCCTCCTGGCTATGATCACGCAAGGCTTCCAGGTTCGGCTGGCGGGCCAGGGCGTTGTCGTCCAGGTTGATCTTGGCGTCCAGCGCGATCAGGTCGCCGGCGGCCGTGATCACCAGTGGATTGATCTCCACCAAACCCGCATCACAGTCCATGAACAATCGGTACAGACCGCCCATCAGGCCGCTCAGCGCCTGGAGTTGCGCGCTGTTCAGGCCCAGTCCGAAGCCGAGCCGGCGCACCTGGAAGGGTTGCAGACCGGCGGCCGGATGGATGCGAATCGACAGAATCCGCTCGGGGGTCTGCGCCGCCACGGCCTCGATATCCATGCCGCCCGCCTGGGATGCTATGAACAGGACCGCCGCGGAGGCGCGATCCATCAGTGCGCTCAGGTAGATCTCGCGTGCGATGACCGTGGGTTCTTCGATCAGCAGGCTGCCGATGGGCAGCCCCGCGGGGCCGCTCTGGCGGGTGACCAGGCGGCTGCCGAGCAACCGCTGCGCCTCGACCGCGGCCTGTTCGGGGCTGTCCACCAGCACGACCCCGCCGGCCTTGCCGCGTCCACCGGCATGGATCTGGGCTTTGATCACCCAGCGCGTGCCGCCCAGCGTACGGCACGCCGCCGCGGCGTCCGCCGACGTCGACACGGTCACACCACGCGGGACTGGAATGTGGTATTTATGGAACAGGTGTTTGGATTGGTATTCGTGCAGGTTCATGGAGACTCGAGCGGGCAATCCTGGCGACCTGATGGTCGGATTCGCCCTATTCTGATCGAATTCCCGACAAGCTGCCAAAGAAGCAGCTTCCGCGCAGATCCGGCCCCGCGCGTTACGGGTCGGATGCGCTGATGAGACGCACGGCGATCGACGCAGGTTCCGCGTTGCGTTGTCCCGTTGCATGGGACTCGCCAAGCCCCGACACGGGTCGTCCATTGCTGCGAGAGTAGATGCCATGCCCAGTGATAAGAGTCCGGTTTCAGGCACACCGAGCGTCGAGACGGCACTTCCCGCTCCGCGGCCTGGTGGCAAGGTGCTCGCGCGCTTCCCCACCTGGGAGTCGCTGCGCTGGCTGTTTCTGTTCCGTCTGCTGATGGTGGTGGGGCTGGTCCTGGTGTTCTCCCCCGCGGTGGATGATCCGCTGATCACGCGGGTCGATGCGGCCTTGGCGTGGCGGGTGCTGGTCGTCTACGCTCTCCTGGTCCTCGCCAGCGGGCTTTCCCTCTACGCCCGGTGGCCCAGCCGTGAAAATCAGGTCTATGTGGCGATCTTTGTCGACCTCGTCGTGTTCACCCTGGTGATGCACGCGGGCGGCGGCGTCGGCAGCGGTCTCGGCGTTCTGCTGGCGGTGGCCGTGGCCGCCGCCGCGCTGATGATGGAGGGTCGGCTGGCACTCCTGTACGCCGCCTTTGCAACGCTGGCGGTCATCACCGAACAGACTTACGTGTCACTGCAGGGCGATGCGGTAGCCGCGGACTTCACCCAGGCCGGGCTGCTCGGCGTCGTGTTCTTTGCCTTGGCCTTGCTGGCCCATGTGCTCTATCGCCGCGTCCGTACGATGGAGGAGCTGGTCGCCCGCCGCAAAGTCGACATCGATGACCTCTCCAAACTCAACGCCTTCATCATCCAGGATATGGGCACCGGGGTGATGGTGGTGGACGGGGAGCGGCGGGTGCGGCTGATGAACCAGTCGGCCCGCGATCTGATCAATGTCGCTGGAGAGCAGGCCGGGACCACGCTGAAGGCGGTCTGCCCGGAGCTGGATGTCTGGCTGGCGGAGCGGGTGCGTCCGACCGCGCCCCAGGGTGGGCTCATTCGGGTCGGCGATCGGGACATCAAGCCCACGCGCCAACTGCTCGGCGACTACCGCGCCGCCGGCGTGCTGCTCTATCTGCGAGACCAGCAGGAATTGGTAAAGGAGGCCCAGCAGATCAAGCTGGCATCGCTGGGAACCCTGACCGCCAGCATCGCGCACAATATTCGCAACCCCCTGAGCGCGATCTCCCACGCCGGTCAACTGCTGGCGGAGGCCCGAGGTCTGTCGCCGGACGACCACCACCTGCTCGATATCATCCGTCGCAACAGCGGGCGGATCGATGAGATTATCCGTAGCGTGCTGCAACTGTCGCGCCGCAATCAGGTGGAATTGCAGGTGACCGAACTGGTCGCCTGGCTTGAAGCCTTCTGCGACGAATTCCGGGAATCCCACGGTCTACCTGAGGCCCGTTTCCTGCTGGAGTTCGAGTCACCGCCCATTGCGGTCGAGGTCGATCCGCGGCATCTGCATCAGATCATCGCGAACCTGTGCGAGAACGCCCTGCTGCACGGCGGGCAACCGGATCAGCCCGCGCAGATTCTCGTACGGGTCGGGCGTGGCCAGGCGTCAGTGCGCGCCCTGGTGGAGGTGACCGACGATGGCCCCGGCATCGACGAGGCGTCCGCCCGCGATATCTTCAACCCATTTTTCACCACCAAGGCCAGCGGCACCGGTCTCGGACTCTACATTGCCCGCGAACTGGCGGAAACCAACGGCATCCGGCTTCAGTATGAACGCCGGCACCCCAGGGGCAGTTGCTTCCGGCTCGTGTTCGCCTGAGTTTATGAGCCATGCGTTGCTTCCAGCCGGGACGCGACGCGGTGCTCGGCGCGGCGGTGTAACATTGTCGGGGTCTGCACACCCGCGGCGCGGCCCGCTATCAACCGCGGAAACGCCTCGCGGATCGATCGGCGGATGATCAGAACCACACCAGAACTGGAAGCGAGCCGGTATGAACAAGGCGCACGCACTCGTCGTCGATGACGAAGCCGATATCCTCGATCTGCTCAAGATCACGCTCGGGCGCATGGATGTGCAGGCGACCACCGCGATGACGGTCGACGAGGCCAGGCGCCACCTCGACATGGGGCGTTTCGACCTGTGCCTCACGGACATGAACCTGCCTGACGGGAGCGGGATCGATTTGGTCCGCTACATCGTCGAGCACTGTCCCGACCTGCCGGTTGCAATGATCACCGCGCATGGAAACATGGAGTCCGCGGTGGCCGCGATGAAGGCTGGAGCCTTCGACTTCGTGCCCAAACCGGTCGATCTTCAACTGTTGCGCCGCCTGGTCGGCTCGGCGCTGAAGCTGCGCTCGCAGAGTGGAGCCGGTGGCGAAGTCAACGTCGCCGGGGGGCGCCTGCTCGGGGACTCGGCGAAGATCGAGGAGATCCGCCGACTGATCGCCAAGCTCGCCCGCAACCAGGCGCCGGTGTTCATCACCGGTGAAAGCGGTACCGGCAAGGAGTTGGCGGCCCGGCTGATTCATGCCCAGGGGCCGCGCTGCGAGGGGGATTTCGTCGCGGTCAACTGCGGTGCCATTCCCCAAGAACTGGTGGAGAGCGAGCTCTTCGGCCACAAGAAGGGCAGTTTCACCGGCGCCGTGGCGGATAAGGAGGGCCTGTTCCAGGCGGCCGAGGGCGGCACCCTGTTCCTCGATGAAGTCGCCGACCTGCCGCTGCCTGCCCAAGTCAAGTTGTTGCGGGCGATTCAGGAAAAGCGCGTCCGGCCGGTCGGCGCCCAACAGGAGGTGCCGGTGGACGCGCGGATCATCAGCGCCAGCCACCGCGACCTCACGGAAGAGGTCGAGCATGGGCGGTTCCGCCAGGACCTGTTCTACCGTATCAACGTCATCGAGTTGCGGATGCCGTCGTTGCGTGAGCACCCCCAGGATATCCCACTGCTGGCCGCGCGCATTTTCGACCGGATCGCCCGGGAACATACCGAGCGCGGCCCGATGAAGCTCGCGGACGAGGCGCTGGAGGCACTCGCGCAGCACCCCTTCCCGGGGAATGTGCGCGAACTGGAGAATGTGCTTGAGCGTGCCACCGCGCTCTGTGACGGTGCCATCATTGGTGCTCATGATCTCTATTTGCCGCAGACCGAGGCGGCAGCCGCGGGCGACACGGGTCCGGACTCCGCCGTCCCCCTCGAAAATTACCTGGGCGAGATCGAGCGCCAGGCGATCCTCAAGGCACTCGATGAAACACGCTGGAACCGCACCGCCGCCGCCAAGAAGCTTGGCATGACCCTGCGCTCACTGCGCTACCGCCTCGCCAAACTCGGCATCGAGTAAGGAGCCGTCGTGACCGATCGCACCCGGCGGCGCGCGACGCCGCCACCTGCCACGGCCGGCGGGCCGCACCCCGAGCGCGACCCTTTCGTCGCCTGGGTGCGCCAGGCCACGCCCTATATCCATGCCCACCGTGGGCGTACCTTCGTGATCGCCTTCGGCGGGGAGGCGGTCGCCGACCCGCGCTTCCCCGACCTGGTCCATGACATCGCGCTGCTCCACGGTTTGGGGGTGCGCCTGGTGCTGGTTCATGGTGCGCGTCCGCAGATCGAGGAACGGCTGCGGGAGCAGCAGATTGAATTGCGCTATGTCAACGGACTGCGCATCACCGACGATACCGCGCTGGCCTGCGTCAAGGAAGCGGCCGGGGTGGCGCGCGTGGAGGTCGAGGCCCTGCTCTCCATGGGACTCGCCAACTCGCCCATGGCCGGGGTGCGCATCCCGGTAGCCTCCGGCAACTTTGTGACCGCCAAGCCGATCGGTGTCCTGGACGGCATCGACTACGAACACACCGGTGTGGTACGGCGGGTGGACCGCCAGTCACTGATCCAGCGCTTGGATGCCGGGGCGGTGGTGCTGATGCCGCCGCTGGGCTACTCGCCGACCGGCGAGGTCTTCAACCTCAGTGCCGCCGATGTCGCGCGCTCGGCCGCAATTGCGCTGAAGGCCGATAAGCTGATCTTCTTGATCGAGGAACCGGGGGTTTGTGACGCCACCGGCGCCCTCCTCTCCAACGTTTTGAGCGGCGAGGTGGAAACCTTGCTCGCCGCGGCCCCCGAACTTCCCGAGGACTTGGCCCAGGCATTGCGGGCCGGGGCGGACGCCTGTATCCATGGGGTCGCCCGCGCGCATCTGATCGACCGGCGCCGCGACGACGCCCTGCTGCGCGAGCTCTATACCCGCGACGGCAGCGGCACCCTGATCACCGGACAACCTTACGAGGGGCTGCGGCCAGCGCGCAGCGAGGATGTGACCGGGGTCCTCGAACTCTTGCGGCCGCTGGAGGAGCGCGGCGTGCTGGTTCCCCGCTCGCGGGAGCGTCTGGAAACCGAGATCGACCGGTTTTACCTGATGGAGCGCGACGGTCTGGTCATTGCCTGCGCGGCGCTGCACCCCTATCCGGCGCAGCGCATGGCCGAACTCGCCAGCGTGGCTGTCCATCAGGACTATCGCAACCACGGACGCGGCGACAAACTGCTGGAGCACATGGAAGCCATCGCCCGGACCCGTGGGTTCACCCGGCTCTTCGTCCTCACCACCCAGACGGCGCATTGGTTCCAGGAGCGCGGCTTCGTCCCGGCGTCCCTGGAAGCTCTGCCGACTGAAAAACAGGCGCTCTACAACCTGCGGCGTAACTCTCAGGTGTTCATCAAAGACCTGACGGTTTGAGCGTATCGGCAATGATCCCGCTGCCGATCCCGGCCGCGGTTCAGGTATCCTGTGCGCCGCACCGCTAAGAAGCGGCCTGACCCCATCACCTCCCGGAGTCCCTGATGTCCGAGTCCCGTTCCTCGCTCTACAAGCTGTTGACCTGGGTCTTGCTTGCGGCCCTGATCGGGGTCTACGGGCTTTACCACTGGTACACCGGCGGGTTACGCCAGAACATCGCCGCACAGCGCGCGGAGCTCGCCCAAGCGTCGCAGCGCCAGTCCGCCGCGGAGCAGCAACTCCAGGCCGCCGCGGTGACCGAACAGACGCTGAAGGCGCAGAATGATGACCTCAAGGCCCGTCTCGAGGCGGTCCAGGGTGAGCACCAGGCACTGGTGGCGCAGCACGAGACGGTCACCGCGCAGGTCGAGCGGCATCGGCAGGAAATTGCGCAAGCAGCCGCCCGTGAGCAGGAACTGAACGATCAGATTCGGGATCTCAGCGTCCAGTACACACAGGCCAGCAAAGCGGTGGTCAACAAACTGGATGCGGCCCACGCGGCCTGGGCCTCTCTGGAAAGCGAAGACCAGGCGGCCAAGGCGCGCGTCAAGGAGTTGGAGGCCGAGGTCACCCGCCTGCGTCAAATGGGTGCCGCGGCCGAAGCGAAAAATACCGCGCAATGCACGGCACTGGAGTCCAAGGTCAATGAACGGGTGCGATTCTACCGCTCGGCGCTCGAGGGCAGCGACCCCGACCGCGCCGCCCTGATCGCCGGGCTGGAGCAACAACTGACCGAACTGCGCGCCACCCTGGAGCAGGCCGGGCAAGAGGCCGCGGCAGCGCGCACGGCACTGGCCGACCAGTTGGCCAACGCCGAGCGCAACGTCGAAGACCTCACCACGCGGCTGGCGGCAGCCGAGGGTCGCGCCGAGGAGCACGCCCAGACGCTGACGACGACCACGACGTCACACGAGGCGGCGGCGAGCGAGTTACGCGGCAAGGTCTTCGCCCTCACCGAGGAAGTGCAGAGCGAACGCGGCACGCGCGCGGCGCTCGAACAGACGCAGGCGCAACGCGTCGCCGAGCTCGCCGAGGTGAACCGCACCCTGGAGGATGTGCGTGCGCAATGCAGTGCCGCGGTGGCGGCGGCGACGCAGGAGAAGCACGCACTGGAAGAGGAACTGAAAACTGAACGCGCCCGCGCCGAGCAGTCCCTGGCGGCCTTGCGCAAAGAGTTCGAGGAGGCACAGGCCGCCCAACTGCAAGCGAAAGATCAGGCGCTGACCCACACCCGCGGCCTGTTCGAGCGCTATGCCGAGCTGCATGCCCAGAAGACCGAGCGCGGCATGCTGATCAGCCTTGCGGAACAGGAACTGCTTTTCGCCAGCGGGGCCTCGACGCTGCCCAAAGGTGCCATCCCCAGCCTGGATCAGATCGCCGCACTGCTCCAGCAATACCCCCAGTTGACGGTCATCATCGATGGGCATACGGACTCCTCGGGATCCGAGGCGATCAACCTGGCGCTGTCCAAGGCACGGGCCGAGGCAGTCAAGCAGGGTCTGATCGAGCGTGGGGTGGCCCCGGAGCGGTTGACGGCCGAGGGGCTGGGCGAGGCGCGGCCGGTAGGTGACAACGCGACCCCGGCCGGCCGCCTCAAGAACCGCCGGGTCGAGGTGCTGGTGATCGAGCCCTAAAGCGACAACGACAACGATGCTACAGGCACTCCCTAACGGACTGATCTAAATTGTTAGCGAACCGCTCCTCAGGATGACCACGCAACACCCACCCAGCCGCGCTGAACCCGTCCAGTCACCCTGGCTGCTGATCCTGGGGCTGATCATCGCGATGACGGCCTGGCGGTTTGGCGCGGCGGCCCTGCTGCCGGTGACCCAGGACGAGGCCTACTATTTCGATTGGGCCCGCACCCTTTCCTGGGGCTATTTCGATCATCCGCCCGGGGTGGCCCTGCTGGGGATCGGCACCTGGTTCGTGCCGGGTTCCGCCCTGGCCGCCCGGCTCGGGGGATTGGCGGCCGGCACCCTGAGCCTGATCGTGCTGGCCCGGCTCTATGCCAACAGCGGGTTGCTGCGACGCGACGATCTCACGCTCGCCCTGGCGCTCCTGTTCGCCAGCCTGCCCGCGCTGGCGGGCGGCATCCTCACGACGCCGGATGCCGCGCTCATGCTCGCCTGGGCGCTGGCCCTGCACGAGGCCGAGCGGGCGCTGGCCGGCGATCGGCGCCGTTGGCTCACGGTCGGCATCGCCGTCGGTCTGGGTTTGCTCGGCAAGTACACCATGATGCTGATCGGGCCCATCTTACTCTGGGCCATCCTGCGCACCGACCCGCGCGCCCTGCGCACGCCCTGGCCCTATCTCGGAGCGCTGCTCGCCGTGCTGGTGTTCAGCCCCAATCTATGGTGGAACGCCGGTCACGACTGGCTGGCCTTGCGCTTCCAGTTCGGCCATGGATTCGCTCTGGATGCCGGTGCACTCACCCCGGCCAACGGAGCCGCGGCGAAGGCCATTACGCACTCGGGGCCGGTGACACTGGCGGAGCGTGCCGCCAATCTCGGTGCGTTCGTCGCCGGACAACTGGCACTCTGGGGACTGATCGCGCTGCCGCTGCTGGCCGCAATCCCCCGCTTCTTTCGCCGCTCTGCGACCGCCGATCCCGGCCCCGTCCCGGCGACCCATGCCAGGCCTTTGCTGCAGACCGCCGCCTGGTTTCCGCTCGGGTTCTTCGCCTTGGTCTCCCTCGGCAGCGAGGTGGAGGCGAACTGGCCGGCCATGTACCTGCTCGCGGCCCCGGCCCTGCTGGCGCGGCCGTTGCGCGGTCTGCGCCGTTGGGTACTGGGCGCTGCCGCGGCCAACCTGCTGCTGGTGACCCTCTACGTCTATCATGCCGCCACCGCCGCCCTGCCGCTGCCGGACAGCCAGAACCGCATCCTGCGCGAGACCCACGGGTTTGCGGCATTGGCCGCCGTGGCCGCCGGGCTGCCCGGGCCGGTCTATGCCGACCGTTACCAGCTCACGGCCATGCTGCGTTTCTACCAACCCGAACTCGCCGCCGGCCAATGGCCGGGACTTACGCGCCCGTCCGAATACCTGGTGGGGCAGATCGCGCCCCGCGTCGAGCCAAACGCCCAGCGTGAGGCCTTCTGGATCATCACCCAGCACCCGCAGCCGCCGGCGGTCGGGAACTTCACCAGCGACACCATGCGCACCTTCTTCGACTGCGCCGACCAGGGTCTGGTCGAGACCGCCGCGCCCCCTTGCGCGCGCCCGCTGCATACCTGGTTCCTGCATCACTATCGACCGGATCGACCGGATCGACCGGACGGTTCAGCGCCCCCACCGACTGAACAGCTTTCGAATTTCTTCCAGCACTAAGACGCCGGCGGCCACCAGGGTCGCGAGACCCCAATCGGCGAGGCTCAAATCCACCGTGTCAAAAATGGCCTGCGCCGGGCCCCAGTGCACCACCAGGATCTGCAAAGCAACCACGCAGAACAGTGCCGACCACAGTTTGCCGTTGCTCAGGAAGTGCCGGTTAAAGGCGCTTTCATGCTCGGCACGCGCGTTGAAAATATTGAAGAATTGGAATAGCACAAAGGTGGTGAAGGCCAGCGTGACCGCATAGTCGTGACCGCCGTGATGCTCGCCCCAGGCGTAGGCGGCCAGTGTTCCGGCCGCCATCGTCAGGCCATACAGGCCAAGACGCCAGAGGCGATCCCGCGTCAGGATGGGGCCGTCCGCAGGTCGGGGCGGCGCGTCCATGATGCCGGGCCGCGGCGGTTCCACGCCCAACGTCATGGCGGGCGGACCATCCATGATGATGTTCACCCACAGAATCTGGATCGCGGTAAAGGGGGTCGGCATCCCGAAGAGCGGCGCACCGACGACGGTCAGGATGGCCCCGATATTGGTGGACAACTGGAACCGCACGAACTTGACGATGTTGTCGTAGATGGTGCGCCCCTCCTTGACGGCGCCCACGATGGTCGCGAAGTTGTCGTCGGTGAGGACCAGTGTTGCCGCTTCTTTGGACACTTCGGTACCGGTGATGCCCATCGCCACACCGATGTCGGCGGTCTTGAGCGCCGGGGCGTCATTCACGCCGTCGCCGGTCATCGCGACGACATGGCCCCGCGCCTTCAGCGCCTCGACGATATGCAGTTTGTGCTCGGGCGAGACACGCGCGAAGACCGCGCTGCCTTCCACCAAGGTGGCGAGCGCCGGCTGGGTCAGACCCTCGATTTCGCGGCCTTCGCGGACCTCGCCCGTCAACCCGAGGTCACGGGCGATGGCGGCTGCCGTCGCCCGGTGATCACCGGTGATCATTTTCACCGCCACGCCGGCGTGTTGGCAGATGCGGATGGCGTCGCGCGCCTCCGGACGCGGCGGATCGATGATGCCGACCAGACCGAGGAGGGTCAGCCCGTCGGCCCAGACCATCAAATCGCCCGCCGGGTCGAAATCCTCCGCCGGGATGGTGCGGCCGGCCAGCATGAGCACGCGCAGCGCGTCCTGCGCGAAGGCCGTATTGTGCGCGGCGAAGTCCTCCCGGGCGGCCGTGTCGAGTGCGACTTCGCCGGCAGCCGTCAAGTGAGCACACGCGCGCGTCAGCAAGACATCAGGCGCGCCCTTGACCCACATCCGCACCAGGGCGCCGTCATGATGGAAGGTCGCCATGAATTTATGCGTGGAGTCGAACGGGATTTCGGCAATCCGCGGTTGCTGCCCGGCCAGGGTCGGCGCGTCCACCCCGCCGCGCGCGGCCAAGGCCAACAGGGCGCCTTCAGTCGGGTCGCCGATCAGTTCGCCGTCACGGATCCGGGCATCCGTGCACAGTGCGGCGCAGGCCAGCAAGGGCAGCCAGTCCGGCGGCGGCGCATCATCCTCCGGCATGATGGTGCCGGCACCCGCGTAGCCGTCGCCCGTGACGGCAAAGCGGCGGCCGAGAAACCAGGCGCGACGCGCGGTCATCTGATTCAGGGTGAGAGTCCCGGTCTTGTCCGAGCAGATGACCGTGGTACAGCCAAGGGTTTCCACCGCCGCCAGTTTCTTGACGATGGCATGACGTTTGGCCATGCGGTGCATGCCCAGCGCCAGCGTCACCGTGACGACTGCCGGCAGACCTTCGGGGATCGCCGCCACGGCCAGCGCAATGGCGGTCAGCACGGTGTCGATCAGCGCATCGCCGCGCAGGATGCCAATGGCGAAGATCAAGCACACGACCAACCCGGCGATGGCGGCCAACCGGGTGCCGAGCGCATCCAACTGCACCTGCAAGGGGGTGGCCGACTCGGGGGTCTCGGCCAGCAAGCTCGCGAGCTTGCCCATTTCGGTGCGCATCCCGGTGGCGCAGACGATGGCCTCAATGCGGCCGCGGGTGACCACGGTGTTCATGAAGACCATGTTGTGCTGCTCGGCCAGCGGGGGTGTACCGGGAATCGCCGCGGGGGTTTTTGCAACGGCCTGTGACTCTCCCGTGAGCGCCGCTTCCGCAACCTCGGCCGCATGGGCACGCATCACCCGCGCATCGGCCGGGATGCGATCACCCGCTTCGAGCAGCAGGATGTCTCCCGGCACCAGCGCTTCCGCGGGAATCTCCGCCGGATGCCCGTCGCGCCGCACCCGGGCAACGGGAGCGAGCATCTTTTTCAAGGCGGACAAGGCCGCCTCGGCGCGGTGCTCCTGAAAAAACCCCAGTGTGGCGTTCAACAGCACCACCACGGCAATGACGATCGCATCTTTGAGGTCACCCACGACGCCCGCCAGCAGTGCGGCGCCGATCAGCACCAGGACCAGCACGTTACGGAACTGGTCGAGAAACTTCTTCCATGCCGGGCGCGGCGGCCGACCGCTGATGCGGTTGGGGCCATGGACCCCGAGCCCGGCTTCGGCGGCGGCAGTGGACAGGCCGACGCTCATGTCAACCTGTAGATCAGCCGCGACGCGTTCAGGCGTTTCGGCATACCAGACGCGTGGGGGAACTGTGGCGGGGAGCGTGTTCACTGTGAGTCCTTATTGAGTCGGCCGGCGAGGGCGAGCGACTCCATTGGAACCCGGACTCGGGGCGGTGGTTCCCTGAGCGCGACCTGTACCAGGCCGCTGATCGGCTCAGCGCTCGCCGAACGGCGCGAATAGTTCCTGCAAGTCCTGCCCGCTCAGGCGCGGCTCCGGTTCGCCCTCGCTCTCCTGATAGACCCCGGCGGCCAGCGCCCGCTTGCGCTCCTGCATGGTCAGGATGCGCTCCTCGACCGTCTGCTCGGTCACCAGCTTGTAAACGAAGACCGGCTTGTCCTGACCGATGCGGTGGGCGCGGTCCGCCGCCTGCGCCTCGACCGCCGGATTCCACCAGGGGTCGTAGAGGATCACGGTATCGGCTTCCGTGAGGTTCAAGCCGACCCCGCCGGCCTTGAGGCTGATGAGAAACAGGTTGGCCTCACCCGAACGGAAGGTGTCGATGGCCTCGTCGCGCTTGCGGGTCTGACCGGTGAGCTTGGCGCTGGTGATGCCGCGCTGATCCAGTTCGGCCTCGATCAGTGCGAGCATGGACGTGAACTGGGAAAACAGCAGGATGCGCCGGCCCTCATCCAGTTGCTCCGGTACCAGATCCATCAGCAGCTCCAGTTTGGCCGATTCCTTGACCCGAGCGGCGGCCGGGAGCTTGAGCAGGCGCGGGTCGCAGCAGGTCTGACGCAGTTTCAGCAAGGCATCGAGAATGGTGATATGGCTGCGCGCCAGGCCCTGGGCGGCGATGGCGTCGCGCACCCGTTTTTCCATCGACAGCCGGATGCTCTCGTAGAGCGCGGCCTGCGCTTCGCCCAGGGTCACACTCTTGATGATCTCAGTCTTGGGCGGCAACTCGGCCGCGACATCCTGCTTGCGGCGGCGCAGCATGAAGGGGGCGACGCGGCGCGCGAGACGGTCCTGGCGGTCCCGGTCCCGATGCTGCTCGATCGGCGTGCGCCAGTGACGCTTGAAATTGGCTTGGTCACCGAGGAACCCGGGCATGAGAAAGTCGAATTGAGTCCAGAGTTCGCCCAAATGGTTTTCCATCGGGGTGCCGGTGAGGCACAACCGGTGATCGGCATTGAGTGCCCGGACCACGGCCGCAGCCTGCGATTTGGGGTTCTTGACCGACTGGGCCTCGTCCAGGATCAGTGAGTGGAATGACTGCTCCTGGAGCCGCTCCTGGTCACGGGACAACAGCGGGTAAGTCGTCAGGATCAGATCGTGATCCGGGATGGCATCGAAATGGACGTGACGGTCGGCCCCGTGCAGAACCAAAGTGCGCAGGCCCGGGGTAAAACGCGCCGCCTCGCGCCGCCAGTTGCCCATCAGGCTGGTGGGGGCGACCACCAGGGCGGGGCGCTCCAGCCGTCCGGACTCCTTCTCCAGCAGCAGGTGGGCAAGGGCCTGGACGGTCTTGCCGAGACCCATGTCGTCGGCCAGGATGCCGGCCAGGCCCCAGGCGCGCAGGAACTGGAGCCAATCGAGCCCGCGTCGTTGATACCCGCGCAATTCGACCGTGAGCCCGGTCGGCGGTTCGACCGGCTCGATCCCGGCGAATGCCGTCAGTCGCCGCGCCAGTTCACGCAGCCGCTCGGCCCCGCGGATCGCATAACCCTGGGCTTCAAGGTCGGCCAGGGCGGCAGCATCGAAGCGCGATACCCGCAGCCGGCCGTCCGCCCCGGGCGCGGCCCGGTCGAACAGATCGCGCAGGATCTCGATGAACGGCAAGAGCCGCGCTCCCGGCAGATCGATATAGCGATGCGCGGCGTCCGGGTCGGTGCCCGTCGGGTCGAGCGGCAGGGTGATGATGGCGGGGATTTCACTGCCCATCCCCAACTCCAGCAAGGGCGCGATGATGGGCAGCAGGGGCAAGCGGCGCCCGCCGAGATCCAGGTCGAAGCGCAGGCCGAACCAGTCGTTGCCGCCCCCTTCCGCCGGGTCTTCGAGTTCCAGATCCCAGTCCGCGGACTCGAATTGCAGCCGGAAGGCGTCCTCGCGTTCCACCCGCCAGCCGGCCGCTTCCAGTGCGGGGATACCGTCGCGCAGCAGGGCCGACCAGCGCCCTGCCCGTTCCAGCGGATTGGCGGTCGCCGGGACGACCCGATGGCTGCCCGCGGCGGTGCCGGTGACGGCGATCGGGATAAAGCCGTGCGCCGCCAGGGTGTCCAAGGCCCACTGTTCAGCCACCAGGTCGCGGTGGATGCGGACGGTCCCGGAGCCGTCGGGCAGGACGGTGTACGGCAGCGCGGGAAGACCAGGGACCTGGTAACCGTCGTAGTCGAAATCCAGGCTCAGCAGATGAGTGTCGGTTCCGGACAAGGATTCACAGCGCAGCGTCAGCCAGGGAACGACGACAGCCGCGGTGACCTCCTTGACCGGCACCGGGCGGGGGACCGGCAGCGGTAACTGGGGGAATTCCAGCACCAGCGTCCGTGACAGCGTCTCGGCCTCGTTGGCGCGCAGCCGCGGCGCGGCCAGCAGTTCGCGCACTTGGGCCGTGCGCAGCCCCTGGGTGTCCAGCGGGCCGGCCTGGTGCTTGGCGGGGTCCAGGTACATGGGAGGATCGACCAGCAGCAGGCGGGCCGACGGGGTCACCTCGACCTTCAGGTCGAGTGATCCGTCCTTGTTTTCCCGCCAACTGAGATCCAGGGAGCGTGTCTCACCCAGACTCAAGGGCGCCGCCTCGATGCCCTGCCAGTAGCAGCGCCCGGTTCCGATCATGCGCAACAGTGCCAAATAGCCGGTCTGGCCGGCGAGCGCTACGCTGGTGACCCATTGACCGCCGGCCAGCGCGCGCAGGATCGCCAGAATGTCTTGGTCCGCGCTGAGCAGATAGGTGGGTGCGGAGTAGCCGTGCAGCAGGTTGAACGGATTGACCTGTCGCCCTTTGGAGAGCCCGGTGCCGCGCAGCAGGGGCTTGGCGACCCGCAGCTCCGCCGCGGCGGCGTGGACGTCGGCCGGGTTTTGCTGGAGCACATAGACCAGCCGCTCCCCCGCCGTGTCGGCTGCTTTATCCTGGCCGGCCAACACCACGCGGTTCAGCCAGCGTTTCATGAACTCGGTGCCGGCCGAACCGTCGCTCGGCTGCGATTGGCGCTCCCGTTCCTCGAAGGCCAGACAGGCCGCCGCCACATGCTTACAGTTGTAGCCGATCGGGCAGCCGCAGGAACCGGTGATGTCGCGCTTGGCGGGGTCCGCCGGGATAAAAATGGACTGCCGGTAGATACGGCCGGCACTGCCGCGGACCCGTGCCCGCAGGCTGATCCCGGAGTCGTCCCGCCGCTCCTCCTCCAGTTCGATCACCATTCCTTGCTGATAGTAGGCGAGGCCCCGGTTGAAGGAACTCAGGTCGATCGCGTGGCGGATGTCGTCACGACTCAGGGGGCGTGGCATGGTGTTGGACCAGGCAGTTGCGGAACAGCCGTCTATTGTCGCCGGTATGGGGGCCGTTGCCCATGGTTATGGGAGCAATGGCACGAAATGATCGGGTCGATGGCCTGGCTCGTGGCCTGAAAGTCCGCGGCGGCCGATCGGACTTGCGTTCGCCGACGCCTCCAGCCGCTCGATTTGGCTGTCGCAAGCCAGGTTTCCGCCGGACCGCCCGGACCCGCCACCCCCGCACCAGCTCCGTCGCCAAACCGCTGTCGGCAAGCTTCTGTATAATCCGATCACGGCGGACCCCGTTCCGCGGGAGCGACTCTGTGAAGCTGATCGTCCAGATTCCTTGCTACAATGAAGAATTGACTCTTGCGAAAACGATCGGGGCGATCCCAGGTGCGATTTCCGGCATCGACGTCATCGAGATCCTGATCATTGACGACGGCAGTTCGGACCAGACGCTCGCGGTCGCGCGGGCGCTCGGCGTCCACCACATCGTACGCAACAAGCGCAACCAGGGGCTTGCGCGTAGTTTTCGCAATGGTCTGGAAGCCTGCCTGGAACTTGGCGCCGATATCATCGTCAACACCGACGGCGATAACCAGTACGACGGTCGCGACATCCCGAAGCTCGTGCGACCGATCCTCGATGGCGAGGCGGATATCGTGATCGGTGACCGCGAGACCGACAAAATCGCCCATTTTTCGGCCGCCAAGAAGTTCCTTCAGTGGTTCGGCAGCGGCGTGGTGCGGAAACTCGCCGGGATTTGGGTCCCCGATACCGTCAGTGGTTTTCGTGCATTCTCCCGCGAGGCGGCCATCCGCCTCAACGTCGTGTCGTCCTTCAGCTATACGATCGAGACGGTGATTCAGGCCGGTAAGCGCCACCTGGCAGTCACCTCGGTGCCGGTCCGCACGAACCCGAAAACCCGCGACTCGCGTCTCTTCAAGAACATTCGACACTTCGTGCAATGTTCACTGGGGACCATGGTGCGGATGTACGCGATGTATCAACCGTTGTGGGT
Organism: Lamprocystis purpurea DSM 4197; assembly: GCF_000379525.1. Classification (GTDB taxonomy): domain Bacteria; phylum Pseudomonadota; class Gammaproteobacteria; order Chromatiales; family Chromatiaceae; genus Thiodictyon; species Thiodictyon purpureum. The sequence goes on along the minus strand of NZ_KB902362.1, from coordinate 179,347 downwards.
CTTTTTCATGATCGGGACCCTCCTGACCGTGCTCGGACTGCTCCCGGTTCTGCGGTTCTTTTATTACTACATGACCGGGGTCGGCGACGGACATATTCAATCCCTGATCTTCGGTGCCGTCTTTCTGATGATGGGATTCATCGCCTATCTGATCGGTCTGGTTGCCGATCTCATCGGATTCAACCGGCAATTGCTGGAAATGACACTGGAGCGCGTCAGGCGGATGGAGCTTGCCGCAGGTCGCGGCACCGAGGCCTGCCATGGCCGGGGCCATCAGTCAGCAGCGTCGCTCGCGCCACCTGGTGCGATCGAGCAGCGGCCGGAGCGATCCGAGACGCCTCACCCGCCGGGGCCGCATCCCCGTGGCGGACGCGCGTGACCGGCGACCGCATGATGCAAGCGCCGGGGACACGGCTTGGCCGTATTCTTTGCATCACCTCGAATTTCCCGCGATGGGAGGGCGACAGTACGACGCCCTTCGTATTGCATCTCGCCCAGGACCTTCAGACACTCGGGTGGGACGTCGACGTCCTGGCGCCCCACGCGCCAGGGGCCGCGCGGCGTGAGTTGCTTGGCGGTCTGCCGGTCATCCGTTTCCGTTATCTGCTACCCGAGTCTGCGCAGACCGTCTGCTACCAAGGGGGTGCGCTGATCAATCTTCGCAAGCATCCGCTGAACAGACTCAAGCTTCCGGCCCTCGTGGGTGCTGAAACAGTCGCCGTCGCGAGGCGCTTGCTGGCACAGCGCTATGACGTCATCCATGCCCATTGGATCTTACCTCAGGGGTTCACCGCAATGCTGGCACAGCGGGTGAGGCGGACGCCATGGGTCGTCACGGTACATGGAGGCGACATCTTCGGGTTGCGGGGACACTTGATGGCCGCGGCCAAGCGCGCCGCTCTCAAGAACGCATCAGCGGTGACCGTCAATAGCTCCTGCACTGAACGTGCCGTGCTGGATCTCGTGCCCGCACTCAAACGGCCCCACCGCATCCCGATGGGAGTCGCCACGGACCCATTGAATGAGTCGCAGCATCAGGCCGCGGTCGAGATCCGCCAACGTCATCGCCGTGGGCAGGGACCTCTGCTGGTGTTCTTAGGGCGTCTCGTCAATGAGAAGGGCGTTGAGGATCTGCTGCGCGCCGTCGCACTTCTGCACAATCGGTTACCTGATACCACCGCGCTCATCGTCGGCGACGGCCAGGATCGAGGCGACCTGGAGCACTGTGCCGCCGCACTCGGCATCCGTGACCGTCTGACCTTCACCGGCTGGATCGCATCCGACACGGTCCCGGCCTATCTCGCGGCTGCCGACGCGTTCATCGGGCCATCACGGCGCGCTGCCAACGGCTGGGTCGAGGCCCAGGGGTTGACGCTGATCGAGGCGATGAGCACAGGTGTGCCCGTCATTGCCACGCGCCTTGGCGGGGTTCCGGACGCGGTGATCCATGAGCAGACGGGGCTGTTGGTCGATGAGCGTTCACCCGAGCAAATCGCCGACGCCATTTGCCGCTTGCAGTCCGACGCTGCACTGGCACCGGCCCTGACCAGTCGCGCCCGCGCGCATGTCATCCGCAATTTCTCCCGAAAAACCAGCGCTGCGGCTTTCTCCGATCTGTTTGCGTCGCTCACGGCTGTTACGCAGTGCCGGCCGTCATGATCAACGCAGCGCCTTCACGGCAAACCCATGCCTATCTGGATATTGCGCATCGCCGTCGCAAGGCTGAGAAGATCGTCCGCATTCTGGAGCTGAATCGGTCGTTACGTGGTCTGACCGTACTTGAAGTTGGCGCCGGTTCGGCCGTTATCACGACGGCGCTTGCCGAACGGGTCGGGAGTCAAGGCCAGGTGATCGCCGTGGACCGCGTCGACCAACGCGTCATGTGTGATGGATACCAATTCATCCCGGTCACCGGAGTGCAGCTCCCGTTTGCGGCCCGATCATTCGACGTCGTGGTATCCAACCACGTGCTGGAGCATGTCGGCGGCCTCACCGAACAACTCGCGCATCTCACGGAAATCGCACGCGTCTTGCGCCCGGACGGCCTTGCTTACCTTGCGGTTCCGAATCGCTGGGCACTGCGCGAGCCGCATTTCGGCCTCTGGTTTCTGAGTTGGTTGCCGCACTTTCTGCGCAGCCCCTATCTTCGTGCCCGCCGTCGCGGACCCTGCTATGACTGCGACCCGCCGGGGCCGCGTCGTATTCGTTCGTTGATTCGTCGTGCTGGTCTTCGCTTTCAGGATGTTGCCGCGCCGGCATTGCGACTGATGGTACAAATCGAAAAACCTTGGTTGGTGTCCGACGTGGTCCGGCGTCTGCCCGACGTCGTCCTCAAGACCTGCAGTCCAACCTATCCCACCATGACCTTTCTGATGACGCATCCTGAACCGCGAGCGCCATCTGCTCGCACGAGCGCCTCATGACCCCGGTGGCCTTGATCACGGTTCCGGCCACCGGACATCGTAGGGTGGACAAGCGCAGCGCAGTCCACCAGCGGCGGCACGGGATTCGGTGGACTGCGCTAGCGCTTGTCCACCCTACGGCCGGAACGATGATCAAGGCCACCCCGGTCAACACGAACCTTCGTGGTATGAGCCCTCGGTGTCGTCCATCTTCTGGATCACCAAACGGACCGGAAATCCGAGTCACACCATGAAAGTGTGGCTTCCTTATACTCAGGGCGGAAGTGGAAGCGACGTCTTTACCCACACCCTCGCCGACGGGTTAACAACCGCCGGACATGAAGCGATCGAGCAAGCCTTCAAACACCACTGGCAGTATGTTCCCTGGGCACTGAAAAGCGTCACGCCACCGTCCCGAACCGATTGCATTATTGCCAACACCTGGAATGGCTTTGCTTTTCATCGCCCGCCAGTGCCCCTGATCACCGTCGAGCACCTGTTCGTCTTAGACCCGGCATTGCGATCTTATCGCAGCTTCGCGCAGGCGATCTTCCACGAGACACTGGTGCGCCATTTCGAGAAGGCAAGCATGCGTGCTTCCGACGTACAGGTCGCAGTCAGTGAGTATACGGCAAACGCGCATCATCGTGTCTTGCATGGGTCCAGGCCACAGGTCATTATTAACGGTATCGACACGGACTTTTTTACCCCGCCCCCCGCAGGTCACGACCGGCTTGGCAACCGGCCAGTGCGACTGCTCTTTGTCGGGAATCTCACCCGACGAAAAGGGGTTGACCTTATTGCACCCATTATGCGGGAACTTGGTGCCGGTTTTGATCTCGATTATACTGTCGGTCTGCGCACCACCGCCGGCCTGGCAGCTATCCCGAATGCCCGCGTTCTCGGGCGTCTGGACCAGTTGTCAATCAGGGAGGCTTATCGTCGGGCAGATCTGCTGCTGTTCCCCACCCGGCTTGAAGGGTTAGGTTTAGTGGCGATTGAAGCGATGGCTTGCGCCACCCCCGTCGTTGCAACCCGAACCTCAGCACTACCCGAGGTCATCGACGATGGCGTGACCGGCCGGCTTTGCTCACAAGACGATCCGGCGGCCTTTGCGTCCGCCATCCGTGAGTTAGCGGCGCAACCCGATGCTCTCGTTCGTATGGGCCACGCGGCCCGACAAGCGGCGGTGGCACGTTTTAGCATCCGCCGCATGGTGGACGAATATGTCACCCTCTTACGCTTCGCCCATGGGGCCGCCGGTTAACGCCTTGAGCCCATGCACTCCATACGACCCGCGGCATCAGCCTCTCATCATGGGGGCGTCCGGTCTTTTATGTGCGATCGTCATCAACTATTTCGGCGCCGATAAGACCGAGCGCTGTCTGGCGTCCTTATCCGGCCAGGCCATCGATACCCTCGTCCTGGTCGATAACTCCGCCGACCAGGATGAACGGCACAGACTCGAAGCAATCCTCTCGTCCTTGAACGACAGACGCTGCCGCTTCATCATTAGAACCCGGTTCAACGACACTAATCTCGGTTTCGGCAAAGCCATCAATCAAGTCATCCGGGATGACCAGGAGAGCACCGGAGGCCACGATTACTATCTGTTGATCAACAATGACGCCGAGGCAACGCCCGGACTGGTTGCCGGACTCCTGCTTGCGGCTGCCACTCATCCGGACGCCGCACTTGTTTCCCCACGCATCCGGTGGGGCGATGACGACGTCGGCTACTACTGGTACCAGCCTTTCCTTGGCCATGTATCCCGCGTGCCGTGGCCCGGCTCGTTTTCTTATCTGAGCGGCTGCTGCCTCCTTGTCGATGCCGCACTCGCTCACAACGGAGCGCTCTTCGACGAGGATTTTTTCATGTACGGTGAGGATATCGACCTGACCGCCCGAGCGGTCCGCACCGGCCGCGCCATTGTCTGCGTGGAACATTTGCTCGTCATCCACGAGGGATCAGGTTCATCGCGCCACGGCGGCCTGTTCTACGAATACCAGGTGGCGCGCGGACATGTGCTCCTGGCGGGAAAACTGGCCGACCATCGCGTGACCAGAATCTTGTTCACGGCCGGTCGTGCGCTCTATCTGACGGCTCGGGCGATGGTGCGCAGCCTGCGGTATCGTCGCCGCACACCGATACGGGCGCTGCTGTTGGCATGGACCGGACGGGCCGTCAACACGCCCCTTGAAAGTGCCGCGCCGCATGATAACAGGTCCACTGCATCGCTTTCATCAGCGAGCCCAACCAACCGGTGAAATCCCGCATGTTGAAAGTGCTCTTCCAAAACCGTCCGGATACCTTTCTCCGCCCAGGCGGCGATACCATCCAGATGGAGCATACGCGGGCGGCCCTGCTCCGTCGCGAATTAGCTGTGGATGTATCTCTCGAACTTGCCCCTGACATCAGTGGCTACGACATTATTCACGTTTTTAACATTCAGACCAGCGTCTATAGCGTAAGACAATGCGCAAACGCCGTCTCAGCCGGCCTCCCGCTGGTCTTGTCACCCATATTCTGGGATTCACGTCCGGCGCAATGCGACCCTCATGTCATTCGGTACGGTGCACATTGGCCCGGCCGTATCTTGGCGTCCGTGTTCCCCAGGCTCGCCGGCCTGATTGCGCCTCATACTTCACGGGCGCGACGCCGTAACTCCGCGGCCCGTGAGATGCTGACGCTAGCGGATGCTCTGCTTCCAAATTCGTACGCGGAGCTTGAGAGCATCGTTAATTTTTTCAATGTTCCGAGCATTCGCTGTAAGGCGACTGTCGTGCGTAACGGTATTGAAAGGTCTGCAACGGAACGTCATCAGCATAGTGCCATACGACCGGCAGGCATACCTGCCGAGCCGTACGTGTTGCAGGTTGGACGAGTAGAGCCGGTCAAGAATCAGTTGCGTTTGATCCAGGCACTGACCAATCACCCCGAGATTCCGCTTGTGCTGGTCGGCCAGCCGACTTGCGCAAGGTATCTCGATGCGTGCCGCCGCGCTGCCAGGATAAGAGGGAATACCTGGTTTGTAGAACACAGACCGCACGATGAGCTTCCCGCGATCTATCGCAACGCGAAGGTTCACGTACTCCCCAGTTTTCGTGAAAGCCCTGGACTCGCGACAATGGAAGCTGCAGTCTGTGGCGCGAACTGTGTTGTTAGCTGCCATGGCCCTATTGGTGAGTATTTCGGCAGCGCAGTCTGGTGCTGTGACCCTGGAGACGCTGATTCGATTCGGTCTTCTGTACTATCCGCGTGGGATGCGCCGCCGCGTTCCGACCTTGGCGCACGTTTGAAAAGCGAATTCACCTGGGACCATGCCGCGGCCGAAACGCTGGCTGCCTACCGCCGCCTGCGACCGATCTCCGTTTCTCATGATGAGGAAGGAAGCCAAACCTGCTCACCGTTGGTCAAGGGCTTGCACGCGTGATCGGCCTAAACGGTGATTGCTATTAATCGTTGCGAAGCGGAATCTCCCGTCCACGCATGGGCGCGACTGGTACCCCGTGGCCCTTTCCTGCAGTTCGGATCTGTTGGCTCTCTTCGTCGGCGTCTGCTGACTGGAGCCTGCTGGTCGGCCGCGGGGACCGCAGGCGTCCAAGGTCTTATGCTAATTGGAGGAATTCTGGCGGCACGTTGCCTTGGTGCTGACGGATATGGCGCGCTTGGCGTTGTCAACAGCACCCTTGGCATGCTCGGGGTCCTGGCCGGCCTCGGCCTCGGCACAACAGTCACCAAGTACCTCGCGGATCTGCGTCAGTCCGACCCGGCCCGCGCCGGAAGCGTACTTGGACTGGCCTATGCCGCATCCCTTGCGCTGGCGACGCTCGTCACGGCCGGCACCTTGGCTGCCGCGCCGGCTCTGGCCGAACAGGTACTCGCTGCCCCGGCGTTGGCAAGAACCCTTCAGATTGGCACCGTATTGCTTTTCTTCAACAGCCTTATCGGCGTCCAATCAGGCGCGCTCGCAGGGCTTGAAGCCTTCCGGACAGCCGCTTCTCTGAACATCGCCTGCGGCGCGTTCAGTGCGACGCTCACGCTGCTTGGTGCGTGGCTTCACGGGGTCGCGGGGGCGGTGGCGGGTGCGGGGCTTGCCGCGGGGATGAGTTGCGTTATGATGGAAGTTGCAGTGGTAAGGGAATGTCGGCGGTTTGGTATCCGCCGCAGTTTCACGTCCCTTGCGGCAGAGGCGGATATTCTGTGGCGTTTTGCACTTCCCGCCTGCCTGGCGGCAGCCATGGTTGCGCCGGTAACCTGGCTTGCCAATGCGATGCTGGTCAATCAGCCCGACGGCTATCGGGAGATGGGACTCTTCAATGCGGCAAATCAGTGGCGGATGGCTCTACTCTTGCTTCCAAGTGTTCTTGGAGCGGTGACAATACCGATCCTGTCTTCGGTGTTGGCACAAGGTGATCTTCGTGCCGCCCGCAAGGTGCTTTTCGCCGCCATGGGCGGGACAGCAATCGTCACGCTGCCGATTGCTGGGATGCTGGGTATCTGGGGTGACGAGGTGCTATCCCTATACGGTCAGGAGTTCTCAGGCCAAGGCACTTTGCTGTGGCTGATTGCGCTGACCGCGGGGTTACTGGCTATTTTAACCCCGGTAGGACATTTCATCACTGCATCCGGCAGGATGTGGTTAGGATTGATGATGAATCTCGGGTGGGCCGTCGTTGTTCTCATATCGGCTTGGTGGTTACTGGGGAACGGCTTTGGAAGCCGGGGGTTGGCTGGCGCCTACTTACTTGGGTATATAGCGCACACGATATGGACAGTCAGCTATGCACGATCTCAGCTGCTGAGCAGTCGGCGCTATGGATGAATCTACTCGAAGCACATTGCCAATGTCGCTGCCGAAACTGGAACCTCTTGATGCGCGGATGCCGCCATGGACTGCAAAACACCTCCAAGAACGACACTGCCCGCTCTGCGAAGCAACAAACGCACCAGCGTTGCTTCGGCCAGATGGACTTCCGCTTGCCTACTGTTCGGCCTGTGCACTTTGGTACCTGGTCGCGACGCCTTCCGAGAAGGCGCTCGGTGAGTATTATCGCGAGGGCTATTGGATCTCGACCCGTCCCTCCAGCTTGAATCAGGATCGGGCGAACGAAATGCGCCAGAATGCGGCGCGCTTTGCTCCGCAGGATATCCGCCTCCAGCGACTCAATGTCATCGCTCGCTCACTCGTTGGCAAGCGGCTGCTCGACGTTGGTTGCGGACTCGGATACTTCATGCTGCAGGCGCAATCGCTCGGGGCGCACGTGGCCGGGCAGGATCCGGCTCCGGAAGCGGTGCGATTTGCGCAGACCTGCTTGCATCTCAATGTGTGCGAAGACATGCTTGAGAACTGTCAAGACCATCTCGGGAGTTTTGATGTGGTCGTGATGAGCGATGTCATCGAGCATCCTTTGCGTCCCCTGAACCTCCTGCACAGATCCCTGAACATGTTGAAGCCAGGTGGATTGTTGCTGCTCTGGACGCCTAATGGCGGGGCGGCCGGAGCAGATCCGGCAGTCGCCCGCGACTGGGTTGGCTTCCGTGTCGACCTCGAACACATGCAATATTTTTCACCTGCTGCCATCATCCGCTTAAGCAACCAGTGTAATCTAGCTGTAGAGCACTTGGAGACGCTCGGATTTCCGGACTTCGCAGGAATCGAACAACGCCCCGCGTCATCGCGGAGAGGCCGGCAAGGGATCCTGACCTGGAGAAGGCGACTGGCGGTTTCGGTCATGCAGATACGCACCATCGCCAACCTCCGCACCACCGCCGGAAACCTCTATCAGGCGCTGGCGATGGCAGCCCTTTCGAGTGAAAAGCGTGCGACTCTGGATGTCAGATCCGGCGATTATCACCTTTTTTCGATCATGCGAAAGAAGACTTAGAACGAGCACATCACACTGTGAAAAAAGAGATTTTTCGGCGGCGCTAATGACTCAGCTTCCATTTGATACAACCGGCTTCGCGTCACTTGACGACCTCGACTCCGACCGCTGGAAAGCAATCTTTCCCCATTTGGAAAAGGTCCAACAGGAATTTACCGGGCTGGAATCCCACGGCGTAGAGTACCGGTGGCCCAGAGAGCCCCTTTATAATTGCATTCGGGTATGGGAATACCCCTTTGTATACCAACAGTTCGCCGTTCTGTCAGCCACCGCGGCGAATAGCGCTGAAACGGTCGCGGACCTGGGAAGCGGTGCGACATTCTTCCCTTTCGCCCTGGCAAGGCTCGGGTTTGACGTCCGGGCAATTGATACTGATGCGGCGGCCGAGCAAGCGCTTCATCGTGCGATCGGAACGATGCCTACTCAGCCGGGGTCTGTTCGATTCCTGCGGTCGGATATCGCGGCGCTGCCACTGGAGGATGGCAGCCTCGACCATGCATACTGCATCAGCGTCTTGGAGCACTTGCCGGAACCATGGGAAGCAATCCGTGAAGTTCGCCGTGTTCTCAAGCCAGGCGGGCTTTTCGTGCTGACCTTCGATGTGTCGGAGCGGTCGAATCACGATTTGCAGCCAGCCGCTTTTCGCCGGTTGCTGGAGACCCTGCGGGACGGATTCGTCGAAATCAGCCCAAGGCGAATCGTACACCCCAGCAGGGTACTCAACACCTATAACAGCCACTATCCCCTGTACCCGAAACGGACCGGCATTTCCCGCGTGGCGCGGGAGATGCTAAAGTGCACACGTTTAGCCCTCGGGAAAGCGGATCCCGAAATTCTTGTCTCTACCTATGGCGTCACATTGCTGCGGACCGCGGCATGACAGGCGGCGGGGACACACCGATCCGGCGAGTTGCGGTGCGGATCATGCCTTGATTTCCAAGTGACATGACATTGTCGCCGCAACCGGCCACCACGATTGGTTCGTGAGCGGGCCAGTTCATCTGGTTGAAGCGCGTGTGGAGATGCGATCGAGGCTGGTTTCCGGGGCCAGTTCACGCACCCAGGGCAATGGCGCACGCAGTGGCGGCGGGAGTTGCGCGAGCGCCTCCCGCGCCTCCTCGACGCTTCCGTGCAGGCTGTGGATCAATACGAACCAAGGACGCCCGCGCCTGGTCTCCTGATGCAAATAGACAAACTCGGGAAGGTCCGCCCGGTCCGTCAGCTCCATGAGCCGTTCCCGGTAGTGGGAGCCGACGAGCTGGAGGGCGAATGGACGCTCGTTGACCCGAACGGTCGTCCCTGATTCAGCCTGTTGGTCCGGCATTGCAGGAACGACGGCGAGGGGTAGCGCTTCCGGCGCCGCGTTCGCCTCGGTATTCACTGATGACGCCGGCGCCAGGTCGGGAGCGGCGGGCGCCGGATCGCCCGGCGGCGGCGTCGGATCGGTCGCCTCCATCGGTACCGCGGGTGTGGTCGGCGCTGCCAGGTCGGCCGGGACAGCCTGTTCCTGCTCGGGCTGTCTCGCGATCGGCGCCGCGTCGCCGGCTTGCCCGAGCATCTCCAACGCGGCGGCCAGGCGTTGCTGTTCCGCCGTCACCCGCTCGATGGCGGTCACCAGAGTCGCCCGCGTAGCCTGCGCATCGTAGTAGAGGGCGGCCATGCCGACGCCGAGGGCCAGCGCCAACATCAGGGCCGCGGCCGCAAGCCAACTTGGGCCGCGCAAACGTGCAGCGATGTCGTCGCGTTGGGTCTGCCAGCCGCGTTGGAGATGGGCGATCGCCAGGCGGCGGTCGTCATCGACATCGGCGATACGTTCAACGAGCGCCTTCTCCTGGTCCCGCATGTGCGTCTGATGGGCGGCGAGTTCCTCGGCCAGAGCCTGAACCCGGAGCGCGCAGGCGTGCATCCGTGCGTCCTGTTCAGGCCAGGTCACCGACTCGGCATCGGCCGACTCCAGGGCGCGCAGCCGCTGGGCAAGTGGCAGGTCAGGGGCGAAGGGGTCGGTGAGGTCGCCCGCGCCTGGAATATTCGGCATGACACTAGCTCCGCGTGCATACTTCTAACGATCGAATGACGGATGGCGCTGATCCGGGCAAACCTGATCCGGTTCGGTCCGGTCCGGTCCCTGCGCCGTTCTTGATACCGAGCGTCACACGTTCTGGAGCCACCGCCCGATGCCATAGCTTAATCCAGCCACGGCGGCACACAAGACCATACCCCAGGCGGTGTCGACCAGGACGACCTTGATTGGCCAATCCGGCAGGGTCGCCAGATTGGTCAGCTCATAGGTTACGTAGGTGAAAAAGCCGAACAACAATCCGTTGATTATCGCCCGCCACAAAGACCCCTGGGTCAGCGCCGGGGCCACGGCAAAGTAGAGGATACCGACGATAAACAAAAGATAGAAGACGATGGCGGCAGGCCAGTTCACGGTTGCGGCCAGTAGGTGGCCCAGGTTGTCGCGATAAAAATCCCGCGCGATGACGCCGAGCCACAGCAGGTCAACGGCGAAGAAAACCGGTACCGTAAGCAGGTAGAGCTTGATATATACGAAGGCTGTCATGGTCTTGTCCTCTGGGTCCGGACGGTCCGGGGCGAATCGCAGCAGACGGCTGCTCCGTCTGTGACCCGCGCGTCCGTCATCTCGCGGGTGCCCTGCCGGGGCGACTCGGTTACACTAGGATCACTGGTCGTCGGGCTGGCTTATGGGTCGGCCCTCTTCACGCTTGCCCTCGTAGCTCAGTTGGATAGAGCAATCGCCTCCTAAGCGATAGGTCGTGGGTTCAACTCCCGCCGAGGGCACCAAACCAACGTTTCGCAGCGAAGCCCTACAAGCTCGCCGAGGAACGCGTACCCTACGCGACCCGGATAACAACGTATTTCTAAGCCCGGTAACCGTCTGGGAGGCATTGGTCAAGTATCGCCTAGGCAAATTACCGTTGCCGGATCGCCCCGAGACTTATCTGCCAAATTCAACGCGCGCGGCACGGTATCGCTACCCTGGACCTGGATGAGGCGAGCGTGGCCCGTCTGGCGGAATGACCGAACCTGCACCTGTCGGCCCCAGCCGAGGTCATGGTGCCAAGGTCACCCACGGCACTCCGGTTGCTGACCCAGGCGGCGCGGGTGCTGATCGAGAAGGGCATCGACCGCTCTTATCTGCATTCGATCAACGCCTTGAGAATCGCAGGGTCATCTGCACGCTCAGCCACCCGCACCGTCCGAAAACCCAGCCCCCGCGCGGTCTGCGCGGTGCGCTCGCTGATCACAACCAACGGTGTCGAAACCAGCAACGCGCGCCCGGCGGCGCCCAGGATTTCGACCAGATTGAGCAGGACCTCGTCGCTGGTGGCGATCACCAGCCCCAGATCGGCGCGCCAACGTTCGAGCAGCGGGCGCGCATCGTGCATTGGACGCACCCGCCGATAGACCTCCGCGAATGACACCCGTGCACCGCGCTCGGTGAGTACGTCCCCGAGCAGCGCCCGGCCGCCCTCTCCCCGCACGATCAACACCCGGCGGCCAGCCATCTCCGCCAGGCCGGGCAGCGCGGTCAGCGACTCGCTGTCGTAACGTTCGGGCGGAACCAGATCGGGGGCCCGCCCGGCCGCTGTCAGGGCGACCGCCGTCGCCCGCCCCACCGCGGCAAGCAGGGTGGCGTTCGGCCAAGCCCCGGCACACCCCAGGGCCAGTGAGAACTCCACCGCGTTGCGGCTGGTGAAGACCATCAGGTCCCACTCCGCGGCCAGCAGAGCGCGGGCTGGTTCCGGATCGGCAGCGGGTAAAATCTCGATGGTCGGGAACGGCAGGGGCCGCCCACCGGCGGATTCGATCAGGTCGCAGAGCGGCCGCGCCTGCCCCGCCGGCCGGGTGACCAGCACCCCCACTCCCGCCAGTGCACCGGTCGGACTCACGACGCGTCTTCGGGCATTTGCAGGGCACTCAAGATTTCGGCCGCCCCTTGAGCCAGCAGGTCATCCGCCACCTGGGTACCGAGCGCCTCCGCGGTGTCGCGTGGACCTTCCGCCCGCGCCCGCAGGATCAGCGTTCCGTCCGTGGTGCCGACCAACCCCTGGAGGATCAGGTGATCGCCCTCGAGCGTCGCGTGCCCGGCGATCGGTACCTGGCAACCGCCGTGCAGACGCGCGTTCATCGCCCGTTCGGCACGAATGCGCAGGGCCGTCTCCCCATGATGCAGCGGGGCGATCAGGGCATTGGTGCGCGGGTCCTCGATGCGACACTCGATGCCGATCGCGCCCTGGGCAATCGCGGGCAGACTGTCCGCGGGGGCGATGGTACCGCGGATACGCGACCCGAAACCGAGCCGGATCAGCCCGGCAGCAGCCAGGATGATGGCGTCATACTCCCCCGCGTCGAGCTTGGCCAGCCGGGTGTTGACATTGCCGCGCAAGGGTTCGATGCGCAGGTCCGGACGACGCTCGGCGAGCTGGCACTGGCGACGCAGGCTGGAGGTGCCGACGCAGGCCCCCTGGGGTAACTGGTCCAGGGACTCGAAGCGGTTCGACACGAAGGCATCCCGCGGGTCCTCCCGCTCCATGATCACCGCCAGGTGCAGCCCGGCGGGGAACTCCACCGGGACATCCTTCAGCGAGTGCACGGCGATATCCGCCTCACCGTTCAACATTCCCTGCTCCAACTCCTTGACGAACAGCCCCTTGCCGCCCACCTTGGCAAGCGGTGCGTCGAGGATACGGTCGCCTTTGGTGGTCATTCCCAGGATTTCGACCTGCAGTCCGGGGTGGAGGGCCGTCAGCGCGGCAGCGACGTGCTCGGCCTGCCACATGGCCAGGGGGGATTTACGGGTGGCGATACGCAAGGTCTCGGGCATGTTAGGGTCCTGGAATCACGACGAAGCTGCATATGCTAACAGGAAGCCGGAAGCGTGATCCGCGCGTTCGCTGCCCAAGGCGGTCCGGCGGGTCGCTCGGCACGGGTCAGGCGGGATTCCGGGAGGGCGTGCGAATCAGCCCCTGGTCGGCGCCTTGCCGAACAGGAGGACATCCTCAGGTGCAAGCAACTCATCAGCGGTACCGCCGATCTTCTCCCGCAAAAACGCGACCGGCAGCAGCCGACCAACGGCGCCGAGGAACCGCGCCTGGAGGTAGGCGAGCCGATTGCCGGGATTGTCGACCTGAAACACCAACTCCCGATCCTTGAACTGGCCGGCATCCACCGGCTCAATCTCATAGCGGCGCCATCCGTAGAGCATAAAATCCCGGTTGAGAAGGAGGTAGGCCGCCGCGGCGTCCGGGCCGACGCCGGCGGTCTCGTTGGTCTTTACGTCCTGCACCTGCAATGGGTGGACCTGAACCAGTCGAGGGTCGCCATGCAGATAGATCGTTGCCAGGTCGTAGCTCTTGCGATCCATATAGACAGGAAACAAGTCGTGGGCTCTGACATAGTCGATCGCGCGCTTTGTCGCGTGCTCCGACTCATGACTCAACGTATTGAAATTGATGAAAAACAGCCCGGCACTCAAGGCCGCTGCAGTCACCATCAGCGCGGCGGTGTTCGACCGCAAAGACCACAGCCGGGCGACGAAGGCACCGATCAAGACGGCCATTGGAACAGCGAGCATCTCGCAGTAGCGATTGAGGTGCGACTTGACCGAATAGTCGGCGGCGAAGGGATTGCCGCCGAATTGCAGCCAGAGGAGTAATACCAGGGCCCAGACGACGATGACGTACAGCCGCGACTGCCGGGTCGCCATCACCCATAGCATGGCGCCGAACATCAGGTAATAGTGCAGCCCAAATTCGTACACGGTAATAAACCAGGCTTTGGGGAAAACCCACAACTGGACCGCACTGTAGGCCGCCATAACCTTGCCGTCACCGTGGTGCTGCACCGCGTACAGTCGATGGACGATCCCGCCGCCCGCACTCCAGTAAATCAGGCTTTCCAGCGCGATGACGGCGCCCAGTACGACAAAGACCAGGAGCATGGCCCGCCAGTGTTCGCGGTTCATGATCAGCAGGACGAGCATGGGCAGCGCCAGCAGCGGCGCCTCCACCTTGATCAGGTAGCTCAGACCCCAGGCCAGGCCGGCGAAAATCGCCCAGAGGATGGGTCGCTGCGCATCGCCGACCCGCAGCGCCAGATAGAAGGTCAGGGCCATGGTGGCCCCTTGAGGGAGATCGGGCATCAACTGGGAGGCGCCCGCCACGTCCAGCGGAAACAGCGCGAGGAACAAGGCGGCCCACAAACCGGCGGGGGTCCCGGCCAGGCGCGCGCCGATCAGATAGGCCAGCACGATGGACAGCAGGCTATAGAAAAACGGCATGACGACGGTCTGCCACTCGCCGACACCCATCAGCGCATAGATTCCGGCAAGCGGATAGATCAAACCGACGCGGGCCGCGTAGTGGTTCATCGGCAACCAGGGGCCGCTCTCCAAGAGTCGCAACGCGTTGTCGGCGATCGCGATGTCATCCGCGCCCACCAGCCCGACGAATGCCGCCCAACGCAAGGCGATGGCAAGTAAGAGGATGGCGCCAAGTCGGATGGCAATCATGATTCAGGGCGCGGTGCCCAACCATACGGGGACAAACGCCGTGCGGTCCGGCCGGCCCTCGGCATGGCGCCAGCGGGGCAAGGCGTTCGGACCCGGATAGGCCGGCAGGGCGATCAAAGCGCCCGACCGGGTGCCGAAGCCGTCCGCACGGTCCTGCACCCGACTGCGCTTACCCGGCTGCGCCCCCAGGGTCCCGGTGCGGTTCATGACCGCGGCCACCAGGCCGTCATCGTTGATCCCGAGCCAACTGCCCCCGCCGGCGACGTCGAGCCCGGCCACCACCTGGGGACGGTCGGGCCAGTGTCGGACCGGCGGGGCGGAGCGCCGCCCGCGGTGTTCGTCGCGGTTGGCCGCGATCAGAACCGGCCAGGGGTGATCGGGCCGCCGCAGGCAGACCAGGGTGCACATTCAGTGCGGCTCCGGCGTATCCCGCTTGGCCAGCAGGACTTTGGCCCCGATCGTCTTGTGCAACAGCTTGAAGACCTTGCGCTGGGCCATCTGGTTGGTGCTCCCGGGGTCGCCGATCATCTCCAGCCGCGCCTGAAAATAGGCCATATCGGCTTCCAGCCGCGCCAAGCTGACACGGCGGCGGCGGCGCTCGTCGCTGATCACGGATTCCGGACTGGCCATGGTTCTCGGTGTGCGGCGCGGTGTCTGTGGTGTTGCGGAACTGTCGTCAATTGTCCAGTGCCGGGGCAGATCACGCAACCAACCCGCGGCATTCAGGCTGTGCTATAAACGGCCGTTATGGGATCATCAAGTTTGATCGTCAGCTAAGCCCAGGGGCAGAACGACACCGAGTATGAGCGCAATCCTAGAACTCTTCCGCAGTTCCGGCGCCCTCTATGGGGGCAATGCCGCCTTCATCGAAGACTTGTACGAACGCTGGCTCAGCGACCCCGAGAGCGTGGCCATCGCCTGGCGCGCCCGGTTCGACGCCTTGCGCCAGCAGGCCGCCAACGAGCCCGGCACCCCGGGAACCGGCCGCCCCGACGTCCCCCATGGTCCGGTGCGGGAGAATTTCCTACGTCTGGCCCAGGAGAATCGCGCCCGGCCGCGCGCCCGCCCGGCGGACAACCTGGAGCCCGCGGCGGCGCAGAAACAGACCGCGGTGCTGCGCCTGATCAACGCCTACCGCTACCGCGGCCATCAGGTGGCGGACACCGACCCGATCAGGCTGCGCGAGAAACCACACATCCAGGATCTGGACCCGGCCTTTCACAACCTGGGCCCGGAGGACCTGGATCTGGTTTTCCACACCGGCTCGCTCTGCGCCCCGGACCGCATGAAGCTGCGCGAGGTCCTGGCGCTGTTGAACCAGATGTACTGCGGCTCGGTGGGCTCCGAGTACATGTACATCACCAGCACCACCGAGAAGCGCTGGGTGCAGAATCGCCTGGAAGGGTATCGCGCCACCCCCGAACTGGAGACCGCCGACCGCCGCTGGATCCTGTTCCTGCTGACCGCCGCCGAGGGCATCGAGAAATATCTGCACCAGCGCTACGTCGGGCAGAAGCGCTTCTCACTGGAGGGCGGCGAGTCCCTGATCCCGCTCCTGGACGAATTGATCCAGCGCGCCGGGCGCAAGGGCCAGAAGGAAGTCGTCATCGGCATGGCCCACCGCGGCCGGCTCAACGTGCTGACCAACATCTTCGGCAAGCCGCCCCAGGCGATGTTCGACGAGTTCGAGGGCCGCTTGCATTCGGACTGGCGCAAAATGGCGGGGGATGTGAAATATCACCTGGGCTTCGCGACCGATGTCGACACCCCCGGCGGGGTGGTCCACCTGGCCCTGGGCTTCAATCCGTCCCATCTGGAGATCATCAACCCGGTGATCGAGGGGTCGGTGCGCGCCCGCCAGCGCCGCCGCCGCGACAAGACCGGCGACCTGGTACTGCCGGTGCTGATCCACGGCGACGCCGCGTTCGCCGGCCAGGGCGTGGTGATGGAGACGCTGCAATTGTCGCAGACCCGCAGCTATTCGACCGGCGGGACAGTGCACATCGTCATCAACAACCAGATCGGCTTCACCACCAGCCATCCGCTGGATGCCCGCTCCAGCCCTTATTGCACCGACGTGGCCAAGATGGTCCAGGCGCCGGTCTTCCATGTGAACGGCGATGACCCCGAGGCGGTGATCTTCGTCACCCGCATGGCGCTGGACTTCCGCAATCAGTTCCACAAGGACGTGATCATCGACCTGATGTGTTACCGCCGCCTGGGCCATAACGAGGCCGACGAGCCGGCCGTCACCCAGCCCATGATGTACCGCAAGATCGCCGCCCGCCCCACGGTGCGGACGCTCTACGCCGAGCGGATCGCGGCCGCCGGGATCGGCACCCGGGAGGAGGCCGCGGCCATGGTCGATGACTACCGCCGCTCGATCGAACAAGGCGTCGTGGTCGCCCGCCCGGTGCTGTGCGGGCTCGACAATGCCTATCGGGTGGACTGGTCCAAGAGCGTGGACCCGAACTGGGATCAGGCGGTCGACACCGGGGTACCGGTCGAGCGGCTGCGCGCCATGACGGAGGCGATGCTGCAATTGCCGGAGGGGTTCGAGCTCCACCCACGGGTGGAGAAGGTGTGGGAGGAGCGGCGCAAGATGGCCGCGGGCGAGCAACTGCTCAACTGGGGCTGCGCCGAGAATCTCGCCTATGCCAGTCTGCTCGATGTCGGCATTCCGGTGCGCCTCTCGGGCCAGGACTGCGGGCGCGGGACCTTTGTGCACCGTCATGCCAAGGTCCACAACCAGCGCACCGGCGATGCCTATACCCCACTCCAGCACATCGGCGCGCACCAGGGGGCCTTCATCGCCATCGACTCCATCCTCTCCGAGGAGGCGGTCCTTGGCTTCGAGTACGGCTTCGCTACCGCCGAACCCAACGGGCTGACCTTGTGGGAGGCGCAGTTCGGCGATTTCGCCAATGGCGCCCAGGTCGTCATCGACCAGTTCATCACCTCCGCCGGCACCAAGTGGGACCTGAGTTGCGGCCTGGTCATGCTGCTGCCACATGGTCTGGAGGGCCAGGGGGCGGAGCACTCCTCCGCCCGACTGGAACGCTATCTGCAACTGTGCGCCGAGTACAATATCCAGGTGTGCGTGCCGACCACGCCGGCCCAGATTTTCCACTTGCTGCGTCGGCAGATGCTGCGGGATTACCGCACACCGCTGGTGGTGATGACCCCCAAGAGTCTGCTGCGGCATCGCCTGGCGGTCTCAGCGCTCGATGAACTGACCGCCGGGCAATTCCAGAACGTGATCCCGGAACTGGACCCGATCGACCCGGCCGGGGTGGAGCGGGTCATCTTCTGCAGCGGCAAGGTGTATTACGACCTGCTGGAAGCGCGCCGCGCCCGCGGACTGACCAACTGCGCGCTGATCCGCATCGAGCAACTCTATCCCTTCCCCAAGGAGGCCTTTGCCGCCGCCCTGGCGCCCTACGCGGCCACCGAAGAGGTCATCTGGTGCCAGGAAGAGGCGCAGAACCAGGGCGCCTGGGACCAGATCAAACACCGTTTCCACCACCTGATCCAGGAAGGCAAGCGGCCCCACTATGTCGGCCGCCCACCCTCCGCCGCGCCTGCCGTGGGTCACCGTCCCGCCCACGTGGAGCAGCATGACCGCCTGATCGACGAGGCCCTGACCGGCCGCTTCAACCCGAGTATGAATCGCAGGATCCCCGAACAATGAGTTCCGAATTGAGTAGCGAAGTCAGAGTCCCAGCCCTCCCGGAATCAGTCGCCGACGCCACCGTCGCGGCCTGGCACCGCGCACCGGGAGAGGCGGTCAGGAAGGATGAGAATCTG
Organism: Lamprocystis purpurea DSM 4197; assembly: GCF_000379525.1. Classification (GTDB taxonomy): domain Bacteria; phylum Pseudomonadota; class Gammaproteobacteria; order Chromatiales; family Chromatiaceae; genus Thiodictyon; species Thiodictyon purpureum. Next base: position 160,715 of record NZ_KB902362.1, on the reverse strand, counting down.
GTCGACCTGGAGACCGACAAGGTGGTGCTGGAAGTCCCGGCGCCGATGGACGGCGTGCTCGGTGAGATCCTGGCCCCGGTCGGTGCCGTGGTCACTGCCGCCACCGTGCTCGCCACCATCGTCGGCGGCGCGCCCGGTGCGGCGGCGCCCGCGCCGCGACCGGCGGCCCCGGCCAGCGCCGGGACCAGCACGTCAGGCACGTCAGGCAAGGCCGAATCGGTTGTTGCGCCCGGCGCGCGGCGTCTGGTCAAAGAGTTGGGCCTGGATCCCGCCAAGATCGCCGGCAGTGGCCGTGACGGCCGGGTCCAGCGGGCCGACGTTGTCGCCTACCTGGATGAACGCGACCAGGCCGAGCCGGCGCGTGACCCGGAGACCGTGCCGATCACCGGTGCCCCGCAGTTGACCGGGGAGGCGGGCCGTCCCGAGCAGCGCGTGCCGATGACCCGGCTGCGCGCGCGGGTCGCGGAGCGCCTGCTCCAGGCCCAGCAGAATGCCGCGATGCTGACCACCTTCAATGAGGTCAACCTCAAGGCGGTCATCGAACTGCGTAATCGCTATAAGGACCAATTCGAAAAAGCCCACGGCGTGCGCCTCGGCTTCATGTCCTTCTTCGTCAAGGCCGCGGTCGAGGCCCTGCAGCGCTTCCCGGTGGTCAATGCCTCGGTCGACGGCAATGACATTCTCTACCATGGCTATTTCGACCTCGGCATTGCCGTCTCCTCCCCGCGCGGCCTGGTGGTACCGATCCTGCGCAATTGCGACCAGCTCAGTATGGCCGAGATCGAGCAGGGCATCAGCGAATTCGGGCGCAAGGCCAAAGACGGCACTCTGAGTTTCGAAGACCTGACCGGCGGCACCTTCTCCATCACCAACGGCGGCGTGTTCGGGTCCTTGCTGTCCACGCCGATTCTCAATCCGCCGCAAAGCGCCATCCTCGGGATGCACAAGACCCAGGAACGCCCGATCGCCGAGAACGGCCAGGTCGTCATCGCCCCCATGATGTACCTGGCCCTGACCTATGACCACCGGATCATCGACGGCCGCGAGGCCGTGCAGTTCCTGGTCACCATCAAGGAAACGCTGGAAGAGCCGGCGCGGTTATTGTTGCGGGTTTAGCCTCCGGCCGATTCAGCCGCGCAGGGATGCGCGGCGCCTGCCAAGGCTGAAGCCTTGGACTCCAGTCGAATCATTTTCTTTTCTGAACGATCGCGTCGTTGTCGTTGTCGTAATCGTAATCGTAATCGAGCTGATGATCCCCGCGAGAAAGACAGCGGGCTGCGCATGCCAAACTTGAATCGCTTATCCGATTGCGACAACGACAACGATTGTGTTCGTATTTCCCTTGTGCTTATCTCGTCATTTCGCGTCTTCGTGGAACCACTGGATAAGCGAATAAGCATATAAGATATTCTTGATGCGTCGACTCTCGGCATCGGCCGCCACGCCCATCGCCGGTGTCCGGCAGATCGGGAAAACGGCTCAACGAGACGAAATCCGGCGCGGCCAGGACGCCGCCGCGGCGACCGCCGCACGTCGCACCTGCGCGTTTCTCAAAGTTAGGTTAAGATCGGGCGCCCCGCGGTCACGCGGGGGCACTGATCCTCTCTAATACGCGTTTGGGATTGACATAATGGCAGAACAAAAACTCGGCAACCCTGCCGTGGTCGGCCTCGCCGGCTTCGGTCTTACCACCTTGGTGCTCCAATTCCACAATGTCGGCTGGATGCCCAGCATCGGACCTGTGGTGTGGCTCGGGCTGATCTTCGGCGGTCTGGCGCAGCTCATCGCCGGGCTGCAGGAGCAGAAGACCGGCAACAACTTCGGGTATTGCGCCTTCACGTCTTACGGAGCCTTCTGGATCGCCCTGGCCCTGATGCTGATCGCCAACAAGTTCGACATTTTCAAGGCCAGCACGCAAGATGTCGGCTGGTTCCTGGTCGCCTGGACATTGTTCACGGCGATTCTCTGGGTCGGCTCGCTGCGCATCCACGGCGCCATGGCCATCACCTTCACCTTGTTGCTGGCCGGATTCATCCTGCTGGACCTGGCGCATTTCGGTTATCCGCAAATGACCGTCGTTGCCGGCTACACCTTGATTGTCTGCGCTCTGACGGCCTGGTACATGATGGCCCGTATCATCCTGAACGAACTTTACGGGCGCGAACTCCTGCCCGCCGGCAAGCCCTGGCTGAGCTGAGCGTCGCATCGCTGTCGCCCTCAGCCTCCCTTCCCTGAGAACAATCGACTCAAGAGGATTCAACAATGGAAAAACACCCGTTTGCCCTCGCCGGCCTGGTGCTGACCCTGGGGACTGCCCCGGCCATGACCTGGGCTGCCGACGCCGACACCGCGACCGCCCAGGAGGTGGTGTCGAAGGTCCGCGAGGCCGCCCAGTACCTGAACGCGAAAGGCTTGGCCGGATTCGCGGATTTCAATAACAACAAGGATTCCCGCTGGGTTTGGAAAGACAGCTACGTGTTTGTCTATAGCTGCCTCGACGACGTGATGATCGCACACCCCCTGCGCCCCGATCTGGTGGGCAAGCCCATCCTGCAGATGCGCGATGACAAGGATCACCCGCTGTTTCAGGACATGTGCAAAGCGGCGGGCAACCCTGACGGCGGCTGGGTCGAGTACTGGTGGCCGAAGCCGGGCGAGGCGAAGGCGTCGCGTAAGATCTCTTACGTCCACAGCGCCCCGGTCTCGTTCAAGTCCGATATCCAGGTGGGCGCCGGGATTTACGACGACACGCTGACCCCGGCCGATCTGAGCAAGATCGTCGAGGAGTCCGTCAAACCCCAAAAGGCCGTGCCTTAAGCGTCGGCTAAGGCGATCGGCGAAACATCATCGTCCTCATCGCGAAGGATTTTCGTCCGCCTTCAAGGGGCGCCGACAGGAGCATGGCCGGGCTGTGTGACTGTCGGCGCGCCGCAGCCGGCGGGCGACAGGACGCGCGAGCGGGCGCATGATGTGTCGGAGATCGCCTGACAACGCATCCAGTCCGAGCCACGCCACTGTTCTATATGGTTCAGCGCGCGCTGCGACCGAACCAACGCAGGTCGCCAACGCAGGTCGCCAACACCGGTCGCGGCCTGGCCGCGGCACCACTGGTCACAAGGATCGGTGACACGGGTTATACTCGCGGTCTACCGATCAATTCCATCCAGATGCGCGAGCCCGAATGGACCCCGATACCATCCGCCTGATCCTGATCGTCGTGGGCGCTCTGCTGCTCCTTGGTCTCTATCTCTGGGAACGCGGCCGTGACCGCGCCGAGGAGGATGACGAGGGCTACGAGGACGACGATGTGCCCTATACCGTCGGCCGGGCGAAGCACGAGCCCGAGCTTGGCCGTCCGGAGGACCCTGAGCGGAACGAGGGTCGGAACGAGGGTCAGAACGAGCGGGACCGGCATCCGCGGCGTGACGGCACGCTGCGCGATCAACCAGCGGGTAAAGCACCCACGGGGGCAAGCGCCGATGGCGACGCCGCGGACGGGGTGCCGGCACCGCTGCTCATCCAGCTCAGCGTGGCGAAGCGCTACGGTGAGTTCGACGGCCCGGACTTACTCGAGGTCGCTGAGTCCTGCGGCCTGCGCCCGGGCGATATGGACATCTTCCACTGTCTGGACGAGTTCGACGACGGCACCCGCATTTACTTCAGCATGGCCAACATGGTCAAGCCCGGCACCTTCCCCTTCGACGACATGGAGGGCTTCAGCACCCCGGGGTTGATGTTGTTCGCCCAGCTCACCGGCCAGCCGGAAGACCTGACGGTGCTGGAGGAGATGATCGCGACGGCCCGCAAGCTCGCGACGACGCTCGGCGGCGACGTGTTCGACGACACCCGGCGACCGCTCACGGTGCGCAAGGAAGAAGCGATGCGCGAGGCGGTGCTCGCCAACGAGAAGCGCTTTTTGAGAGCGGTGCGGCGGTGACGCAGGGCGGTCCTGTCCCGACACCGCCCGCGGCCGCGGATCGGCAGCGTGCCGAGCAACTGCGCACGCTGATCGGCTACCATAACCATCGGTATTATGTCCTCGACGATCCGGAACTCCCGGATGCCGACTACGACCTGCTGTTTCAAGAACTTAAAGGTTTGGAGTCCCGCCACCCTGAACTGGTGACGCCGGACTCACCCACCCAGCGCGTCGGGGCCGCGCCGCGGCCTGAATTCAGCCAGGTCCGCCATCGTCTGCCGATGATCTCGCTGGACAACGCCATGGGCGATGACGCCTTGGCGGAGTTCCACCGGCGCGTGACCAGCGCACTGGCCGCCACTGATGCGATCCTGTACACGGCGGAGCCGAAGCTCGACGGCTTGGCGGTCAGCATTCGCTATGAGCAGGGTCTGCTGGTCCTGGCCGCCACCCGCGGCGACGGCACGACCGGCGAGGAGATCACCCAGAACGTCCGCACCATCCAGAACGTCCCGCTGCGCCTGCTGGGCGAGGGCTGGCCGACGACCCTGGAGGTCCGCGGCGAAGTCTATCTGACCCATGCCGGTTTCGATCGACTGAACGCCCAGGCCCTCGCGCACGGCGACAAACCCTTTGCCAATCCCCGTAACGCCGCCGCCGGAAGCCTGCGCCAGCTCGACCCACGCATCACCGCAGCGCGGCCGCTGCGCTTCTGTTGTTACGGCTGGGGCGAGGTCACGTCCGACCCGGGCACCAGCCAGTTTGCGATGTTGCAGCGCATCGCCGGCTGGGGGGTGCCGATCTCCCAAGCGTTGCGTCGGGTGCAAGGTTTGGCCGGCTGCCGCGCCTATTTCGAGGATCTGGGCCGCCGTCGGGACACCCTCGGTTACGACATCGACGGGGTCGTTTTCAAGGTCGATCATCTCCCGGATCAGGTCGTCCTGGGGGCGACGGCCCATCATCCCCGGTGGGCCGTCGCCCGCAAATTCCCGGCGCAGGAAGCGCTGACCCTGGTCGAGGCCGTGGAGTTTCAGGTCGGCCGCACCGGCGCGGTGACACCGGTGGCACGCCTCACGCCGGTTCAGGTCGGCGGGGTGACGGTCGCCAATGCGACGCTGCACAACATGGATGAGGTGGAGCGCAAGGACGTGCGCGTCGGCGATACCGTGTATGTGCGCCGGGCCGGGGACGTGATTCCCGAGATCGTGCGCGTCTTGAGCGATCGGCGCCCCGCCGACGCCCGTCAGGTCATCCTGCCGGCCCAATGTCCGGTCTGCGGGTCGGATGTGATCCGCCCGGAGGGTGAGGCCGTCGCCCGCTGCAGCGGCGGCCTCTATTGCCCGGCCCAGCGCAAAGAGTCGATCCGCCATTTCGCCTCCCGCAAGGCCATGGACATCGAGGGACTGGGTGAGAAGCTGATCGAGCAATTGGTGGACCTGGATCTCATCAGAGAGCCGGCGGATATCTACCGGCTCACCCAGGACCAACTCGCCGGGCTGGAGCGCATGGGCGAGCGCTCCGCCGCCAATCTCATCGCAGCGCGCGAGCGCAGCAAGGAAACCACCTTCGCCCGCTTCATCTTTGCGCTCGGCATTCGCGAGGTCGGAGAGGCGACCGCCGCCGCCCTGGCCGCGCGGTTCGCGTCACTGGAGGCCCTGATGGCGGCGCGCGAGTCGGACTATCTGTGCCGCCGCGGCCTGGCCGGGGTCGGACCCAAGGCCGCGCAAGCGGTTCAGACGTGGCTGGCTGAACACCCGAACCCGGACCAGGGATCCGTGATCGACCTGGGGGAGTGGTTGGCGGACCAACGCATTCCCGGTCTCACCCGCCCGGCCGCGCTCGTCCTGGGTCAGGCGTTCGGAACCTTGGAGCGGCTGCGGGCCGCCGGACCCGAGGACCTCTATTCCAACACCACCAGCCTGGTCGAGGGGGTCGGCCCCGTGGTTGCCGCCCATCTCGCGGGATTCTTCGCGCAGGCGCACAACCGCGAGGCGATCACCCGTCTCACCGCGGCCGGTATTCACTGGCCGTCCGCCACCACGCGCGTCGGGCTCCAGCCGCAAGCGCTCGTCGGCAAGACCTTCGTCATCACCGGCACCCTGAGCCGCCCACGTGATCAGATCAAGGCCGAACTCGAATCCTTGGGCGCCAAGGTGACCGGCAGTGTTTCCGGAAACACCGATTTCCTGTTGGCCGGGGAGGAAGCCGGCTCCAAGCTCGAGAAAGCGCGCGCGCTGGGTGTGCGGGTGATCGATGAGGCTGAGTTGGCCGCCCTGCTTACCGGTCAAGGACCGGCCTGAGGCTCGGCAACCGATGACGACGCGCATCGTCAGACCACTGTCGTCCGCCGCTGGAACCGCCGCGTGGTGGACCGGCTTCATGCACTCAACCCACTGGATCCGCAAAGAACCGACATGACTGAAACGATCCCGCCCGGCACGCCGGCTCTCGCTGCGGAGCAGCACATCCTGATCGCCATGCGCAAGACCCTGACGGCGATCATCAGAGACGTGACCCCGCCGCCCGGGATGCGTCATCCGCTCAGTGAGGCGACCATCGAGGACATCCGTCAGTGCCTGATGTTGATCGCCGCGCGGGAGAAGGAGCTGGCGGACGCCCAAGGGCGCGGCGGCGAGCGGCCCTACTATGCGGATGAGCCCCAGACGGTGCAGGTCGTGCCCGTCGCCGACCTGACGCGGCGGCGTGACTGACATGGCACAGCGTCATCCTCCACGGCCAAGCGCCCGGATCCGCACCCTGCTGGTCACGGCCGCTGTCCTGCCGCTGTGCTGCGGTGGAAGCTTGTTCGCCCGTGACCCGTCTTCGCCCGCGCCGGACGCCTGGTCTTATACGGGTGAGACCGGGCCTGCGCATTGGGCGGATCTGGCGCCGGCCTTTGCGACCTGCCGCGAGGGTCAGTCGCAGTCACCGATCGATATCCGCACCGTCCAGCGGATCCCCTACGAGCCGCTGCATTTTCGGTACCATACACAAACCCTGGAAGCAGTCAACGACGGCCGCGGGGTTCATGTCCTCAGCTCCGGGGGCAGCACGCTCGAGTTGCGTGGGGAGACCTTCGACCTGACCTCCTTCCACTTCCACAGCCCGGGTGAGACCCTGATCAACGGCGTGGCGGCGGCGGCGGAGGTCCATCTGGTCCATCGCTCGAGCACCGGCCGCTTCGCGATCGTAGTGGTGCAGATTCAGCCCGGCCGCCGCACCAATCAAACCCTGGCGCGCATCGTCGAGCGCCTGCCGCTACGCGCCGGGGAGCGCCTGAGCTATCGCCAAGTAGGCATCAATCCCCTGTTGCTGCTCCCGGCCGATCAAGGCTATTACACTTACACGGGATCGCTGGCGAATCCCCCGTGCAGCGAGCCGGCGGCCTGGTACATCCTCGCCCAGCCGGTAGGTCTCGACCCGGAGCAGATTCGCCGCCTCGCCGCCGCCGCCGGGGTCAACAATGTCCGCCCCGTCCAGCCGCTCAACGGGCGTGCAGTCTACGCGTCACTGCGACACTGATGTCGGGGGTCCTCAAGGCGTCGAACGCGATCACCGGACGCAGGGGCGGGTTTCAAACCCGCCCCTACGCCAAGGTCATATCTGGATATCAGATACGAAGGCGATACCAACCGCCGCCAGGCCCGCACCGGGCGGGGCTGCCCAAGGCAGCCGAGGCAGGGTCGCTCTCAGGCGCCGGCTGTTCTTCTCCGCGGCGCGAACATATACTGATTGCTTTATTCTAATGACCCGCAGCGGAGTATCCCCATGAAGAAGGTCGAAGCCATCATCAAACCGTTCAAACTCGACGATGTCCGCGAGGCGCTGTCCGCCGCGGGCATCACCGGGATGACCGCCATCGAGGTCAAGGGCTTCGGACGACAGAAAGGGCACACGGAGCTTTACCGCGGGGCCGAGTACGTGGTGGATTTCCTGCCGAAGGTGAAGGTCGAGTTGGTGGTGACGGATGATCACTTGGACGCCTGCATCAATGCCATCACCGCCGCGGCGCGTACCGGCAAGATCGGCGACGGCAAAATCTTCGTCTCGGAGGTCACCCGCGTGGTGCGCATCCGCACCGGCGAGGAGAACGAGGCGGCGGTCTGAACGCGCGACGCCTCGTCAGGCGATTGCCGGAAATCGCCTTAGTTCTGATCGAGCTGTAAATAGTCCCACAATTTTCGGCTGAGACTCACCTCACCGGGTACCGGCTCATCGGAGACGAAGCGTCCGGCCTTGCGGTTGACATCCAAGACGCGTTGGGCGTCGGCCGCGAGTTTCTTCTCACCCAAGGCTTCATAGGCAGCGACCAGCGTCTCCAGCGCGTCCTCGACTGCGCTGGTACGCTGGTAGCGCTCGATCACATAATTGGCGCGATTGGCCGCCGCGACATAGGCGCCGCGCTTCATGTAGTAGCGCGCCACGTTGACCTCGTTCTTGGCCAGGTTGTTGCGCAGATAGACCATCCGCTGGCGGGCATCGGCGGTGTATTTGCTGTCGGGGAAACGCTTGACCAACTCGGAGAAATCGGTAAAAGCGTCCAGGGCGGCACCGGGGTCGCGCTGCGAGACGTCCATCGGCACGTACTTGTCCAGGAAACCGACGCTGCGGTTATAGTTGACGATTCCCTTGAGATAGTACGCGTAGTCCACGTACGGATTTTGGGGGTACAACTTGATGAAGCGGTCGGCCGCGGCGAGCGCCGCTTCCGGTTCCTCGGCCCGGTAATTGGCATAAGCAACATCGAGTTGCGCCTGCATGGCATAGCGGCCGAAGGGGTAGCGGGCCTCGAGTTTCTCGTAGAGTTCGATGGCACGTTTGTAGTTGCCGGCATCCATCTCGGACGCGGCCTCCGCGTAGATCTTGGAGGCGTTCCACCCTTCAGTCTCGTCGGCCTCTTTCCCAAACATCGAGCAGCCGGTCAGGGCGATCCCGATCAGGAACACAGTCAACAAGGTGGCCAGTCGTGTTAAGGTGGATGGCATGTCGGGGATTAACCAAGCTCAAAACCGTGTGAGTATACCCGAAGGACTCCAGGTTAGTATCAGCGGTACCAAGAAGCCGCGGCGGAGAGCGGAATGTCTCTGATCGCGGGCGACGCGTTGCGGGTGTATCGTTCGCTGCGGGTGGATGCGCAATCCGCCGGTCTGCGGCTGGACCAGGCCCTGGCTGCGTCCTGGCCGGAGTTCTCCCGCGGCCGGGTGCAGCAGTGGATCACGGGCGGACAGGTGCGGGTGGACGGCCTGCCGCGCCGCTGCCGTGACCGGGTCTGGGGCGGCGAGGCGGTGGAGTTGGACGCGGTCCTCGCGATCAGCGACCGCGACGCGCCCCAGGCGATCCCGCTGGTGCTGGTGCATGAGGACGATCAACTCCTGGTGATCGACAAACCGGCGGGGCTGGTGGTCCACCCGGCGGCCGGCAATCCGGACGGCACCCTGCTCAACGCCTTGCTGCACCATGCTCCCATGCTCGCCACGCTGCCGCGGGCCGGGATCGTCCATCGGCTCGACAAGGATACCAGCGGGCTGCTGGTCGTTGCCAAAACGCTGGAGGCGCATCACTGTCTGGTGGATCAACTCAAGCAGCGCAGTGTCCATCGCGAATATCGGGCACTGGTGGTCGGGGACCTGGTCGCCGGTGGTGTGGTCGAGGCCCCAATCGGAAGACATCCGACGCACCGTACGCGCATGGCCGTGGTCGCCGGGGGACGGACCGCGCTCACCCGTTATCGGGTGCTCGAGCGCTTCCCCGGTCATTGCCTGCTGGGGGTGGAGTTGGATACCGGTCGTACCCATCAGATTCGGGTCCATCTGACGCATGTGCATCACCCCTTGGTCGGCGACCCGGTGTACGGGACTCGTCCACGTCCGCCCAAGGGCTGCGCCCCGGCCTTGACCGCGGCGATTCAGGGGTTCCCGCGCCAGGCCCTGCATGCCATCCGGCTGGGGCTGACCCATCCGCGCACGGGTCAGGCGATGATCTGGGAGGTGCCGATGGCCGCCGATCTCGCGGCGCTGCTCGAATTGTTTCGACGGGAGGCGGGGCTTGGACCTGATTCGACCTGAGTGGCCGGCTCCGCCCTGGGTGCATGCCTGTTGTACGACGCGCGGCGGCGGGGTCAGCACCGGGGTCTACGGCACGCTGAACCTGGGCGATCACGTCGGGGATGCGCCGGGGCGGGTCGCGCGTAACCGCGCGCTGCTGCGTACCGCCCTCGCCCTCCCGGCGGAACCCCTGTGGCTCAATCAGGTGCATGGGTGCACGGTGGTACGGACCGGCGGGCGCGTCGCCCGGCCCGCTGCGGATGCGGTGATCGCGTGCCGACCCGGATCGGTGTGCGCGGTACTGACCGCCGACTGTCTGCCGCTGCTGATCTGTGACCGGCAGGGCCGGCGCGCGGCGGCGGTCCACGCGGGCTGGCGCGGCTTGGCCGCGGGCGTCATCGAGGCGACGCTGAGCGCGCTGGGTGCATCTTGCGAGGACCTCCTGGTATGGCTCGGCCCGGCCATAGGCCCCGCGGCCTTCGCGGTGGGAGGCGAAGTGCGTGCCGCATTTCTCGCGGTCAATCCGGAAGTCACGTCCGCCTTCCAGGCCGGACCGGGCGGCAAATGGTTCGCGGATCTGTTTGCCCTGGCCCGCCACCGGCTCGCACGGGCCGGGGTCACCCAGGTCTACGGCGGCACCGATTGCACCTATTCGGACCCGGAGCGTTTTTTCTCCTACCGTCGTGATGGCGTCACCGGGCGGATGGCGAGCCTGATCTGGACGACCAGCCCCGGCGATCGGCGACTGGGATTTCTCGACTAAACCGCGCCAGCTCCAGCGATCGTCAAGTCTGCCGGAGCCGATCTCATCCAAGAACATCGCATACCGCGCTGGGCGCGGTTTAACCGCACGCCGAGGTGCCTGCATGACCGATTGGAACATAGTAACCCTGGTGGGCCAGGATCGACCCGGGATCGTCGCCCGGGTCACCCGGGTGTTGTACGAGGCGGGCTGCACCTTGGGTGAGGCATCGATGATCCGCCTGGGCGGCAGCTTCACCATCCTCCTGATGGTCTCCGGGAGTCGGCCCAACGCCGAACTGGAGGCGGCGCTGGCTCCGGTGGCCGCGGAGTTGGGTTTGCGCGTCCATCTGGATCAGGTTCAGGGCGGACTGCACCAGCATCTGGTGCCGAATATCCAGGTGCGCGTGACTGGGGCCGACCGCGCCGGCATCGTGGCCGAGGTGACGCAATGCCTGACGGACCAGGGGTTCAACATTCTGGATCTGGAGTCGGATGTCGTCGGCAACGCCCGCGCGCCGGTCTACATCATGAACATCCAGGGCACCTGCGCGCGCACCCTGGAGGATCTGGAGCAGGCCCTGGCCGGATTGACCACCCGTGGAATCTCCGTGGATGTCTCTCCCATCGAACTGATGATCGGCTGACCCCCGATTCGACACCGCAGCGCGAACCTATGGCGATCCTCGACATCCTCACCTTACCGGACGAGCGGCTGAAGCAGCCATCCGTTGCGGTCGTCCACTTCGACCAGGCACTCCAGGCGTTCATCGACGCGCTGGACGAGACGCGCCGCGCCGGACCGGCCGCGGTGGGGATCGCGGCGCCCCAGGTCGGGCGACATCAGCGGATCGTCATCATCGACTGCTCAGGCCGGCCCAAAACTGTGAATCACGGGCACTTGGTGCTGATCAACCCGGAAATCACCCACTGGGAGGGGTTTGAAATCGGACGGGAGGGATGTCTCTCGGTCCCTGACTATACCGGCAACGTGATCCGCGCCACGCGTCTCCAGCTCAAGGCGCAGGATCCTGAGGGCGGGCCGCTGGAGTTCGTGATGGAGGGGTTCGAGGCGCGTGCCGTCCAGCACGAACTCGATCACCTGGACGGGCTGCTCTTCGTCGATCGGGTGGTGAGCCGACGAACCGATCTTTATCGGCGCCGGGTCTACAAAAAAGGCGGGGCGGCCAATTGACGACAAAAACGCTCGCGTAGTAGTGTCAGTCACAGGAGAACCCATGGTCGCCACCTCAGGCCATTGCCGGAAATCGCCTGAATCCTGGCCCGATCCGACTGCGCCGCCCCCGGCACTGGACGCCGAACCTGGCCCGACCCGTTAATTTCCCGCAATCTTCTATCTAAGTCGTTGAAACAAAGCTGCTCAGCCTCTAAGCTGAGGTTAGGGCGCCGGTTCGCTGACCACCGGTCACCAGCGCATCAGCGGGCCGGTGATCGCTGCGACCGTCGCCGGTCGCTTGCCGTGGTTCCTGGGTGCGCCGGTCGCCCCCGGGCCAGAGGCCGGCTTGATCGATTCCATCCTGTTGATGTCCCAGTTGATATCACCCCAATCATTGGTACCGAGTATCGTCATGAGACTCCGCTTAACCCTCGTCGCGACCGCCGCGTTACTCACCTTCGGCGCCTGGGTGGCGGTTGCGTCACCGCGTCAGGTGCCGCTGTCCGAACTCTTTCCCAACCAGACCCAGGCCAAGACGGCCATCGTCATCAACAAGGTCCTGGAGCGGTATCACTATCGCAAGGTCGCGTTCGACGACGCCTTTGCCCGGACCATCCTGGACAATTACCTGGCCGCCCTCGACCCGAGCCGCTCGTTCTTCCTCGCGCGCGACGTGGAACGTTTCGGCACCGGCGCCCGGCGACTCGATGACAACCTGCGCCGCGGTGAACTGGATAGCGCCTTCGACGTTTTTCGGGTCTACCGCATGCGGGTGGATGAGCGGGTGGCCTATGCCCTGACGTTGTTGAGCAGTGATTTCGATTTCAACGTTGCCGAATCCTATGCGTTCGACCGTGAAAAGGCGCCTTGGGCGAAGACCGACAAGGAACTGGACGAGATCTGGCGGCTGCGGGTCAAGAACGACTTCCTGAGCCTGCGCATCGCGGGTAAGGACGATGCGGATATCCGCGAGCGGCTGCGGCAGCGCTACGACGGCCTGGCCCGGCGGGTGCAGCAGTTCACCGGTGACGACGTGTTCCAGGCCTTCATGAATGCCTACACCGAGGCCCTGGAGCCGCACACCAGCTATATGTCGCCGGCCACCTCGGAGAATTTCGACATCAGCATGAAACTGTCGCTGGAGGGCATCGGTGCGGTTTTGCGTTCGGATAACGAGTTCACGGTCATCCAGCGCACCATTCCCGGCGGCCCCGCGCGCGATTCCGGTCAGGTGTCATCCGGAGACCGCATCCTGGGGGTCGGCCAGGGGCTGGATGGGAAAATCGAGGACGTGGTCGGCTGGCGGCTGCAAGACGTGGTCGACAAGATCCGCGGCCCCAAGGGCTCCGTGGTGCGGCTGCAACTGCTGCCCGAATCGGGTGCCAGCGACGGCAAGACCCGCGAGGTGCCCCTGGTCCGCAACGAGATCAAGCTCGAAGATCAGGCCGCCAAGGACTATCTCATCGAGCAACTGCCCAATGCCCCCGGGCTCAAGATCGGGGTGATCGAGCTGCCGGCGTTCTATCGTGACTTCGAGGCCGAGAGCGAGGGTAAGCGCGATTTCCGCAGCACGACCCGCGATGTGCGCGAACTGCTCAAGAAGTTGATGGCGCAGAACGTGGACGGCATCGTGATCGACCTGCGGGGTAACGGCGGCGGTTCGCTGGCTGAGGCGACCTCCCTGACCGGACTCTTCATCGATACCGGCCCGGTGGTGCAGGTGAAAGACGCGTTCGGTAAGGTCGAGGTCGAACGCGATCCGGAGCCTGGTGTGGCCTATTCCGGACCTCTGGCCGTGTTGGTGGACCGGGACAGTGCCTCGGCCTCCGAGATCTTCGCGGGTGCGATCCAGGACTATGGACGCGGTCTGGTCATCGGCGAGCCGACCTTTGGTAAGGGAACGGTGCAGACGCTGGTGGATCTCAACCGCTACGTGCCCGGCGATCAGGCCGACCTGGGTCGGCTGCGGCTGACGATGGCCGAGTTCTTCCGGGTGAGCGGCGGCAGCACGCAATTGAAGGGTGTGGAGCCGGACGTGCATTTCCCGTCCAAGGACGACGCCACTGATCACGGCGAGCGGGCACTCGACAACCCGCTGCCCTGGGCGCGGATCGACGCGGCCGACTACCGCCGTGTCGGGACCACCGATTCCGGCGCGCTGACCCGCCAGTCGGTTCAGCGGATCAGTCAGGACCCGGGGTTCAAGATGCTGGAACGGCGCAGCCAGGTGGTACGTGAAGTCAAGGAAGAGACCCAGTTATCGCTGCGCGAAGCCGAGCGGCGCGCCGCGGACAAGGCGCGGCAGGCGGCATTCAAGGATGAACAGGACCGCTTCCTGCGCGCCCGCGGAATCAAGCCGGTGGATGAGGATGCCGACCAGATCGATGAGGATGCGCTCGACGCGCAACGCGATGCCATCGGCCGCATTCAGGCTGAAGAAGCAGCGCGCATCCTGGCCGACGGGATTCTGCTGGAAAGTGCCAACCGGCCGCGGGCGGCCATGAGTCACTGAGCCGCCGCCGACCCGGACCCTCGGGTCCCGGTCAAGGAGCGCTATCGCTTTCGCACCTGATATCCGGACATGACCTTGGCGTAGGGGCGGGTTTAAAACCAGCCCCTACGTCCGGTTATCGAGCTGGACGCCTGTAATGAAGACCGACCGGGACTGACCCATGGATTCGCATTCAGCAACCTTCGACCGGCGCCTGCGGGCGCTGGAGCCCGCCCGCCCGCTCGATTGCTTTGCCGGCAATCGGATCGGGCTGGAAAAGGAGTCCCTGCGGGTCTCACCCGCGGGACAGATCGCGGCAACCCCGCACCCCGGCGCGCTGGGGTCGCCATTGACCCATCCGCACATCACCACCGATTTCTCCGAGGCACTGATCGAGTTGGTCACCCCGGCCCTGGGTGACCATCAGGCGGTGCTGGATTTCCTGGCTGATATCCATACGCTGGTCTATCGGCATCTGGGCGATGAACTCCTGTGGGGCACGAGCATGCCGTGCGTGATCGCGGGGGAGAGCCGGATTCCCTTGGCCCGCTACGGCTCATCCAATGCCGCGACCATGAAAACGGTCTACCGGCGCGGCCTGGGTAACCGCTACGGGCGCACCATGCAGGTGATCGCCGGGGTGCATTTCAACTTCTCCTTCGGCGACGACTTCTGGCGTCTCTATCAGGATCAGGAAGGCGACACCGGTCCGCTGGGGTCATTCCGCTCCGAGTCCTATATCGCCATGATCCGCAACCTCCAGCGCATCGGCTGGCTGGTCCCCTATCTGTTCGGCGCCTCGCCGGCGGTGTGCGGCAGCTTTCTCCAGGGCCGGGAGACCAACCTGATCCCGTTCGATGCCCAGACCTTCTACGACCCCTATGCGACCTCGTTACGCATGGGAGACATCGGGTACCAGAACCAGAAAGAACAGGGCACCGGCATGAAGGCCAGCTACGACAGCCTGGATGCCTACATTCGCAGCCTCACCTGGGCGATCGAGACGCCCTGCCCGCAGTATGAACAGATCGGGGTCAAGGTCGGCGGGCGCTACGAGCAGCTGAGCGCGGCAGTCCTGCAGATCGAGAACGAGTACTACAGTACCGTCAGGCCCAAACAGATCATCGACTGGCTGGAAAAGCCGACCCTGGCCCTGCGGCGGCGCGGTGTCCGCTATGTCGAGTTGCGCTCACTGGATGTGAACGCCTATGAGCCTATCGGGGTGGGCGCCGAGCAGCTCCTGGTCCTGGAAACCCTGATGCTCTATTGCCTGCTGGCGGACAGTCCGCGCATTGGCGCCACCGAGCGGCTGGCGATCGATGACAACCAGGTCGTCACCGCCCATCGCGGGCGTCAACCCGGGCTCACGCTGAACCGGGACGGTCAGGCAGTGGAGCTGCGGCAGTGGGCGGGCGAGATCCTGGACGCCATGGGCCCGGTCGCCGCGCTGCTCGACGGCGCGGCCGAGGGTCCACGCGGCCTGAGCCTGCTGGCCCAGCGCGAGAAAGTGCGTGACCCCGATGCGACCCCCTCGGCACGCATGTTGGCCGAAATGCGGGCGAACGGCGAAGGATTCTTCGCGTTCGCCCGGCGGGTCTCCGCCGCCCATCGCGATGCCCTCGAGGGGCGCACCCTGAGCCCGGAGCGGGAGGCCCTGTTCCGCGACCTGGCCGCGGAGTCCGTCTGCCGCCGGAGCGAAATCGAGGCGGCCGACGACCTGGACTTCGACACCTTCCTGCAACGCTATTTCGACCAGGGGCGGGCAATTCAAGCCGAGTCGGCGCAGCACCACAGTCGATAGCTCGCGCCCGCGGCCAGTCCGCAGAGTGCCATACCGAGCAGCATGGGCACCGCGGTGCCGTTGTGGGCCAGGCTGACCAGTGACCCGACCGCCGCTCCCAGACCGAAGCGTGCCGCCCCCGAGAAGGCCGATGCCGTGCCGGCCATCCGCGGGAAATACGCCATGAATCCGGCCATGGAGTTGCCGAGCACCACCCCCGCCATACCCAGATAGGTCAAGGTCGCGAGCACGATCGCCCACAGCGGGGGCGTCCCCCAGAGGGCCAGTGCGCACAGCAGCGACGCGGCGCCAACCTGCACTCCCAGCCCCCAGCGCAGCAGGCGCTGCGCCCCCAGACGCGTGACCAGCCGGGCGTTGACACTGGTCACCAGGATGGCCAGGCCGACATTCGCGCCGAAATAGACCCCGAACCAGGCGGTCGGCACCCCGTGCAGTTCGATATAGACGAACGGGGAACCGACGATGTACGTCATCATCCCGCCGAATGAGCAGGCGCCGGTGAGCAGGTAGCCCATCCCCACCCGATGGCGCGCGAGCGACAGATAGTTGCGCAGGACGCGTTGCAGGTCGGGCGGGTGGCGGCGTGCCCTGGGCAGGGTCTCGGGAATCAGCCGGAAAAAGAGCGCGCTCGCCGCCAACGCGATAGCAAGCAGCACGGCGAAGACCCAGTGCCAACTCGCGTAGCCCACAATGACTCCGCCGATCGTCGGCGCCAAGAGCGGCGCCAGCGCCGTGACCAACATCACCAGGCTCATCACACGCGCATACTGGTCGCGCTCGAACAGATCGCGCACCAGCGCCGGCACGGTCACCGCGATCGCCGCTCCGCCCAGCGCCTGGAGCGCGCGCGCCGCCAGCAAGAGCGCCATCTCATCGGCCAGCGCGCAACCCAACGCCCCGACGCAGAACAGCGCCAGCCCGCCGCCGATGGTCTTCCGCCGGCCGAGCACATCGGACAGCGGCCCTAAGAACAACTGCGACAGAGCGAAGACCCCCAGATAAACGGTCACGCTCAGTTGTGCCAATTCCATGGTCGAGCCCAGATCGCGCGCGATGGCCGGCAGGCTCGGCAGATACATATCGATCGCAAAGGGAGTCAACCCGGAGAGTAACCCCAGCGTCAGGAACAGCGATGGACGAACCTGCATGGAAGCCTCAAGCGGGCAAGAATAAGGCCCCGACGCGGCAGCGGCGGGGCCTTGATAGCGGCGGCGGATGCCACCGTGATGGGGCCTTACTGGTTGGTCGGGACAGCGGCGACCGTAGTCGCATTCGCCGCGGCGGGCGCGGCGGCCTGGGGCGCGGCGGCCGGGGCGCAGCCCATGCCGGCGCCGGGGCCGACCGGGCGCGGGCCGAAGCCATGCGCCGCGCGGCGACGGTCACTCTGCTCCTTCATCGCATGGCGGCGCGCCGCCATCTCCTGTCGGGCCTGAGCGCGATGGGCATCCAGTGCCGGGCCGCGGTTGCCGACGAACCCGGGCATGGCGGGACGCTCGAAGGCGGGCATCTCGGGCATGGCCGGGAACTCGGGAGCCTTGAAGTCCGGGCCGCGCGGGGCCGGCATCTCGGGCATCGCAAACTCAGGCACGGCCGGGCGCTCGAAGGCGGGCATCTCGGGCATGGCCGGGAACTCGGGAGCTTTGAAGTCCGGGGCGCGCGGCATCTCGGGCATCGCGAATTCAGGCATCGCCGGGCGCTCGAAGCGGCGCGGCTCCGGCCTGGCCGGGAACGCGGGGCCGCCCCACGCCGGCGCGGCGACGTTGCCGAGCCGGGGGTCCATGGCCGGAGCCGGCTGCGGTGCATCCTTGAAGCGGGCTGCCTGCTGCTCGGCGAACTGGCGCCGCGCCGCCATGGCCTGCTCCGCGGCCTTGGCACGTTGGGCGGCCATCGCCTGGCGCTGCTCAAGGAATGCCTGCTGTTGCTGCTCGAAAGCCCGCTGCTGGTCGGCGGCGGCCTGTTGCTGCTGATCGGTCATACAGCCGGCCTGATTGGGGGCGCCATACCAGGCGCCGGCCGAGGAGGCCGCAACGGCGAGGGCGATGACAGAGGCAGCTTGAACCATCTTATTCATTGTTAAGGTACCTTCTCGGGCTGAGAATAAAAGGGGTTAAGATTTTCAGGTGCTCAACGTAACCCGTATCCCTGGGCCGGTTCCCTGACGCGCAAGGCACGATCGCGCGTCACTGCCGACCGCGGACAACTGCCGCGGGCTGGGTGGCGGCCTGGCCTGCCATCACCGGCGCCTGAGTCGGAAAGGCGTATGGATAACGCCAGCCATAAGCGTCATTGCTGGCGGGGATCTGGGCAAACTGCTGACGATCGGTCGCGGCTGCCGGACCCGCGTCGGTACGGGCCGACACCGCGTGCGCGGCGTCATCCCCGCCGTTTCCAGCGGACCCGAGCACGCTCAACTCCGCGGCGGCAGCCGCCGCGCAGACCAAGCCAACCATAACCGCCAGTGCGGGCTTGAACATCATTGCCTCATCGTCGACGGCCCACGGCGACCGCTCAGGCCCAACCGTCCAAGGTGAGTATTCAGTATATAAGAACTTACTAAATTAGCAATAGATAAATTCCGCCACGACATTCATCGGCACGGCGAGATGCCGGATCGCGACCGGGGAGCAGGCACTGGCTGATCGGTTGACGCGACGCGTTGTTACTGTAGCGTCAGTGGGTTGAAGCGGGGCGCCCACACTGGGCAAAATCGGCGAGCCGGCGAGAGCACCGGCCGGTCATCAAGAGGTTCGGCGCTTGTCAACCGACGTCGGAAGCCAAACCGTCACGCCTGGACTGTCCCGGGCGACGTCTTGTCGCTCAAAACAACCGATTCAACCCGTTCAATGCCGCCACACGGTAGGCCTCCGCCATGGTGGGATAGTTGAAGGTGGTCTCGGTGAAATAGCGGATACTGTTGGCGGCGCCCGGTTGGGACATGATCGCCTGGCCGATGTGGATGATCTCCGCGGCTTGTTCGCCGAAACAATGGATACCCAGGATTTCCAAGGTCTCACGGTGGAACAGGAGCTTGAGCATGCCCACGGTGTGGCCGGTGATCTGGGCGCGGGCGATGGACTTGAAGTCGGCCTGGGCGACCTCGTAGGGGATTTGCTGAGCGGTTAGTTCGCGCTCGGTGCGGCCGATCGACGAGATCTCGGGCACGGTGTAGATGCCGGTGGGAAATTCTTCGATCAGTGACCAGTCGCATTCACCGTCGGCGATGTGGGCCCCGACGAAACGCCCCTGATCATAGCTGGCGCTGGCCAGCGCCGGCGATCCGGCCACGTCGCCGACCCCGTAGATGTGCGGCAGGGCGGTCTGGTAGCTGCGGTTGAGATCGAGCTGGCCGCGCCGATTGGGCGTCAGGCCGATGGCTTCCAGACCCAGGTCATGGGTATTGCCGGTGCGGCCGTTGGCCCAGAGCAGACAGTCGCTCTTGAATTTCTTGCCGGACTTGCAGGTCAAGACGACCCCATCGTCCTGCGCCTCGACCCGATCGTAGGTCTCGTCGTTGCGGATGACGACACCGCCCTGACGCAGGTGATAGGACAGCGCATCCGTGATCTCGTCATCCAGAAACGACAGCAGCCGGTCGCGGGTATTGACCAGGTTCACCTTCACGTCCAGGTTGCTCAGAATGGACGCGTACTCGCAGCCGATGACGCCGGCCCCATAGATCGTCATCGAGCGCGGCGTGTGGGCAAGGGCCAGCACGCTGTCGCTGTCGAGCACCCGCGGGTGGCTGAAGTCCACGTCCGGCGGATGGTAGGGGCGCGAGCCGGTGGCAATCACGAAATACTTGGCGGTCAGTTCCTGGGCGGCGCCGCCGGGGCGTTGGACTTCGATGCATTCCGGGCTGCGGAAGCGGGCGTGACCGAAAATGACCTCCACCCGATTGCGCTGGTAGAAGCGGTAACGGGTGCGCACCTGTTCGTTGATGACCCCGTCGGCCGCCCGCAGCAGGTCGGGGAAGTCCACCTGGATCTGGTCGCGGGTGTGCTGGAAGATCGGGTTGCGCCGATAGTCCGCCAACATCTGGATGGAGTGGCGCAACGCCTTACTGGGGATGGTGCCCCAATGGGTACAGCCGCCGCCGACGGCGTTGTGGGCCTCCACGATGGCCACTTGGCGGCCGGCTTTGGCGAGCTTCATGGCGGCGCCTTCGCCGGCCGGGCCGGTGCCGATCACGATAACGTCGAATGCGCGGGTGGTCATGGCGGGGCTCCGGCTCGGTACGGCTGGCACCTGGCCGGCGGGCGGGGTGCGTTCAGCGGAAGGGTGTCAGAGCGCTAGTTTAACCGTTCGCGCAGAAGCCGTCGGCGCAGCGGTGTTTGAAACGCCGGGCGGCGAACCGGCGATAGGCCCAGTCGAGCGGGCCGACCAGCCGCAGACCGGTGACCAAACGGGCCAGGTGCCGGTAATAGGGCAGGCGGCGCCACAGGGTGACGAATCCCAGGACGCCGGTCACCAGTGCCCCATTGGTATCGAGTACATGCAGTCGGGCCATGGCCTCGGTGGTGCTGATGCCGGCCTGCTGCAGCCGCTCCGGGGCTTTCAGCAAGTCGACCCAGTCGACCGCGCCAGCGCGATCCAGCGCTTGGTAATGGGCGATCTCGCGGCGGCACAGGGGGCAACCGCCGTCGTAGAAGACGACGGGTCTCACTTCATTTTGCGGCATCGGTATTCTCGGTGGACATCGGGTGTCGGCGACGCCGGGGCGGTCGGACCACCCCGGCCCCGTAGGGCGGGTAACGGTCAGCGGTGTCCCTCCAGCGTCAGGACGAACAGGGTCGCCGCCGTGGCGGAGAGCGCCGACAGTGCCCATTTCAGTTGTGTAAAGCCCGGTTTGATCATCAGGGTCACCTCGTCCTGGACATGGTTGGATACCATGATCGGCGCGGACAATCCCACGCATAGCCGTTAAGGTCGGTCTGGCGGGCGGAGAATCAACCGTCCACCCGTCCGGTGATTGACGGGACCCAGACCCCGGCGCGCGTCGGGCGCGCGTCGGGCGCACGTCGGGCTCGCGGCGGCTGCCTCGGCCCCGAGGATCACCGGGCTGGACAAGTCCGCCCGTGCGTGTTTCCCTGCCCTCCCCTGCACAGTCTATGGAGTGCTCGCATGCTCCGCCGTATCCTGACCGTCCTCCTGGCGATCCTGCTGACCCTGGGGCTGGGTGTCGCCGGGTTCCTCCTGTGGATCACCAAACGCGCGGAGCCGGCCTATGCCGGTGAGGTCAGGGTCGCCGGCCTGACCGCGCCGGTGCGCGTGCGCTGGGGACCGCACGCGGTGCCGACCATCCAGGCGGACTCACTGCCCGACCTGCTGTTCGGCCAAGGGTTCGTGGTGGCCAGTGAGCGGATGTGGCAGATGGACCTGATGCGCCGGCTCGCCGACGGGCGCCTGGCGGAGGTCTTCGGGTCCGGGGCACTGGACGCCGATCGGCTCTTCCGCACCTTGGGTCTCAATGCCGCCGCCCGCCGTGCTTATGCCGAATTGGATGCGCCCGAGCGCGCCATGCTCGCGGCCTATGCGGCCGGGGTCAACGCCTACCGTGCCCAGGCGCTGGAACGGCTGCCGGTCGAATATCTGATCACCGGCTTCGAACCGGCCCCCTGGCGGCCGGAGGACAGTCTGCTGGTCGGCGCCTATATGGCCTGGACTCAATCGTTCAACCTCAAGGAGGAACTGACTTTTCTGCGGATGGCGGCACGTCTCGGAGCGGCCCGCGCGCGCGAACTCTTTCCCACAGATGAAGGAGTGCCCGCCCCGCCGGTGCCGCCTGAACTGCTGGAGCGGCCCGGCGACCTGGGCAGTGCCACCGCCGCGACGGCGACCGCGCTGGCCGGCCTCCTGGACCTGCCGGCGCGTTTCGGCCTGCCGACCGCCAGTGCGGCCAGTAACGCCTGGGTGGTCACCGGACCGCGCACCGCCGATGGTGCTGCCCTGCTTGCCAACGACCCCCACCTACCCCCATCGGTGCCCGGGACCTGGTACGAAATGGAGCTGTATGGCCCCGATCTGCATGTCGCCGGTCTGGCGCTGCCCGGGGTGCCGTTGGTGTTGATCGGCCACAACGCCGATCTGGCCTGGGGACTCACCAGCGCCATCGCCGACACCCAGGACCTGTTCCTCGAACGGCCCACCGCGGACGGCACTGAGGTGGAACGGGCCGGACGTGCGCCCGAGGCCATCACCACCCGGGTCCAACGGATCGGCGTCAAGGATGCGCCGCCGGTAGACTTGGTGGTGCGCAGCACCCGTCATGGGGTCATCCTGAACGACTTGCTCGCGCCTGTCCCGGACGCCGCGGACGGGGCACGGAGCCCATTGCAGCCGTCCGTCGCCGGCCCCTATCTGATCGCGCTGAGTCAGATCACCGACCCGCCGGACCGCAGCTTCGCCGCGCTCGTCGGATTGAACCGGGCGCGCACCCTGGCCGAGGCCCGCCGCGCCGGCCTGGGGTTTTATGCGGTCGCGCAGAATCTGATGCTCGCCCACCGCGATGGGGACATCGCCTGGCAAGTAACCGGCCTCCTGCCGCAACGCCGTAAAGGCTCCGGACTCTTCCCGGCCCCCGGCTGGATCGCGGATTACGGGTGGGACGGCACGGTGGCGCCCTGGCGCAACCCGGGGCAGACCGCTCCGGCCGGGGCCGCGCTGGTCACGGCCAATAACCGCACGATCCCGGTCGACCACCCGGTCAATGTCAGTCATTCGTGGATGGCGCCCTACCGGGCTCAGCGCATCACGCGGCGCCTCGACGAATCCGGCCCCTTGACCCCCGCGGCGATGGCCGCCATCCAGACCGATCGCCGCAGTCGCCAGGCCCTGTTGACCCAGCAGGCCCTGCGGCGCGATGAATCCGCGCTGCGTGCCGCGGACCCCGAGGCCTGGGTGATCGCGGAGCGCGACCTGCTCGGCTGGGACGGCGTCATGGATGGGGCGAGCCGCGCCGCGGCCTTCTATGCCCTGCTGGAACCGGCGCTCTGGCGGGCGCTCTATGGCGACGAGTTGGGTGAAGCGGATCTCGCCGTCCTGATGTCGCTGGCAAACCCGAGCTATAGCGCATTACAGGAAACCCTGAATACCGGTGAGTCCAGCTTCTGGGACGACGTGACCACGCCGGAAGTCGAGACGCCGGCCCACATCTGGGCGCGCGCCCTGCGGACGGCCGCGGCCGAGTTGGCAACTGCCCTGCCCAGAACGCGGGACCAGCGCCTCGACCGGCTGCGGACCCTGACCCTGCCCCATGCCTTCCACCAGCAGCCGCTGCTCGGTCAACTGTTCGATGTCGGACCCATCGGCGTCGGCGGCGCGGCCGATACGGTGGACCTGATGCAAAGCGCGCCCGCCGATCCGCGGAGCGTCCTGATCGCACCGTCCATGCGCGTAGTCCAGGTGCCGCGCAACTGGCCGCAGACCCGCGGGACCCTGCCGCTTGGCCAGTCCGGTCATCGGTTGTCGCGCTACCGCACCGACCAGCTCGACGACTGGCTGCACGGCGGCTCCCACGCCTGGCCCTGGCACGGCCCCACGACCGAGGGCACACAGGGGTTGCTGGTCTTGCGGCCGCTGCCGTGATGCGCGGATGAGCGGTCCGTGGTCAGCATCCAAAGCGCGTCCTTGGTCGCTGCATGAACGGCCCGCGTAACGACCCCGCGGCGCCGCACAACGGCTCCCAAAGCAGCAGTCTCAAGCGCGCCGAACGCGTCCGCCCACCGCAGATTCAGATTTCCCGACAGCAGTTCCAAATTTAGGTGGCCGCCGCCAACAGCGTGTCGGCAGCGAGGCCGATGGTGGATGCGCTGCGCTTATCCACCCTACGAAACCGGCTCCGTTGTAGGGTGGATAAGGCGCGCCGCTCGGTCTCAGGGACTCGGCACGGCGGTCGCGCGCGCCGCATCCACCAGAGGTCGCGCGGTGCCGCCAAAATTTGGAATTGCTGATTTCCCGACTTGATCGGTGCGGCCCCATCTGTTAAAAGCTACGCTAGGGGGGTTATTCCAGCGCATGCGCGGCCCAGCGCACTGGCCTGAGACCCCTGATTCATTAGCGATTACCGATTGTGCTTCCTACTGTTCCCGTCCCCGCGGGCCGCCCAAGGCCCTGCTGATCTAGAACAACGACTGAAGACACTACCAGAGGACTCGATCGTGTTGCATTTTCTGCATTCACTCTTCGCACCGCCGTCGCGGCAGATCGGGGCGGTCGGATCCGCCACCATCAACACGGCGGTGGATCGCGTGATCGACGGCACGGACCCGCGGCTGCGCGCGGTTCCCCACTACCAACGCATCCTGGCGCGGCCGGTGGAAAGCGCGCTCGAGTATATCGCCGCGAACGCGGACATTTTTCCGCCGGCCATCACCTTCGATCGGCGCCGCTTCTCGGCCGACCCGCGACTGCGTGCCATGTTCGTCGGGCCCAATCACCTGTTGGAAGTCCTGTCTTCCAGCCCCGAGGTCCGCGGCTATCTCAAGGAAAACAGGAGCACCACCCCGCCGGAGCTGTTCGCCGCGCTGCGCGTGGAACGCACCGAAAAGCGAGTCTTCGGCATGGCCCTGGACGGCGGGCGAGTGCTGCGCGACGTGCCGCAGACCATGGTCAATTTCCATAATCATCGGGTCGCCTTTCCGGCCACGTCCGAGGCCGAAACCCTGCTGCAAGTCCAGGCGCGCGCCTTCGATTATCTGATCGAGGTCGCCAAGACCCACCTGGATGCCATGCGCGCGCGCCGCGAGCAATTGGAGCGCCAGTACCGGCAACTCTGCCTGGGTCGGTCGCCGGTCCCCGGTCGGGCCGGGCGGGGCGCCGCCGGCCTGAGCGCGGGCATCATCCGCAGCCCCCATGACCCGGCCGATGCGCGTCGACTCCAAAGTGTGGAGGCCGAACTCGGGCGGCTGCGCGCCCTGGCCGGCACGCTCGGCGAGCAACTCGCCCTGGTCGCCAACATCGTGCGAGAGCCGCACGGGTACCTGCGCTTCGAGCGCGTCGGTATGACCCTGGATCGGATGAACACCAAGGTGTCCAAGAACCTGCGCAAGTCCGCCGATGACATGACCTTCAACGATATCCTGATCGACGGGCAGCGCCGCATTACCCTGGAGCTGATCCGTTTCCCGAGCGGTGAACTGCTGCCGCCGACCGACCTGGTGGCGAACGCCGAACGGGCCTTGCAGCGGGCGATCTAATCGCGAATTATTTCACGGATTTACCGTAAAGGTCGCGTAGCGAGCCGGTGGGAGCGGCCTCTGGCCGCGACTGAGCCGTGCGCGTTGCCGTGGCGTCAGCAGTCACCCCGGCGCCGCATCGCGGCCGGAGGCCGCTCCCACGAGGACTTCCTGTCTCGAGGTGGTCGATTCCCCCTTCCATGCACAGGATAAACCCTGTCGTTATCCTGCCGAGCCGCCGCCGAGGTGAGATAATGCGCCGATCACCCCCGACGCTGACCTCGCACCAGGACCAGCACCCATGCCCGATCTCGCCCAGTCCTTTGCCGACATCCTCGCCGCGGTCCAACGCCCCGGCGGTTTCCATGTCGCCGGCTCATTCGACATCCACCCGCCGCGCCTGGTGGTGACAGGGGTCGGCTCAATCGCACTGCCGCTGCTGCCGGTGCAGGCCGAGGCCTTGCTGCGGGTGGCCGAGCAGGCGCCCTACGGGCGGGGGCCCGAGACCCTGGTCGACACGGCCGTGCGCCGCACCTGGCAGGTGGACGGCGCGCGGGTCGCCCTCACCGGTCAGCGCTGGTCGGCGGATTTGGCCGCGGTGGTGGAGCGGGTCCGCCGCGGGCTGGCGGTCGCGGGCGCCATCGAGGCACAACTCTACAAACTCCTGATCTACGACACCGGCAGCTTCTTCGTCCCCCACCGCGACACCGAGAAGGCGCCCGGCATGTTCGCCACACTGGTCGTCGTGCTGCCCTGCGATTACAGCGGCGGCGAACTGATCATTCGCCATCGCGGCCAGGAGGTGCGGGTCGACCTGCATCGTGACGAACCCTCCGAGGCGGCCTTCGCCGCCTTCTATGCCGACTGTCTGCACGAGGTCCTGCCGATCGCCTCCGGCTATCGTCTGGCGCTGATCTACAACCTGGTGCGCGTCGGCCCCGGACCCTTGCCGCAGGCGCCGGATTACGGCACCGAGCAGCAGCGGCTCGTTCAACTGCTCGGTGGCTGGAATACCTCGACGGCAGCGCCCGACGAGACCCCGGCCAAGCTCGTCTATCCGCTGGAACATGCCTACACGCAGGCGGAGATCGCCTTCGCCGCCCTCAAGGGCAAGGACGCGGCCATCGCGCAATGCCTGATTCCCGCTGCCGACACGGCCGGTTGCGACCTGCATCTGGCGCTGCTCACCGTCACCGAGAGCGGCTGGGCCGAGTACACCGGCGGCGGGCGTTGGGACAGCCCGGATCTCGAGGTCGGTGAAGTGACCGAGACCGACTGGGAAATCCATGACTGGTGTCTGCCTGACGACAGCCGCCCGACGATGGACCCGCTCCCGTTCAGCGCGGACGAGCTGTCACCCGCCGACGCCTTGGCCGATCTGGATGAGGCCGAGCCCGAATTCTCCGAGGCCACCGGCAACGCCGGCGCCTCCTTCGAACGGACCTATCAGCGTGCCGCGCTGATCCTCTGGCCGCGCACCCGCCGGGCCGCGACGCTCGCCGCGGGCGGACTCGGCGTCAGCGTCCCCGCGCTGCTCGCCCTGGTGCACCGCTGGGAGGCGGCCGGGGCCAAGTCCGGGGACCCGTTATGGCACGAGGCGCGGAGCCTGGCCGCGGCGATTCGCACCGGTTGGCCGACGGACCTCTGGACCCGCCGTCAGGCGAGTAACGACGGCCGGATGCGCGACCTGTTCGCGATTCAACTGCGTCTGGATGACCTCGACGGCTGTGCCGACTTCATCGCCCGGCAAAGCGCTGACGGCGCCTATGGGGCCGCGGACAATACCGCCCTGGCCCTGGTGCTCGGGCACCTGCCGACGCAGCGGGCGACGGAATTGCTGCGCGCCGTCATCACCGCCAATGTCGGCCGACTGCCCGGCGCCTGTGCCGGGCTGCTGTTGCGCTGTACGCAGAGCGACGATCCGGCCCGCCGCGCCGCCCTGCAGGCCGCGGCGCGCGCCCTGCTCGACGGGCTCCCGGACGGACATGCGATCGTGCCGCTGCCCAATTGGGAACATCCGGAACCCCTGACCGCGGCCCAGGTCGCCGACGCCGTCACCGCCTTCCTGCGCATCGACGCCGCCATTGCCGAGCAGGCGGTGATGCGCTTCCTGTCGTTGCCGGCGGTCTACAACCTGGACGGGCTGCTGCTCCCGGCCGCGCTGCTGCTCAAGGATGGCGGGACAGACCCGGAGCCCGCGGCGGTGCAGACGCTGCGTCGGGCCGTGCTCGCGCACCTGGATGCGCGCATCGCGCTGCCGCTCGCGCCGCCGCCGGACTGGGCGCGGGACGCCGCAATTCCCTGTTCCTGCAAGCATTGCCAGGGTTTGAGCCGCTTCCTCGCCGCCCCGACCGAGCGGGTCTGGCTGTTCAAGGCGGCCGAGACCGACCGGGGACATGTCGCCGACAAGATCCAGCGCGCCAACGCGGATCTCGACCTGACCACCGACAAGCGCGGCCGCCCCTACACCCTGGTCTGCACCAAGAACCAGGCGAGCTACGAGCGGCGGGTGCGCCAGCGGGCACTGGATTTGCAGCATCGTGAGCGGCTCGTGGGTTGATGCGAGAGCCGTCGAACGGGATAACGGGACGTGGGGGACGGCTTTAAAACCCGCCCCTACACCTTGAGAAACCCCGTCACCGCCGCGACAAAAGCGTCCGGCTGATCGGCATAGACCCAGTGCCCGGCGTTGGCGATGGTGCGCAGGCGCGCCAGGGGAAAGAGTGCGCGGATGCGCGGCAACCCGTATTTCGTCACATAGTCCGAGCGGCTGCCGTAGACGAAGAGCGCGGGGCCGGGAAACCCGCGGCCCTCGGCGGCCGGAAAGCTCAGCAGTTGATCGAGTGAACGGGCCAGCGCATCCAGATTGATACGCCAGCGCCAGGCACCCGCGCCATCGTTATGGGCGCGATCATGGACCAGGTTCTGAAGCAGGTAGCCGCGCACCGCGGCGGAGTGGATGGTCTCCGCCAGACGGGCATCGGCGTCGCGCCGGTGCGCGATCTCCCCCAGCGGCAGGGCCGCCAGGGCGCTCACCAGGACGCCGTGGCGGCTCGGATAGGTCACCGGCGCAATGTCGGCCACCACCAGTGAACCCACCCGCTCCGGCGCCGACAGGGCGAGCCACATGGCGGCCTTGCCCCCCATGCTGTGTCCGACCAGATGCGCTCGCGCAATCCCCAGCCGATCGAGCAACGCGGCCAGGTCCAGGGCCATGGCCGGGTAATCCATGCGCGGGTCCCAGGGGGATGCACCGTGATTGCGCATATCCGGCACCAGCACCAGCCGTTCACCCGCCAGGCGTTGGGCGATGCCGTGCCAGTTGGCCGCGGAACCGAAGAGGCCATGACAGAGCAGCACGGGCAGCGCTGGCGCGGCCCGCTCGCCGTAGTGTCGATGATGCAGTATCAGCGCTGCCATGAAGGCGTCACCGCGTTGTCATCAAGCTGAATAAAAACAAGATTCTTCACGATACCTTCACCGGTTCTCCATCTTCCTGCAACGAAGATTGGAGAGCATAGGGAGCAAATGAAACAAACAAACGGAATGAGCAGGATGTCTGAGGTCAAGCGTATGCAGCCCCTGAAGTATCGCAGCATCTTCATCTCCGATGTGCACCTGGGTTTTCGCGGCTGCCAGGCCGGCTATCTGCTGGACTTTCTCCAGTCCACCCAGTGTAAGCACCTCTATCTGGTGGGGGATATCGTCGATCTGTGGGCGATGCAGAGTTCAGTCTACTGGCCCGAGGCGCATAACGCGGTGGTGCGCGAGGTGCTGGAGAAGGCGCGCAACGGCACCCAGGTCACCTACTGCCCCGGCAACCACGACGAACTGCTGCGCACCCATCTGGGGGTGGATTTCGGCAATGTCGCGGTCCGCGACGAGGTCATCCATGAAACAGCAGACGGCCAGCGCTTTCTGGTGCTGCACGGCGACCGCTTCGACACCGTGGTGCAGGCCGGCCCCTGGCTGGCCCGGCTGGGCGCGCGCGCCTACGACAACCTGCTGGCCCTGAACGGGCTGGTGAGCCGGGTGCGGCGCCATTTCGGGCTGCGCTACTGGTCGCTGGCCGGATATCTCAAACACAAGGTCAAGAACGCCGTGAACTACATCGGCGACTACGAGCAGGCGGTGGCCCAGGAAGCGCGCCGCCGCGGAGTGGACGGCATGATCTGCGGTCACATCCACCATGCCGAGGTACGCGAACTGGGCGGGGTGCGCTACTGCAACTGCGGCGACTGGGTGGAAAGCTGTACCGCCCTGGTGGAACACCACGACGGCCGGCTGGAACTGCTGCGCTGGACCGATGCCCTGCCCGAAACCATCGCCGACCTGGTCCCCGCGCTGGCACGGGCCGCGTAGGATGCGGTGAGGCACGGACACTGGTGGCAATCGTCGCTCCGGCCGGATCGATCGATCGATTGGAATTATCCACTTTTCGCAATGATGACCGAAAACGACCGCCAGACGGGGGAGCGCCCCGTTAGCCTGACACAACTTTCATGTTCAGGGGTGGCAGGGCGACCTTCCATGACCGTTAGCCGCACGTGGGCCACGCGGTAGTCGCGCGCTGTCGCCGAAATTTGGAATTGCTGTGCCATCGCAATGCCGTAGGTTGGGGTGACGAAGGAACCCCAACGATCCCAGGCGTTGGCCGTTGGGGTTCCTTCGTCACCCCAACCTACCAGGCTATTCGTGTAACAGCAGTTCCCGCAAGCCGTGCCCAAGCGGCGTCTTGCCGGGTCCGGCAAGCCAGTCCGTCACCCAGGCGCGGATATCCGCAACCAGCGACGCGTCGGGACAGGCCAGGCTGTGTTCGATCATCCGCCGCAGCGCCGACTCGCCATGGGCGGCCAGGGCCTCGGCAGCGGCAGGATCGGCGGCCAACGCGCAGAGCAACGCCGGCACCCGCGGGTTATCCGGCAGGCCCACCAGTGCGAGCGTGTGCGGGTGCGGCAGCAGGAACAAGGCGGCGGCGCGCAATTGGTCGATCTTGATCTCCCATTCAAGCGCATCGACGCCCGCGGGCAGTGTCTCCCGCAGGGTCTTGATCCAGCCGATCAACGGATGCCCGGCCGGGTCCTCACCAGGCACCGGCAGGAGCTGTCCCCCGGCTTCGATCAGGTCAGCCGCCAGGAGCGACAAATCCAAACGGCGCAGGGCGATGTGATCCGCAAAGTGATAAAGATAGCGCAGCCCCGGCGACTCGACGGACGCTGTGCGGGCAAGCTGCATTCGCCGCGGATATCCACCGCGGTCCGCCGAGTCGATCGGCGTGCCGCGCGGACGCCGCGGCTGGGCCGGGTGGCGCGACCCCGGATCGAACGGATCGGGCGGTTCGAACGCCGGGGCGGATCCGGCGTGCATCCGACTTGGCGGTCCGGCATCCAGGCATCCAGGGTCACGGTTCACCAGTGCCTGCGCCAGCACGGCACCCCGCTCCAGGAACTCCGATGCAACCTCCGGCACGGCACCGGATTGCCCGGTGACGACCAGATCCCAGTTGTGCGCCAAATCCGGCGGATCGATCAGCACGCCGGGCACCCAGGCGCTCAGCGACAGCCGCCCGGCCTGTTCCGCGGTCAGCGGCAGCAGCAGTGCCGCCAGCGCGGCCGGCGGCAGCGGCGAGGCCTGCCCGCGCAGCATCACCGGGCGCACCCCGGCCAGGAGACCGGCATAGAGTGCGGCCAGTGACGGCTGGTCCAGCGTCTCCAACAAAGCGTCGATGCCGGCCGCGACCGCCGCCTCCACGTCAGCACGCGCGATCCGCAACTGCGGGCAGACGTCCCCACCCAGCGGCAAGGCGTAGTCAGACCGCTGCCAGTCGCCCTCACCCACCCGATCCCACCAGAGCCGGTCATCGGCATGGGCCACGGCCGGCAGCAGCAGCACGGCGGCGAGTGCCGCCGGAACCTCCGCGGACGGTCGGTGCCAGTGCAGCACCTGCTTCTCCAGCACGCCGGCACGCTGCGCGGCATCCAGGGCACGACTGGCGTAGGTGCCGATCGCGAAGTAGTCCTGACCCGTCGGTTCCCAGGGCGCACGCCAGGCGGTGGCCCGGACCGCGCGGTCTTCGCTGCCGATGCGCAGCCGTCGATGCAGGTCCGGCGCTTGACCGGCGAAGCCGCTGCTGCGCGCGATCCAACGGTAATCGGAGGCCTGCCGATGCACCTTGCCCCAGATGCCGATCTCGCAGCGCAGGACCTCGCCCAGCAGGGCCGTGGCGCCCGACAGCGCCGGCCACCGGAGCGGATCGCTCATGACCGCAGCTCCCGGATCAGCCAGTCGATCGGGGCCATCAGATTGAACGGCGGGCCGCTGTTGATGCGCGGCCGCAGCGCCTCGTCATAGAAGAACACGGGCTCGATGGCCCCGTGCTGCATCCGCACCCCGGCCGCGGAGACCGGGAACAGGGCAAAGCGGGCAAAGCGGCTCTCCAGATAATTCAGCAGACGGGCATCGAGATGCGCCGCGGCAAACTCGGCCGGCTCGCGCAACGCCATCCGATAATCCTCCGGGGTCGCGATCAACTCGTCGGCCTTGGTCACGCAGACGGCCACCGGCCGCGGGTCTTGGCCGGCCGGACCACCGGACGCCGAACCCTGCCCGGCGGCCAGCAGGGTTCGCTCGAAGGTATGTGAGACCTCGTTGAAGACCCGATCGTCGCGCCGGTTCGGGTCGAGCAGGAGGATGATCCCGTCGGCTTGCAGCAGCCGCTCCAACACCTCCGAATGCAGCGCCTCATAGTCGGCACCGGCGCGGTCCTCGAGCGCCAGCGTCACCTGTTCACCCGTGTGCCGATGGCGCAAACGGCAGACCAGATTCAGTGAGGTGCCCAAGGCCGTGCCGGGCGGAAAGGCGTTTCTCGAATAGAGGGTGTCGCGCATCATCTCAAAGAAGTCCAGCCCGCTGTCGCCCGGATAGATATCCCAGTCGCCCCCGTCGGCGCCGCTCAACTGCCAGTACAGTTGGCCCAGGAACACGGTCTTGCCGGAGCCCGACGGACCCCAAAGCGTCAGCCGGGTCGGCTCCGGCGCCGACCCGCCGGACGCGCCGGACGACCGCGGCACGGTCGTCCGGGCCAAGTCACGCGGGTCGTCGCGAAAGATCGCCGCGGCCATGGCGCTACCCTGGGCCAGGATCCCGGCATCCGGCGCGGCACCGGTCACCGGATCGACCGCGGCGGGCGGCGGCAGGCTGCCGTCACTGCCGAGGATCAGATCCCAGTGTTGGCGCAGCGTCTCCGGCGCGGGACTGGTCGACGGCAGCCAGGCGATCAGTGAGGCGCGGTCCGCGATCACGCGCGGCAACGGCAGCAGCAGCGCGGCCAGCGCGGCGGGGCCGAGTGGTTCGAGCGGCTGCGGCGGAAAGCATCCACGCTGACCGGCCAGCAGACGGGCATACAGGACCCCGAGATCGGCCTCGCGAAAGCGGCGGCGCAGTTCCGCCGTGCCGGCCCGGATGGTTCGCAGCAACAGCACCGGATCAACGGTCGGCCGCGGCACCTGATCGACGCCCAGGGTGACGAAGAGGTGCTCCGCGAACGGGTCACGCTCCCGACCCTGCCACACCGAGTCGTCGACGGTGGCCGCCAGCGGGAGCAGGATCAGGGCACCCAGCACCGCCGGCAAGTCATCGGGGCGCTGCCATTCCAGCACCTGCTTTTCCAGAAAGGGCCGCCCCTGCGTATCCGGGGCGCGCCCCGGATAACAGTGCACCGCCTGATACAGGTTGGCATCGCTGCGCCAGAGCAGGGTCGCGCGCATCACGTCCTCGCTCCCCAGCCCCAGATGCCGGGCCAGGTCCGAGGTCGGGCCGGAGAACCCGGCGCCGGCGGCGATCCAATGAAAATCCGCGGCGTCGCCCGGCGCCTTGCCGAGCACACCCAGTTCGCAGCGCAGCGCGGTGGGCAAGGTCCGCGGCAGGCCGGCCAGGGCGGGCCAACTGGAGAGCGGGTCCTGATCGCTCATCGCAGGTGCGGCTGCGCCAGTTCCGCGAGCCGTCGGCGCAGCCGCGCCGACGGCGGCTGCTCCGGGGGCAGCGCCGCGACTTCGTCGACCACCGCCTGCACCAGCCCGTCCCGGGTACGCCGGACATCCTGCTGCAGGAGCCGCAGGTGACCCGCGATCTCACGGGCCGCCAGCCGCTGGGCCTGATGCTCCAGCAGCCCGAGCAGACCTTCAGCCTCCCGGAGCTGCCACTCCTGGGCGTTTCCCGGCCAGCGCGTCCCCAGGGGCGGATGCACCAAGGCCTCGACCCGCAGATAGAGGTCCGGACAGTAACCCTGGAGTGACAGCCCGTTGAACCGGCGCAGTCGCTCCGCCAGCCGCTCGCGGCGCTCCGCCAGCCGCCGGGTGGCGGTCGCAAAGCGCTTGAGGAGATGCTCGGTGTGCTCGCTCAACTCGGCCAGCGCCGCGATCCGCTCCACTGGATCGCTCAGGCGCAACGGGTCCTGCCGCTCCAATTGGCGCAGCATCAGTTCACGCTCGCCGCGATCATTATGACCGAGGCGCTCCGCCGGGATAGCGGCCAGGGCTTGCTGCAAGGCCGCGGCAGCGGCCTGACGTTCCTGCGCTTCGGCGGCCAGCAGGACCTCGACCCGCGCACGCTGCGTGCGAACGCGTTCGAGATGTTCTGCGCACGCGTCCAAGTCAGCGGGGATCACCGGGGGCAAAGGCGCGAAGTCCAGACCGTCGGCACGGACCCGGTCCGGGTTCAGCACGGCCAGCGCCTGACGGACGCGCCGCGTGTCCGCACCAATTTCCTCGGCACAGACATCGGCGAACCGGGCCTCGGCCTCGCCGAGCCGTCCGGCCTGGTCGTCCAGTTGCAACCGCTCCTGTTCCAGGCTGGTCCGGCAGCTAACTGGATCGGCCGGCTGGCCGGCCTCCAGCTCGAATTCCAGCGGGGCCGGCATCAGTGCGGGCAGCACGATCCCGAGTCGCGCGGCAGCCGCGATGAGCCATGCAAGGCGCCGCTGCAGGGCCGCCCGGACCGCTTCCAGCGCGGCGTGATCGTCGCGGATCGCCCGTTCCAGGTCATCGAGCGTGCTGCGCAAGACGCGCATCCGCTGCACATCGGCGAGCAGCACCAACGCATCCACCCCTTGGCCGGCGCGACTCAAGGATTGAAACGTCTCCTGCAAGCCCTCGAGCTGATTGTCCTTTTCATCCAATCGGGGGATCAGGCGCAAGGCGTCGAGACGCTGCCGACAGTCGGTCAGATACTGGTTGAAGCGATCCAACAGATCCGTCTCGGAACGCTTGACGCGCGCATGGAAGGCGGCATTGGTCTCGCGCAACTGCTCGCACCAGTCCTCGAAATCGCGGGGATTGTCGGGCGCCTCCAGCCGCAGGTCGCGCAGTTGCTCCTCGATCCGCGCATCCGGACCGACCAGTTCGGTGAACA
This sequence comes from Lamprocystis purpurea DSM 4197, assembly GCF_000379525.1. Lineage (GTDB taxonomy): Bacteria > Pseudomonadota > Gammaproteobacteria > Chromatiales > Chromatiaceae > Thiodictyon > Thiodictyon purpureum. The sequence goes on along the minus strand of NZ_KB902362.1, from coordinate 125,961 downwards.
GGGCATAGCGCCCCTCCAGGTCCGTGATCCCGTCGCCGCGGACGGCGGCGGCCTGCTCCAACAGCGCCTGCTCCAGGGTCCGGGCCTGATCGAACAGATCCAGGAAGGTGCGATCGTCCTCGCCGGGCCAGTCCCGGCGCTTGGCCATGAAGCGTGTCGACAAGGCGGCACAGGGCTCGGCGTCCGCGCCCAGGACCCGTGCCCAGCGCGGCAGGTCCTTGATGATTTTCTCGGTCTCCTTGATCTCGCGGGGTTGCTCGCGGCGCACCAACTGGTCCAGGGGATCAACCAGCCCTTTGAACTCGGCGCGCCAGGAGGCGGTCGGTCCCTCACGACAGAGGCGTTCACCCAGTTCCGGCAGGGCGGCGGCCAGGGCCGCGGTGCGGGTCGAGGCGCGAACCTTCGCCAGGGCATCTTCCGCCGTCAGCCACAGGGCCAGGGCCTCGTTCAGCCGGACACTGGCGGCCTCGGCCTCCTCGCAGCGGCGCTGATCCACCATCAGGTCATCGTCGGTCCGCGCCTGCCGACCCAGGCGGCGCAGCACGGCGCCGATCCGCTCGACCAGCGCCGGAATGCAGTCCGGGGCTTGCAGTGTCCCGTCCGTGATCCGCTCCAGGGTCTGCGCGATGGCCTTGAGCCGCCCATCGATCCGCTCGATCCGGTCGAACAGCAAACGCAGCGCCTGGCCGCGTTCGGTCAGTTCATGGACCCGCGGCAACAGCCCCGCGGCACTCTGGCCGAGACCCAGGATTCCGCGCCAGGACCGCGCAGCCTCGACCTCGGCCAGCAGCGCCGCACGTTCACGATGAAACGACTCGGCGCCGAGCGGCACCCGAGTCCCTGCTTCACGCAGTCGATCGTCCAATTCGATCAACACGATCCGGTTGCTTGCCATGTTGCCGGCTCCGTCCCAGGTTGTCACTGCCGCGCCCGTGCAACGCGTCCATTCGACGCCACACGGCGACAGCGTGGAGCGTACATCGGACCTCGTCCGGGCTCCAGTGCAGAGAGAAACGACGCGATGCGAGAGAATCCTCGCGGGTATCACGGGTATCATAAGCTCGATTACGATTACGACAACGACAACGACAACGACAACGACAACGATTGTGTTTCACTTGTTCTTGATTCGTCACTGAAGAAAATGCCAATGACCAACAGCTCCCTGCCAAAGACCGATTGCCTTACCGCCGCCATGTTGACCGTGGGGCAAAGCCGCACCGAGCGACTGCGTTTCACCCGCGACCAGGTCGACACCTACTGCGCCCTGACCGGCGATGCCAACGCGATCCACCGCGATCTGGAGGCCGCCCGTCGGCGGTTTCCGGGGGTGACGGATATTGTGGTGCCCGGCGGGCTGATTCAGAGCACCATCTCGGGGATCTTCGGCACCCGTTTTCCAGGCGACGGCGCACTCGGGCTCACCTTCGTCCCCGAGCGCTTCCGCAAGCCCGTGCTCCCGGACGAGGAAGTGGTGGTCAATTTTGAGATCACCCGCATCAAGGGTCCCATCATCGAGCTGGAGATGACCGTCACGGACACGCGGGGAACGCGTTTGACCAGCGCCACGGCCAAGGTCCTGGCGCCGGACCCGGCCTATCGGGACTGGTGGGAACAGCAAACGCAACGCTGACCGCCGGCCTCTCTGTTCAGGTGCATCGACCCAACCCGGCCATGAAAAACACCGCGACACGCCGCCTCGCCTGGGCCCTGACCGGCTCCGGTCACTACATCAGAGAGTGTCTGGCGCTGCTGGAGGGCCGCACTGACCTGGACCTGTTCCTCAGCCGCGCGGCCGCGGAGGTGTTGGCGATGTACGACATCGACCAGACCGCCCTGTGCAAGCGCTTTCCCTGTTATCGCGACAACACCGCCAGCGCCCCGGTGATCGCCCGACTCTATGAAGGCTGGTACTCGCGGTTGGTGGTGGCCCCCGCAACCTCGAACACCGTGGCCAAGATGGTCTGCGGGATCTCCGATACGCTGGTGACCAACCTCTACGCCCAGGCCGGCAAGTGCCGTATTCCAAGCATCGTCTTCGCCTGCGATACCGCCCCGGCCCTGGAGACGCAAGCGCCGGGCGGCCAGGTCATGGTCTATCCGCGCCCGATCGACTTGGACAATGTCGAGCGCCTGCGCGGCTTCGCGTATACCCGCGTGGTCGACACCTTCGATGCGCTGACCCTGGCGCTGGCGGCGGACGGCAGCGCATGAGCGGTCATATCCTCTTTCTCACCGGCCAACTCGCCGAGCCGTCATTGCGACGCCTCCTGGACGGGCTGGACCTGGGGGACACCACCTGGTCCGTGCGCCAACTCGGGGTCAAAGTGGCCGCACTGATGACCGCGGAGATGATCCGGCGCCGGCTCACCGACACTGAACAGGCCGAGCGCATCATCATCCCCGGACGCTGCCGGGGCGACCTCGCCGCCTTAAGTCGGCATTTCGGCATCCCGGTGGAGCGCGGCCCGGACGAACTGATGGACCTGCCGCGCTACCTCGGGTGCGCCGGCCGGATGCCGGACCTGTCGGGCTATCTGGTGCGCATCTTCGCCGAGATCGTCGAGGCCCCGCGCCTGAGCATCGCACAGATCCTGGAGCGCGCGGCCGGATACCGGGCCGACGGTGCCGATGTGATCGACCTGGGCTGCCTGCCCGATACGCCGTTCGACCATTTGGAGGCCAGTGTAGCTGCGCTCAAAGCGGCCGGCCATCTGGTCAGCGTCGATTCCATGCAGCCCGCGGAACTGCTGCGCGGCGGCCGTGCCGGGGCCGATTTCCTGCTCAGTCTCACCGAGGACAGCCTCTGGATCGCCGCGGAAGTGGCGTCCTGCCCCGTGCTCATACCCCAACAGCCGGGTGACCTGTCCTCCCTGGAGCGGGCCATGGCGCGGCTGGACGCCCAAGGTCGGCCCTATCTTGCCGATCCCGTGCTGGACCCCATCCATTTCGGCTTCGCCGACTCGCTGGTGCGCTATCACCGCCTGCGGCACGCCCACCCGCGGGCCGAGATCATGATGGGCATCGGCAACCTGACCGAACTCACCGAGGCCGACACCACCGGCATCAATGCCCTGCTGATGGGGCTGATCTCCGAGTTGGCGATCGGCAACATCCTGACGACCCAGGTGAGTCCACACTGCCGCAGCGCCATCCGCGAAGCGGATCGGGCGCGCCGCATCATGCACTGGGCGCGCCGGGAGGGGAGTCTGCCCAAGGCGATCGATGGCGGCCTGACCGCGGTCCACGAGCGCAGCCCCTTCCCCTATCGCCCCGATGAAATCCAGGCACTGGCGGCCGCCGTCCGCGACCCGAACTTCCGCATCCAGGTGAGTGAAGCGGGCATCCATTGCTTCAACCGGGATGGCTTCCACACCGACACCGACCCCTTCGCCTTCTATCCGCTGCTGGGGGTCGAGCACGATGCGGGTCATGCCTTTTATCTCGGCGTCGAACTGGCGCGCGCCCAGATCGCCCTGCAACTCGGCAAGCGCTATGTCCAGGACCAGCCGCTGCAATGGGGCTGCACGGTGCCGCCGGCAGGGTCCGATCCGGTCGGCGATGCGAGGCGCGGGACGACCCGACACCGGCAAGCCCCGCGTTCGGCGGATGAAAAACCGGAGACAGCGTCCACCAATGAACGCAACTGAGGCCCTGATCCAGGAAGTCATCGTCACGACCCGACACCCGGCAGGCCGGGTCCATATCGCCCCCATGGGCATCCGTCGGCACGGGGAGACCATCGTTATTGCCCCCTTCCGGCCCTCCGTCACCCTGGACAATCTGGTCGCGAGTGGATGTGCCGTCGTGAACTACACCGATGATGTCCGCGTCTTCGCCGGCTGTCTCACCGGACGGCGGGACTGGCCCCTGGCCGCGGCGGCGCGCGTCCCGGCGCCGCGCCTCGCGGAGGTCCTGGCCCATACCGAACTTGAGTTGGAGCAGATTGAAGACGACCCGGTGCGCCCGCGTCTGCTCTGCCGTCCGGTCTTCGAGGCGACCCACCGACCTTTTCAGGGTTTCAACCGGGCCCAGGCCGCGGTGGTGGAACTGGCGATCCTGGTCAGCCGCCTCGACCGCTTGCCGGCCGGGAAGATCGCTGCGGAGATCGATTACTTGCGCATTGCGATCGAGAAGACCGCGGGCCCGCGCGAGCAGGCGGCCTGGAACTGGTTGATGGAACGCGTCGCGGGCGTCCGGGTCAGGGATCCGAACTCAGCGCCTTCATCAGCATCGGCAGATCGCTGACCGGCAACCGCCCGGTGACCTCGACCCCGGCGACGAAGCGCTCAAGTGTGCACACCTGGCAGCGCAGCCCCAGATCCAGGACCCAGCGGCCGTCAACCAGCAGGGCCGCATGGGTGACGCGCAGCGGCGCACCGGCGATCAGCAGATACTCCAGCCGGGTCGGCGCATAGCCGTGCCGGCGGATCAGCCGATCCGCCTTGGCGACGGCATACGCCTTGCAGTCCCAGTAGTCCAGTCGCGGCAGATCGGCAACCGCGGGCCACTGGTCAAGACAACTGTCGCGCGGACAGGGTTTCGCCTGACGGTTGACGGCGGCATTCACTTGGAGCAGGGCCGCGTCGGGGGTCATCGGCGGCGCAGGCCGCGTTGTGCAGGCGCTGAACAGCGGCGGGGCCAGCAGGGCCAGGACCCACGCGCCCGACACTAGGGCGCGAGCCGATGATCTGTCGATTCGGACTCATCCGTGACCTCCGGTGACCAGCGGCGCTCACGGCCAGGACGGGGAGTGATCGGCTGTCGGCTCAGCAAGCCGGTCGTGAACCGGTAATACAGCAGGAAGACACCGACAAAGGCGTAGAACCGCAGCGCCTCGGGCATACCCAGCCAATCGGCCAGGACGCCCAGACCGCCCGTGGCGGCGGTCATGCCCAGCAAGATGGCAGTCACCCGGCCATCGCTGAAACCGCGGCCGAGCAGCAGATGATGCAGGTGCTGTCGATCGGCAGCGAAGGGGCTGCGGCCGTCACCGATACGGCGGATGATGACCGTGACCGTATCCAACAACGGCAGAGCCATGATCCACACGGCGGTGATCGGCGCCATGAGCGCCTGCTCTCCCTGCGACAAATGGATCAGAAACCAGCTCAGCACAAAGCCGAGCATGGTACTGCCCGCATCACCCATGAAGACGGTGGCGTGAACACGCCACGGATGCCGGAGGTTGTAGACCAGAAAACCGGCGATGGCCGCGGCCAATACCAGCAGTGCACCAAGAGCGCCGGCATTGGCCGCCGGAGCGCTCAGGCAGAGCACGATCAGCCACCCGGTGACCACGAAGCCGGTCCCACCCGCCAGACCATCCAGCCCGTCGATCATGTTAAAGGCGTTGATCACCCCGATCACGCCGATCAGTGTGAACAGCGCCGCGGCCCAGCCAAGCCGGACCTGGCCCAGACCGAACAGATCGCCGAGATCCCCCAGGACCACATGACTGCCGAAGGCCATCAACAAGACGGCAATTGCCTGAAACAGGAACCGCGTCGTCGGACGACTGGAGTGGAGATCGTCGTAGAGACCAACCAAAGTCAGCAGTGTCATGCCGGTCAGCAGGAACGGCCAATCCGCGGGTTTGACCGGCAACAGCAGCACACCGAGGCAAAAAGCGGCGCACATCGCCACCCCGCCGACCAGCGGTACCGGGTGGCGGTGATGCTTACGGGTGGACGGGTGGTCGACCCATCCCAGTGCCGCGGCCGGCCGATGGAGCATGGCGATCAGACTGGCGATCAATATGAAAACGGCCGGCACTAACCAATATAGCGTGACAAAGGACACATTCATGTGGTCGCTCCTCGATTGGGCAGTGTCGAGTCCAGCCGGACGATTCGTCGAAGGCTACCGGCGTGTCTCAAGCCCCGAACGGATTGCTCTGATTCTCCGGCGGGATACGGTAGTCCGGCTGCGGCGCGGCAGCGCCTGCCGCGGAGGCCCTTTGCTTGCGGTCGCGGCGCCCCTCGTCGCTGCGCGTGCGATGGAAAAACACCGCCGCTACCAAGGCCGTGGCCACCGCGTTCGCCGGGGTCCGCAGGTTGTAGTCAACCAAGGTGTGCAGCATCATCAGCAGCAGCGCGATGCCCGCGCCGGCCTGGGCGAATCGCCAGATCGTCCAGTCCCCGCGTTTCCAGACCCGCCCCCACTGTCGCACATAGAACAGCAGCCAGACCAGGATCAGCACACCGGCAATCAACCCGAACTCCAACAGCCATTCCAGATAGTCATTGTGAGCGCGGTTGATGGTCACCCCCGGAAAACTGGCCGGATGGAACCGCCGCAACACCTCGACGAAAGTCCCGGCACCACTCCCGAGCGGAAAGAACTCACCGATTGCACGCACCGTGGCATCGAAGATTTTCCAGCGCCCGTCCTCGAACGGGTCCGTATAGGTAAACCGACTCCAAACCGGCACCAAGCCGATCAGGCTGGCCGTTCCGACCCCGACGGCGGTAAAGGTACCAATCAACCCGTAGGTGTTACGTCCGCCCAACCGATAGGAAAACATCAGGGTGGACAGCAGGATGCCGACCATCGCCAAGGTCACCCCAGCGCGTGAGCGCGTAAAGATCAGACCCAGCAGAATCGCCAACGACACCGCTCCCAAGGCCGCGGCCTGGTTGATTCGCGTCACGCTGAAGCGCGCCACCCACTGCCGAAATGTCCGCTTGCGCCGGCCGTGGCGCCCCGCGGCATGCGGGGGTCGGGTATGCCCGACCGTGGCCGCGAGCAGCGCCAAGCTCACCGGCAGCGCCATCTCCAGCAGGCCGGCCAAGTGGTTTCGATTGAGGTAAGTCCCTAAAGCACTGTCGGTCTGCGCGGCGCTGCCGTATTGAGCCAACCCCAACAGTGCCTGCAGGGTGGCGATCCCCAGGAAGACCAAGACCAGGATCAGCAACCGCTCCCGGTCGAGTCGCAGGGCAACCACAAAGACCGCCAGCGGCGGCAACAGCGCCAACCAGGCGGCCTCGGTTGCACTCGGGATGAGCGAAATCGCTCGCCAATCGAGACCGCTGCTGTTGCCGTTTGCCAAGCGGATCGACTCGGCATAGAACGCACGCCCTGGCAGTTCCGCCCAGAGACCCATCGTGACCGGCAATAACTGAATCAGCGGCACCAACGACAACAAGATCAGGAAGCTCTGCAACGGCCTGGATAGCGGTCGACCAGCACCGGAAACGGGCGCCGCGCGGTGCATCGGAGCCCGCCAGGGAAGCAGGACGCTGACGAGCAATGCCAGCGCCACCAGTTCCGCAATCATCATCGGCAACGGCCGCCGACTGGCCCCGAGAAACAGCGCGGCGAACACCATCAACGCGGCGAGTGCAAATAGCATCGCCGCGCCGGGCACCGCGGCGCCGTCGGATTCCTTCACGACCATCAGAGGTCAGTTCGCCGTTTCGGATTAATCGCCGGCAGGCTCACCCTCCGGTACTGGTAGGTCCATCCTCTTGTCTCCTCGATTCCGATACTGCGACCGCGACGCCAGCGACTAAAGCAACTGCGACAACAGCGGTACCGATTGCGCCCAACCCCACCGCTGCGCCTGCGGCCACAAAAGCAGAGCCCACCGTACCTAGGCCGCCGGCAACCGCCCCGGCCGCTCCGGCCGCACCAGCGGTCCCAGCCGCGCCAGCACCAGCACCAGCACCAGCACCCGCTCCGCCGCCGGCCGCAGCACCCGCGCCGACGCCCGCTTCACCGCCGGCGCCGGCGCCCGCTCCACCGCTGCCGTACCAAGCGCCAGCCTTGCGACGCTTCTTCTTATCGTCAGGTTTGCTGTTGCCGAATCCTTCAAAGGCCTGACCGATCGGCTGTCCGGAAAATGCAGCGGTACTCCGGACCACTGACCGACCGGAACGACACTGATCGGCATCACCGATCGCAAGAATGCTATTTTCCGGCATGACGACAGTGCATCCGTCCTCATAAACAACCTGCACCGCTCCCCCGGCAACCGCGACCACGCGGTTACCGGCGTAGAGCGGCATGGCGTCCTGCGCCAGCCCCATCGACGTGTCCTGACCGACAAAAACCCGCCCTTGCAGTTGTTTGATCGTCGCCGAGGGACTCGCAGCACTCGCCGCGACAGCGACGTAACCCGCAAGCGTCAGCGCCAGACCAATACTCGTGTACCGTGTTCTCATGACTTGGGACCTCGCACGACCGCGCAGATGTTGATTTTGACACTGGGACAACACAGCCCACAGCCGGACTTTCATATCTTAATGCTAACACATCGGAAAACGTTTAAACCGCGCCAGATTCTGCAATCGTCGAGTCTGCCGAGGCCGATTCCATCCACGAACAGCGCCTACCGCACTGGGCGCGGTCTAGGTGCCGCGGCGGATCGTCAGATCGTCGAACCAGATCCCGCCCTGACCGTCCCACCGCTCGCCGACCTGATCCTCCTGCTCCAAACGCAGCATCTGGACCTGACACTCCGACGGCGGGACCTCAAAATTCAGGGTGAACGCCTGCCAATCATCCTTGCCGCCGAAGGGCAAGGTCGCGGCCAAGGGTTCGGCACCCGACCGATTGCAGCGCACCGCCCAACGCAAACCCTGCCGCGGGGGCACCCCGTCGGTCCGCACCCGGCCCCGGAGTTGGTAGCCGCCCGGCTCCAGATACAGTGGCTGATAGACATTCTGAAAACGCGGGCCTCGACCTTCGAACACCACATGGAGGGAGCGACTCCCGCCGGAACCAAAGGTCTCGGTCGTCTCGACCGTGACCCCGCGCGTCGGCGTGATCCGCCAATCGAAGCCCATTGCGGTGGGCGGCAACTCAAAACCGCCGTTATAGATTAGGCCCTGCACCTCCAGCCCTCGTTCGCCCAAGCCACCCACCCAGGCGAGATAGACGTCTGTCCAACGACCATCCTTCCACAGACGATCCAAATACACACGCTGCTCAACCGGCGACGGCAAGGCGCCCCTTCGGTTGCGCCCATTATACAGGAATATCACCGGGTCCGGCCGCGGGGCATGCGTCGCCGCATAGGCAAAGAATCCATCCCACCACTCCGGCGGCTGATCCAGCAGCGGCAACAACAGAACGCGGGTAACGGGTTCATCGGCGAGTCGCAGTAAGACCGGGAACAACTGACCTGCGGTCCCGGGCTGAGTCCGCAGCAGGATACTCCAGCGCTCGATCCCAAGCTCCGGCCGGCCCTGTGCAAACCAGAACGCGGCCGATCGCGACAGGGCCGGACTGCGCATTGGTCCCAACGCGTCTGCAACCTCCGCCAGCGCAATCGCATCGGGCAGCCGTCCGGCGGCCGCCCAAAGCTCCGCCAGTGCCAGATAGGTCAGCGCGTTGGTCGGATCGTTCCACACCGACGCCTGGAACAGGGTTGTGGCAACCGCCGGCTCGCGCGCGGCCAAGGCTTCACCACGTTGAAAAAGCGCCGCCGGGTGGTCGGCGCGCCAACCTAATGCGGCGGCGGCGGCATCCGGCGTGTCCAGCGCGGCGTAATGCGCGGCCAACCCGACGACCAGGATCCGCCAACTGAGCAGCCCAGCCAGCAAGCACAGACCACCCAGGACCATTGCCCTCCCGGAGAGCCGCGTCATCCGTTAGCCCCTGGCCGGACTCGGCCAATCGTAATCAATGGCATCGATCATCACCTGCCCTTGGTGCTTGCGCAACTTGAAATGGATGTTGCCCGTCCACTGAGTCTGTTGGCCATCGCCGCGTCCCCGCAGCCAGAGCTCGTAACGGGCAGAGACCTTGGCCCGGCCGCCGCGCAAGCTCCACTTCAGCCCGTTCAATTGGAGCCGCCGGATCAGGAATGCCGCGAACAGACTCCCGTAGTCCCGCCGGACGCTGCTGCGGTCGCTGCCGCCCTTACCGCGTGCACCGGGCGCAAACAGGACCATCACACCGTTCAGGTCGCCCCGGCGGTAAGCATCGGTATAGCGATCAATCAGGGTCTGCACCTCGCGATCGGTCAGTTTCACCGCCGCCGGGATGGGCTCCGGCGTCGACTGGGGAGTCGGCGCCGGACCGGCAGGCGCGCTCGGGTTCGCGAGCGTCGGCACGCCCTGCGACGCCGGCGCGGACGGAATCGACACGGCTAACGCGAGTCCGGTGCTGTTTTCTTGAACCGGCGCCCCGGGGTCGCGTTGCAGCGTCTGCGCCAGTCCAGCAAGTTGCATCGGCGGCGGCAACAGCGGCGCCGCGGCGCTAACCGGCGAAACCGACTCCGGCTCTACAGCAGAAGGCGATAACCCGGCAGTTTTCTGCGCTGCCGGCGCTGCCGGCGCTGCGCCAGCCGCTGCGACCACCACCGGTGCCGCCGACAACTCCGCCGGTCGGGGCTGCCGGTCCGACGACAGTGCCGCGATACGCTGATCCCGTGCCTGCTCAAGCCCCGCCAGTTGGGCCGACAGGTCAGGCGGCGGCGAGGATGTGCCGTTTCCGACAGCGGGGGCATAGAGCTGCGGCGCGCTCGACGGCAGGCTGAGCTGGATGGTCCCGATCAACAGTGCGGCACCCAGTGCACAGCCTCCCAGCACGGCCAGGGGCAGCCAGCGTCGCCAGATCGGACGACGCTGACGGATTCGGCGCCCGGCCCGCAATCGACCGCTTCCGACCGGAACCAACGGCCGGGGTGCCGACCAGGCACCGACGGCCTCCGCGGCCGGCGGGGACTTCGACTGAAGCAACCGGGCATCGTAGCGGGCCCGTGACTCGGGGTGGGACAGCACGGCCCAGGCCTCATTGACGCGTGCCGCATAGCCCTCGGTCCAGCTCGCGCGGCCGGCGATACGATCGGGATGAAACAGCCACATCAACCGCCGATGGTGTTCCTTGACTTGCTCCAGCGGCGCGTCCGGGGCCAGGCCCAGGACGCGGTAATGATTGGCGCCGCGACCAAAGCAGAGTCGTTGCACCAGGAACCGCGCGGCCTCACGCATCTCATCGGGTCGGGCACCAACTTGCCGGGCGGCGTCATCGAGTGTCGACCCGGACCCGTTGGCCAGCGCCAACAACCGGTCCATATCAGGCGGCAGCGGCGCGGACGGCGCCAACTGGTCTTGATACGCCAGCGGCGTCCGATAGCACGCCAGCGCGAGATCGGCAATGTCGGCGGACATGGTCTGATCGCCTTAACCCGGTAACCGCTTCGCCTCGGCACCCCCGGTATCGCCGTAGTAACCGGAGTGATGATAATAATAATAATAGCTTCGGTAATAACCGTAGGCGCCGGCCCGCGCTTCCAGCTTGGTCAGAATAGTACCGAGCAGCGGTACGCGCGCCCCGCGCAGCCGCTTCACCGCGCCCTGCACATAGCCGCGCGGCGTGCTGGCCATCTCAATGGTTAACAGGGTGCCCTCGCACAGGTTGCCGATGATCAGGGCGTCGGCCAGCCCGAGCAGCGGCGGACTGTCCACGATCACCTGGTCGAATTTCCCGGCGGCCAGGGCCAGCAACTCGACCATCCGCGCCGAAGACAGGAGTTCAGCAGGATTGGGCGGTAAGGGACCAGACGGGATGGCGAACAGGTTGGGGATATGGGTGGGCCGGGTGATCTCGACCGGCTGTGCCTCCCCGCCCGCCAGGTAGTTGGTCAGCCCGGTCTGATTATCCAGCCGCAACATGCGGTGAATCGATGGCTTGCGCAGATCGGCCTCGATCAGCAGGGTCTGTTTGCCGGCTTGGGCGAACTGAATCGCCAGACTGAGCGCGGTGGTGGACTTGCCTTCGCCGGTCATCGCGCTGGTGACGGTCAGCAGTCGGGGCACACCGCTCGCGGTGGAGAATTGCAGGGCGGTCCGCACCGACCGATACGCCTCGGCGAAGGCCGAACGCGGGTCATCGTGACCGATCAGGGCGATCGCACGGTCGTCGCCAGGCTCCAGGGGCGTCTTGGGAATCACGCCCAGCAGCGGGAGATCCAGCAGCCGCTCCAACTCCTCCGGCCGACGGAAGGTGTCGTCCAGATGCTCGAACAGGAAGGCCAGACCGACGCCGCCCAGCAAGCCGAGCACCAGTGCCAACAACGCGTTCTGGCGCAGACTGGGCTTGTATGGACCGGCTGGAACCTTGGCCTCGTCCACCACCGAGATGTTGTTGGTGCCGACCCCGGCGGCCACCCCCACTTCCTTGTAGCGCTGCAAGAGACCGTCGTAGAGTTGGCGGTTGGTGTCCGCCTCACGGCGCAGGATGTTGAGCGGAATGCTGCGCCCCTGCAGCGACAGCACTTCCTGCTTCATCTTATCGAGGTTGGCGCGCAGCATTGCCTCCTCGGCCTTGGCCGCCTCGTAGTTGGATGTGATCGCCGCCCGAATGTTGCCGACCTCCTCATTGATCATGGCGTCGACCTGTTTGATCTGGCCGCGCAACTGCACCATGGTCGGATAGGCCGGCTTGTAGGTGCTCAGATTCTCCTGATACTCCGCCTCCAGCTTGGCCTTTGTTTGTTTGAGATCCTGGATGATCTTGCTCTCGAGCACCTGTGTCAGACCCTGGCCGCGGGTGCCGAGCATTTGCCGGTAAACCGATTCAGCCCCCATCCGCTGCTTGCCGGCCTCGATCAAAGCAGCGCTGGCAGCCGTGAGGTTACCGGTGATGACGCTCTCTTTCTGGTCGACGGAGATGATCTCTTCCCGGCGGGACAACTCGACCAACTCCCGTTCAGACTCCTCCAGCTTGGCCTTGACCTGCTGCAAGCGTTCCTGCAGGAAGTTGCGCGCGTAGGTGGTGGCATCGAAACGCCGCTCCAGGTTCAGGTTGATATAGCTCTTGGCCAGGTTATTCAGGATGGCGGCGGCCAGCTTGGGGTCCGGGCTGTTGTAATGCAGCCGCACCAAGCGCGAATTGCGTACCGGCTCGATAGTCAAGCCGCCAAGGAAGCCGGAGATGACGCCCTCGATCCGGTTGCCGTCTGCCGCCGCATCCGCCGGCTCACGCGCTGCAGCAGCGTCCTGACTGACCCCACCACCCGGCAGCCAGGCGACCACCCAGGCCTTGACCTGCTGCATCATCGACGGCGGCGGCGGTTCTGCCGGTTGATCGGCCAAGCCCATCTGCTCGATCACCCGCTGGGCCAGGCTGCGGCTCTTGAGCAGTTCATACTGAGTCTGAAGATAATCCTGGCCGCCGGTGGAGGCGTCGACCGGCGCCACGTCCTCGATCTTGGTCACCTTGATGTCTTCGCGGTCGATCTGCAGGGTCAGACTGGCGCGGTAGATGGGCGTCATCAGATAGGTCGCTGTCACCGCCGCCACGACGACGATCGCGGTGAAGACGATGATGGTCCAGCGACGCTTGAGCACCACCTGCCACAGTTCGCGCAGGTCGAGACCGTCACTGTCCGACTCTTCCTCGTAGCCAGGAGGCGGAGCAGGCGGAGCCGGAATGGGAACACCGGACTGGCGTTCGATCAGGGCGTGGCCCTGCGGCGGCCGGGCGGGATCCGCCGGGATAGACATGTCGGGCGCGTTCATAAAGACTTCCGATTCAAATCAGGACAGGACGCGTGCGGAATAATTGAAACAGCGGTCGACTCAGAGCAGGCTGCCAAGGACCCAGAATGGAAGAACGAATTCGAATGCCTGTTTGACGCTATCCTTGACCACCGAGCTATCGACCTGAACCACATCCTCACCGCGAATCTCCGGGTCGCGGATCCGTCCGTCGCGGATCGCCTTCAGGTCGAAGCGCATGACCTTGCGGGTGCCGTCGGGTTGGGGCCTCAGGACCTTGACCGATCCGATATTCGCCACACTGGTCGGGCCCTCGGCACCCGCCACCACCTGCAGCAGTGTCGTGCGGCCCTTGACCGGATAGACACCCGGCTTCTTCACCGCACCAACGACCGTCACCCGCTGGCTGGTGTACTCCTCGATGAAGATGATGACCTGGGGGTCTTGCAGATAGTCTTGGGTGAGCCGCGCGCCGATATCAGCCGCCAGTTGCTCGCTGGTCAGACCACCCGCCTGGACCATACCGATCAACGGCAGGCCGATCCTGCCGGTTGAGTTGACCCGCACCGAGCGGTTCAGCGCCTCGATCCCAAAAACCTCGATCTTCAGTAAGTCCTGAGGGCCGATCAGATAGTCCTGCGTGCCCGCGGCCGGATTGAGTCCGGCAGCACCTGCCCGAGAACTCGCTGAGGCGTAATCGAGCGCCGCATCCCCGGACGGCTGACCCGCACAAGCAGCGAGACCAAGCGCCAGCGCACACCACAGTGCGCGGACCAGCACGGGCAAGAATGATGAGAATGCGAAACCGCGCACGATGTTCTTGTGCAAACCCGCTAACCTCACAGTTCTTCGCGTCGCCGAGCGGAACCCATACGACAGCATGATGACGATTTCCGGGGTCACTCAGCGACGATCGAACCAGTTGGCGAGCAGCGACCAGCCGCGTCGGGCGGTCGGTGCGACCGCGGCCGCCGCTGGGGCTGATATCAGACTTCCCGGCTCAACATTCGCCAATATACCACGAGGGCGGGTATCGACGAGTCGATAAGCCTCGTCCGCACCGACCCAAGCTTCTGCGGCGCGCCGACCCTCGGCCAGCAAGGGTGGGCGGCGGTTGGCACCATGCGCGTCGGTCGCCAGAATATGAACCCAGCCCTCGTCGAGCAGACGCTCGCCCCAGTAGCGGGCGGCCGCGCCGAAACGACCCGTCAGGCTCCCGGCCGTCACCTGCAGCCAGGCCCCCTTATGCGCCAATTCAACGAAAACCTGGTACTGATCCTCGATCCAGCTCAAGCGCTCCGGATGGGTGATGACGGGGATATAGCCAGCAGTCAGCAAATTGAATACGGTCTCTTCAAGCCGCGGCGGGGCCACGTGATGGGGCGGCTCAAGCAGAAAATAGCGACTGTCGTTCAGGGTCGGCACCCGGCCGGAGCGCAAACCCGTGACCAGATCGGGGGCGATATGGGTGTCGGCCCCAAGCGTCAAGCGCAGCGCGATCCCGGCCTCGTCCAGGTCGGCTTGGAGTGCGGCAACCGCCTGACGGATCCCAGGGCCACAATTTTCGTACATCCCAGGGTAGATATGCGGCGTACAGGCCATGACCTCGATCCCATCCGCCGCGGCGATGCGTGCCATGGCCAGCGCGGTCGCCAAGTCAGGTGCCCCGTCGTCGATACCAGGCAGGATGTGTGCGTGTAAGTCAATCATGTTTTTCCGGAATCCAGAACCGGGCGTGAAGCATAGGGCCTTCTGCCAGTTCTTCAAAACAGTTTCCGACGAAACGACGATCGACCCGGAAAATTTACTGTATGCGTTCCTCAGATAACGGGTATCCGTGTTCCGACCCAGCCGGGGTGTCGCGGATCCGGCCAACCTTCGACAACAAGAAGCCGACGGTATCCGGTATGTCGGGTATACCTGGCGACACCCCGGCTCTACAGCAGTGATTCCCCGGCCCCGCCACGGGGCACGGGAAACCTGAGGTCGCGCGGTGTCCTCAGGCAACCAAGTCGCGATAGCTGTGCCAGGTGGCATAACCCAGGACGGGGAACAAGACCACCAGCCCAACCCCAAAGGTCGCGACACCAACCGCGGTGAGGATCACGATCAGCGCGGCCCAGAGACTCATGGCTGGCCAGTTGCGGCCCACGGCACGCGCGCTGGTGCGAATGGCACTGAGCGGATCCTGATCGCGATCGATGATCAACGGAACCGACACCGCGCTCGTGACGAAAACAGTGATTGCCAACACCGAGCCGATTCCTACAAAGAACGCCAAGACCCAGGGGTCCGCGCCGCCGCTGAGAACGCCCAGGTAGTCTTCCATCGTACAAAGTGGTTATCCGGTCCTCCAGTCCGGTTGGAGACCGGAAGCCGTCAACCCGAAAACGGCCGTCTTGTGTGACTATGGGCCGGCCGCATCTGAAACAATGATGCATTTCTCATGGGATTCATGGACCCGGCGCTCCACCTCCAACCGTGCACCACACGACGGCCCGAGCCCTTGCCAACGCTAATCAGGTAGTGATCGTAGCCGGTTGCGCGAGTTGCCGCGGCCGACCATCGGCATCAACCGCGACGTATACAAACACTGCGTGTGCGACATGACGCCGACTGCCTGGGTCGGGTTCGCCTTGCGCCCAAACGTCAACCTCGACGCTGATCGACGTGTTGCCGGTACGCTCCAATCGTGCAAACAGCTCGGTCAGGTCACCGACCAGCACCGGGGCGAGAAAGCGGAACTCTTTCACCGCGACGGTCGCTACCCGCCCCTGGGCGAGCTGTATGGCGATGGTACTGCCGGCGATGTCCGCCTGCGACATGATCCAGCCGCCGAAGATATCGCCGTAGGCATTGGTGTCCGCCGGCATGGCAACCACGCGGATCGCCAACTGCCAGTCATCCAGGGAGCCGTTCTCGGGGTTCGCGGGATCTTTCATCGGGTATCCTGGAGCGGGGCGTTCAACAGCAGCCATCGCCATCGAAGACGACTACGTGTTGAACGGCGGAAGAACCGCGCCATCGGGGCGCGGTCGCTAGGGTCGGGGCCGCGACACCGCGGCTGCCGACCGGATTTTCGCATAATTTGGCGCAGCCGGTCGGCCGTGCTTGCGGTACGGCGTTTCGGAGTCCATTACCGTACAATACGCGGGAAACCATCGGGGCCGTCGATATCGAGCCGACTGGGACACCAGGCCGGATTCACGGTTGTCGCGAGGTTCGCCTAGGTGTGACCGGGCTGTCCGACGCGTTGCACCCGTCTGCACGCCCCTTTACTGCCCGGTGGGCAGTGGGCAAGGTGAGTAGGCGGTCAATCACCAGACAACAGAGGATCAATTCGCGTATGTCTTCCAAAAATTCAAGCGGCATGGATTACCAGACCGTGATTGTTGGGGCGGTTGCCCTGGCCATGGCCGCCGGCGTGATCCGCCTGGCGACCGATGCCTCGTTCGCACCGATCGGACCCCCGAGCGATTCGCAGGCGTTAGCGGCGCGGCTCGCGCCGATCGGTAAGGTCACGTTAACTCCGCCCCCAGCGCCTGTTACGCCAGCGCCGGCAGTTGCCGCGACTGAAGCGCCGGCCCCGGTCGCCGAGGCTGCCCCGACACCAGTTGCCGCCGAGGCGACTCCAGTGGTCGAGGCCACCCCGGCACCGGCTGCCGCCGAGCCGACACCAGTGGTCGAGGCCACCCCGGCACCGGTTGCCGCCGAGCCGACGCCGATCGTCGAGGCCGCCCCGGCACCGGTTGCCGCCGAGCCGACGCCGATCGTCGAGGCCGCCCCGGCACCGGTTGCCGCCGAGCCGACGCCAGCCGTCGAGGCCACCCCGGCACCGGTTGCCGCCGAGCCGACACCGGTCGTCGAGGCCAGCCCGGCACCGGCTGCCGCCAAGCCGGCGCCAGTGGTTGAGGCCGCCCCGGCACCGGCTGCCGCCGAGCCGGCACCAGTGGTCGAGGCCACCCCGGCACCGGTTGCCGCCGAGCCGGCACCAGTGGTCGAGGCCGCCCCGGCACCGGCTGCCGCCGAGCCGGCACCAGTCGTCGAGGCCACTCCGACACCGGCTGCCGCCGAGCCGGCACCAGTCGTCGAGGCCAGCCCGGCACCGGCTGCCGCCGAGCCGACATCAGTCGTCGAGGCTGCATCGTCACCAGCTGCCGCCAAGCCGGCACAAGTGGTTGAGGCCGCCCCGGCACCAGTCGTCGAGGCCACCCCGGCACCGGTTGCCGCCGAGCCGGCACCAGTCGTCGAAGCCGCACCGGCACCGGCTGCCGCCGCGCCGGCACCGGTCGTCGAGGCCACCCCGGCACCGGTTGCCGCCGAGCCGGCACCAGTGGTTGAGGCCGCACGGGCACCGGCTGCCGCCGAGCCGGCACCAGTCGTCGAGGCCACCCCGGCACCGGCTGCCGCCGAGCCGGCACCAGTCGTCGAGGCCACCCCAGCACCGGTTGCCGCCGAGCCGGCACCAGTGGTTAAGGCCGCCCCGGCACCGGTTGCCGCCGAGCCGACACCAGTCGTCGAGGCTGCATCGTCACCGGCTGCCGCCAAGCCGGCACCAGTGGCTGAGGCCGCACCGGCACCGGCTGCCGCCGAGCCGACGCCGGTCGTCAAGGCCGCACCGGCACCAGTCGACGCCGCACCGGCCACCACGACGACGGAGCCGTCGGTAGCGCCAGTGGCCCCGGCAGCGCCAGTGGCGACCGCCGCAACGCCTGCCAAGGCAGTTACCGCCCCCCCGCAGACTCCGACTTGGGGTTTATTTGGAAGCGGTTTGCCCCGGCGTGGTGCCCAGCCACCGGCTCAGCCCCCAGCGGCTCCGCCCCCACCACCGGCCAAACCAGTGTCGCCGCCGTCCTCGCCCCTCCAATGGATGCCTTGGAACCGTTGATCGCCTCAACCGTCCCCATCGGCTAAGGAACAGGAGGAGAAAAAGACCGCTCCCCGCGTTGGTCAGGATGACCCGCGCGGGGTCGTCGTACCCATCCGGCCCACACGCCAACGGCATCAATCGTCGCCTCCCCGGTCGCGGGTCTAACGCGTTCGCCCGGTCGGTGGTTCATTCCCGCGGCCGCCTGTCGATGAAATCATCATGGACAGGCGGGCCGAGACGACCGTGCTTGCGTCTCAGATCAACTAGACGCGGGGGACGTCCACACCCGGGCAAGACCCGCGCGCAATTGCCTGTACCACCGCGACTCCGGCGCCATGACCAGATAGACAAGCGCCAGGACCAGGAGTTGATACCAAAAACTGGTCAGCCAGACCGGAGTCAGCCCGCTCCCGAGCCAGCTTTCGGCCAACTGCTGCAAGTTGAAGAAGGTGAAATAGGCCAGGAAAGCGAGAAGCAAGCGCCCCGAGGTCTTCTGCCTGGGCGAGATCGCCACCAGGGGAACCGAGATCAGGGTCAGCGTTAAAATCGCCAGGGGAGCGGCGATGCGGTGCTCCAGCTCGGCGCGGTCTTCGATGGCATCCGACCTCAGCAAATCGCCGGACGGGGTCGTGGAACGCTTGGTGAAGGTGTGCCGCTCCCCCTGCCCTTCGAGCCGCAGAAGATATTCCCGAAACTGTCCGATCAGGTAGTTACCCTCGCCGGCCTTCCCATCGAAGCGGTGACCATCCCTGAGAATCACTAATTGATCCCCGCTCTGCTCCTCCAACCGATGCCGCCCAGTCTCGCTGACCACGATGCGCGTGGTCTCCCCGCTCCGGTCGATAACGAAGATACGCTCCAGCCCCTTACCCTTGGCGATCGATCCGATATAGATCACCAGATCTCCACCTTCCTCGGTGTAGAAGCGCCCGGCCTGGAGCCCGGCAATCTGCGTCGCCTGCTCTTTCTGCTGAAGACGAATCTCGGCGATTCCGGCCGCCGCCCAAGGCTGGAGTACCAGCGCGAACCAGCCGGTGACCATGGCGACCGGCAGCGCGAGAAGGAACAAGGGCCGAAACAGTCGGCTTGGTCCGATCCCGCAGGCATTCAGGGCCACCAGCTCACTGTCGCGAGCCAAGCGGCCCTGTGCACCGAGGGCGGCCAAAAAGAATGCCGGCGGCAGCAGGCTGGGCGTGTCGCGCACGATTTGCAGACCGAGGAATCGCAGCACGAGTTCGGCGTTCAGCGCACCCAGATTCACCTCCTCCAGGGTGCGCAAAAACAACATGCTGGCGACGATCGCGACCAAGGTGGCAACGATCGCCGTAAAGGTCTTCGCCACCTCGGTCAGCACGTAGCGGTCGACGATCGGTAACATGAGTCGGGGAGGGCAAAAAAAACCGGCACTCGGCCGGTTCATCATAGGTGCTTGGATGTGTGGTGGCTACGGGTAGATTTGAACTACCGACTCCCGCATTATGAGTGCGGTGCTCTAACCAGCTGAGCTACGTAGCCAAGCAGAACGCGAAAGTATAAAGAGGTCGCTTGCAGGCGTCAACCCGGCCCGCACCTTCGCAGCAGGAATCCCGGTCAGACGTTAAAGCGAAAGTGGATCACGTCGCCGTCCTTGACCACGTACTCCTTACCCTCTGAGCGCAGCTTGCCGGCCTCCTTGGCCCCCTGCTCGCCCTTGCAGGCGACGAAATCCGCGTAGCTGATCACCTCGGCCCGGATAAAGCCACGTTCGAAATCCGAGTGGATGACACCAGCCGCCTGCGGCGCCCGCGCCTTCGCTGGAATGGTCCAGGCGCGCACTTCTTTGGGTCCGGCGGTGAAATAGGTCTCGAGCCCCAGCAGCTGATAGCCCACCCGCACTACCCGGTTCAAACCAGGCTCGTCCAGGCCCAGTTCGGCCAGGAATTCACCGCGCTCATCCTCCGGCAGTTCGACGATCTCCGCCTCGATGGCGGCGCACACCGGCACCACCAGCGCACCCTCGCCGGCCGCGTGCTCGCGTACCCGGTCCAGGAATGGATTGGATTGGAAGCCGTCCTCGGCCACGTTGGCGATGTACATGGCAGGCTTGGCGGTGAGCAGGAAGAGATCGCGCAACTCGGCCTGCTCGTCGTCGCTCAAGCCCAGCGCCCGCACCGGCTTGGCCTGGTCGAGTTGGGCGCGCACCCGTTCCAGCAGATCTTTGCGCACCGCCGCCTTCTTGTCCCCGACTTTGGCGGCACGGGTCGCCCGATCCAGGGCTTTATCGACCGACTCGAGATCGGCCAAGGCCAGTTCGGTGTCGATTATTTCGATGTCACGCAGGGGATCGACGGCACCCGCCACATGAATCACGTCGTCGTTCTCGAAACAGCGTACGACATGGGCAATGGCGTCGGTCTCGCGGATATTGGCGAGGAATTTGTTGCCCAGGCCCTCGCCCTTGGAGGCACCCGCCACCAACCCGGCAATATCGACGAACTGCATGGTCGTGGGGAGGATCGCCTGCGGTTTGATGATGGCGGCGATCACGTCGAGCCGCGGATCCGGCAGCGGCACGACGCCCACGTTGGGGTCGATGGTGCAGAACGGATAGTTCTCGGCGGCGATGGCAGCGCGTGTCAAAGCATTGAAAAGGGTAGACTTGCCGACGTTTGGCAGGCCCACGATCCCACATTTGAATCCCATGATGAGGTACCGGCGGGAAAAACGCCCCATGGTACAGCAGCAGCGCCCACCCGCGGAACAATGAGGGCGCAAAGGCTGTCATCGCCGCAACGGCATTGCGCCGCGATCGAATCGCAATGCCGCTGCCGGACGGTGCCATTCGTCCGACGCGACGGGGATCCCGCGCAAACTCAGCAGCCCTCCTTCGCTCCCCGGTCGTAGGCGTCTTCGAAGCGCACGATGTCGTCCTCGCCCAGATAGCTGCCGGACTGGACCTCGATGATCTCCAGCGCGATGGCCCCCGGATTCTCCAGCCGGTGACGACTCCCCACGGGAATGTACGTGGACTGATTCTCGGTCAGCAGAAAGGTCTTGTCGTCGCAGGTGACCCGCGCGGTGCCGGAAACCACCACCCAATGCTCGGCGCGATGATGATGCATCTGCAGCGACAGGGATTCACCCGGCTTCACGGAGAGCCGCTTGACCTGGTAGCGGGAACCATGGCCGATGGACTCGTAACTGCCCCAGGGGCGATGCACACGCTGGTGATGGCGGAATTCATCGCGATGCTCGCGCTCAAGGAACTGGGTGACCGCCTTGACGTCCTGGGCGCGATCCTTGCGGGCGACCAGCACTGCATCCGGCGTCTCGACCACGATCAGGTCGTTCACCCCCACCGCGGCCACCATGCGGTGGCGGGCGATCAACAGATTGTTACACGAATCATGGACGAAAGCATCGCCGTCCAGCACGTTGCCGGCGGCATCCTGCTCACGCACCGCCCACAGCGCCGACCAGGCGCCGACGTCAGACCAGCCCACGTCCAACGGGATGACAATGGCCATTGGGACGTCGGCGGCCTCCCCGGCGATATGCTCCATCACCGCGTAGTCGATCGAGTCGCTCGGGCAGGCGGCGAAGGCCCCCGCGTCGAGCAGGAAAAATTGGCCGGTTTCATGCCCCTGGGCATAGGCGTCGGTGGTGGCCTGGGCAATATCCGGACGGAAGCGCTGGATCAGCGTCAACCACACGGACGCTTTGAGGATGAAGATGCCGCTGTTCCAGAGGTATTCACCGGAGGCGAGATACCCCTGGGCCGTCTCCACATCGGGTTTTTCGACGAACCCGCGCAGATGGTAGGCGCGCCCTTCCGCCCCCGCGAACGGATAGGGTTCACCCTGACGGATGTAGCCGTAACCGACCTCGGGCGTGCTGGGGACGATGCCGAAGGTCACGACCGCACCCTCCAGAGCCAGGCTGAAACCATCGGCCACGGCGGCGCGGAAGGCCGATTCATTGCGAATCGTATGATCGGCGGGCATCACCAGCAGCACCGGATCGGCGCCGCCGCGGGTCGCCGCCAGCGCCGCCAGGGTCAGCGCCGGCGCGGTATTACGGCCCTTGGGTTCGAGGATGACGGCTGCCGTTTGCCGGCCCATGAGCCGGAACTGCTCGGCCACCAGGAAGCGGTGAGCCTCGTTGCACACCACCACGGGATCGACCAAGCCGATGGCGCGCCGCGGATGCTCCTGACCCAGACCGTCGAGCCGCCGCACCGTCTCTTGGAGCATGGTATGTTGGCTGGTCAAGGGGAGAAACTGCTTCGGGTACGCCTCGCGCGAGAGCGGCCACAGACGGGTACCGGAGCCGCCTGACAAGACAACGGGTTGCAGAAGCATGAGGGATAGACCTTTCGGCGATTGCCAGCGTGGGCGGATCTTAGGCGATTTCCATCCAATCATGTACCACTACCCGCGTTGCGCCGCGCGTCGCCGGACGGCACGGATCGATCGCGGGACCAAGGGAAATGCGGGCAT
This sequence comes from Lamprocystis purpurea DSM 4197, assembly GCF_000379525.1. Taxonomy (GTDB): domain Bacteria; phylum Pseudomonadota; class Gammaproteobacteria; order Chromatiales; family Chromatiaceae; genus Thiodictyon; species Thiodictyon purpureum. The sequence continues at coordinate 103,162 of NZ_KB902362.1, read as the reverse complement.
TCTCTGGTAGGATCGGGTTCGCTTGAGGATAATTGCGCCTTGCACTGCGGAGCACCGTCGCGGCCTCGAGTTCCGCCCCGCAAGTCCCGCCACCTAACCAGGTACTCGCACCGATGGAGCCACGCTCAGACGATCAACCGCCGTCCATCCCAGGCATCGACAGCGCCGAGTTCCTGGAGCGCATCGGTGAGGATATGGATCTGTTTTGGGAGGTCCTTGGTGAGTTCAGCACCGCCTATCGCGACACCCCGGCGCAGATTGCCGCGGCCCTGGAGCACGACCCGACCGCCGCCAAACAATTGGCGCACACCCTCAAAGGCGTCTTGGGCAACCTGGCGGCCACCGAGCTGTTCGCTGCCTGTAAAGCCTTGGACGATGCCATTCGGGAGGGTCGAACCGAGCACTACCCGGCCCTGCTCGCCACCCTTTCGCAGGGTGTACCGATCCTCTGCGATGCCATCGGCGCGGCCCGCGCCGGCCAGACCCGAAGCGACGCCCCACCGGGTCCACCGATCAGTTCGGCCTGGCTCGCCGAACAATATGCGGCGCTGCTGATCGCGCTGCAGGGACATCGTGCCCGCGACTGCAAGACCCTCACGGATGCGATGACCGCAACCAGTCTGCCCGCAGCGGAGCAGCCCTTCTTCGACCAACTGCGCGCCCTGGTCCGCTCCTATCGCTTCAAAGAAGCTGAGGATCTCCTTGAACGACGCCTCAATGTCAGACCCTAGAGCCAAGGTATTGGTGGTCGAGGACAGTCAGACCAACGTCGGCATCCTGGTTGGGCTGTTGCGGGATTATGACGTCCTGGTTGCCCTGGAAGGCCACAGCGCCCTGGAACTGCTGGAGCTGGAGACGCCGGACGTGATCCTGTTGGACATCGTCATGCCGGGCCTGGATGGGTTCGAGGTATGCCGCCGGATCAAGGCCAGAGAAGACTGGAACGCGATTCCCATCCTGTTCATCACCGCCCTCACCGATGAGGCCAGCATCATCGAGGCGTTCGAGGCGGGCGGCAGCGACTACGTGACCAAGCCCTTTCGCAGCATGGAACTGCTGGCCCGGGTGCGCATTCAAGTCGAGTACCGCCGCGCCATGGATCAACTGCGCACCATGGCGGTGACCGATGCCCTGACCGGCCTGCTCAACCGCCGCGCCTTTTTTGCCGACGGGGTCCGTCTGTTCAACGAGGCGCGGGCGCGCGCCCTGCCGCTGGCGGCGATGATGGTCGACATTGATCACTTCAAGCATGTGAACGACCGCTACGGCCACGCCTATGGCGACGAAGTCCTGAAGCGCGTCGCGGATGGACTGCGCGACTACCTGTCACCGCGCGATCTATGCGCCCGTGTCGGCGGGGAGGAATTCGCGCTGCTGCTCCCCGTGGCGGATACCGCCCTGGCCGTCGGGCTCGCGAATCGTCTGCGCGAACACCTGCAAACCCTCGCCATCGACACCCCATCAGGATCCTTGTCGGTCACCGTCAGCATCGGCGTTGCCCCCACATCGGCGGCCTTGGAAACACTGGATGAGCTGCTCGCCCAGGCTGACGGCCACCTTTACGCGGCCAAGCGCAGCGGACGTAACCGCGTCTGCGCGGCGACGGACAGCGCGACCGTCGTCACGACTCAATAACACTCCAAAGCGTTGCGCGCGAGGCCCGCCGTGTCCCAACACATTGTCTTTGAACATCCGTTGAACGAGCGCATCCGGACCTTCCTGCGCCTGGAGCACCTGTTCGAGAAGGTGGATTACTTCATGCCGCAATACGACCCCTGGGCGACCCGGGTGGCGGTCGAGGCCTTGCTGGATATCACCGCCGTCACCGCGCGGGCGGATTTGCGCACTGAGATCGGCAAGGAACTGGAACGGAATATCACTTCGCTGAACCGCATCGCCAGCCAACCCGGGGTGGACCCGGCGGCCCTGACGCGAGTCCTGGGCGAACTGGAACGGGCGGCGGGCACTATCCAAACGCTTGGCAGCCCCATCGGCCAAACGGCCCGCGAGGACGAATTCCTCAAGGGTGTGATCCAGCGCAGCAGTATCCCCGGCGGCGCCTGTAGTTTCGACCTCCCGATCTATCACCACTGGCTGCTCCAGTCACCGGAACGTCGCCAATCCCGTCTCGACCACTGGCTCAAAGACCTGCGGCCGGCGGATGTGGCGATCCGGTTGATCCTGTCCCTCGCGCGCGGCAGCGCGACACCGCGTCAGGTGCTGGCACCGGGCGGTTTTTACCAGGAGTCCCTGGATCCCCAGGCCCCGGCGCAAATGGTCCGCGCGGGATTACCGGCCGGAGGCCCGCTGTATCCTGAGATCAGCGGACACCGCAATCGCTTCAGTATCCGCTTCATGCACCTCGCACCCCGCGGCAGGCCAACCCAAACCGGAGAGGCCGTGGAGTTCCGTCTCACTTGCTGTGTCTTTTGAACCCGCTGTCCGGCCTTCTGTCCGGCTCCCGATCGGTGTAAAGTCGCGGCCCTAGTCGGATCCGTCCATCCGCCGCCGCGCGGCGCACCTTGGGAATCGCACATGTTCGAACTGCCCCTGTTGTTGAAGGCATTGATCCTCGGCATCGTCGAGGGATTGACGGAGTTCTTGCCGATCTCCTCGACCGGTCACCTGATCATCGTCGGCAGCCTGCTCGATTATACGAACGAACAGAGCAAGGTCTTCAAAATCGCCATCCAGTTGGGTGCCATCCTCGCCGTCTGCTGGCTCTATCGGGAGCGCCTCGTGGGCGTCACCTTGGGGCTCTGGACCAAGCAGCGGGAGCGGCGCTTCGCCGCCAACATCCTGATCGCCTTCCTGCCGGCCATGCTGCTGGGTGTGCTGTTCTACTCCACCATCAAGACTTACCTGTTCAACCCGCTCACGGTGGCAGGAGCCTTGATCGTCGGCGGTCTGGTCATTCTCCTCGTGGAACGTAACCCGCGCCCGGCGCGGTTCCAAACAGTCGATGACATCACTTGGCGAGAGGCGCTGAAAGTGGGTCTCGCCCAGGCCGTCGCCATGTTCCCCGGGGTCTCTCGCGCCGGGGCAACCATCATGGGCGGGCTGATTTTCGGGCTGTCGCGCAAAGCGGCCACCGAACTGTCGTTCTTTCTCGCCGTCCCGACCATGCTGGCCGCCACGGTTTACGACGTTTACAAGTCGCGCGACTTGCTCAACGTCGCTGACCTGCCGGTCTTCGCCGTGGGCTTCGCGGCGGCCTTTATCGCCGCAATGCTCACGATCAAGGCACTGCTGCGCTACGTTTCCAACCACAGCTTCGAAGTCTTTGCCTGGTACCGCATCGCCTTCGGCTTGATCGTCCTGGGAACCGCGTACACTGGACTCGTGGATTGGCACGACTGAAACGGGGCGACCGGTTTCAGCCCCGGCAACGCGGGCACTCGCGACGGCAGTTGCTGATCGGCGCAGACCCTGCGAGGATTGGAGCTGACCACCACCAGGCCGCGGTAGAGCCCGCTCAACCGCGGCCTGGTCACCGGAACGATAAACAACAAGGGGTGCCATCACGCACCCCCGGACAGGGATCGATGTGATGCGACCCCATGCCGTCACCCACTGCGCCACCGCACGACGGCTGCTCGCCCGCTGCGTTCCCTCCCGCATGTCTTGCGCACGCCCACACCCCGCGGGGGTCGGCGCGCGACCCATGTCCCAACCACCACAGAGGAGATCGCGGTGCGAACCATCGAGCTGAAGGCGCCCCTGGATGGCGTCACCCTGCCATTGGAGCAGGTCCCGGACCCTGTTTTTTCACAAAAAATGGTCGGTGACGGACTCTCGATCGACCCGCTGTCGCAGGTGCTCGTCGCCCCCTGCGCGGGGACCGTGGTCAACCTGCATCGCGCCGGCCACGCGGTGACCCTGACGACCCCCGAGGGCATCGAACTGATGATGCACATCGGCCTGGACACGGTGAACCTGAAGGGCCAGGGCTTCACCCCCAAGGTCGTCGAAGGTCAGACCGTGGCCGCCGGCGAGGCGCTGATCGCCTTCGACGCGGATTATCTCGCCACCCACGCCAAGAGCCTGCTGACCCAGATCGTCGTCACCAACGGCGAGCGGGTGACGGCCTACCATCAGGTCAGCGGCAGGGTGCGTGCCGGCCAGGATACGGTGATGACCCTCGACCTGGCCGACCAGGCCGCGAGCACGGGGGCGATCGGCGGTCAGCGCCTAGTCTCGGAGGCGCTGTTGATCCCCAACCCGACCGGGCTGCATGCCCGCCCGGCCGCGGTGCTGGCCAACCTGGCCAAACGCTGGCAATCCCGCATCACGCTTCAGCGCGGCGACGATCAGGCGAACGCCAAGAGTCTGGTCTCCATCATGGGACTGGGGATCGAACAAGGCGACAAGGTGGTGCTGGTTGCGGAAGGACCGGACGCGGCGCAGGCCATCGCCGCCCTGGCCCCCGAGATCGCCGCCGGCCTGGGCGACGAGGGCAGCGTCCCCGCCCCGGCACCGGCCACCACCGAGATCAGTGCCGATGCGGCACCGGCCCCGCGCCCGCGCTCCGATGATCCCAAACTGTTGCTCGGGGTCGCCGCCTCTCCCGGTCTCGCGGTCGGCAAGGTGTGGCGCCTGCGGCGCGAGGAAATCCAGGTTCAGGAGACCGGCGAGACGCCGAACCAGGAGCGGCGCCGCCTGGAGGACGCCATGGACATGGCCCGCAACCAACTGGAAGCCTTACAGATCGAGCTGCGCACCCAGGCCGACCCGGCCAAAGCCGCCATCTTTGCCGCCCACCAGGAACTGCTGAGCGACCCGGACCTGCTGGACATCGCCGAGAGCGCGATGGCCAAGGGGAAGAGCGCCGCCTTCGCCTGGCGAGCCGCCTTCACCACCCACGCCGAACGCCTGGCCGGGCTCAAGAATCCCCTGCTGGCCGGCCGCGCCAATGACCTGCGCGATGTCGGCCGGCGGGTGCTCGCCATCGTCACCGGCCACCCCTTGGAAGAGCCCCAGGCCCCCGCCGACAGTATCCTGATCGCCGAAGAGCTCAACCCCTCGGACACCGCCCGGCTCGACCGCACCCGCGTGCTGGGCTTCGCGACCGTGGGCGGCGGTGCGACCTCCCACGTCGCCATCATCGCCCGGTCGCTGGACATCCCGGCGGTGGCCGGCATCGAACCGCGCGCCATGGACCTGGCGGACGGCACCCCGGTGATCCTGGACGGCAGCAAGGGCAGCCTGCGACTCGACCCGGACCCGGCTGAGATCAATCGGATTCGCACCCTCAAACAGCGGATGGCGCAACGCCGCGCCGCCGACCTGGCCGCGGCCTTCACGCCGGCCATGACCACGGACGGACACCGCATCGAGGTGGCAGCCAACATCGGCGGCCTGGAGGACGCGGCGAAATCCATCACCCTGGGCGGTGAGGGGGTCGGTCTGCTGCGCTCCGAGTTCCTGTACATGGACCGCACCTCGGCCCCCACCGAGGATGAGCAATACGCGATCTATACGGAGATCGCCAAGGCCCTGGACGGCCGGCCGATGATCATCCGCACCCTGGACGTGGGCGGCGACAAGCCCCTGGCCTATCTGCCCATGCCGCGTGAGGAAAACCCCTTCCTCGGCATCCGCGGGGTGCGCATCGGACTGGACCGGCCGGAAATCCTGCGCACCCAGGTGCGCGCCATCCTGCGCGCCGGCCAGGGCCGGACACTGCGCATGATGTTCCCCATGATCGCCACCATGGAGGAAGTGCGCTCGGTCAAGGGCTTGGTCGAGGAGGAGCGGGCGCGCCTGGGCACCGTCGATCCGGTGGAACTGGGCATCATGGTCGAAGTCCCCGCCGCGGCTATCCTGGCCCGCCAGTTCGCCCGCGAGGTCGACTTTTTCTCCATCGGCACCAACGATCTGACGCAGTACACGCTCGCCATGGACCGCGGCCATCCCAAGCTCGCCGCCAAGGCGGACGGCATGAACCCGGCGGTGCTGCGGCTGATCGCCCAGACCGTGGAAGGAGCCAAAGCGGAGGGCAAGTGGGTCGGCGTGTGCGGCGGTATCGCCAGCGATCCTCAGGCAGTCGCCATCCTGATCGGGTTGGGCGTCAGCGAACTCTCGGTCAGCGTCCCCTCGATCCCGGCAGTCAAGGCCGAGGTGCGGGCGAACTCGCTTGCCGCGTGCCAGGCGCTGGCGGAGCACGCACTGGCTCAGGACAGCGCCGCGGCGGTCCGCGCGCTGGTGCCCTTGGACTACTGATTCGATCCGGAGAACACGATGAGTCTATCAACTGTTTGGGGTGACACCTTCGGCGGTCTGCAAAAGATCGGCAAGGCCCTGATGCTGCCGGTGTCGGTGCTGCCGGTGGCGGGCATCCTGTTGGGTGTGGGCGCCTCCATCGCCCGCGAGGCCGAGACGCCCTGGATCGCCGAGATCGGCCGGATCATGTCCGCCTCCGGCGACGCCATCTTTATGATCCTGCCGCTGATCTTCGCCATCGGCGTGGTTCTGGGCTTCACCAAGAACGACGGTGTGGCGGCCATGGCAGCCACCGTCGGCTACTTCGTCCTGCTGGCCGCCCTGGGGGTCATCGGCCTGCTTTTCATCGGCTGGACGGCCCCCGTACAGCCGCTCGCCCTCACCGGTGACAACGCCAAGTCGGTTTACGTGGAATACGACACGCAGCGCGACCGCTTCCTCTGTCTCGACAAGGACGGACGAACGATCGAGAAACTGCGGGCGAGCGAAATCGAGGGCACGGCACTGACCTGTGACGGAGTCTCAGTACCCTTCGTCCTCCAGGCCGGCCAGGGTGAAGAGGGCGCCATCGCGCTCTATGACGCCGGCAAGGGTGAACTGGTCGCCTTCCCGCCGGCGCAGAGCCGCGCCGAGATCAAAAAAATCTTCGGCATCGAGTCGATCGACACCGGCGTCTTCGGCGGCATCCTGATCGGACTGCTCTCCGCGTTCCTGTTCAACAAGTATTACCGCATCTCGCTGCCGGCCTATCTCGGCTTCTTCGCCGGCAAGCGCTTCGTGCCGATCGCCGTCGCCTTTGCGGCCATTGGGCTCGCCGCCATTCTCGCCATCATCTGGCCGCCCATCGGCGTGGCCATCCGCGACTTCGGCGACTGGGCGGCCTACGGCAACCCGGCCGCGGCGGTCACCATCTACGGCGTGGTGGAGCGTATGCTGCTGCCCTTCGGTCTGCATCACATCTGGAATGTTCCGTTCTTCTTCGAGGTCGGGACCTATGTCGACCCGGAGACCGGCAAGACGGTCCACGGCGTCCTCAACCGCTTCTTCGCCGGAGACTATGAGGCGGCCATCCTGGGCGGCGGTTTCGTGTTCAAGATGTTCGGCCTGCCGGCCGCCGCACTCGCCATCTATCACTGCGCCAAGCCCGAGAACAAGGCGCGGGTCGCCGGCATCATGGGTTCCGCGGCGCTCACCGCCTTCCTCACCGGCATCACCGAGCCGCTGGAATTTTCCTTCCTGTTCGTCGCCCCGCTGCTCTATATCGTCCATGCGGTGCTGGTCGGCATTGCGTATCTGAGCACCTACCTGCTCGATGCGCGCCTGGGCTACAGCTTCAGCCACGGCTTCATCGACTACGCGCTCTATTACGTCAACGACATCAAGCCCTGGATCGTCCTGATCCTGGGACCCATCTTCGCCTTGGTCTACTACGTGCTCTTCCGCGTCCTGATCCAATGGTTGGATCTCAAGACGCCCGGACGCGAACTCGAGACCCTGGACGCGGCGGACGCCAAGGCCATGGTCGCGGATGACTTTGCCAAAGAACTCGTTCTGGCCTTCGGCGGCAAGAGCAACATCCTGGGGCTGGACGCCTGCATCACCCGGCTGCGCGTGGCGGTGGCCGACATGGGCAAGGCCAACCCGGACAAGCTCAAAGCGCTCGGCGCGGCCGGTGTCGTCACTGTCGGCAACAACCTCCAGGCCATCTTCGGACCCAAGTCCGACAACCTGAAGACCGACATGGAGGAATACCTGCTGACCGCCGGCCCCGAGGCCGAACTGCCGGAAGGTGCCGCCGCGCCCAAGGTCAAGTACAAGGCGGATGCCTTGAAACCCCGTGCCCGCGACGCCGAGGCCCCGGCCAAGGCGCGCGCCATCCTGGCGAGCCTGGGCGGCAGAACCAACGTCCGCCAGGCCGAGGCCGCCGCCGAGACCCGGCTGCGCGTCACCGTCACCGACGCCGCCATGCTGGATGAGAGCGCATTGCAGGCCGCCGGCGTGCAGGGCATTCTGCGGCTGCCCGACAATGTGCTGCATCTGCTGGTCGGATTGAATGCCGATCAATATGCCGCGGAGATGAAGGCGGCGATGGCGGGATGAGTTAGGGCAGGACACCCGAGAGAAGAAGTCCGAGCGGGGCACACCCCCGCCTCGGATTCCGCTGGAGCATCGGCAAGGAACGGTTCACTAATAAGTTAAACAAGTCCCTTAAGGGACGCCTTTGGCGTCTCGGTCGTTGTCGTTGTCGTTGTCGTAATCGAGTTGACGATCCGCGCGGGATGCGTTGGTCCCGTGCGTGGCGATCGAAGCCTTTCAAATACTTGGCGGCCTTGTACGCCCAGGCTGTGTAGCGAATCGAAACCCGACAGACAGCAGGCTGTTCATGCCGACTTGAATCGCTTATCCGATTACGACAACGACAACGACAACGACAACGACAACGACAACGATTGTCTTCGTGTTTAACTTCTGTTTGACTCGCTCCTTTACGAGTCCATCGGAAACACCCCCGGAAACAGATAGGGCACCGCCGCCATCGGCAGCCCGATGCGCACCGCGCCCTTGGGACTGTCCGAAACCAGCAGGCCCTCTTCCAGCAGGCCGGCGATCACGTCGCGGCCGGCCCGCTCGCCGTAGCCGGTGAGTGCCGCGGCCTCACCGCGAGGCAGCGAGCCGCGCAGGAAGACCGTCACCAGGACCGGCGCGGCGACCGGTTTGATGGCCCGACCAGGCAGGGTACCGGCGGCGCGCAACTGCACATAGCCCTGGATGCGTTTGTGCAGGTCGTCGGTCGCGAGCATCCCGCCCATGAAACGCGCCTGGTCAATGCAGGTTTGGAGAAAGAACCGGCAGAAATCCGCGAGCCCGGCAAGCGAGAGGTTGCCGCGCCCGTCGTAGTCGTTGCGACGCGGTGCGTCCGCGGCGGCCAGTCGGTCCAAGTATTCCGCACGGTTGCGGGCAAGTCCGCGGCTGGCCGACCATAAGCCATGCCCCACGGTGCCGCCGGCGCCCAGATAGGCGTCGGTGAAGAGTCGGGTGACGCGTCCGTTGCCGTCCAGGAAGGGGTGTATCCAGGCCAGGCGGTGGTGGCTGGCGGCAGCGGCGATGAAGCGGGCCTGGCCGCGGTGCCGCTCCGGGGCATAGACGTCGGCGAAGCGCGTGAGGAAGCGGTCGAGCGACCGGGCGTCCGGGGGCACATGCCGCCCTACCTGGACCGGGCGTTCGCGCAGGCGTCCGGGTACCAGGGTCTCGCGCTCCTGGTCGGACGGATCCCCGACCTCGCGAAGGGACGGCGGGAGTTGCTGGTAGAAGCGCTCATGGATCCAGCACAGGAAGGCCGGGTCGCAGACCCGCAGGCCGGGCTCGGACGCGATGCGACCCTCGATAGCCTGCTGGATTTCAATGTACGCACGGCTCTCTAACTGGAGCGCGCGGCGGACCGGCTCTCCCGCGTAGTCGGCGCGCATGGCCCGTTCGATGTCGATGGGATGGGTTCGATGACCCTCTATCAGGTTGGAGTAATAGCTGTTGATGGTGCGCAACAGCGCCCGCAAGGTGCCCTCGGTGAGAGGATGCAACTGGCCGACCGCACGGGCGGATTCAGCGACCAGGTCCAGGGCTAGGTCACTCAGGTCCGCGCGGTCGCCGGCGCAGTCGGGGAGCATGGGCTCCATGGTTGCCGGGTCGTCGTACATTGGTCTCCGCGGCTGGCCGTGCCGATCTTGGTGCCGATCGCTCCAGAAGATAACAGATTGATCGAAGGATGAATCAAGCCGCTTGCGACCGTCCGCTTCGGGGCCGGAATGCCGATCTTTACGCTCAGGCGCCCGATTCCCAGGTTGCCCCGAGAATTGTCGACGGAGTTTACTCGCGCCCGATTTCGCTGGTCTTGATCGTCGTTCCGGCCAGTGCACCGGCCTGGTGCACTGGAGGTCGAGGCTTTAGCCGGACCAGGGCCGCGCAGACGCGATGTCGACCGGCTAACGGCCATGGAAGCAACATCAGCCGCCCCGGACGATGAATGTCCCCCGTGGGAACGGCGTCCCGCCGCGATGCGGTGCCGCGGTGATCGCGAACGCTGCGGTGACACGCCCGNCCCCATCGCGGCGGGACGCCGCTCCCACAGGGTCGCTACGCGACTTTCACGGTAAAGCCTCGACCTCCAGTGATCTTGGAGCCGCAACGACGATCAAGGCCCCACACCGCACGCGACAGCCTCACCAGACCAAAGCCGCTCATCCCTTGCCGCGATAACCCGCCGGCGATTCGACGAGGCGCAGCGCCGGGTCCTTGTGACCTTTGCGCATGGCGACTCCGTCGAATGAGTTGCGCTCCACGTCTTCATTACCCCATTGATCCCAGCCCTCGCGCCGAAAGCGGGCGAACAGTTCGATATAGGGACCGGGTGAGCAGCGCTCGATGATGTCGTAGATCTCGTCCGGCTTACGTGAGTGCTCGCGTTTCTGGGTCGAGAGCAGATTGACTTGGCGCCGGCCGGGCTGCAGGGTCCGCATGCTGCCGCGCACGCCAAACAGGATCATTTCGGTGACATTGCGGAAATAAAAGCCCACGCCCCGGCCGTCCGGTCCGCCGTCCTTGCGGATTTTGTACCAGATGATGTTCGATTTGTAAGTGAAACCCCAGGCTTCCATGACGCGTAGACCCTCGCTGAGCAGCGCGTTGGGAACCCAGAGATACAGATGCGATCTGGCCGCGGAGAACTTATGCACGGGGAGATCCATGATCTCCTTGATTTCCATCGTCGGATAGCGGAGCAGTCGCTTATGCTCCGGGGCCATCTTGCCGGTGCGATTCTGGAATTGCCAGGGTGGATCCGCCAGAATGGTGGAATACAGCTCGCACGCCTTGGAGAGCAGGTCTTCGCCCGGCGTTGGTTCGGTAATACTAACAATTCGTGTCATACAGGGTATCTTTTATTCCGAAAACAAGAACCGGACAACCACCGCCGCCGCCGCCCTCGATCTTGGGCAGCAGTTTGCTCATATGTGTCGTCGAGGCACCATAGCTGCTCCCGCGGCCGAGTTGCGCGAAAATAGCCTGTAACGAATCACAGCGGGTGATGATAACACCGACCGAAATGACGCGCAGATCGAACAGCAGACGGAAGTTATTCAGATCGCGGTCAAAGAACGGGTCTTTATTGTTCCATTCAATTTCCAGCGCCACCCGATTCTTGTAGCAGTCCACCGCATGGGTGGGACTATCGATCGCACGGCCGTCGACCACCACCGAGGTGGCAAATTTCTTCTCGACCCAGTGTCTCGCGTACAATTCCGTATCGATCCAATTGGAGACCCGTGACTTGTTGCCGCCGCCGGAGGCGATGAAGGTCTGACACAGACGAAAGCGGGACAACACATCGCAGATGTCGTCCCATTCCTCCGGGAAATCGCGTTCGAGAATCGCGCTGGCATGACGCCATTCGTGCAATTCATAGTTGGCGAGAATGATCGGGGGAAGTGCGGCAAGCGGCATGCGCGGTCCGGATTCGGCTGATGATGATAGATGCCTCGCGGTGCCCTATGGTAAGCCCACCCCAGACGACTGTCCCAGCGACTTTCGCAGTTGTTCCACCGCCGGGTCCGCCGGGGTCAGGATCGCCAGCTTGTCCAGCCAGGCCGCCGCGGCCTGCGGCCGCCCCAGTTTGGCGTTGTACTGGACCAGGGCGATCAGCAGGTCGCTGTCCGCGCCGTCGCGGGCCGCGGCGGCCTCCAGCACCGGCAGGGACTCGGCCGTGCGCTCGGCGCCATCCAGGGCGACTGCATAGACATACGCGTAGTGGGTGTTGTTGGGTGCCAGGTCGCTCGCGCGCCGCAGCGACTCCAGTGCCGCGTCCAGGCGCTTGGCGCGCACCAGCGCGAGCCCCAAGGCGTGGTTCAGGTCGGCACTGTCGGGGGACACGGCCAGCCCGGCACGCAGTTGCGCCTGCGCCTGCGACTCCTGCCCCTGGGCACGGTAGAGGTCCGCCAGGTTGGCATAGGCCGGAACAAAGCGCGGATCGAGCCGCAGGGCCGCCTGATACGCACGCTGCGCCACTTCCGGTTCACCAGCCGCGGCGGCGATCGACCCCAAGTTCAGATTCGACTCCGGCCGGTCCGCGTTCACCGTCTCCGCCGCCACGTATTCCTCCAAAGCGGTCGTCAGTTCACCGACCAGCGCGTCGCCCATTTTCTGAGTCATCAGCGGCGCCAGAACGCGGGCCGCTTCCAGGCGGACGGTGCGCACCGGATCGGAGAGCAGGGGCCAGGCCAGTTCCACGCGGGTGCGCAGATCGGTCAGGTCCAGAAAGCGAACGGCGGCCGCCCGCACCAGGGCATCGGGGTCGGCGAGCAGGCGCCGCACGGTCAGCAGCGCATCCTGACTCGGACGGTCATGGAGCCGTTCCAGCGCGGTCGCCCGCGCGATGCCGGGCTGATTCGGGTCCCCGGCCAGAGCCAGCAGCCGGGAGGCCGCGTCCGGAGCGCCGGTGTCGGCCGCATGCAGGGCTTCGCCGAAATGCGGCTTGCGGTTGACCGGGTCCGGGAACCAGCCCGCCACGGCAGCCGCGGCCCAGGCGGCATCTTTATCCTGATGACAGCCGTTGCAGGCATTGGGGGTGCCGAGCTGCGCCGACAGGTCCGGCCGCGGCACCCGCAGACTATGATCGGCGCGCTCATCGACCACCATATAGAACCGCTGAGTCATGTGACAGGCAATGCAGGCGGTGCCCGTGCTGTTCTCCGCGTGGTGATGGTGCGCCGCGACGTCGTAACGGTCGGCCTGGTGGCAACGCAGACAGAGTGCATTGCCGGCAGCCATCGGTTTCAGGCTATGGGGCTCATGACAATCGGAACAGACTACCCCCTGATGGTACATGCGACTTTGGATGAAGGACCCGAAGTCGAACACCTCGTCCTTGATCTGACCGTCCGGGAAGTACAGGTTGGGCTCCAGCAGGGCGAGCCGAAAACCCTGATTCAGCGCTTCGCCCGGACGCACCTCCTCCCAGATGCGCCCGCGCCTTGAATGACAGCGGGCACAGGTCTCGGTCTGGGTGTGCGTGGTGCGGGGCACGCTGCGCATTGGTTTGCCGGTCGCCGGATCGATCTGCCATTGGCCGCCGTCCCGGTCTTTGAGGTCCACCGCGAGTCCTAGGGCCGGATCGCTCGCCGGCGGCGCACTGCCGGCCGCCTTGGCGTCCGCCGCCGCCCTCGCCCACTCGACATGGCGCGCGCCGGGTCCGTGGCAGGCCTCGCAGGCGACATTGATCTCGACAAAACGAGTGTCATAGACGTTGCGTTGGGCGTCGTAACCCTTTTTCAGATCGGTTGAATGACAGTCGGCGCACTGGTAGTTCCAGGTCTGGTCCAGCCCGGTCCAATGCAGCGGGTTGGTATGGTCCATCTTCTCGTTGGGATAGAGATGGAACCAGCGCTGACCGCCGCGCTCCGTGGGACGGCTGTCCCAGGCGATGCCCAGGGCTTGCAGCCGGCCGCCGGGAAATTCGATCAGGTATTGCTGGAGCGGATACCAGCCGAAGGTGTAACGAATGGGGTAGTCGGTGAGGGTCCCGTCCGGTCCGTCGGTATGCACGAAATAACGTCCGTCGCGCTTGAAGAAGCGGGAGGTCACCCCGTGGGCGGTGAACTCGACATCATTGAAATCACCCAGCACGGTCTGCGCCGTCGGCTCCTTCATCGCCCGGTCGTGGTAGGAATCCCGCCACAGATCGCGTTCCTTGACGTGACATTCGCCGCAGACCTGGACACCCAGATAGCCGGCCGCATCCGCCGCCGCGCGCGGTGATGAGGCGATGGGGATCAATAGAAGGAGGGGCAGCAGGGTGTGTAGGAACATGACGTTGAGTATCCGAGTGGAGTATTGTGCTTTAGGGTGCTCGACCTTGGATTATCGTTCCGGTCAGCTTCCGCATCCCCCGTGGGAGCGGCGTCCCGCCGCGATGGGACCTGGCGTGCAGCCGCAGCGTTCGAGGTCACCGCGGCACCGCATCGCGGCGGGACGCCGCTCCCACGGGGTCGCTACGCGACCTTCACGGTAAAGCCTCGGCCTCCAGTTTTCTTGCGGCCGGAACGATGTTCAAGACCCGTGCGCCCACGCCACGGATTGGATGGAAACGCATTCGACAGCGCGTTGCTCATGACCACATTGCATCGCTTCTCCGACAACGACAGGTTATCACGCGACTCACGCAGTTCCACCCAGCCATTCCCGCAACGCCGTCGCGGTCGGCAACTCCCCGCCCTTTGCTGCGACCTGCTCCGGCGTGCCTTCGGCCACCACCCGTCCGCCCGCCTCGCCGCCCTCGGGTCCCAGGTCGATGACCCAGTCGGCCGCGGCGATCAGGTCCAGATCGTGCTCGATGGCCAGCACCGTGTGACCGGCGTCCACCAGCCGGTGCAGCACGCCGATCAGGCGCTCCACGTCGGCCATGTGCAGCCCGACCGTGGGTTCGTCCAGAACGTAAAGCGTCGGGCGTGGATGGGTGCCGTCCGCGGTCGGGCGGGCCTTGGTGAGTTCAGTGACCAGCTTGATGCGCTGGGCCTCGCCGCCGCTCAAGGTCGGGCTCTGCTGACCCAGGCTCAGGTAGCCGAGCCCAACGTCCTGCAACAGGGTCAGCGGGTGGCGGATGGCGGGGTGCGCGGCAAAGACCTCGACCGCCCGATCGACATCCAGCGCCAGTACGGCGCCGATGTCGAGCCCCAGATAGCGGACCTCTCGCGTCTCGCGGTCGAAGCGGCGGCCGCCGCAGACCTCGCAGGGCACGCGCACGTCGGGCAGAAAGCTCATCTCCAAGCGCTGGACGCCCTGGCCCTCGCAGGCCGGACAGCGCCCGCCCGGCGTGTTGAATGAAAAGCGCGCCGCACTCCAACCCAGGATGCGCGCCTCGGCGGTCGCGGCAAAGAGCTTGCGGATGGCGTCCCAGAAGCCGACATAGGTGGCCGGGCAGGAGCGCGGTGTCTTGCCGATGGGGGTCTGATCCACCTCCAGCACCCGACTGAGACCATGCCAGCCCGACAACCCGGCGCAGCCATGGACCCTGCCCGTGGGAGCGGCGTCCCGCCGCGATTCCCCCGCCGCCGTCCCCGCCTCTGCCAAGCGCGCCCCCCGCCGCCCGCCACGCGCGCCCTCGTCCGCCGCCCCCAACAACCCCTGCAGGCTGCGCACCAGCACATCGCGCACCAGGCTGGACTTGCCCGACCCCGAGACTCCGGTAACACACACCAGCCGCCGCAGCGGCAACCGTACATCCAGGTTCTTGAGGTTGTGCAGCCCGGCCCCGCGGATGGCGAGCCACTCGCCCTTACCCGGAGCCGGCCGGCGCGGACGGGCTTCGCCCAGGCCATGACCGCGGGTCCGCGCCAGATAGCGGCCGGTGATCGAGGCGGAAGCGGCGATCAAATCCGCGGCCGTCCCCTCGGCGACCACGAACCCACCCTGGACGCCGGCGCCGGGCCCCAGGTCGATGACATGCTCGGCACGCCGAATGGTCTCCTCGTCGTGCTCCACCACCACGACGGTGTTTCCCCGATCGCGCAGCCGCGTCAGCGTCTGGAGCAGCAGCCGGTTATCCCGCGGATGCAGGCCGATGCTGGGCTCGTCCAGCACATAGCAGACCCCTTGCAGGTTCGATCCGAGCTGGGCGGCGAGCCGGATGCGCTGGGCTTCGCCGCCGGAGAGCGTCGGCGCGCCCCGGTCCAGGGTCAGATAACCCAGACCCACATGGACGAGAAAGCTGAGCCGCTCACGCACCTCGCCGAGCAGGTCATGGGCGATGGCCTGCTCGCGCGCGTCGAGCACCAGGTCGTCCAGCACCCGCGTCGCCGCCGTCACGGTCAGGGCGGACAAGTCGGCGATTGAGCGACCGCGGAAGCGCACCGCCAGGGTCTCCGGGTTCAGGCGCGCACCCCGACACTGGCCGCAGGTCTGATGCTGTTCGAGCGGCTCCAGCCATTGATCCTCGGCGCCGCTCTGTTCGGCGTCGAAGTCGGGGATTTCGAGTCCAGTCCCAAGACAGGCCAGGCACCAGCCCTGCTTGGAGTTGTAGCTGAACTGCCGCGGGTCCGGCTCCGCGAAGGCGCGTCCGCAACCGGGGCAGGCGCGCTGGAGCGAATAGGGAGTTTCCGCGCCCCAGCCCTCCGGCGTGAGACGCACCACCCGTACCAGCCCCTTGCCCAAATCCAGGGCCTGATCGAGCAGCGCCCGCAGGTCCGGCTCCGCTTGCGGGGTGATGCGCACCTCGCCGACCGGCAGGTCGATGGAATGCTCGCGGAAGCGGTCCAGCCGCGGCCAGCCCTGAGTCTGCACCGGCGCGCCGTCGACTCGCAGGACAGTCCACCCCTTGCGGGCCGCCCACTCGGCCAACTCGGCATAGAGCCCTTTGCGGGCGACCACCAGCGGGGCCATCAGGGTGATCCGCTGACCCCCATGATCGCGCAGAATGCGCGCCAGGATCGCCTCCGGCGTCATGGGCTCGATCGGAATGTCGCACGCCGGGCAATACTGAGTGCCGAGTTTCACATAGAGCAGGCGCAGAAAGTGATGGATCTCGGTCTGGGTGCCCAGGGTACTCTTGGCCCCGCCCCGGCTCACCCGCTGCTCGATGGCGACCGTCGGCGGGATGCCGTGCACCGCTTCCACATCCGCCCGCGCGGCCGGCTGGACGAACTGGCGGGCGTAGGCGTTCAGCGACTCCAGATAACGCCGCTGGCCCTCGGCGAACAGGATATCGAAGGCCAGGGTGCTCTTGCCGCTGCCGGAAACACCGGTGATGACAGTGAAGCGGCCGCGCGGGATGGCGACCGTGAGGTCTTTGAGGTTGTGTTCGCGGGCGTGGAGGATATCGATCGAAGGGCGCGCGGTGACTGGCGGATGAAGCGGGACAGCCGCCGCGGACGCGGGCCCATACGCAGGCATCGGCGCTTCGCGGACACCGGCCGCGGGTGCGGCGCCCGCGCTGTCGATCCCCGGCGTCACGCGCCGCGCATCCGTCTCCAGTTGTAAGAGCGCCCGCCCCGTGTGGCTGCCCGCATGGCCAGCCACCTCCGCCGGGGTGCCGACGGCGACCAGAGCCCCGCCGTCATCCCCGCCCTCGGGTCCCAGATCGATCAGCCAATCGGCCGCCGCAATCAGGTCCAGGTTGTGCTCGATGACGACCAGCGAATGCCCCTGGTCGAGCAGGCGCCGCAGCGCCTCGATCAGCACCGCGATGTCCGCCGGATGGAGCCCGGTGGTGGGCTCGTCCATCAGGAACAACAGACCCCCGCCGGAGCCGGAGCCTCGCCGCCCGACCCCGCGCCTGGTCTTGGCCAGGTGCCCCGCCAGCTTCAAGCGCTGCGCCTCGCCGCCGGACAGGGTGGGTACCGGCTGACCCAGGCGCAGATAGCCAAGCCCCACCGCGGTCAGGGGCGCAAGGGCGCGGACCAGCGGCGCATCGTCCGCGAACCGCGCCAGCGCCTCCCTGGCGGTCAGGTCCAGCACGTCGGCGAGCGAGAGGGCCGCGCCCCCCGCCCCGTCCGGCGGCGGCAGCCGGACCTCCAGCACCTCCGGGCGGTAGCGGCGCCCGTCGCAGTCCGGACAGCGCAAATAGACATCGGCGAGGAACTGCATCTCCACCTGCTCGAACCCGTTGCCGCCGCAGGTGGGGCAGCGTCCGTTGCCCGAGTTGAAGCTGAAGGTCCCGGCGGTATAGCCCCGCTCCTTGGCGAGCGGCAGGGCCGCGAACCGCTTGCGCAGTTCATCCAGCGCGCCGACATAGCTCGCCGGATTGGAGCGTGAGGTCCGGCCGATCGGGGACTGGTCGAGCAGGGTCACATCCTCGATCAGGTCCGCCCCGTCGATCCCGTCATGCGCGCCCGGCAGGTCCGTCGGGTGGCCCTTCAACTGACACAGGGCCGGATAGAGGACATCCCCGATCAACGTGGACTTGCCTGAACCCGACACCCCGGTGACCACCACCAGCCGGTGCAGCGGGATCGCGACATCGATGCGCTTGAGATTGTGCGCACCGGCACCGCGGATGCGCAGGCGCGGGGTCGTGTCGGTCACCGGCGCGGGAGCACGGGGTTCGGCCACCCGCCGTCGGCCGGCCAGGTAGTCCCCGGTCAGCGAGCCCGCCGCCGCGAGCAGCGCGTCCGGCGTGCCCTGAAAACAGATCTGACCGCCGTGCTCACCGGGGCCCGGACCGATATCGATGATCCGATCCGCCGCCCGCAGCACCTGCGGGTCATGCTCGACCACCAGGAGCGAGTTGCCCTGATCGCGCAGCCGGTGCAGCACCCCGATCACCCGGTCCAGATCGCGGGGATGCAGGCCGATGCTGGGCTCATCCAGGACGAACAAGGTATTGACCAGCGAGGTGCCGAGCGCCGTGGTCAGGTTGATCCGCTGGACCTCGCCGCCCGACAGGGTGCGCGACTGGCGGTCCAGGGTCAGATAGGGCAGGCCCACCGCGCACAGATACCGCAGACGTGAGCGCATCTCGGTCAGCACCAGGTCCAGCGCCTGGTCGAGTGCCTTGGGGAGGTCCAACTGTTCGACATAGGCCAGACAGCGGTCGATGGGCAGCGCCGTCAGGTCGCGGATGTTGAGGGCCGGGGGCCGCGGCGTGCCTGGCTCGCCGCCCGCGTCACCGCCGACAGTTGGCGCCGCCACCAGCCGCCAATCCAATGCCTCCGCCTTCAGCCGCGCACCGGAGCAGGTCGGACAGGTGTCGTAGGAGCGGTAGCGCGACAGCAGCACCCGCACATGCATCTTGTAGGCGCGGCCCTCCAGCCACGCGAAGAACCGGCGGATGCCGTACCAAACCCCGGTCTCCCACTCGCCCTCGCCCTCGATCACCCAGTCGCGGTCGGCCTGGGGCAGATCGCGCCAGGGCACATCGGTGGGCAGACCGTGACGGTGGGCGAAGCCCATCAAGTCCTCCTGGATCTCGGAATAGCTGTCGGTCTGGATCGGCTTGATCGCCCCGTCGAGCAGCGACTTGCCGGGGTCCGGGATGACCAGCCCCCAGTCGATGCCGATGACCCGCCCGAAACCGCGACAGGTTTCGCAGGCACCCAGCGGCGAGTTGAACGAGAACAGGCTCGGCTGCGGATCGCGGTAGCTGATATCGCAATCCGGACAATGCAGATCAGCAGAGAACCGGTGCGCATCGGCGTCGTGCACCGGCGGCTCCCGACCCTCACCGAGCGGATAGACCAAGAGCCGCCCGTGACCGCGGTCCAGCGCCGTCTCGATCGCCTCCAGCGCGCGTCCCCGATTGTCCTCAGTCAGACGCAGCCGATCCTGGACCACCCGCAGCACCGGGCCGTCCTCGTCCAGCAGCCGCACATAGCCTTGCTGAGCCAGCAGTTGCCGCACCGCCGCCGCCCCCAGTGATTCAGGCACCGGCACTGGAAAGCAGATCGCGACCCGCGGCCGGTCGGTCGGCGCGGCGGCGGTGAGTTGTGTCCAGATCGACTCGGGCGTATCGCGCCGCACCTCCCGCCCGCAGCCCCGGCAGAACAGCCGCCCCGCCCGCGCGAACAGCAGTTTCAGATAATCCGCCAACTCGGTCATGGTCCCCACGGTCGAGCGCGAGGTGCGTACCGGATTGGTCTGATCGATGGCGATGGCGGGCGGAATCCCGTCGATGCGGTCGGCTACCGGCCGGTCCATACGGTCCAGAAACTGCCGGGCGTAGGGCGAGAAGGTCTCGACATAGCGCCGCTGACCCTCGGCATAGACGGTATCGAAGGCAAGCGACGACTTGCCGGACCCCGAGACCCCGGTCACCACGATCAGTTCACCCAGCGGCAGATCGAGATCCAGGTTCTTGAGATTGTTCTGCCGCACGCCGCGCAGGCGGATGCAGTCGTGACGGTCCTTGGAATTCGGCATAGGCGGATGGACGTGAGCAGGCCAACGCGGCCGGGTGCCCATGGTGACACGGCGGATGCGGGCGGGTCGACCGTCACCAATCCCGGCGCACCGGCGCTTGGATGACCATGACCTTACGAGGCGGGTGTCAAGAAAGCGTGACAGGCACCCTATCCCGACGCACTTGACGGATGCATCCCGTCCCGGACCAGTGACTTTAAGTGTTCGAGCAGGGCGTCCTGCAGGTCATGCAGTTCACCCAGTCTCGTCAGGGCTTCGGATGTCCGGTCTTGGGTATGGAGGTCACACACGGCTGTTGCCAACACATGTATTTGTTGGTGCAAAGGCCTGATCGCGGCGGCAGCCGGCTGCGCACCATAACTGGCCAGACCATCGGCATCCAGCCACATGCCAAAGCGGCACTCACGCTGATCCAGCGGCGGCGGTGCTGCGCGATCGCCCTTGAGGTGACTTTCCAGGGCCGTCATCCAGGCGTGGTGTTCGACGCCCGCAAAGAGCAGCGGCAGATCGTCGCGGCTCGCCGTCGGCAGGTCGATCCAGGCCGGATCGCGTTGCCAGGCAGCCGACCAGCCCGGGAGGTCGGCGGCCGGCATGGGTCGGGCAATGGCGTAGCCCTGCGCCAGTTCGCAGCCGAGCCGCAACAGCAGTTCGCCTTGGGCGACGGTTTCTACCCCTTCGGCGATGACTTGGCGCTGGAAGGCGGTGGCCAGGCCGAGTACAGCCTCGATAATGGCCAGGTCATCCGGGTCCACGAGCATGTCGCGCACGAAGCTCTGGTCGATCTTGAGCTGGGCGACCGGCAGGCGCCGCAGATAGGTGAGCGATGAGAAACCCGTGCCGAAGTCATCCAGGGCAGACAGGACCCCGAAGCCCCGGCAGGCGTCGAGGACACGGGAGGCCCCGGCCAGTTCCAAGGCGCTGGTCTCCAGCACCTCCAGTTCCAGATGGCCCGGACGGACCTGCGGATGCGCCGCCAGGAGCGCGCGCAGGCGTTCGACGAAGTTCGCCTGCTGCAACTGACGGGCCCCCACATTGACGCTGACCGGGAACTCTCGCCCGGTGGCCTGCCAGCACTCCATCTGGGTCAAAGCGGTGTCGATGACCCACTCGCCGATCGCGATGGCCAGTGGATGATCCTCAATCACCGGCAGGAACGCCGCCGGCGGCAGGAGGCCCCGCTCCGGGTGTTGCCAACGGATCAGGGCCTCGGCACCGATGATCGCCCCCGTGCGCATATTCACCTTGGGCTGGTAATACAGCACGAATTCATGCGCGACCAGGGCACGGCGAATGCGCTCCAGAACCTCGTGATGACCGCGCAGGGTGCGATCGTGCTCGGCGTCGAACACGTGGTAGCAATTCTTGCCGGCCAGTTTCGCCTGATACATGGCCTGATCGGCCTGACGCAGCAGTTGCTCCGCATCGATGTCCTCCGCCTGCGGATAGAAGGTCGCGCCGAGACTGGCCGACGCCTGGAGTACCCGGTCGCCGGCCGCCACCGGCTGGGCCGCGGCGGCGAGCAGACGGGCGAGCAGCGGCACGCCGTCCTGAGTGTCGGCCAGGTCCGGGAGCACCGCGACGAATTCGTCCCCCCCCAGACGGGCAAAGGTGTCGCCCGCGCGTAGCGCTTGCCGCATGCGGGCCGCCACGGCGATCAGGAACTGGTCCCCCGCCGCATGCCCGTGGCGGTCGTTGATCGTCTTGAAGCCATCCAGATCGAGCAGGACCACGGCCACCGGGCGCGCACGCCGTTGCGCCTGAACCATCTCCTGATGGAGGCGATCGGCCAGCAGCACGCGGTTGGGTAGTCCGGTCAGGCCGTCGTAGTGCGCGCTGCGCTCCAACTGTGCCTCGGAATCCTTGAGGTCCTGGATGTCGGTGCAGGTTCCGAACCAATTGACGACGTGGCCGTCGGCATCGTGTAGCGACGCGCCGCGGACCAGCCACCAGCCGTAGACCCCGTCGGCGCGACGCAGCCGACATTCGAGCGCGTAGACGCCATCGGTTTGGACGGCGTGCTGCCAGGCGTCCCAGGCGCGCTGCCGGTCATCGGGATGGAAGGGGATGTTCCAGCCGTCGCCATAGCTCTCTTCCAGCGTCAACCCGGTGTAATCCACCCATTGCTGATTGAAATAGTTGTTCCCACCGTCTGGTCTGGTCATCCAAACGATTTGTGGCACGGCATCGGCCAGGGTGCGGAATTGCTCTTCGCTCTGCCGGAGGGCCTCCGCCGCCTGCGTCCGCTCGGTGATGTCCGTGGCCGCCCCGACCAAACGCTGCAAGCGGCCTTGGGCATCGAAGAAGCCGTGCGCGGTCTCTTCCAGGACGACGGTCTTGCCGTCGCCGCGGGTGATGCGGTACTCGGTGTGGTAGCGGTCCGCAGCCGGCCGCAACGCCTCCCGCAGCGCGATGAAGCGCGCGCGGTCCGCGGGCACCACCCGCGCAACATAGTCCTGCCCGGTGTCGTGCGCCGCCGTCTCGCCAGTCACGCCCAGGATCGCCGCACAGGTCGCGCTGCGCCGCGCCCGGTCGCTCTGCGGGTCCCAATCGAAGGCGAAGGAGCGGCTGGTCTGCATCGCCAGATGCAGCCAGTCCTGGCTCTCCTGCAGGGCGCGCTCGGCCCGCGCGCGTTCGTCCACCTCGACCGCCAGTCGATCGCGCGAGACCGTGGTCTCCTGGATCTGGTCCAGCAGGCGGTCGAACGCTTTGGCCAATTGGCCCAGTTCGTCCCGGCGGTGCGTCTTGAGGCGCAACGCCGTGGCGCTGCCGCCGATCTGTAACACGGCCTGGCGCAACCGGTCGATCGGCAACAACAGACTCCGCTCGATCAGCAGGAGCAGTCCCAGCCCAATGGCTGCCAGTCCCGCCAGCAGCAGGCCCAAGGCGTGTTTTTCCCGCGTACTCGCCCGGAAGAAACCATCGAGGGCGTGATCGCGGATCTGGCTGACGAACAGGGTCATGGCATGGCTGTTCATCAGGATCAAGTCGGTGGTCTGCCGGCCGCGCGCGCTCAGCCGCGGGTCGGTCCCGGTGGCGTCCAGGTCGGCGAGGAGTTCCAGCAGATCGCTCACCATGCGCCTTGCGCCGTTCCAGGCGTACCGGGTATCCGAATCCGGTGCGTCGGATGCGGCGCTGGACTGGGTTCCCGGCTGCAGCAGGTCGGTGAGGCGCTTGAATTGCGCCTCGACCTGGGATCGGGGTTGGGTGTGCGGGGACACCAGATGGCCGAAGAGCATCGTGCGCAGTTGGGCGGTCGCAACGGTCAGGGACTCGCTCAGCGCCAAGTCCTGCTCGGCGCGGGTCTTCTCCCGGTAAGCGGCGAAAAAGACGCCGAGCAACCACAGGGCGATCAGGGTGCACACCAAAACGAGCAGGCGGATTCGGGTGCGCAGGGTCATGGTGGCGGGGTGACGGTGACGGACCCCGGGCGCAGCCGCGCAAGGCTGGAAGGGTCGATCATGGCACGAAAATCGGGCAACGTCCGACCGGAAGCGAGTCCGCTGGCGATCACCCAATGGGCCTGCGACTGCAGGAGCATGACGAACCCCTGGTCGAGAGCCAGATTGAATCCAAGCCGCTCCCAGATGTCTTCGACGACCGCGCCTTCAACATTCAGTTCGATCATCGCGATCTGCATGGCCTCATGCGGATGCGTGCGCATCCAGCCAATGGTGCGATCGAGGGCCCGCAGGAGACGACCGATTGCCTCCGGCCGGCGCTGCGGCAGATCCGGCGCCACCGCCAGGCTGGCATAGCCCCGATAACGCGGTCCCGTGGGGAAGGTGCGGGCGGCCTCGCCCAAAGCACGCTGGCACTGGGTCGTAAAGGGGGCGAGGGTAGCGACCGCATCGACGTGGCCGGCCGCCAGGGCCGGCGCCTGCTCCGCGGCCGGCAGCTCGACCAGGGTGACGTCCGTCTCGTTCAGCCCCTGGTCGATCAGCATGACGTGCAGGAAGTAATGGACCGTGGTGCCGATGAGGACCCCGACGCGCCGGCCACGCAGGTCCGCCACCCGGTCGATGCCCCGGTCGGCCCTGGTTACGATGGCGTGCTCACCGCTGCCGGCATAGGTGGCGATGACACGCAACGACCGCCCCGCGAGGGCAGCGAACACGAGCGGGGTCTCGGCGACCGTGGCGACCTCCGCCTCGCCGCGCAGCATGGCCTCCAGGGCGAGCTTGCCGCTGGGCAGACGCTGCAGGGTCACCATCAGGCCCTCGGCGGCGAAGAACCCCTGCCGCTCGGCCACCCACAGCGGTACGCCGATGAAATTGGTGGCGACGGCGATACTCAGGGGTTCAGGGGCTGGCGACGCCCGGATCAGCCAGACGATGGCGATGAGGCTCAGCGCGGCCACCGCGCTTGTCGCCATGACACCGATCCATTGCTGTGCGCTAGTCATCGAGGGGTTCCACATGGCGAGCATATACACCCCGACACGCGGGCACTGCGGCGAGTTGACCAGAGCGCAGTCAAGGGATCACCTCACGAAACCAACATGCGTCGTACATTGGCGTAACGTCTCAATCGCTGACCGCTCATCCGATGCAGCAAGCGTGCGCTCACTGAGGCTTTCCGGCAACGGGCAATAGGGGACGGGCGGGAAATAGGGGACGGGGGAAATAGGGGACGCGGGGGAAATAGGGGACGTACCACGAAATATGTTTCTGATAGCACGCCCCGCCAGACTTCTGGAAGAAAGATGAAATAGATGAAGGCGCGTCGGGGCCAGGTCGTCACGAGACGACGTCGCCGGGCCGTGGAACATTCAGCACCGGTCGCCCAGGGTCTCGATCACGGCCGCGATCACCACAACGGACAACCGAAGGCCGGTCGGCCTCTTCGCAACACCGCCAGTACGACATCCTCATACTCATGAACACCATCGAACGTATCACCATCACACTGACCGCCGAGATGGCCCAGGCCGTGCGCGGCGCCGTGCAGGCCGGGGCCTTGATCAAGATTCCGGCCACTTGGGCTCGCCGGGTGCGTAGTCAGGCCATCCTGGCCTGACACCGTCAGGGCTGGAAGCCCTGACTACGCATACCGTCGACCGGGATTAGGATCAAGGCCCAGGCCGGCGAGTACGCCTCCAGCAGTGAGATCATCCTCGATGCCTTCGGGCAACAGGGTTGTCTGCGGTTCGATCAGCCGGGCGCGCGTATTGAGGATCTGTAGCCGGAAGCCGCGCCGGGCGGGACCGGCCGAGTCGCCACGGTCACCATGGCAAATAGGGTAGTGCATCATGTGGGCAATGATTGCGACCGCGCGCGAAGCGCGCGAAGCAACGGCAGCAGCGCCGGCACGTCGCCCTGGATGATGCTCCAGAGGGTGTCGTCGTCAATTCCGAGATAGCCGTGGATCAGGCGATTGCGGGTGGCGACGATGAGTCGCCAGGGCACCTGGGGGTTGGCGGTTCGCACCGACTCGGGGACATGGGTTGCTGCCTCGCCGATCAGCTCAAGATTGCGCAGAGTGGCATCGTAAGCTAGGTCATCGCACAAGAACCCTTCCTGGTCCAGACCGGCCGTGTAGGTCATGACTTTCTCGGCGAATCCGATCATGTCATCCAAAATAGAAGGCC
Source organism: Lamprocystis purpurea DSM 4197 (assembly GCF_000379525.1). Taxonomy (GTDB): domain Bacteria; phylum Pseudomonadota; class Gammaproteobacteria; order Chromatiales; family Chromatiaceae; genus Thiodictyon; species Thiodictyon purpureum. The sequence continues at coordinate 77,454 of NZ_KB902362.1, read as the reverse complement.
CATTCGCGGGGACCGCAGCCGACCTCAGACACGGATCGCCTCTCGCTCGATGTGCGGCCGCAATTCGTCGCGTAGGGCCTTCTCCGTGACCAGGTCGACCGGACAGCCTAGTAGATCTTCAAGATAGAACTGCACGCCGAAGAAACGCTCCGATGTGGCCGGTCCATCGAAAGCCACCAGGATATCCACGTCGCTATCCTCCCGCGCGTCGCCTCGGACCCTGGAGCCGAACAGGGCGAGCTCGGTCACGCCGTAGCGTCGGGTTAGGAGTCCTTTGTGCTCGGCGAGAATCTGCAAGGTGCTGTTGCGCATCATTTCTCCCGTTACTGGGCCGGCACCTGGGTGGAAAGCCCGATCAGGTTCAGCACGGATGGGCCGTTCGCCAGGATGCGCCAACCGAGTTTGCGGGCGAGTGCCTGCGCGACCCGATCGATGTCCGGACTCAAGGGCTCGCCCAGGAGGAGGCTGTACCGTGGGTAGTCGTAGATCCCCCTCAGGACGCGGCGAATAGCGCCCTGCGTCCACAAGCGATGCAGGGCCACATCGAGGGTCGAACGGCTCCCCAGATCCGCTAGATCGGTCTGCGAGAAGACCCAACCCCTGCCTTTGCCATAGAGCCTGCTAAGGATCATTTTTTCAGTAGGTTGAGACATGCAGATAGGTTATCGCTTGTAAGAAAAAATGGCTATTTTTTCTTACAAAGTCGAGACCGATACCAAGCGCGCAGGTTCAGGAGGGGCTCGCCGACATCGCGGCCGGGCGCGTGCGCGACTTCGATGCCGAGCGCATCATCCGCAAGGGAAAGGAACAGTTAGCGGTTTGCGACGCCTGCGCATAACCGACAGCGCCTACCTTGCCAAAATTTGCCATCGCCGCTACGCTCCGGGCATGAGCAGCATGAACATTTCCCTCCCGGACGCGCTCAAGTCCTATATGGACGAGCAGGTCGTCAGCCGCCGCTTCGGTACCAGCAGCGCGTACGTGCGTGATCTGATCCGCGGGGACCAGGATCGAGCAATTCATCACCGAGCAGGTTGCCCAAGGTCGCTACGGCTCGGCCAGTGAGGCGATTCGAGCCGGTTTACGGCTTCTGGAAGAACACGAATTGAAACCGTCTACCTTGCGTCAGGCGCTCGCGGACGGTGAAGCCAGCGGCAGGGCCGACTATTAGCGGGTTGCTGGCTGAACTCGACAGCGAAAGTACGCACTGATGCCCAGGTTTGTGCTGACCGAGGCGGCCAAGGCTGACTTGAAGGCCATCGGTCGCTACACCCAAGCCACCTGGGGCCGGGATCAGCGCACCCGTTATCTGACGTTGTTGGACGTCGGCTTTCGTGCCTTGGCGGACAATCCGCTGCTGGGGAAAGATTGCGACGACATCCGCCCTGGCTACCGCAAGCACCAGATTGAAAAGCACATTGCTTTTTATCGTCAGAGCGGCAGCGGTCAGATTGATCTGGAACGTATTGCGGCGGCGATTGAAGCTGATGCCGGCGAGGCTGTCCCCGGACTGTCTGCCTCGCTCGCCGAGATGGCCGCCGACGTGCGCGCCCGCACCTATACCCCCAACCAACTCGCCCTGCGCGCGGCCCGTACCGCCTTAGGACTCTCGCAACCGGCCTTTGCCCGGTTGCTGCAAACCCCGGTCGGCACCGTGCGCGACTGGGAACAAGGACGCTTCCCGCCGCCCGGCAGCGCGCTACTGGTGGCCCGGCTCGCCGTAGAGCATTCCGAGGTGTTGCGACCCTATGCCGATGTCAGGTGAGACCGGTTATAGCATTCGGACGTGATAACCGGACGTAGGGGCGGGTTTCAAACCCGCCCTACACCAAGGGTCTGTCTGGACATCAGGTACGAAGGCTATACCACCCACCATCGGATTGGATGTCGGTGCGACTGAAGTCGCACCGACATTGGCGGCTTTCCGTAGCGCCGGTGATGATACGCCCGCCTCACCGGCCGCCCTTGCCCCGCGTCCCTTGCGCCAAGCGCATGCCGACGAGTTGCGCGACGACGACGGCGATGTAGAACTGACCAAACACCGTTTCGAGCATGGCGAAGGCGGTCATGGGTCCGCGTGCCGGCGCAATGTCGCCATAGCCGACCGAGGTAATGGTCGCGAGGCTGAAGTAGGTTAACAGGGCCAGGCGCCCCCGCAGATCGCTGAACTGGGCCGTCAGGTCGGGGCTGATGGTGAAGGAGCCGGGGAACAGGATCTCGAAGACGGCATAGAGGTTCGCCCAGGCGGCAGCGGCCAGAAGGTAGCCGCTCACGGCCCCGAGCACGTCGTCCGTACGAATCCGCTCCTGCTGAAAGACGTCGCGCAGAATCAGCGCCGCGGCCCAGCCGTGAAAACACATCAACAACACTTGTTGCAGCACTTCGAGTCCGGGATGGGACACCGCCGGCAGGAGATAGCGCGCCCCGCCCAGGGCGGCCACCACGACCCCGGACCACAGGGCCGCGAGCCGACCCCGGCGTCCCTCGAACACCACCAACACCATGGCGGCCAGCGAGATCATCACGAGCAACTCCGCGATGGCGGTCACGCCGACCAGACGCCGATCAACCGACTGAACAATCAGGACGCAGACCAGCACCAGGAGCAGGATCAGATACCTGTGGCTTTTCAGCCGCTCGTTCCAGCGTCCGGGCGGACCACCCGCGGCACCAGGATTGAACCTGGCCCGAGCACCATGGACCGCCCCCGGCCGCGGCGCCATGGAGCCCCCCGTCGGCGGTATCGCGCCGGAATGCTCAGGATGCATGGCCATGGGCGCGCAGCCAGTGCTCCAACATGACCAGCACCCAGAGCATGACGCCGTAATAGCCCGCCTGCTCGCCCGCGTGCCGGGCGCGCAGCCAGTCGATATAGGCGGGATTGACGATGCCGCGCTCGCGCAAGGTGCCCAGGCTGTCCACGGTCAGGGCCTTGAGCGGCGGGTACTCGGCCAGCCACAGCCCGATCGGCACGCCGAAGCCGTGTTTTTTCTTGGTGAGAATCGCGGGCGGCAGGAAATCGGCCAACGCCTCCTTGAAGAACCAGCGCAACTGGTTGTTCTTGATCTGTATCTGGGGCGGTACCCCGGCCGCGAAGGTCATGAGACGCTCATCGAGCAGCGGATACCGGACGTCGATCCCCGCCAGTTCGCAGGCCTGGCTGACCTTGCGCAGATCGTTGTCCGCCAGGGTGATCTTGAGATCGAGATGCATCATCCGGTTGACGATGGCGCGGGAGGCGGTGCGCTCGTAACAGGCGCGCTGACTCGCCAAGGGCGCGTCCGGATCGACCCGCGCGAGGAAGCCGGGGTCGAAGATCTCGCCGAGCGGCGTACGGTGCAGGAAGTTGTAAGTCTCCAGACGATCCGGCAGGGGGATGCGGGCCTGCTCCACGTAGTGCTTGAACTTGCGCAGTCCGGGAACCGCACGGAGACCAGGAATGGCGGCGAGCGGGTCGACCAGTCCGCGGCGCAGCCAGCCGGGCAGATTGCCGTAGATCTCGAAAACCTGTTGGGTAGCATAGCGGGCATTGCCGCCGAAAATCTCGTCACCGCCGTCGCCGCCCAACAAGCGCTCCATGCCGTCGGCCCGGGCATAGCGGGCGCACAAATAGGCCGGCACGATGGAGGCGTTGGCAAAGGGCTCATCACAATAGGCGGCCACCAGCGGAATGGCCTCGAGCAGGTCCTGCGGCTGGACCTGGTATTCACGCGCATCCGTCGCGAAGTGACGGGCGGCGAGACGCGCATCATCGCGCTCGTTGAAACCCGCCGCCGCAAATCCCATCGAATAGGTGCGCACCGGTGCACCACGCAATTGGCGTAGCGTGCCGGCGACGGTGGAACTATCGGTACCGCCGCTCAGGAAACAGCCGACCGCGGTCGCGTCGGGTCCGGGAGCCGCCGCGGCCTGCTCCACCACCAGCGGCAGCAGGCCGCGAAATTCGCGCTTGAGATCGGTCAGCGCGGCCGGGTTGTCGTCCCGATACGGCATCTGCCAATAGAAAAACGCATGTCGACCCAGCGGACCGAGATCAATGGCCTGGGCCGGCAACAGCTTCTCAACGCCTTGATAGATGGTGCCCGGACTCGGGACGACATGACAGTACAGATAATCGAACAGAGCCTGGTCACTCAGGTTCGCCTGAAAATCGGGGAGCTCGCGCAGCGCGGACAGCCGGCTGGCGAAGACCACGGCCGCACCGCTGCGCCGGAAATAGAGCGGCCGGATGCCGGCCCGATCCACGGCCATCAGGATCTTGCGGCGGCGCAAGTCCATGACCACCAGGCCGAAGCTGCCATGACAGTGGCCGAGCAGCGCATCGCCCTGCGCGTGATAGCGTCGAGCCACCGCCTCCGCGTCCGCCGGCACGGCCGGCGCGGAACCAGTCGACAGCATGACCGGCTCGGTGAGACAGACCACCACCTCCCCGTCCGCATAGACCTGCCCAGCTCCGGCCAGGGTTGCCGCATGGCCGCTCAGGTCGCGGATCAGACCCGCGCCCTTGGCGTCAGGTGCACCGCCGCGGCAGCGCTCAAGCATCTGGTCGAGGATTCGGTCCGAGGCCGCCGCGTCGGCAATCTGCCCCATCCAACCGCATATGGCGTGCATCGCGACTCCCGTGGGGTGGTGGCGACTTCCGGGCGGGGACTGCATCGCATCCCGCCGCGGTGAGGCCGCGAGCGGATTATAGCGTTCGCACCTGATATCCAGACAGACCTTCGTGTAGGGGCGGGTTTGAAACCCGCCCCTTGTCCGGTTATCACGTCCGAAGGCTATATACCCTTCGCACCGGAATATCCAGACGTGGCCCTGACGTCGGCAGCATGAGATTCCGCAAAGCCCCGGCAGCCAGAACCAGGCACACTGCAACGCTGTCTCAGAGTACCTTGATCAACATTATCGACGCACTGGAGTTTTCTCATGAACCACACCCTGCTCGGCGCGATTGCCACCCTGTTTACCGCCGGCGCACTGGCCGCGGAGCCGCCCGCGGCGCCAATGGCGCCGACGGCTGCCGCGCCCGCCGCAAACCCGTTGGCCGAGGAAGCCAAGTCACTCGTCAAGGAGTTCGCCGGCACCCTGAAAGGTGAGCTGGAGGCCGCCATCAAGTCCGGCGGGCCGACCAAGGCGGTCAGCGTCTGCCAGGACCGCGCCCCAGCCATCGCGAAAGACATCGCCACCCGGTCCGGCTGGGAGGTCGGACGCGTCAGCCTCAAGACACGCAATCCGCAGCTCGACACACCGGACGCCTGGGAACAGCAAGTCCTGACCCGTTTCGATCAACGCCAGGCGGCCGGCGAGCCGGTCGACACCATGGCCTTCGCCGAAGTGGTACAAATCGACGGAACCAAGCAGTTCCGCTTCATGAAAGCGATTCCAACCGGTGAGCCCTGCCTGGCCTGTCATGGCAACGCCATCACCCCGGAAGTCGCCGCCGCACTGGATCAAGCCTATCCAGAAGACCAGGCGCGCGGTTATGCTGTCGGTGATGTCCGCGGGGCCGTCAGCCTGAGCAAAACGATCGAGTAACCGCGTTCCGCGTCGATCCGCCTCAGCGGGCCCTATCCCAGGCTGCCGACGCGCGCCTTCGGTATGGCCCGTTGGCGCGATGACGGCAGGGGCGCGCTGCCAAGAGCGAGTTGAACCATGTCCGACGAACGCTTCGATCTCAGTTACCTGGGTCTGATCGCACCAGGAGCCGACCCAGAGCAAGTCCGACAGCGCCTGCGCGCGGTCTTCAAGCTCACCGACAAGGGTACGGAGCGCCTGTTCACCGGCCGACCCGTCATCGTCAAGCGCGACGTCGATTTTGCCACCGCGACCCGCTTCGAGACGATTTTTGCTCACGCGGGGGCCACGCTCACGATCACGCCGGTGGAGGGTCCGAATGGACCGGACAGCGTCGACGCGATAGCCGCGACGGATGCGCCCGCACGGGTGCGCACCATCGACACCGGGCATTTGTCCCTGGCTCCACAAGGCGGTCATCTGGAGGAACCACCGGTCGGCGGCGGACCGGACCTGGATATCAGTTATCTGAGCCTGGTACCGGGTGATCAGTGGACCCTGGCGGACTGCGCGCCCCCGCCCACGCCCACCCCGGAACCGGACATCAGTTACCTCAGCCTGGCGCCTGTCGAACCGCGGGCCGAAGGCAATACCAATCCACAGTTGGATTAGCAATCGAGATGACCAAGGATTTCGACCATATCGTCATCGGCGCCGGCATCAGCGGGCTGGGTGCCGCCCATTTTTCGGCCCGGCGCGAACTCGGCACGCTGGTGCTGGAGTCGTCCCAACGCGTGGGCGGCTGCATCAAGACCCACCCGTTCGCGGGACTCGATGGGTTCTGGACCGAGGCCGGCAGCCACACCTGCTTCAACAGTTACGGCAACCTGCTCGGCATCATGGACGATCTGGGCCTGACCGCCGCGGTCCAGACCAAGACCAAGGTCGGCTACCGGCTGTGGAAAGACGGTAAGCGCCGCAGCATCGGCTCCGCCCTGCATCCGCTGGAGGCGGCGGTCTCGCTGCCGCGCCTCTTCACCACCCCCAAGGAGGGGCAGCGGGTCGCCGACTATTACGGCCGGGTCCTGGGTCGACGCAACTACCGCGACCTGCTGCGCCACGCCTTCCAGGCGGTGATCTGCCAGGACGCGGACGACTATCCCGCGGAGGCCCTGTTCCGGCGCAAGCCGCGCCGCAAGGACGTCATCAAGGCCTTCACCTTCGCGGACGGACTGTCCCGCATCCCCCAGGCGATTGCGGCCCAGGAGCGCATCCAGGTGCGCACCGGGGTGAATGTCGCCGCCGTCACCCCCGCCGCGGACGGTTTCCGGATCGACCTGGGGGATGGCACCGCGCTCACCTGCGCCTATTTGACGCTGGCGGTCCCGCCGGACCAGGCCGCCCGACTGATGCCGGCCGGTTTCGCCGCCGCGCAACAGACGATCGCCGCCATCGCCATGGCGGAGATCGAGACCCTGACACTCGCCTTCCGCGTCAGCGACCTGCAACTGCCGCCACTGGCAGGTCTGATCGCGGTCGGCGGCAGCTTCTACTCGGCGGTGTCGCGCGACTTCCTCCCGGACAGCACCTATCGCGGCTTTGCTTTTCATTTCCGTCCCGGCGAACTGTGCCCGAAGGAACAGGTGACTGTCGCCTGCGCGGCACTCGGCGTCGATCCGCGGCACATCGCCGCACAGGGGGAAACCCACAACCGGCTGCCGGCCCTGCGTGCCGGTCATGCCTCCGTGGTGGCCCGGATCGATCAGGCGCTGGCCGGCAGTCGGCTCGGAATCACCGGTAACTGGTTCCTCGGGGTCTCCATCGAGGACGCCTTGACGCGCAGCCGTCGGGAATTCGATCGGCTGTTCGGACCCGAACCCAACGCCAGTCGCTGACCGGACTGAATCGGACCGGACCAGGCGGCAAAACCGAAAAACGCAGCAGAGGAGTGGTCCGCAAGTGAACTCGTCAACACTCGTACATGGCGCGCGCTGCGGTCTCATCACGCTGATCGCGATGGTGCTCGCCCAGTCCGCCGCAGCGGACATCATCGGCAGCGTCGGCACCAAGTTCAAGTTCATGGGGCCGAACGACAAGATCGTCGTCGAGGTCTTTCTGGACGAGGATCTCCCCGGAGTCGCCTGCTATCTGAGCCGGGCCAAGACGGGCGGGATCTCCGGGGCCGTCGGGGTGGCGGAAGACACCTCGGATGCGGATATCGAGTGCACTCAGATCGGCCCCATCACCTTGCCGGAGGACATCCGTAGCGGGAAGCGCAACGGCGAGGAGGTCTTCAAGAAGCGCACTTCACTGCTCTTCAAGACGCTTCAGGTCGTTCGGTTCTACGACGCCCCGCGCAATGTCCTGGTCTATCTGACCTACAGCGACCGGATCATCGAGGGCTCACCCAAGAACAGCGTGACGGTGGTGGCCATTGCGCCCTGGCAAACACCGACCCCTGCACCCACGGCACCCCAGAGCGCCAAATGAACGGGGAGCTGGATCAGGACGCCGTGTCCGAAACCGCGGCCTCCCATCCCTGGGTCAACGCGCGTATCCAGCGCTGCGTCCTGCCGGGCGCCGCGGCCGTCAATGCCGCTATCCTGACCGCGTTCCAGACCTTGACGCCGGAGTCTTTCGACCGCCGCAGCCATCTTGTCGGCGGGCGCTATGAGAACCTCTATCTGGAGCGGGCGCGGATGCCGGCACTCGCGCCCGTACTCGAGCACGCGCTGCACTGCGCCGCGACCATCCTCGGCGAATCAGCCCACGGACTGCGCTGCGGCTTCTGGTTCAACGCCACGGGACCCGGCCACCACACCAGCGAACACACGCATGACGAGTGCGATGAGCGACTCTCGGCGGTCTATTATGTTGACGCCCCGGCCGACTGCGGCGATCTGATCCTCTATGACGGCCCACTCACCATGCGTGTCACACCCGTCGCCGGTACGCTGCTCTTCTTCCCCCCCAACCTTCCACATGCGGTGGAGCCCAATCGCAGCGGTCAATTGAGGCTCTCGATCGGCATCAACTTCGGGCCATTACCCGCGGACCTATAAACCCGGCGGCTGGCCCCTCACCCCGCCACACGACACAAGGCCCACGATGTCTTATCGCCTCTCTCTCGACGCCTGGCCCCTACTCCCGATCCTGCTGATCGTCTCGCCCGGTCTGTGCTCCGCGGCGGATACCAGCCCGATCGTTCTGGAGGCGCCGGTCGCCGACCAACCGATGACCACCGGAGCCGCGCCAGGCGAAACCGGCGGCAGTGCGGATCTGTGGCAGCGCACCCGCACGACCGCCGAGCATTGGTGGCAGCGCTCCCGCGACGTTGCGGGGCAAGCGGCCCAAGACGCCCGCGGCATCCTCGGTCCCCAACCGATGGGATTCCCGCAGGTTTGGGAGCAGGTGGTTCCCAAGCTCGAAGACACGCTGGTCCTCGAGGACCGCCACGCGGACCTGCCTGACAGTGCCTGGATCGGCAAAGACAAGGCATCCAATCAGGCCGAGATCGATGACCTGCTCGATGATGCTGTCGCCATTCTTTCCAGCTCGCCGGTGCAGCAGTTCCGCGAGCGCATCCGCGCCATCCAGATCGAGATCGAGGCCGCCCGCGCGGCCATCGCCGGTTATCGTCAAAGCCGTGTTTCCGCACCCGGCGAGTCGACCATCAAACGGACGGTCGCCGACTACGACCGGCTGATCGTCGAACAAGAGCAGCAAATCGCGCAACTCACCAAGCGATTGGGCGAGGTGAAGCGCGAATTCGCAACGGCGGTCCGGGCATTGGGAGTGGAACTGAGTGACGAACAGGTGGAGTTCCTGCTATCCACCGTGGTCGGCGACAACATGGTCGACCTCGGCATCCTATTCGATAACGTCAAGTCGGTCACCAATCAACTGGAGACCCTGGTGGCACAGAGCGGCGAGGACCTTCAGAGCGCTCGCCGCTATTACGGCATGTACGTGGTCCTGCTGCGCGCGCTCGAACGGATGCATGTGAAGATCGAAGAGGCCATCGGCGAACAGTACATTCCACAGATTGATTCGATCATAGCCCGCGCCCAGCAGTTGAGCGGCGAGACCCGTGAACTGCTGCGCACCTCACCGACCAAAGGCGAGCTGCTCGCCGCCAACCTCGAGGCCCAGCGACTCACCATCGATGCGGCCGGCATCTATCGTCAATACCTGAGCGATCAGGCGAATCAGGTCAGCAAGGCCCGGCGTGAAGTGGCAAAGGATATCGCGGCGGCCTGGAACACCTATGAAACGGTGCGCGTCTCCGGAGAATTGGTCGGGCTGGTGAAATCCAGCCGGCAACTGCTGGAAGGCCTGATGAACCGCCAGGTCCCGGCGCTGCGGCCGTTCGAGAACCTGGAGTTGCGCCGCGAGTTCGAAAAGCTCACCGACCAGCTCAGACGCAGCGAACCAGGCTGATCCGTAAACGCCCTATGAAACAACGATATCCACGCGGACCGCGAGCCATCCTGTCGCCACCGAGATCCCTCGCCGAACCGTCGGGGTAGCGATGCACCCCCTCGCGGAAGCGGGCGGACCTAGTCTGCATTTTTCGAAACGGCCGGGGAAATGCGCGTCAACGTAAAACAAGCACCTGATTTATATCAGCTTCATGAAGGCTCCGCGAGTTGCTTAATCACTCGGACGGGGCTATCGTTGTAAGCGCATCTTCGTCGCATCGGCTGCCGCCGGACGACAAGCAAGCACACACAGACGTCAGGCGACGACCACAAGGCACGGTACCCCATGGACCGCCAAGAAGCAGCAAAATTCATGCTCGACTGCCTTCGCACCATGCTGGCTCGCAAAGGCTCCGATCTGTTCATTTCCGCGGAGTTTCCCCCGGCGTGCAAGATCGACGGGCGGATGACACCGCTGAGTGATCACACGCTCACCGGGCTACAGACCAGTGTACTGGTGCGCGCCATCATGAACGACCGCCAAGTGCGTGATTACGAAGCGCATAAGGAGTGCAACTTCGCGATCAGTCCCCAAGGGATCGGGCGTTTCCGTGTCAATGCGTTCATCCAGCAGGGACTCGCCGGCGCCGTGCTGCGCACCATTACCAGCCGTATCCCGGAACTGGACGAGCTGAACCTGCCGCCGGTCCTGAAAGACCTGATCATGACCAAGCGCGGGCTGATCCTGGTCGTCGGCGGCACCGGCTCGGGCAAGTCGACCAGCCTGGCGGCCATGCTCGGCCACCGCAACGCCAACAGCTTCGGGCATATCATCACGATCGAGGACCCGGTGGAGTATGTCCACCCGCACCGTAATTGTCTGATCACTCAACGCGAGGTCGGTGTCGACACGGAGAGTTGGGACGCCGCCCTGATCAACACGCTGCGCCAGGCCCCGGACGTCATTCTGATCGGTGAGATCCGCCAACGCGAGACCATGGAGCACGCCATCAATTTCGCGGAGACCGGCCACCTGTGCCTCTCCACCCTGCACGCCAACAGCGCCAATCAGGCACTGGACCGCATCATCAATCTGTTTCCGGAAGAGCGGCGGGTGCAACTGCTGATGGATCTCTCGCTCAACCTCAAGGCGGTGATCTCCCAACGCCTGCTGCCCTGCACCAATGGCGGGCGCATCGCGGCGATCGAAATCATGATCAACTCGCCGCTGATTCAGGACCTGATCTTCAAGGGCGACGTGCATGGTATCAAGGGAATCATGAAAAAATCACGGGAACTCGGGATGCAGACCTTCGATATGGCGCTGTTCGACCTTTACGAATCCGGCAAGATCAGCTACGAGGACGCGATCCGCAGCGCCGACTCGATGAACGAGCTGCGGCTGGCCATCAAATTGGAGGGTCACGAGTCCCGCGGCAAGGATCACTTCGCGGACATGGATGCCTTCTCGATCGTGCCGGAAGGTGACGAGGGCATCACCGACCCCGCGTTGTTCGGAGCGCCGCCGGCTCCGCCGGCGGGATCGGAAAGCGACCGGGTCCCCTATGCGCCAAGCGAGACGACCGCCGGGCTCGCGGTGGAGACGACCCATCAGGCCGCGGTCTACCAGCCCGGTATCGCCAAATCACATGGCACCTGAGCACGCGTGAGACACCGCGTTGGACATTACACCTTATCTCGAAATGATGATCCGGCATCAGGCGTCGGATCTCTTTTTCACGCCCGGAACTCCGGTTCGGATCAAGATCGAGGGGGTCATTCGCCCGATCGGTGAGTCGGAAACCACCGCGGAATTCTGCCGGGACGCGGTGCTGTCGATTCTCGATCGGGACAAGGCGCAGCAATTCGAAAACGAATTGGAGGTGGATTTCGCGATCGCACTGGAGGAACGGGCACGTTTTCGCGTCAATGCCTTTCATCAGCGCGGCCAGGCCGCCATGGTATTGCGCTATATCCGGGCCACCATCCCGACCGCCGAGGAATTGGGACTGCCGCCGGTGCTGACCCGGCTGATCATGCAGAAGCGCGGGATCATCCTGATGGTCGGGTCCACCGGGTCCGGCAAATCCACGACACTCGCGGCCATGATCGACTCACGCAATGCCGCGGCGCCAGGCCATATCCTCACCATCGAGGATCCGGTCGAGTTCGTCCACCCCCACAAACAGTGCATCATCAACCAACGCGAGGTTGGGGTCGACACCAAGAGCTATGCCGCCGCCTTGAAAAGCTCATTGCGCGAGGCGCCGGACATCATCCTCATCGGCGAAATCCGCAGTCGCGAGACCATGGAGGCAGCCATCGAACTGGCCGGAACCGGACACCTGGCCATTTCGACCCTGCACGCCAACAATGCCCATCAGGCGCTGGAACGGGTCATCAACCTGTTTCCTCAGGAACTGCACAAGACCCTGTTCCTCGATCTGTCCATCAACATGCGCGCCATCATCTCCCAGCGCCTGGTGAAGACAGTCAGCGGCAAGCGCACCGCCGCCATCGAGGTGTTGGTCAACACGCCGCACATTGCCGATCTGATCCGCGACGGTCGCGTCGACGAGGTGAGTGAGGCCATGCAGGCAAGCAATGAAGACGGCATGAAGACCTTCGACGATGCCCTGCTCGACCTCTTTCGCGCCGGGACCATCAGTTTCAACGAGGCACTGGCCAATGCCGATTCGGCTCCGAATCTGGAGGCCAGGATCAACTTCGGCTGAAGTTTCCGACGCGTTACTCAGTTTCCTCCAGGGCACAGGTCTCGCCGTTACCGATCCAAAAGCCCAAACTCTTGTGCAGAAACTCCTGCCACGGCATGTAATGTGAGCCGTCGCACGAGAAATTCAGGCCGACGATCCCGTTGAATACGTTGAGCGAACCAGAGCGCAGGTAGATCGTCTCATCCATGAAACGCAGGGCGCGGAAAGTCTTGAAGACCTCGCCGACCTGATCCAGGGGAATCGCCGCATCCGCCGGATAGGGCCGACTGGGGTAGGCCAGACAAATCCCCGGGTCGGTCAGGTCCTCGAAATCAAGGAGGCGGAAACGGTAAGGGTCGTCGATCAACCACAGGGTGGCACGCGAACTGGAAAAGTGCAGCTTGCCGTGGAAGACCCCATGCACCGCGATCAACTCCCGCAGCAAGTCCAACACCGCGTCGATGCGGGTGTCCATGAGGCTCTCCACCCGCTCCTGAAGAAAGAGTCCGCCGCGGATCGCCGGGTCTCCCTTGAGCTGTACCCATTGCTCCGGCGGCCGATAGATCTCGCGGGTCAGCGGCAGTTCGCGCAGATCGAAATCCGCCCCCAAATAACCGAGCGTCGTCCCCGCCGGGGAGGCGATGCGCTGCACCGCGGTGAGCGAGGGGCGACGCTGATTGCGGCTTATATAAGCCTGGGAAAGGGAAAAACGTTCCCCCGCCAGGGCATCGACAAGATAGGGCCGATCGCTACGGTCGCGCCCGTAATACTCGGGCAGCAGCCCATTGGGGGTGCAGTTGGCGGTCAATTGGCGCGCCTGCGCATCGAGCACATAGAGATACTTGCAGGACGGCAAGCCCGGCAAGGCCTCCAGCAGGTGCTGCTCCAGGGCCGCCCGTTCTGGCCAAGCCCCGGCACAGGCGTGCGCCAGCCGCTCCAGGAGCGAGGCCAGCCGACCCCGCAACAACATCCGCTGCCGCGCAACCGCGGCACGTAAAGGTTCGCTCATTGACTTATCCGCTTGTGTTCGTGTTTGACTTGTTCTTGACCCATGACTTAAGGGTACGCATCCCTCGCTTCCCAATTCACCCGTACCCCCAGACCATTGTCCCGACGAAAGCGCATCGCCTCGCGGATCAGTGCGAGACGCGACCGATCTTTACCCCACACCGTCACGATCGCGGGGTCGGGGGTCGTGTCGTTGGTCCAGATCCGCCACAGCAAGGCCGCGTTCTCCCAATAGGCCGCCGCGACACTGTTGCCGTCCGGGCTGAAACGGGCGTAGGCCACACCACCCAGATCGGCCTCCAGCACCAGATAGGACCCCGCGGTGCGGGGCTGCCTGTCCGTCTGGCGCGGCGGCACGGGACGCTGCCACAGGCGCAGCGCGCCGTCACGTGACGCGGTGATGATCCAGCGTCCATCCGGGCTGAATTCGGCGGAGTAGATACGGTCCTTGTGACCCTTGAGTTCCGCAATCAGCGCGCCGCCGCGGCTATCCCAGACCTGAGCGCGGGCGTCCATGGACGCGGTCACCAAGACGGCGCCGTCCGGGGAGAAGCGGACACTATAGAGCGCCTCGGTCTGCGCATCGAGAAACCGGGGCGTCCCACAGACGCCGTCCGCCAACGGGACCAGGACGCCCCGCCCGTCCTCGCCGACACTGGCGATGGCACGTCCATCCGGGGCAAATGCCAAATCGGTGATGGGAGCCCCATGCGGGTCGAGTCGACACACCAGGGTCCAGGCCGCCCCGCCGGGTTCGGAGCGCAGCACCCGCAGGATCCCGGCATCGTCGCCGGTGGCGAATAATTGGGTGCCGCCCGACCCGGCGACAGCGACGGCCGCGGCCTGAACCCGATCCGGCCCGTGCTCCAGGGCCGGGGACAGCTGCAGTTCGGCGCAGGTGGCGGGGTCCCACAGACGCACCGGTCGCGCGGCCTCATTGGAGGTGGTCAGCAGCCAACGCGCGTCCGGGGTGAAGAGGACGCGATAAAACTCGACACGCGCCGTCCGTTTGACACCGGCGGCAGACTCGGGCACGGCGGCAGGCCCCGCTTCCAGTGCGCACCCGCCGCCGGTGATCAGGTTCCAGACCCGCGCGCTGCCATCGAAGGCCGCGCTGGCAAGCCACCGCCCGGTCGGCGAAAAGGCGACACGCCGCACCCGGCCGCGGTGTCCCCGCAGGTTCCAGATCTCCGCCGGCGTTGCGGTGGGGGCCTGGCTGTCATAGCGCCAGACCCGCACGGCACCGTCGAACGAACCCGTGGCAATCAGGAAGGCACCAGGATCGGTATCCAGTTCCGGCGGCGGCCGGGCCATCTCCAGATGCCAGACGTGATCCGCATGGGGGAGCGGAAAGGACAAGGCGCTGACCGGGTCCACGGACCAGAGCCGCGCCGAGCCGTCCTCATCGGAATAGGTCAGTACCCGGCTACCATCCACACTGAAACGGGCATTGGTCACGGCGGCATCGTGACTGAACACGGCCACCTCGCGCCCGCCCTGAAGCCCCCACAGCCGCGCAGTCTTATCCAGTGAGGCAGTCAGTACCAGGTCTTCCGCCTCACGGGGATCGCTGACCGGGGACGCACGCACATGCTCCACACTGAGCCGATGCTGGCCCAAGACCTCGGCGTCGCCGGTGCGGAGATCCCAGCGCACCAATTGGCCGGCATCGTCGCCGGCCAGCAGATAGCGATCCGCGGCCGCGAACGCGATATCACGCACCGCAGTCTTATGGATCTGGATTTTGCGTCCCTGGCGAGTCACGTCGCCAAGGACCGCGAGTTCACGCCCATCGCGATCATAGAGCCGCACCCGTTCGTCCGCCGCGGCGACCGCGATGCGTTCACCCCGGCTGTCGAAGATGGCGCGGTTCACCGGACGATCCAGCGGACCGCCCGGCGGCAGGCTCACCAGCACGTCACCGGTGGCGGACTCGACCACCAACGCGGTGCCGTCGCGGGAGGCGGTGACCAACCGCATGCCGTCCGGGGAGAAGGCAACCCCGCGGATCTCCTTGTCGTGAAGTGCGCGATCCCATCGGGGTTGACCGAGATGTTGCGTATCGATGACGCAGAGTCCGAAACGTCCGCCCGCCACGGGGTGGGAGAGCGCGAGAGCGCGATGGCTGCCATCCAGCGCGATGGCACCCCCGGGCCGCGCCCCGCAGGTCCAGTCCGGCGCCGCCCCGTCCGCGGCCGGCAGCCGCCAGACCCCGGTCTCACCGATGCCCAGGATCAGGGGCGGCTCAGCCCCATCGGTCAGGCGCACCGCGTGGATGGACAAGGCGGGAGTGGACAGCCGCCGGGCGAGCACGAAGCGATTCTCCTCCAGACGCCACAGGCTGGCCCCGTCCTGGAGCGAGAGCGTGACCAATTGCTGACCGTCTTCACTGAAGCTGGGTGAGAGCGCTCGCTCCGACAGGGGCCCGCCGGCCTGGGCCATCGCGATGAGCCGATTGGCGCTGAACGCGCGACTCAGGGTATCGGTGGCGGCCTGCGGCAGGTCCCGACCCGCGTCCAGGGCCAGGCGGATTGCCGCGGGCGTGTTGCCCTGATTGATCGCCAGGTCCGCGGCGTTGAGTTGACTGCGGTGCAGGTTCAGGGTGGCCGCCCGCGAGGCCTCCCAGGCCCACCAGGCGGTTGCGGTCGCAAAGACCAGGAGCACCGCCAGGATGAGTCCGATCAGACGCATTGAGCGGTTACGACGACGCTGATTGCGCAGATTGAGCAACGAACGGTCCAGAAACTCCCGCTCGACCGGTTCCAACTCCTGGGCGAACGCGTCAGCGAACCGGCGGGCGCCGGCGTGACCGACCTCGCCCAGCAGGTACTCGCGATTGCAGTCGGTACGCTTCCAGAGCCGCGCCTGGCGGGTGATCTGTACACGCAATTGCAGGTCGCGCCGGTTAGCTGGATCGGCCAGCCAGTCACGCACCGGCGCCCAGCGGTCGATCAGCACCGGGTGGATGAAGCTCACCGCCGGACGGTAGTCATGCCACTCGCGGCGCTGCGGGTCGGACTCGGCGGATGGAGCGGCGGCCACCGCCGCGACTCCTTCCGTCAGCGCCTTGATGGCACGGCCCGGCAACAGGCGGGCGCGCCACTCCTCGGCGGTTTCCCGGGCGATGCGCGCGACGGCCCCGAAGAGCGCATCATCCGTCTGAGCACAGGGCAGATGCTCCGCGGGGTCGAAAATCCCCTCCGTCACCGCCAAGCGCGCCGCGACCAGTGCCTGCAACAGACCGACGCAGCCAGGGTCCCGAAACAGGGCCCGCAGGTCACCGACACGTGTCACCGGGCGGGCAGCGGGGCCGCCCTCCAGGGCGATCAAAGCCCGGCACAGCATCGGCAGGGCCGCCCGCGCCGCCGCGTCGAGCCCCTCCCAGCAGGTTTGTGCCCGCCGCAGCGCGCTGCCGGCGACACCGCCCGCGGCACGGTAGTCCGCGATCCGCAGCATGAGCCCCGCCTCGCCCCCGTCGACCGCAGCCGCGCGGGCCCGTGTGTAAAGATCTTGCAGGACCGGTTGCAGCAGCACCGGCCAGTGCGTCAGATCGCTGACCTCGGCCTCGAGCAGATCCGCCAAGCCGTGACCCGGTCCGCCGTCTATGTCCTCGTAATCGATCCCGGCGACCCGGGCGGGAATCTCGATGACCTGTCGGATACGGGCGGGGGGCGGCGGATCGAGCGGATACCAGGCCCCCTCATCCACCGCGGCCGTCAAGACGGGGAGGCGCGGGAGCCGGCACAGGAGATCGCTGCGCAGGGTGGCGATGATCCAGACGCCGTCCTGAGCGGCCAGGGCGGCGAGGGCCGCAACGAAGGTCCGGGTGCTGGGGGCCGCGAGCGCCGCCTCGGACAACAACCCGTCGAGCGGGTCGAGGATCAAGGCCAGTTGCCGGTGTCCGTCCGTATCACCCGCGCGGCCTCCGACCTCGGTGTCCAGGCGGGCGAGCGCGGCACGCACCTGACCGGCGGCGACCTCCGGCTCGGCCTCCAACAAACGGGCCAGCCCCGCCGCGTCGAGTCCGAATCCACTCAAGGAGGCGCCCAGCAGGTCGGATGACAGGAGCGACTCGGCCAGCGCCGCCAGCGGATCGGTCCGATGAGCGGGCAGCACCGCCCAGCGACAGGCCGCAATCCCGGCGAACAGGAAGGGCCGCACCAACCGCGGCAGCAGCCCGGCCCGTACCAGCGAACTCTTACCCACACCGGATGGCCCGCTGATCAACACCAGACCGCGGCCCGAACCGCGCACGCGATCCAGGCACGCCACCAACTCACGGGTCTCGGTTTCGCGCCCGACGAAGACCGGCTCATCGCGCAGTTCATAGCGGGCTTGGGCTCGGAAGGGGCTGTCGCGCCACTCGCCGGCGCCGGGACGCCGGCCACGCTCCGCGCTGATGCGCCGATTCAGCAGTTTACGCAACTGCACCTGGACCAGTTCGCGCAGCACCCGGTCGTTCTCGAACTGGCGGAAGGCGCGACTGAAGCTGCCGTCCGGATTGAAAAAATGGGTGCGGAAGAAGAGATCCAGCCGCTCCCGGTCGGCAATCGCCGCGCGGGTGGTCTCGGCATCGGTAATATCGATCAGGCGCGGTGTCGTCTTCTTATAGACCAAGACCTCGGGCGGGTTAGCGCGCGTCGACGCCTCCACCGCGTCGACGAACTCCCATTCGGTTCCGGTCATGCCGCCGTAAGGGTCATCGGCGAGCGGCGTACCCAGCCGGGTCCACAGCATCACCAGGACGATCTCGCATTCCGACGGACGCGACAGACCGGCCTGGAAGCTCTGCGCCGCGGTCAGCACCTCCTCCTCCCACAGCACCGACTGGAGTTTGAAATAGGGGAGATACTCGGCGGCCAGCTGCGTGATCAACTCCTTGACCAGCGCGCGCTCATGATCCAGGTCGGCGGGCGACGAGACGAAGATTCTGACCCGTGATTCTGCCATCGCGCGCGCCTGGAGGGATTGAACGGTAATCGGGAGCAAACGCCCACACTATAACGAGCCTGGGGGTCGACCGGGAGTGGCCCTGTCCAACGCCGCCCTCAACCTGAGATACTGGATCAACCAAGAATCGCGAAACCGGGGTAGAATCCAACAGCGCTGGGCGGACGACACGTCCGATCCGACCAAAGCGATACCCCATCGCCGTTTGAGCAGGAGGAACGCATCATGTTCCACCATGAAACCGCAGATACCGAACGCTTCGAGCAGGTCATCCTGCTCGCGCTCCGGCAAATCATCCAAGACCCGGAGCCGGCGCGCTTTCTCGCCTGGGCCAAGAACGAGGTCCCGCGCATTTTGGGCCTTTACGACTATGGGCTCGAAGACGTGGAGATCCGACGTCTGACGAACATGCTGGCCACGGCCATCTGGAACGCCACCCCGCAACCGGCGCTGGGATACCGCGCCCAGCCGCTGGAACCCCCATCCGCTCATGCACCCTGCCCCTGCGGGTCGGGTGAGCGTTACGACGCCTGCTGCGGCGACCTCGACGATGTGCCGGAACTCTCGGCCGAACTGATCTGGGAATTGCTGCTCGACGAACTCCCGGAGCGCGCCCTCAAGGACGCCCTCGATGCGGATGCCGTCCCGCGGCCGCTGCTCGCGCGCGTGGCCGACCGCTGGCTGGAACAAGACCGCCCCGGCCGGGCCGTCGCGCTGTTGGAGCCGGTCTTCTGCGGTCCGCTCGAGGCCTTGGACGAGGCCTATGAGCCGGCCTTCGACGTCCTTTGCGATGCCTATGATCGGCTCGATCACTGGCGCAAGAAGAAAGCCTTTCTGGAGCGTCTGTGCACCGCGGGCAGCCGGGCGCTTCAGTCCGCCGCCTGGCAGCGGATCAGCACCATCCACATCGACGAGGGTGACTTCGAACAGGCACGGGACGCCTTCGCTGCCGCCCTGCGCAGCGACCCGGACAACCCCAGTAACGCACTCCTGGAAATCACCCTGCTGGCCGCCCAGCACCAGGACGACCTGGCCAGCGCGCGGGCGCGGTTCTGGCTGCATCGACTGCGTAAGATCGGAGCCCAGGAACAGGGGTTTCTGGATTTCCTCGCCCAAGCCGTCAAGAACCCGCAACAGGCCTTGGTCGATAGCCACGCGGACGCGCTCGACCCGCTGCTGGTCGACCTGCAGGACTGGATCACCACCGCCGCCGACCGGCCGCTGCCGGACTATGGCGTCATCCCGCTGAAACCACCCCAGCGCGATGCCCCAGCGCGCGCCCTGGCAAGCGTCGGCGGCGCGGGCAGTACGCGACGCTCACTCATGGTCCGCGGCACCCCCGCGGACCTGCGCGCACCCGCGCGGGTGCGGCGCCTGGAGTCGGTATGGCGGGCACTCTTCCCCGGCGGCAAGCCCAACGCCACCGACCTGGCCCTGGGTGATGCCGGACAGGTCTGGCTCTCCGTGGAGTGGATCGAGTATCTGCTTGAGACCCCGGAGGCGGCCGACAGCCTCGATATCCTGGACGATCTAGCCACCGCGCTCTACGAACACCCCGAGAGCACGCTGCCCTGGATCTCCCACGCCCTGTTGCGGCCACTGGTCGACCGCGCCTGGGGAATCCTCAACCGGGCGGCGCCCGCCGCGGCAGCCTGTCATTGCCCCTGGACACGGGAAGCCAATCGACCCGCGTTGCGGCTGCTGTTCCGCCGCTACCTGTGTCAGATCGACGAGGGTCAAACCCAGGCAGCGGCCGTCACCCTCGAGACCTTGCTGCGGCTCAACCCCCAGGATCATCATGGGGTGCGAGCCGAACTCATGAATCACTACCTGCGCGGCGGCGAAGACGCGCGCGCGCTGACCCTGGCCCGCCGGTTTCCGGATGACCTGCTCGCCGATCTGGCCTACGGCGAGGTGTTGGCGCTGTATCGACTGGGTGAACAGGAGCGCGCCCGCGCGGTCCTGCGCACGGCGGTGGATCGCCTCCCGCGCATCCCGCGGTATCTGACCCGCAAGCGCATCAAGCGACCGCGCCCGAGCCCCCTGGGCATGACCCCAGGCGGCGAGGACCAGGCGTGGATGTATCGGGAGGCGATGCGCGACGTCTGGGAAGCCGAGCCGGGCATCCTGCGGTGGATGAAGCGGGTCACTGCCTGAATAGCGAGTCGACCGGGAGCACCTGATGGAAACCCGCTACCGTATCGTTTTCTCCGGGGAACTGGTCCCGGGGGAACCCGCCCGCAAGATCATTGAGGCCTTTGCGGCGCGTTTTCGGGTCCATGAGGAAACCGCGCGAGACATTGTCCTCGGCGGCGATCGTACCGTGCTCAAACGCAACCTGAGCGAAGCGCGCGCACAACGTTACAGCAAAGCACTCAAGGAGGTCGGCCTCCTGGTCGTCCTGGAGCCGCAAGGATTTGACCCAGTTTCCGAACTCCGGGTGGATCAGCCTCCGAGCATCGATCTGCGCCACCACGAGTCGATGTTCGCCCAATCCGATCTGGTATCGGAGTTTCCCCTCGCCAACGCGCGGCCGGCCGGGGCAACCCCCTGTCCCAAGTGCGGAGCCAAGGCCGTAGCTCCACTCACGGGGGTCTGCCAGGCCTGCGGTGTGGTCGTGGAGCGTTTCATTGCACGTCAGAACGGCCGGCCAGCCGGGAACGGACCGGACGACCCCTATGCGCCGCCGGCGGCGGACCTCACACCACCCGCCCCGGACAACCGCGGCGAGCACCTGTATCCACCGCGATCGGTCGCGGCCGGACGCGGCTGGGGCTGGATCACCGCGGCCTGGCAACTGTTCAAGGACAGCCCCTTGGCCTGGGTCGGCGCCATCGTGCTCTATCTCCTGATCACCATCGCGCTGGGATTCATTCCCTTCGTCGGCGGGCTTGCCACGACCATCCTTGGTCCGCTGTTCACCGGCGGACTGATCATCGGTGCCCATCACCAGCACGCCGGCGGGCGTTTTGAACTCAAGCACCTGTTCGCGGGCTTCTCACACCAGTCAGGTCCGCTGGCCCTGGTCGGCATAGCCTACCTGGGATTTGGCATCCTGATCGTGCTGGTCGTTCTGCTGGGTCTCGTCGCGGTCTTCGCCCTTACTGGTCCAGGATGGTCGGCCGGGGTCGATCTCAGCCGGTTCGACCCGGCGCAATTGAGCCCACTCATGGCCGTACCGTTCCTCGTCGGCCTGCTCCTGGTCGTCCCCCTGGCCATGGCCATGCTGTTCGCCCCGGCGCTGGTGGTCCTCAATAAGGTCCCGGTGCTACGCGCACTCAACCTGAGCCTCAAGGGCTGCTGGCGCAATGTCCTGCCCTTCCTCGTTTTCAGTCTGGTCGGCCTCGGTCTGGTGCTGGCCAGCGTACTGACCCTGGGCCTGGCCCTGCTGGTGGTCATGCCCGTACTGACGATCGCCATCTATATCGCGTACCGGGAGATTTATTACCGCTGATGCCACACATCTACCTACCAGCCCGTTCCGCCGACGATTGGGCACAGTTCTTGGCCGATCCGGAGAAACACTGGAGAACCGGGTACTCCGCGCGCACGCTTGCCCACTCTTGGCAGGATGCCCACGGCTTCCCTAGTGAAATCCAGGAGGCACTGACATCTAATGAGTACCTTGCAGGAATTCAATTACTTCTAGCACTACCGGAGCATCAGGTACCTCTCGTTGGCGGGTCGAGGCCTTCCCAAAATGACATCTGGGCACTTGCGCGTACGAGCACTGACCTTGTTTCGATTGCCGTCGAGGGCAAGGTCAAAGAACCCTTCGGTCCAACGATGTCAGATTGGCTTGCCGAAGGATCAAAGGGTAAATCAGCCCGACTTGCATTTCTTCGCAGAGAACTCAATCTGAACGAAGAACTCGCAGGCACTATTAGATACCAGCTACTTCATAGGACAGCCTCCGCGATCATCGAGGCTAAGCGCTTCGGCGCAACACACGCAGTTATGATTGTTCACTCCTTCAGCCCATCACGCGATTGGATTCAAGATTTTGAACAGTTTGCATCCTTACTCCGTGTTGAATCTGCAGTAAACAAAATCGTGTCGGCGGGTATTCGGGGTGGCGTTCATCTCCACATTGGCTGGGTATGCGGGAATGAAAAATACCTCTTCAGATGATTGCGCGTCAGAGCCTAACCAATCGCTCCACTGGACACATTGCGGCGCGCCGCCATTTGCCTCGCCGTTTTATTTTGGCTCAAATGTTGTCACACCACAACGCGCCGATTAGCTTCGGAACGATGATCAAGGCCGGCCACGCGACATCGTAGGGTGGACAAGCGCAGCGCAGTCCACCAGCGGCGGCGCGGGATTCGGTGGACTGCGCTATCGCTTGTCCACCCTACGGACGGAACGATGATCAATGCCTCTTTATTGGAACGAAGAGACACTACCCCGCCGCCAACGCCTGCTCCAGATCGGCAATGATATCGTCCACATGCTCGATGCCGATGGACAGCCGGATCAGGTCCGCTGAGACCCCGGCGCGGGCCAATTCCGCGGGTGAGAGCTGGCGGTGCGTGGTAGTGGCCGGGTGGCAGGCGAGCGTCTTGGCATCGCCGATGTTGACCAGACGCACCGTGAGTTTGAGTGCGTCGATAAAGCGTGCACCGGCCTCGAGCCCACCCTTGATGCCGAACGAGAGAATGGAACTGGCCTTGCCGCCGTCCATATAGCGCTGGATCAATGGGTAATCCGGGCTGTCGGGCAGACCGGCGTAACGGACCCATGCGACTTTCGGATGACCCTGCAGATACTCGGCCACCTTGACTGCATTCTCACAATGCCGGTCCATACGCACATGCAGGGATTCGATTCCTTGCAGAATCAGGAAGCTGTTAAAAGGCGAGATGGCCGCGCCCATGTTGCGCAACGGTACCACGCGGGCACGGCCGATAAAGGCCGCCGCGCCCAGGGCCTGGGTATAGACTACACCGTGATAGGACACGTCCGGTTCGTTGAGCATGGGGAAGCGCTCCGCGTGTTCGGCCCAGGGGAACTTGCCCGAGTCCACCAGCACCCCGGCGATGGTGGTGCCGTGTCCGCCCATGTACTTGGTGGCGGCATGAACCACGATGTCGGCACCATGCTCGAAGGGGCGGCACAAATAGGGGGTCGGCACCGTGTTGTCGACGATCAGCGGTACCCCATGGGCATGCGCCATGTCGGCAATGGGGGTGATATCCGCCACATTGCCGGCCGGGTTGCCGATGGACTCGCAGAAGATCGCCCTGGTCTTGCCGTCGATCTGCGCCTCCATCGCCGCGATGTCATTGGGTGCGACCAGGCGGACCTGGATGCCGAGACGCGGCAAGGTGTGGGCGAACAGGTTATAGGAGCCGCCATAGAGGGTCGAAGCGGCGATGATGTTGTCTCCGGCCTGGGCGATGGTGAAGATCGCGTAGGTCACCGCCGCCATTCCGGAAGCCAAGGCCAGGGCGCCGACGCCGCCCTCCATCGCCGCCACCCGCTGCTCCAGCACGTCGCTCGTGGGGTTCATCATGCGGGTATAGATATTGCCCGCGACTTTCAGGTCGAAAAGGTCGGCCCCGTGCTGGGTGTCGTCGAAGGCGTAGCTGGTGGTCTGGTAGATGGGTGTAGCGACCGACTTGGTGGTCGGGTCGGGGGCGAAGCCGGCGTGGATGGCCAGGGTTTCGATCTTCATGGGATCTCCGTCGGTGGTGGTGAGGCTTGTTGGTATCAGTCTGAGCAGATGGGGCGCCCGCTGGGATGGTATCGACCGCGGCGCGGGCTGTCGATGGACGCGTGCCCACCCGAATCCCGCACCGCCGCTGGCGGACTTGCGCTGCCCTTGTCGGCCTCGATCAAGATTCCGGCCACTTGGGTTCGCCGGGTGCGTAGTCAGGCCATCCTGACCTGACACCGTCAGGGCTGGAAGCCCTGACTACGTACGCTGCTGGCCGGGATGACGATCAAGGCCCCCTGGTCCACCCTGCGATGCCGCACGGCCCCGGAGCCTTAACCAAGGCCGTCGGCGCTCTGGACAACAGCGATCCGCTTCAAGGCCGCCGAATAAACATGGTAGATTCGCCTCGCAACCCTAAGAGCATCCGGAGACAACCATGATCGAGATCAAACACCGGGAGACGGGCGAAGTTCTGGAGACCATCGCGGGAGACGTGCTGGCTGGCGCGGACCTGCGCGACATGCGCCTCAACCGCGCCGACCTGCGGGGCCTGGATCTGGCCGGGGCCAACCTGGAGTCGAGCGATCTGGTCGGGGCGGATCTGGCCGGGGCCGACCTGACGGATGCCATCCTGGTTGGTACCGACCTCAAAGACGCCAATCTCTGCGGCGCCAATCTGACCCGCGCCCGGCTCGGGTCGGAACAGCCGTCGATGGCGGCCGTGCTCAATGGCGCCGTGCTCAGCCAGGCAAATCTCACCCGTGCGGACCTGCGCAATGTCGAGGCGCACGACGCTGACCTGCAGCACGCAAATCTGAGCCACGCCGATTTGCGCGGCACCGACTTCTTCCGCAGCAACCTGACGCAGGTGAGCGCACCCAAGGCGCTGTTCATCAGAGCCAACCTGCGCGAGGCCAATCTGTCCGCCGCGGACCTGCGCGACGCGCACTTGAACGATGCCAATCTGGCGCGTGCCAACCTGCGCAATGCCGACCTGACCAGCGTCCATGCGGACGGCTTTACCGTCATCAACCTGGCAAACCTGGAGGGTGCCGATCTGAGCGGTGCGCGACTGCGCAACTGCTCGGCCCAGGATGCGAATTTCAGAAATGCCACGCTTATCGGGGTGGATTTCACCGATGCCGTGCTCGGCGGCGCCATCCTGCGCCGGGCGGACGTCACCGACGCGGATTTCACGAGGGTCGAATTGGCGAGCGTGACGATGGAATTCGCCAATTTCTCCAAGGCGCACAACGCCGCGATCCCGTCCTACAAGAAGAACTTGCGTTGACGACGACACGGCGCTTCGCGATCATTGGCCGGCCGCGGCACCCTTGGCGGCCAGCTCTCGGGCGATCAGGGTATTCATGACCTCGGTGAAGCGCTCCTGGTCACCGGC
Organism: Lamprocystis purpurea DSM 4197; assembly: GCF_000379525.1. GTDB lineage: Bacteria > Pseudomonadota > Gammaproteobacteria > Chromatiales > Chromatiaceae > Thiodictyon > Thiodictyon purpureum. The sequence continues at coordinate 51,792 of NZ_KB902362.1, read as the reverse complement.
CTGACTCGGACTGGTGCGATATTTGCCGTTTACGATCACGGCCGGCACACCGTCGATCCCATAGCGTCGACTCATGTCCTGCGCCTTGCGGACTTTCGCATCAACCGCGAACGAATTGAAGGCTTCGCGGAACGCCTGCTCATCCAGCCCGATCTGCCCCGCAAACTCCACCAGCGCATCCTCGGTCCACAGCGCCCGCTTGTCCTCGTGAATTGCCTTGAACAACGCCGGGTGCAGCACGTCCAGTTTGCCCATCAGTTCCGCCGCATAATGGGCGCGGGCATGCGGCTCAAGACGCCCATCGGCGCCGGGCAGACGCCGAAAGGCCGCGCCCGCCGGCAGGGTGGCGACCCAAGACTGCATCGTGGGCTCCAGGTGCCAACAGTGAGGGCAGCTATACCAGAAGACCTCCAGAACCTCGACCTGATCGCCGGTCTCGGTGGGCTGCACGACCTTCAGAATCGAATAGTCGATCCCCTCGTCGACGGCCCGCAGTTGGAGCGGGATGAACAACAAGATGGCCGAAAGATACACCAGAATAGACGTACGTAACGGGCGGAGCATTTCGTGATTTCCCATGATTGACTGTTGTACAAAGCGAAAGCGTTCCGCTTTCAATGGATTCAGATCGCGGCCGACCCAGGATCAGCCGCCGACCGCGTAATCGAGCACCAGGCCGACAAACACAGCCATCCCGAAATAGTTGTTGTTGAGGAATGCTTCGAAGCAGGCGCGCGGCATACGGTTGCGGGTCAGCCACTGCTGGTAGACGGAAAACCCGGCCGCGACCACCAACCCGCCATAAAACCAGACCCCGCGCCCGGCGAGCACCCCGACCCAGGAGAGCAATCCAAGCATCAATATCTGGAGCAGCCCGATCACCAGCCGGTCCTGATTCCCGAACAGGATCGCGGTGGACTTGATGCCGATTCGCAGATCGTCCTCCCGATCAACCATCGCGTACTGGGTGTCATAGATCAGCGCCCAGATGAGGGTGGCGCCGAAGAGTATCCAGGCGATGGCCGGGATCGCGCCGCCGACCGCCATGTAAGCCATCGGGATCGCCCACCCGAACGCGGCCCCGAGAAAGAGCTGGGGCACATGGGTGAAGCGCTTCATGAACGGATAGACCAGGGTTAACACCAGGGCGACGACCGAGAGTGCGACGGTCTGCCAGTTGAGCAGCAGCACCAGCGCGAAGGCCACCAGTGACAGCACCATGAACACCGCCACCGCCTCCCCTGGGCTGACCGCCCCGGTCGCCAGCGGACGCTGATTGGTGCGGGCCACGTGTCCGTCGAAGTCACGATCGGCATAATCGTTGATGGCACAACCGGCAGAGCGCATCAGCACCACCCCGGAGACGAAGATCAGCACGATCGTCCAGGGCGGATGCCCCTCCCCCGCCAGCCAGAGCGCCCACAGGGCCGGCCACATCAGCAGAAAGATGCCGATGGGGCGGTGCAGGCGCACCAGGTATGCGTAATCACGCAGGCGTTCGTGCCAGCGGGAGGGTCCCGGGGCAGGTCTGGAGCGACCGATCTTTACCTGGGGTAATGCCATAGCGGTGAGACTGCAAGGGGTGTTGACGACCGAGTAAAAACGGGGGCGATTATGGCACAGCGGCGCGAGCGGGGAAGGGGTCGCGGCATCCTGCCCCGCCGCCCCGGCGTCAGATTTGCCCGTACTCCTCCCGCTGACCGAGCCAACGGTGCATCAGGGGCTCCACCACATGCGCATACCGCGCGAGGATCAGGTCGGCCGTCCGCTGGGCCGCGGCGGTCAGGTGCTGGTCGCGCAACGGGTCGGCCACGCGGAATTCGATGGTGCCGGTCTGCCGGGTGCCCAGGACCTCGCCGGCCCCGCGCATCCGCAGGTCTTCCTCGGCGATGCGGAAGCCGTCCTGGGTCTCACGGATCAGGCCCAGCCGATCACGGGCCGCGGCGGAGAGCGGCGCGCGGTACAGCAGCACGCAGTGGCTCGCCACCGCCCCGCGGCCAACCCGACCGCGCAACTGGTGGAGTTGGGAGAGCCCGAGCCGCTCCGGGTTTTCGATGATCATCAGGCTGGCGTTCGGCACGTCGACGCCGACCTCGATCACCGTGGTGGCCACCAGCAGGTCCAGGGCGCCGGCGGCGAAAGCAGCCATCACGGTTTCCCGCTCGGCCGCCCGCTGACGGCCGTGCACCAGCCCGACCCGCACCCCGGGCAGGGCCGCGGTCAGCGCGAGCGCGGTCTCCTCGGCAGCCTGCGCCTGCAACGCCTCCGATTCGTCGATCAGGGTACAGACCCAATAGGCCTGACGCCCGGCGCCGCAGGCCTCATGGATACGGGCGATCACCGCGTCGCGGCGGGTATCCGGCACGACCGCGGTGGCGATCGGGGTGCGTCCCGGCGGCGGCCGCGCAATCACCGACAGGTCCAGGTCCGCGTAGACGGTCATGGCCAGCGACCGCGGGATGGGGGTCGCCGTCATGATGAGCTGGTGCGGCGCACCGCCCCCCCCGGCACCCTTGTCGCGCAGACGCATCCGCTGATGGACACCGAAGCGGTGCTGCTCATCGATGATGATGAGGCCCAGCCGGCCGAAGCGCACATCATCCTGAATGAGCGCATGGGTCCCCACCACCAGGGGTGCCCGCCCCTCGGCAATGGCCGCGAGCAGTCCGGCACGCTCGCGCCCTTTGTGGCGGCCGGCGAGCCAGACAGGCTCCAGACCCAAGGGCTGAAGCCAGGTGCGCAGCCCTTTCCAGTGCTGCTCGGACAGCAATTCGGTGGGCGCCATCAGCGCCGCCTGGTAACCGCTCTCGATCGCCTGGAGCACGGCAAACGCCGCCACCACCGTCTTGCCCGATCCGACATCCCCTTGCAGCAACCGCTGCATCGGCACGGCGCGCGTCAGGTCGGCGGCAATCTCCCCGACCACCTGCTCCTGATCCGGCGTCAACCGGAACGGCAGCACCTCGCGCAGGCCCCGGCGCAGGCCGCCGTCACCCGGCAGAGCCGGCGCCGTGACCCGCGCATGGGATTGACGCAGACGCCGCAGGCTGACCTGATGCGCCACCAACTCCTCGAAGGCCAGGCGCAGAAAGGCCGGGTGGCGACGCTCCAGCAGGTCTTCGAGGTGGGCCTCCAGGGGCGGCCGATGCAGGTAGCGCAGGGCCGCGCGCAGATCCGGGAAGGGCATCCCGGCAAGGCTTTCCGCGGGCAGGTACTCGGCCGGGGCCAACTGCTCCAGGAGCGCGAGTGCCTGATCGGTGAGTCCCCGCCAGGCGGACTGCTGCATCCCCTCGGTGGACGGATAGATAGGGGTCAAGCGCGGCGCCGGCTCCGGCGCTGCCGGCGCCTCGCACAGGCGATACTCGGGGTGAATGATCTCCAGGCTGTTCGGCCCTTGACGCACCTCCCCGTAGCAACGCAGGTGCGCCCCGGGCCGCAAGGCCGCCAACTGCTGGGGCGAGAAATGAAAAAAGCGCAGCAGCAGCCCGCCCCCGGACAGCCGGTCCTCCGCGTCGGCCGGATCGGCCGCATCGGTCAGCCAGACCTTGAGCGACCGCCGCCGACCATAGCTGATCTGAGCGTCGCTCACCTGCCCCTCCACCTGCACCTCGGCCCCCGGACGCACCTCCGCCAGGGGCACCACGCGGGTGCGGTCCTGGTAGCGGACCGGGAGATGAAACAGCAGATCCCCAACCGTGTGGATACCCAGCCGCGCCAGCCGCTCCTGTACGCGCGGGCCCACGCGATCCAACGTCTGAACCGGCTGGCAGTCCAACGGGCGTTGCGGATCGACTGGAACCGGCTCTGAGTCTGGCTTGGTAGACACGGTGCTCGCTACCCGCCTGGCGGGGCTGGTGGTTCGGGGGGCCGGAGCCCTGGCGTTTCCCGTCCGCGGGCCGGACAATCCGGATCGCCGATTCCGCTGGAGTCGGTCAACCGAATCACCGACACCCGGACCCGACCAATGATCCTCCAACGCACCCTGTCAGTCAGCACCCGCGGACGCGGTACTTACGATATCACCGCGGAGATAGCACGGCTGGTGCGCGGCAGCGGTCTGCACACCGGGCTCTGTCACTGTTTCTTACAGCATACCAGCGCCTCGTTGATCCTCTGCGAGAATGCCGACCCCAGTGTCCGTCGCGATCTGGAGTCCTTCCTGGGGCGCCTGGTTCCGGACGGAGACCCGCGCTTCGAGCACGCCGACGAGGGTCCGGACGACATGCCCGCTCATCTGCGCACCATCCTGACCAAGACCGACCTGACCCTGCCGATCAGTGACGGCCGTTTGGCCTTGGGCACCTGGCAGGGGATCTATCTCTACGAGCACCGCACCCAAAGTCATGGCCGGCGCGTCCTGCTGACGCTAATGGGCGAATGAACCAAGAAAGAGCAATCAGCGGTCACTTCAGAGGGCTTGTTGGTGCGTTCGAGGGCCTTGATCATAATCCCGGCCGGCGGCGTGCGTCGTCAGGGCTTCCAGCCCTGACAGTGTCAGGCCAGGATGGCCTGACGACGCACCCGGCGGACCCAAGCGGGATTCGGTGGACTGCGCTGTCGCTTGTCCACCCTACGGCCGGCACGAAGATCATGGCCCGCTCGCCTGAGGGCGCCTGATCACAGGGCCAAATCCACCGAAGGCGCCAACACCTGCGCAACCCGCGCTCCGCCCGTGCCGCCCATGCGCGCCTTCACCGCATTGCCGAGCTGATAGACCGCCATCGCGTAATAGGTGCTGTGATTGTAACGGGTGATGACATAGAAATTGTGCAGTCCGAGCCAATACTCGTAGCCGCCGCCCACATCGAGCTTGAGCAGGCTGACCTGATCGGCCCCGCCCAGACTCCCCGTCGGCGTGATCCCGGCACGCGCCAAGGTACCGGGTGAATACCTGGTATCGAATCCGCTCTTCAGAGACCCGGCCGCGGAACCGCTCGCGGTTGCCCGCACCGCCACCGGCTGACCCGTGCGCCAGCCGTGGCCCTTGAAATAGTTGGCGACACTGCCGATCGCGTCCACGGGATTCCACAGATTGCGGTGGCCGTCACCATTGTGATCCACCGCGTATTTGCGGATGCTCGACGGCATGAACTGACCGTAACCCATGGCCCCGGCGAAGGACCCTTTGGGCTTGAGGGGGTCGAACCCCTCGTCACGGGCCATGAGGAAGAACGACTCCAACTCACCGGTGAAATACTCGGAGCGCCGCGGATAGGCGAACGAGAGGGTGGCAAGCGCGTCAATGATGCGCGTCTTGCCCATGATCCGCCCCCAGCGGGTCTCCACACCGATGATGCCGACGATGATCTCGGGCGGCACCCCGTAGGTGGCGGAGGCGCGTTTCAGTTCACCGGCGTACTGGCGCCAGAAAGCAACGCCCTTGTCGATGTTGTCGTCGGTGATGAACTTGGCCCGGTAGCGCTTCCAGGCCCCCGTGGGTGCGGACGGACCTCGGCTCTTGCGGACCGGCTTGTCCATCTGCTCGATGATCCAGGACTCACGCTTGGCCCGCGCCAGCACCGCGGTGACAGCCTTGGCATCGAACCCGTGCTGCTTCTGCATATGGTTGGCGAAGCGCAGGGCGGCCGGGTTGCGGGCGAAGCCTCCGCCGCCGACGGGACCGGAAGCACTGCCGCCGGAGCCCTCGGGTCGGGTCGCCGAGCCGTCGTCTCTTGGCGTGTTTGAACCGCAACCGGTCAGGGCGACCGCCAGCAGAATGGTCAGCAATACGAACACGCGACGCATGAAAAACCCCGGAGACGACACCAGATAAAGCCAAGACAAATGGTAAGACATCCTCTCAAGAATGCAAGCCAAGATCCAAATTTATCGAGCTTTCCGGCTCACGATGCGCTATCCACCCAAGACCATCACCGCATCCATCTCCACCGCCGCGCCCCGCGGCAGAGCCGCCACCCCGACCGCGGCACGCGCCGGATAGGGCGCGGTGAAGAACTCGGCCATGACCTGATTGACCAGTGCAAAGTCGCCGAGATCGATCAAAAAAACATTGAGTTTGACGACATCGGCGAGACTGCCCCCGGCGGCCTCGGCCACCGCCGACAGATTGCCGAAGACCTGCCGAATCTGCGCCTCCCGATCGCCCTCCACCACGGCCATGGTCTCGGGCACCAGCGGGATTTGCCCGGAGAGGTACACCGTGTCTCCCGCCCGCACGGCCTGAGAATAGGTGCCGATCGCGCGCGGCGCCCGGTCGGTGCTGATGATTGCTTTCGCCATGAGAACTCCCAGAAAACATTAAGTTTGAAGGATGCGGATGGATGAAGAACAGCCCGGTACCGCAGAGCAAGCGATACCGGATTATAGCCTTCGCGCCTGACAACCAGACAGGGTCTTGGCGTAGGGCAGCGGTTCCAAATTTGGGTGGCAGCACCCCGCATGGGGAGCCGTCGGCGGGGCTGGTGGTGGATGCGCTGCGCTTATCACCCTACAAATCCGCGGCGCTGCTGTAGGGTGGATAAGGCGCGCGGCACAATGTTCGGGACGCGGCACGGCGGTTGTGCGCGCCGCATCCACCAGAGGTCGCACGAGATCCTTAGACTTGGAATTGCTGGGCATAGCTGAACCCGGCAGCGACGCCCGTCGGTGCAATCGGCCCGCGTAGACACAAGAATCGCACAAGCCCTACCCCAAAGCCCTTACTTGTAAGAAAGGTTGCAAACGTGTATACCGTTGCCGCGAAAGCCTACCGCACCCCCGCGTCTGGTCGGGCCAAGCCGTCAACAAGGAGCAACCGACCATGCCGCTGCGACTTCTCTCACTGGCCTGCACCCTGGGCCTGATGCTGCTTGCCGGCGGGGCCTTGGCTGAGCAGATTTGCAAATACGACAGCATCACCGCCACGGCACCGGCGAGCCGGTTTACCGATAACGGCGATGGGACCGTGACGGATCAGGTGAATGGGCTTCAGTGGAAGCGGTGTAGCGAGGGACAGACTTGGGATGGGACTACCTGTACCGGCGACCCAACCGACCACACCTGGCAGGAGGCATTGCAACTCGCAGACGGCGCGAACTATGCCGGGGTGAACGACTGGCGGCTGCCCAATTTCAAGGAACTCTTTTCTATCATAGAGCAGGCTTGTTCAGATCCCTACATTGATCTGGCGGTGTTCCCGGGCACGCCGGGCTATTCGGATTTTTGGTCCGCGTCCCCGTATGCCTTAGATCCCGATTATGCATGGTACGAGAACTTCGGCGGTGGCGCCATCGGCATCGGCCCTACCAGTAAGGGCTCCGCCGTTTTCGTTCGTCTCGTGCGTGGCGGACAGGATTTGGGTCCTTTAAACGACACCGGGATCGATTGGTGGGCTGATGGCAGCACGAACTCTCTGACCAGCGAACCGGTCGGTTATCCGGGCCAAGATGCAAGCTACGGCCGCGACAAAATCCAGCACAACGATGCCGACGGTCATGCCGGATTCCATTACACCAAACTCGATTCTGACGGCAATACCCTGCCCGCCACGGCGGCAACCTGGTCTTGTGTTCGTGATGAGGTCACCGGACTCGTCTGGGAGAACAAGACCAGCGACGCTGGACTACACTCGTATGGGAACACCTACTCTTGGTACAATCCGGACTCGGCCACCAACGGCGGGGCTGCCGGCTACCGTAACTTTGGAGATTGCACTGGCGGGACCGACTGCGACACCCTGGGGTTCACGCAGGCCGTCAACCAAGCCGGCCTATGCGGGGCCAACGATTGGCGCCTGCCAAGCAGCGAGGAACTTCTGTCCCTCGTCGATGGCAGTCGCTCCTACCCAGCCATCGACCCTAATTATTTTCTCGGAGAAGGAACTTTTTGGTCCGCGTCCCCGTTTGCCAACAGCTCGGAAGACGCTTGGTACGTGTACGTTGGCATCGTCTACATCTCCCCAAAGTTCCAGAACTGGCACGTTCGTCTCGTGCGCGGCGGACAGGCTTTGCCTGTTGTCGGCCTCTCCTGCACCACCAACACCCTGGGCCTGCCGCTCGATCAAACCGCCTGCTTCTATGACAGAACGGACGACTGGCGCCAGGCCATCCTGAAAAAGGCCGGCGTGGTGGTGGCGACAGCCAGTCTGGCCGGCAACGAGGGCGGGTTCTGCGCGGGCAACCTGCTGTGGCTGGATGCCGCGGGCAAGCCCATTTCAGACTGGTCCGCGTTGTTCGGCACAGCGAATACGGTCGCGGTCGAGATCTCCGCGGTGCGCCCCGATGGCACCACCCGCGTGCTGGGCGCTCTCACGGCCTCCCGCTCCCAATTCGGAGTGGATGTGACGGCCGACCAGACCTTTCCCATGAGCGGCCCCCAGGCCATTGCAACCTTCACGGCGACCCCATCCGGCGGCACGGCGCCCTATACCTACGCTTGGAGCGAAGTGCTCGATTACCTGGAAGGTTACGGAGACAACGATTGGGGGACCGCCGCCAGCGCGACCATCGAGTTGCCGGCCTATGGCGAGAAATACCAGAGTCCCGCGTTGACAGGGCGTTGGGGTGCCATCAACGACCTGCACCCGATCAACCTGCGCGTCACCGACAGCACCGGCAAGCTGGCCACCGTCCAGTGCCTGGCCGCGGTCACCAATCCGCATCTCAACGGCAACCCGGCACTGAGCGGCAGCGGCAGCCAGTTGCAGCGCGGGGTGGATCTCGCGAGCGGCAATTATCACCTGTCTGCCACCGACCTGTCGGTGTCCGGCAAGGGACCGGACTTTGTCCTGACCCGCGCCTATAACTCGAACGTGAAAGACAACGGCGCCTGGACCTTCAATCTGGACCTGAGCCTCTATTTCAGCGCGCACAGCATGGGGCGCGAGCTCACCGTCGGCCCGCGCGAGGATGGCCGGGAGCAGCGCTATTACCGCGAACTGGACGGCCCCTGGCACGCGCTGAACCCCGGCAACTTCGATCAACTGACGCAAGCGTCCGACGGCCACTTTGTGCTCTATACCCAGGGCAACCTGCTCTATCGCTTCGCCGCCCCCGAGGGCGCCGGCGCAGGACGGCTGGAGGCCATCGCGGACCGCGACAACAATGTCCTCCAATTCACGCACACCGCCAACCGCATCACCGGCGCGACCACCGCCGGCGGGGACAAGTACAGCATCCTGCGCGAGGGCGGCCGGATCAAACGGGTCACCGATTTCACCGGCCGTTATGTCGAATACACCCGCAACGCCGACGGCATGATCACCGCCGTGCGCAATCCGCTGGGAAAACTGACCAAATACGCCTATACGACCGGCAGCGCCCCCGCCGATCGCTACAAGCTGGTGAGCATCACCGACCCGCGCGACAAGGTGCAGGCAACGATCGCCTACAATATCTGGGGCGCGCAGGCCAAGCCAGAGGAGCCGTGTCCGGTGACAGCCGTTGTCGCCAGTGGTCAGAAGGCCGGCTCAGTATGTTCCGTTTCAAACGGTATCGACGAGGCCTGGCGCTATCTGTACGGTACCCACGAGACCGACGTCATCCGCCAGGTGACCCGGATCAACCGACCCGCCGTGAATGGCGTGAGCAACAATATCGCCTTCATTCTGGATGATGCCCGGACCCGGGTGGTGGAGCGGATCGACTCACTTAACGTGAACGAGTTCCTCAATAAAACCAGCCGTACCACCTTCAAATCCACCGCCAACCGGACCCGCATCGCCGAGACGGCCCTACCGGTCGAGACCCTGCGCCCCAGTGACGCCAAGACCACCATCGCCTACACTGATGACGGTGCGGGTAATCCGGAGAAGATCACCGAGACCACAAAGCCCCTCACCGGCGAGCCCCTCACCCGCGAGACCATCTCCACCTTTGGGACAGTGACCGGCCAGACCAACCTGACGCCGCGCGCCAGCGTCAAGCGCCCGGGTGTCACGACCACCACGCGCTATTCGGACTTCAAGCCCAGCGGCAAGCCCGAGACCATCATCGATCCGCTGGAACAGACCACCCTGCGTCACTACAACGCCATCGGCCAACTCGACCAGGCCACCAATGCCCGCGGCATCCGCACCACCCTGACCTACGACGCCAAGGGCCGCCCCAAGCGCACCACCGACGCACTCGGCAACTACACCGAACAGACCTACGATACCCTCGGGCGCCTGACGAGCGAGCGCGACGCCCGCGGCTTGGTGACCAGCCACACCTACGACGCCAACGGCAACCTGCTCAAGACCACCAACCCGGCGGGCGGCATCACCACCAACACCTATGACGCGGCCGACAACCTGATCAGCACCAAGGACCCGCGCGGCTACACCACCACCTATGAGTATGACGCCATCGGCCGCAAGGTCGCGGAGCGCTATACCGTCGGCGGTCAGGCGCGGGTCCGCGGCTTCACCTACGATGCCATGGGCCGTCTGATGCGCGTCACCAATGAGAACGGCCAGTCCAGCGACACCCGCTTCGACCCCCGCGGCAAGGTGCTGCAGGAGATCGATCCGCTGTCGCAGACCATCAGCTATACCTACGACCCCAACGGCAACGTGCTGACCGTGACCGACGCCGCGGGCCGCCAAGTCACCACTACCTATGACGCACTCGACCGCAAGACGCGCGTGACCGATGCCCTGAATAACTTCGAGGAATACACCTATAACGATCAGGGCCTGCTCGCCAGCCGACGCGATGCGCGCGGTCAGATGACCTGGTATAGCTACGACGCCATCGGCCAACTGACCAAGGTGGCCGACGACGAGGGTGACGCGCGCGCCACCTATGACCCCAACGGCAACCTCACGAGCACCACCGACCGCAAGGGTCAGACGACCACCTACACCTACGATGTGCTCGACCGCCTGACCCGGCTCACCGACGCCACCGGGCGGCAGTGGGGCTTCACCTACGACGCCAACGGCAACCGGCTCACCCGCACCCTGCCGTCCGGGCAGATCACCAGCTACACCTATGACAAACTCGACCGGGTCATCAGCGTCAGCTATCCCGGCGGTCCCAAGGTCACCTATACCTATGACGCCAACGGCAACCGCCTGACCATGACCGACACCAATGGCGTGACCAAATATGTCTATGACGAGCAGAACCGCCTGACCAAGGTCACCGATGCCTTCGGCAACGCCGTCGCCTACGGTTACGACCCAGCCGGCCTGTTGCAGCAACTTCTCTATCCGGGCAATAAGCTGGTGACCTACACCCGCGACGCCGCCGGTCAACTGAAGGACCTCACCGATTGGCTGAATCAGACCACCCGCTATACCCGCGACCCGGCCGGCGCGGTCACGGACATCCTGTATGGAAACGGGGCCTTGGTGCATAAGGGCTATGACGCGGTTGGCCGGCTGACCTCGCTGATCAACAGCACCGCGGCCAACACCATCATCTCCAGCCACACTTTGCGACTCGATGGCCTGGGCAACCCACTCAGCGCCGACCTCGAACTGCCGCTGGAGCCCGCCAGGCTGGGCAAATCCGCCGAGGCGCTCTATGACGCCGCCAACCGCCTGACCAGCGTCGACGGCGCGGCCATCACCCATGACAGCGACGGCCGCACCACCGCCGACAACAGCGGCAGCGCGGCGATTCAGTACGCCTTCAACGCCCAAGACCTGATCACCAGCGTCACCGCCGGCGGCATCCTCACCGACCGCTACACCTATGATGGCGACGGCCGCCGCGTCGCACGCACCACTGGCGCCCAGACCACCCGCTATGTCCTCGACCCCACCGGCGGCGACCTCTACGCGCTGCTGGCCGAGACCGACAGCGCCAACAAGCCGCTGCGCTATTACCTCTATGGCGAGGGACTGGTGGCGCAGATCTTTGGGACCAGTCATCGGTATTATCACTTCGATCAGACCGGCAATACGCTTGCATTAACGGACGACAATGGAGCGCTGTCCGACGCCTACGCGTATTCTCCATTTGGTGAGTCGACAGCAAGAGGTAACACCACCAACCCATTCCGGTTCGTTGGCCGATACGGCGTCATGGATGATGGTAACGGCACAAATTACATGCGCGCACGCTACTATCGACCGGATATCGGGCGATTCCTGAGCTTAGACAAACTGCTAGGGGCGATAGCCGACCCTCAAGCACTGAATCGGTATGCCTATGTTAAAGGCAACCCCATTGGGCGCACAGACCCAAGCGGGAATATCGATACCAGTTACGGGTCGACCTATTACGAGATCGCGAACGGTTATGTAAAGCTAGTCAGTGGTATCGGGAATGTTCTCAGACCGACTGCTCATACTGATTTCGGATCAAAAGTGATATACAGCGTTCTTAGCGACACTCTTTCATATTCGATTTACGCACCAGCGCAAGCCATTGTTGATAATGCTGTATGCAATAACAATCTAACTGCGCTTGGGTTTGTGTGGGATGTTGGGACTACTGGACTCAATGCTGGACTAGATATACCAGGATCGATAGCATTCACTCTCTCAAAAACAGCAAATAAGAATGCTATCGCAATTGCAAACGTGGTTTCTGCAGAATTTACTGGCGAGGAACTGTCTGAACAAGAAATGGCAGCAATAACAAAAGAAATGGATAAGCGCGTAGATTATGTCCAGCTGCTCTACGGCTTTGCAAAATTGCCTAGCGGGAAGGGTAAATATTCTTCTTCGCAAATAGATAGCTATTTGCGGAAATCAAAAAACTTTAAAACCAAATTAAGGTGGTACAAAGAAATAGCGGGTAGTTATTCGGAGGCCGCGCTTTATGTGAACAGCAATACTAATGCGGCCATAAATCTCTTCCAGTCGCTTGGGTGTCTCGACGTTACGCAAGAGGGTTCTCATCAAAGTAACGAGCCGTTAACTTCTGGGGTAGGCGCGATAATGCCAGAATAATGGTTGATGATCTGGCTCCCACGCTCCAGCGTGGGAGCCAAGTCCCGACGCTCCAGCGTCGCGTAGCCCCAAGGGCCGCTGGAGCGGCCAGACGGCATTCCCACGCTGGAGCGTGGGAACGAGAATGGGGGATAAATTTACGGTGGTAACCTACCGGCGGCAGCGGTTTTGATCTGGCTCCCACGCTCCAGCGTGGGAGCAAGTCCCGACGCTCCAGCGTCGCGTAGCGCTACGGGCCGCTGGAGCGGCCAGACGGCATTCCCACGCTGGAGCGTGGGAACGAGAATCCCATCGATGGCGGCATGATACCGGGGTTGATCTGGCTCCCACGCTCCAGCGTGGGAGCAAGTCCCGACGCTCCAGCGTCGCGTAGCGCTACGGGCCGCTGGAGCGGCCAGACGGCATTCCCACGCTGGAGCGTGGGAACGAGAATCCCATCGATGGCGGCATGATACCGGGGTTGATCTGGCTCCCACGCTCCAGCGTGGGAGCAAGTCCCGACGCTCCAGCGTCGCGTAGCGCTACGGGCCGCTGGAGCGGCCAGACGGCATTCCCACGCTGGAGCGTGGGAACGAGAATCCCATCGATGGCGGCATGATACCGGGGTTGATCTGGCTCCCACGCTCCAGCGTGGGAGCAAGTCCCGACGCTCCAGCGTCGCGNTTGATCTGGCTCCCACGCTCCAGCGTGGGAGCAAGTCCCGACGCTCCAGCGTCGCGTAATCCCACGGGCCGCTGGAGCGGCCGGACGGCATTCCCACGCTGGAGCGTGGGAACGAGAAGACTGCATTCCCACGCTGGAGCGTGGGAACGAGAATCCCATCGATGGCGGCATGATATCGGGGTGCGAGAGGACGCAAATGACAATGAACAAGATCGGGATATCCGCCGCCGCCGGGCTCTGTTCCCTGCTGCTTCCGGGAATGCCTTGCGCCGGCACGGTCAGCTATCAATACGATAAGCTGAACCGTCTGGTGCAGGTCGCCTATGCCGACGGGCGCGCGGTCGTCTATGCCTATGACCAGGCCGGCAACCGCATTGGCAAGACCGTGACCGGCGATGCCGACGACGATGGACTCCCCGACGCCACCGACCCGGACGACGATAACGACGGTGCGCCCGACACCCAGGACGCCTTCCCGCTCGACCCCGGCGAATCACTGGATACGGACGGCGACGGGATCGGCAACAACGCCGACCCGGACGACGACAACGACGGCGTCTTGGATGCGCAGGACAGCGCCCCCCTGGACGCCACCAACCGGGGCACGATCATCGCTCTGCTGCTCAACGGCTTCGAGTCCGCCGAGCACGGCTGGGGCTGGGGCGACCAGGCGTATCGGACCATCCTCGCCGCCACCTTCACCAGCGACGGCACGGATCGGGTGCTGCATACGCAAGGGTACGACGTCGAGACGGCCACTGAAGTCTCCGTCTGGCTCAACGGCCAACAACTCGGCTCCCTGGCGCGGGCGACGACCGCCACGCTCGGCCCCCGCGACCTGTGGTGGCTGCCGGCCGCCGGCCAGGTCAGCGGCCTGAACCGCGTCGAGATTCGCCAGGAGACGGCCGGGGAGACCTGGGGCGTCACCCAACTCGGGCTCTATGCCGTTGGTGCCGCCTTCGGTAACCTCAAGACGCTCGTCGGCGGCGATACCACGCACGCCGACGGCATCCAATTGCACCTGGCCCAGTCCGCCGGCGGCTACCTGCTGGGCCTGAGCGGCTACGACAGCGACGCCGAGGACGAGATCCGCATCACACTCAACGGCAGCGCCCTGGTGGACCTGCCGCTGGGCGGCAACGCCGTCTGGACGCCGGGCTATCAAGTCCTGCTGCCCGGCGCCTGGTTGGCGGCCGGCGACAATCAACTGGTGATCGGCAACAGCGGGCCGGACACCGAGGACTGGGGCCTGCGCCTGGACGGGCTGCGCCCGCTCGACGGCACCCTCGGCAACCTGAGCACGATCCCCGCCGCCGAGCGCCTGGATGACCGGATCAGCGTCCTGATCGGCGCCGCGACCACCCCCAGCGTACTCGACTACCGTGGCTATGACGTCGATACCACCTCCGAGGTCCGGATCCTGCGCAATGGCACGCTACTCGGGTACTGCCCGTTGAGCGGCAACCTGACCTGGGGTGCGACCCAACACCTCAAGCTCCCGGCCAATCAGCGCCAGGTGCTGGTCTTCGACAACACGCGCAACCCGCCCGCGACTGATCCCTGGGCGCTGCGTTTGGTCTCCTGGCTCGCCGATACCGACGGCGACGGCATTCCCGACGCCACCGACAACTGCCCGACCCTGATGAACCTGGACCAGGCCGACTTGGACGGCGACCGCCAAGGCGACGCCTGTGACGGGGATATCGACGGCGACGGCGCTACCAATGCCGAAGACGCCTTCCCCCGCGACCGGACCGAGTGGCTCGACACCGACGAGGACGGTACCGGCAACAACGCCGATCAGGACGACGATGGCGACGGCTTCCCCGATGCCATCGACCCCGACCCGCTCGATGCCGGCGCTGTTCCGCCTGCCCGCATCGGCGTGTTTCGCCCGAGTACCCGCCAGTTCATCCTGGACAGCGACGGCAGCCTGAGCGAGAGCGCGGGCGACATCACTACCGGTCCGCTCGGCCTCGCCACCGATCGGCCCATCGCCGGCGATTGGAGCGGCGGTGGTCGCGACCAGGCCGGCTTTTACCGACTGGGCACCCGCCGCTTCTATCTGGACATCGACGGCAACGGCACCTGGAACACCGGCGACCGCACCAGCCTGGCCTTCGGTTTGGCCGGAGATCTGCCGGTGAGCGGCGACTGGAATGGTGACGGCCGGGACGAGATCGGCGTTTACCGCCCGAGCACCGGCCAATTCACGTTGGACCTGGACGGGAGCCTGAGCCCCACCACCAAGGACCTCACCACCGGGGCCTTTGGCCTGGTCGGCGATCTGCCGGTGATCGGGGACTGGAGCGGCAGCCAACGTGACGAGATCGGCGTGTGGCGACCCAGCACCAAGACCTTCTACCTGGACGCCAACGGTAGCCGAAGCTGGGACAGCGGCGACCGCTCCGCGACCTTTGGACAGGCCGGTGACTTGCCGGTGGCGGGCGACTGGAACGGCGACGGCCGCGACGAGGTCGGCGTCTACCGCCCGAGCGAGCGATTGTTCTCGCTGGACGCGGACGGGAGCAACGACGCGAGTGCCGGGGATGCACTCAGCGCGCCCTTCGGCTTGAGCGGAGACCTGCCGGTCACGGGGCGTTGGTAGGTGATGAAAACTGCGGCGAACTCAGCCTTGACGGCTGAGCGCTGACTACTCTTTTTTATAGCGTTCGGACGTGATAACCGGACGTAGGGGCGGGTTTCAAACCCGCCCCTACACAAGGGTCTGTCTGGATATTAGGTACGAAGGCTATAGTTCAGAGACCCAGCCGCGTCGTCGCTCGCGATGAGCCGCGCCGCCACTGACCCGTGCGCCGGACAGAGCCCTTGAATGCGCGGGCGCCCCGCCCGCCTCAGAACAGGCGACGCCACCAGCGACGGCGGTTGTTGGCCGGCGCCCGCGCGGCGGGCAGGTCCACCGGCGGCAACAAGCTCATGACCCAACCCGGCAACGGCGGGTTGGCGCTGGAACCGCAGGCGACTCCCAGGTGATGGGGATCGTAGATTTTCACGAGCGTCGGGGCCTGAGGGTCATCCGCGTAGACGATCCCGCAGTAGTCCTCCTGATGCTCTGCGCGCAACAGGGCGTCGAGTTCGGCGATGAAGACCTGAACCCGCGCGGCATCTGCAGGCTCGGTTGGCGGCGGTTCCCCGACCGCGTACAAAAACCAGCCCGCGTCGGCACGCTCGCGCAGGCGCGCCCAGAGGGCGTCGAGCTGATGCCAGCGCAGAGCAGCGGTGAAGCTGCCCCGAAACGCGATCAGGAACGGGGCTTCGGGCTGCTCCGGCGGGTTGGGTGTAGGGCTCGCCTTCATGAATTCCGATCCGCCAATCACAACGTTAAACAGGCCCGGAGCGCGCGGAAAACAGCGCGGTCGCGCGCCTGCCGACGGGCACCTCGCCGCTTTGCTGCCTGCCGAACGCCGACCCGCGACCGTCCGCCAGCCGATATACTGTCAGCCCAAGCGACCCGGGAGCAAGCTATGACCGCACTCTTCGAATCCAACCTCCGCAGCCTGCCTCTCATTGGACGGGGCAAGGTCCGGGACATCTACGGTGTCGGCGATGACCACCTGCTGGTGGTGGCGAGCGACCGGCTGTCCGCCTTCGATGTGGTGCTGCCCCAGCCCATCCCCGGCAAGGGCGAGGTCCTGACCCGGGTGTCGAACTTTTGGTTCGCCCGGACCGCGGCGCTGATCCCCAACCATCTCAGCGGCATCCCCGTCGCCGAGATCGTCACCGATCCGGCCGAACGCGCCCAACTCGGCGAGCGCGCCGTGGTCGTGCGCCGACTCAAACCGCTGCCGGTCGAGGCGATCGTGCGCGGTTACCTGATCGGCTCCGGTTGGAAAGACTACCAGACCGGCGGCGCCGTCTGCGGCATCGCGCTGCCGCCGCGTCTGGTCCAGGCCGACCAACTGCCCACACCGATCTTTACCCCTTCCACCAAGGCCGAGGCCGGCACCCACGACGAAAACGTGGACTTCGCCCACACGGTCGACCTCCTTGGCGCAGAACTCGCCGCCCAGGTACGGGACGCCAGCCTGCGCATCTACAGCGAATGCGCCGCCTATGCCCTGGAACGGGGGATCATCATCGCCGATACCAAGTTCGAATTCGGCCTGGATGCCGCCGGCCGCCTGCACCTGATCGACGAGGTCCTGACCCCGGACTCCTCGCGTTTCTGGCCGGCCGACGAATACCAGCCGGGCATCAGCCCCCCGAGCTTCGACAAACAATTCGTGCGCGATTATCTCGAAACACTGGATTGGGACAAGACCGCCCCCGGTCCCGACCTGCCCGCGGCGATCATCGAACGCACCGCCGCCAAATACCGTGAGGCGGAACAGCGGCTCACGGGCGGCGGCCGGTAACCCCCCCCGGAGGTGTCCGAGTCTTTGCGTAGATGCAGATGTAGCCTTCCTACCTGATATCCGGACGGACCCTTGGTGTAGGGGCGGGTTTGAAACCCGCCCCTACGTCCGGTTATCAGGTCCGATGGCTATAGCCAGGCCCACCTAGGCAAATAAATGACCTACCCTCTACCGGGGTTTTTCTTTACCCCAAGGCCCGGCCCGCTTATATTTGTACAGTAAACCAAGACAGGTACCGGCGATGCAGACCCTCAATTTCACCGATGCGCGCAACAACCTCAAGGACGTTTTGGACCGCGTCGCCCGCGACGCGGACTACACCGTCATCACCCGTCGCGATGCCCAGGACGCGGTTGTCATGTCGCTCGACAGCTTCAACAGCTTGATGGAGACCGTCCATCTCTTGCGGTCCCCGGCCAACGCCGCCCATCTCGCCCGGTCGATCGCCGAGTATCGCGCCGGGTAGACGCAAGAGCGGGACCTGGTGGAGCATTCTCGATTCGTGCCCTCGGCGTCGCTGTCGGCAGACCCTCAGCCCCAAGACCGCAACGTCGACCACACCTTCTGACCGACGGTGACCAGCACGAGCACGACGGCCCCGGTCAGCACCCCGGCCAGGACGTTGATCAACAGCGGCGTGAGGGCCGCCAGTACGCCACCGATGGTCGGAACCGTGTGCGCCGCATGGGTGGCCCACTCGATCAGGTGATGAGCGGCCGGAATGCCGTGGGTGATGATGCCCCCGCCCACCAGGAACATGGCCGCGGTGCCGACGACCGCCAGCACCTTCATCAGCTTGGGTGCGGCGGACAGCAGGCCCCGACCAAATCCCCGCACCAGCCGCGCCCCGCCGCCGGCCCCCGATACCCGACTGAGCCAGAGTCCGGCGTCGTCCAGCTTGACGATCCCGGCCACCAGTCCGTAAACACCGACGGTCATGATCAGTGCGATGCCGACCAGCACCACGACCTGATTCTGGAAGGACGCGGCGGCCACGGTCCCCAGGGTGATCACGATGATCTCGGCGGAAAGCACGAAGTCGGTGCGCACCGCGCCTTTGATCTTGTCCCGCTCCAGACTCACCAGGTCGACCGCCGGGTCCTCAAGGGCTTGCGTGAGCGCGTCATGGTGGCCCTGATCTTCGGCCTTGGAATGCAGCAGCCGGTGGGCCAGCTTCTCGAACCCCTCGAAGCACAGGTAAGCCCCGCCGAGCATCAGCAGCGGGAGGATGGCCCAGGGGGCGACCGCGCTGATGGCGAGCGCTGCCGGAACCAAAATCATCTTGTTGACCAGTGACCCCTTGGCCACCGCCCAGACCACCGGAATCTCCCGCTCCGCCCGCACCCCCGCGACCTGCTGGGCGTTGAGCGCCAGGTCGTCCCCCAGGACCCCGGCGGTCTTCTTCGCCGCCATCTTGGTCATCACGGAGATGTCGTCCAGGACGGTGGCGATGTCGTCGATCAGTGCGAGTAAGCTGCTGCCGGCCATGCGTCGATTCCTGCGTCGGTAAACTCGCCGCGATGATACCGGGGGCGGGCCAAACTTGCCTGCGCAACGGCATCGGTCCAGGAGCGTGACAGGGACTTACCAGCGCTTCGGTTCGAACCCCGGCCGGTTCTTGACTTCCATGACCTGATCGCCCACGGCAAGAACCAAAAAGCCGAGCCGCTCGGCGTACGTGAGCACACTGTCGTTGACGGCAAGGGTGGCCAGAATGCCAACCACAGGTAATCGGGCACGTTCGGGCAGGAATTCCCGGAAAGCGGCGATCTCATCGATCATGTGATCCACGTCGGCACTGCGCAGGGTGGCCTTGGTACTGTTCACCGCGGCCAGATCGGACGCGATGGCATAAGCATCGAATTCCCGGACCCGGCCGTCGGGCAGACGCAATCGCACCCGTGCCTGGATACTGTCGAACTCGCGGCCCAGGGTCTCGCGCAAGACGCGCGGCAGGCTCGGATAGACCAGATCCTCCACCATGGAACCGAGTTTGTTGGCGAGGTCGCCCCACTTGCGGTTCATCTCGCGCCGTTCGGCGACGGATTCGGCCTTGAAACACTGCATCTCGTCCTTGAACCCGCCCATCTCGTCCTTGAACTCCGCCATCTCGTCCTTGAACTCCGCCATCTCGTCCTTGAACTCCGCCATCTCGTCCTTGAACGCGGCCATCTCGTCCTTGAACTGCCCCATTTCGATCTTGAACTCCAGCATCTCCTCCTTGAACTGCCCCATCTCGTTCTTGAACTCCAGCATTTCGTCCTTGAGTTCCCGCAACTGAGCCTGGGTGCGCAACTGCGACTCATACAGCCGGCTGAACTGGAGATCCGCGTTGGCAACGAAACGGTCGATCGAGGCTTCAAGCCGATCGACGCGTTCCTGGGTGGCGGGCAACGGGGCAGAAGACATACTGGCGGCTCAAGTCGGGCACTAGGGAAAAGTATAGTCCTTGCAGAGATCTAAGGCGATTTCCGACAATTTGAATGCCGGTGAGTGTAGGTGCGACTTCAGCCGCATCTACATCCGAGCCGATAGTGGATAGTATCCGATGTTCCGAAAATCACCGAAGCCCCGAGCCCGCAGCGCACGTGCGGCCGCGGCTCGCCCGACGCAACAGCTTAACGCGCGCGGCGGCACAAGGCCCTATACTTCCGCGTTTTCCTCGCCGCACCAGGAGACTCCCCCCATGCACTTCCGTTTCCCCGTAGTGATCGTCGACGAGGACTTCCGCTCCGAGAACGCCAGCGGCACCGGGGTCCGGGTGCTGGCCAAGGCGATCGAAGAGGAAGGCATCGAGGCCTTGGGCGTCACCAATTTCGGCGACGTGGCCTCCTTCGCCCAGCAACAATCCCGTGCGTCGGCCTTTATCCTGTCGATCGACGACGAGCAGTTCTCGTCACCCGAGGAGGCGGCGGCAGCGGTCGCGCAGTTGCGCGCCTTCGTGGAGGAAATCCGCTTTCGCAACACGGATATCCCGATCTTCCTCTATGGCGAGACCCGCACCTCCCGCCACATCCCGAACGACGTGCTGCGCGAACTGCATGGCTTCATCCACATGTTCGAGGACACCCCCGAGTTCGTCGCCCGCTACATCGTACGCGAGGCGCGCAACTATCTGGACTCACTGGCTCCCCCGTTCTTCCGTGCACTGACCCACTACGCGGCGGACAGCTCCTACTCCTGGCACTGCCCGGGACACTCCGGCGGTGTGGCCTTCCTCAAGAGCCCGGTGGGTCAGATGTTCCACCAGTTCTTCGGCGAGAACCTGCTGCGGGCCGACGTCTGCAACGCGGTGGAAGAACTGGGCCAGTTGCTCGACCACACCGGTCCGGTGGCGGCAGCCGAGCGCAACGCGGCGCGCATCTTCCACGCCGATCACCTGTTCTTCGTCACCAACGGGACCTCCACCTCCAACAAGATCGTCTGGCATTCCACGGTCGCACCGGGCGATGTGGTCGTGGTGGACCGCAATTGCCACAAGTCGATTCTCCACGCCATTACCATCACCGGCGCCATCCCGGTGTTCCTGATGCCGACCCGCAACCACTACGGGATCATCGGGCCGATCCCGCTCGCGGAGTTCAGTTGGGAGAACATCGAGCGCAAGATCGCCGCCAACCCGTTCGCTCAGACCGGCGCCCGCCCGCGCATCCTCACCATCACGCAGAGCACCTACGACGGGGTGCTCTACAACGTCGAGACCATCAAGGAACAGTTGGACGGCCGCATCGACACGCTGCATTTCGACGAGGCCTGGCTGCCGCACGCGCCCTTCCATGAGTTCTACGCCGACTATCACGCCATCGGTGAGGGTCGCCCACTCTGCGTAGATTCCATGATCTTCTCGACCCAGTCCACCCATAAGCTGCTGGCCGGGCTGTCCCAGGCATCACAAATCCTGGTGCAGGAAAGCACGCACTGCAAACTGGACCGCGACGTGTTCAACGAGGCCTTCCTCATGCACATGTCCACCAGTCCCCAATACGCCATCATCGCCTCGTGCGACGTGGCCGCCGCCATGATGGAACCGCCGGGCGGGCACGCGCTGGTCGAGGAGTCCATCCTGGAGGCCCTCGACTTCCGCCGCGCCATGCGCAAGGTCGGCCTGGAACTGGAAGAATCCTGGTGGTTCAAAGTGTGGGGGCCGGATGCACTGGCCGAGGAGGGCATCGGCGAACGCGAGGACTGGATTCTGCGCGCCGGCGAGCGTTGGCACGGCTTCGGGGATCTGGCCCCCGGCTTCAACATGCTCGACCCCATCAAGGCGACGGTCATCACCCCGGGGGTCGACGTGGATGGTGACGTGGCGGATTGGGGCATCCCCGCCGCAATCGTCACGCGTTATCTGGTCGAGCACGGCATCATCGTCGAAAAGACCGGGCTCTATTCCTTCTTCATCATGTTCACCATCGGCATCACCAAGGGCCGCTGGAATACCATGGTCACCGAGCTGCAGCAGTTCAAGGACGACTATGACCACAATCGCCCGTTGTGGCGCGTCCTGCCGGAGTTCGTCGCCAAGCAGCCGCGCTATGAACGGATCGGCCTGAAGGATTTGTGCGACCGGATCCACGCCGTCTATCGCGAATACGACATCCCGCGACTCACCACCGAAATGTACACCTCCGAGATGGCACCCGCCATGCGCCCCGCGGATGCCTTCGCCCGCATGGCCCACCGCGAGATCGAGCGGGTCGAGATCGACCATCTGGAGGGGCGGATCACCGCCATCCTCCTCACCCCCTATCCGCCCGGCATCCCGTTGCTCATCCCCGGCGAGCGTTTCAACTCCACCATCGTGCGCTATCTCCAGTTCGCCCGGGCGTTCAATGATCAGTTTCCGGGATTCGAGACCGACATTCACGGACTGGTCAAAGAGCAGGTCAATGGGCATGTGCGCTATTATGTAGATTGTGTGCGATAAGCAAGATGGCAGGCAAGCGATACGACTATGCTACCAAACGTAGGTTTCATCACCGCAGAAACCATGGCCGCGCGGATTTACATCACCTTGACGCCGGGGTGACCGCTCATCGAAAAGTGTTCGTTTTCGATCGTCGGATGTCACTTGCAGATAAATTAGTATGGGCTAATATTATGGATATCAGAAGCACCAAGCCGATTGTTGGAAAATCACGTACCAGATCGCGAATGATTTTCGTCTGCCTTAACGAGGCGCTGCCAATAACATAGCAAGGCGATGTGACTTTCGACGAGACGCGGAAGGCGGGCGAAAGGACGAGCGAGGTGGTACCGGATGTGGCAGAAATCACCCAAGATTAAGGAGGGCTAAGAGATGTTGTCGCGATCCGCTGAACGCACGTTCGCAGTTGGCCTCACGATCTTGCTGAGCGGGTGTTCCCTGGGGCCTATGCTGATTCTTGAACATCGCAGCCCGTACGACTTCGATAAAACTGTCGCTACCGTCGTCAACAACGCAACAGCGAGAGGCTGGGAGGCGCCAAAATCCTTCGATTTCCGAGCGTCCTTAGTGGCTCATGGTCAACCAGACCCAGGTCGCATCACCGTGATTAAACTATGCTCACCGCAATTTGCCTCACGGATGTTTGCCGACGATGACTCCAAATATGTCTCGGTCATGGCCCCCTGTTCGATATCGGTCTACGAAAAGTCAGACGGCCGGACCTATCTGGCAGCCATGAACATGGGTCTGATGGCACGACTGATCGGCGGCGAAGTGGGTCGCATTATGACCGACATTGCGGCGGACGATGCGGCGATCACCGCATTCACCAACGCTGAATCGCCACCGTCTACGCGTCGGTGATCAGGGGGCCGATCCGGCAAACCTGTCGCGTTGAGTGATTAGGCGATTTAGGTCAATAACCGGCCTTGGTCTTGGCTCCGTCCACGCGGCATACAAGGCTGGACAAGCGCAACGCAGTCCACCAGGGACGACGCGGGATTCGGTGGACTGCGCTGTCGCTTGTCCACCCTACGGCCGGACCGATGACCGAGGTCCAGACGGGCTCGAAGTACGAAATGATGACCAAGGCCGAAGAACCGACCATCGCCTTATTGCTGATTCAAAAATCCACTTAATATTTTATACTGATCCTGGATCTCTTGCGCCAGCAGATTCTCAGCCGCGGATAAGCACGGCCGTTCCTCGTCATGATTGATGGAAGCGCAGGTTCTTGCCATACGACAATACATCGCCGCCTTCTCGGCCAAATGATGCTTGCGCGTTTCCTCATACACCGGCGAGAGGCAGATCAGGCACGCCTCGGCGACAAAGTGTTCCGCCTGAAGTGCATAGTTGAGCTCGGACAAGTCCGAGCGAGGATGGGTGGCAACATTGACGGCATGGATCGAATGGTACCCATCGACCAACTCCTGCGCGGACAGGCCCGACCTCGCCAGGAGCGTCACGCAATTGCGGAACCGCGGGTCCTGCGTCAAGTCGAGCACATTGCCGACAAAGCGTGCCCCGACCTGCCGTTGTTGCTGCACCGGAAGGTCGGCAAGCAGCTGCTGGAACGTCTGACGACTGTTGATGTGGATCACAAGCGCACTCCTCTTCGGTGAGTCAGGAAAAGGTCTCAGACCGGTCACCTGCCGACAGGAAGGTTCGGGAACAGACAGTCAATTGCTGTTCCGACCTTAATCCAGGGACAAGTTCCGGCGTCTCGTCGGTCTGCGCTCTTCGGCTTGGATCCGCGCTTTCGCCGCCGGAGCGCGCGGGCGACTTACGCCTCCATAATCGCTAACGAAGGCCCCGGTCCCGAACGGCCGTCCGACGCGCAGGTTTGACTAGCAAGACGCTGAAGCGCGCAGCGATCTGGATCGCCCCTCCCTGGTACAAGATCATCTCCCGGACGCTTGGTTGGCGCAATACCTGGTACCGGCGCGCAGCCCGACCTGGCCCGCTTCCAAAGCACTGAATCCAATCGTAACGCATGCCGGTATTAAGGACACGACCGCGCGTCAGGGTCACCCGGCGTCCAGGGGCCTCGCCGCCCGCGCCCGCGAAAAACTCCAAGGCAAATGTCTTCGAAAATTACCAGCTTCCGTTCCAAACGGATTCCTGTATACTTGCTCGTTTCCTGCGAGGCGCTCCAAGTGCCGCGCATTTCCTGTGCCCTCATCCGACGCTCCGCAGCCCGGAGCAGGGGCGATTCGATTTTCAGCCAGGACTGCACATGGTCACGATCCGTTTGACTCGCGGCGGTGCCAAGAAGCACCCCTTCTACCAGATCGTCGTTGCCGATATCCGCTCCCCGCGTGACGGGCGGTACATCGAGCGTATCGGCTTCTACAATCCCACCGCCAAAGGCGGCGAGGTGCCGTTGCGGGTGGACCGCGCCCGAGCCGAGCACTGGCTCAAAAATGGCGCCCAGCCGACTGATCGGGTGCGGCAAATCCTGAAACAGGCCGCACGTGAGGCAGCCGCGGCCCTACCGGCTGCCGCTGCCGCAGCCTGAGAACGGCCTGGAGGCCGCTCGTCCATCGCGACCCGCGGGCTTGAGCACCGTGTCCGGCGACACTGAGGCCCGGGCGACGCGACGGGTCGTGCTCGGCCGCATCGCCGGTGTCTTCGGGGTACAGGGCTGGGTCAAGGTGTTCTCCGAGACCGAGCCGCGGGAAGGCATCCTGCGCTACTCCCCCTGGACGATCGGCGAAGCGGGTGAACCGCTGCGCGTGCTGGAAGGTCGGGCGCACGGCAAGGGTGTCGTGGCCCGCATCGAAGGATGCAATGACCGGGACCAGGCCGCTCTGCTGGTGGATCGGGAGATCGCGGTCACCCGTGATCGACTGCCCCCGCCGAGCGCGGATGAGTTTTATTGGATCGACCTGGAAGGACTCCCGGTCGAGACGCTGAGCGGCATTCCGCTCGGCCGCGTGAGCCACCTGTTCTCGACCGGGTCCAACGATGTCCTGGTCGTCATCGGAGAGCGCGAGCGCCTGCTGCCCTTCGTCTGGGATGACGTGATCCGATCAGTGGACTTCGCTCGACCCTTGATCCAGGTCGACTGGGACCCGGACTTCTGAGGACCGCGACGTCGTAGCGGATCACCGAGCGAACGACTGGCCGCCATGCGTTTCGACGTGATCACGCTGTTCCCGGACTTATTCCGGATCTTGCTGGATCAGGGAGTCACCGGTCGCGCCATGACTCGCGGGATTGCGCGGTTGCACCTGTGGAACCCGCGCGATTTCACCCGTGACGTGCACCGCACGGTCGATGACCGCCCCTACGGCGGCGGACCGGGTATGGTGATGAAGGTCGAGCCCCTGCGCGATGCGATTGTTGCCGCACGGGGGCAGGCACCGGAGAGCCGGGTGGCCTACCTCTCGCCTCAGGGGCGCCTGCTGGATCAGGCGGCCATGGGTGAACTGGCGCGATCGAGCGGGTGGATACTGGTCGCAGGTCGTTATGAGGGAATCGACGAACGCTTGATCCAGGGCCATGTCGACGAGGAATGGTCGATCGGTGATTACGTTCTGAGTGGCGGCGAGTTGGCAGCGATGGTCGTCATGGATGCGGTGATCCGGCTCTTGCCGGGAGCCTTGGGCCATGCCCAATCCGCGGAGCAGGATTCGCATTCCGATGGACTCTTGGACCACCCGCACTATACGCGCCCGGAGACAATCGACGGCGCGGCGGTCCCGGCCGTGCTGGTCGGCGGCGACCATGCACAGATCGCCCGCTGGCGGCGGCGCCAGTCCCTCGGGCGAACCTGGCTGCGACGGCCCGATTTGCTGCAGCGACGTGGTCTGACCCCGGCGGATCAGGCGCTGCTCGATGAATTTATGCAGGCCCGTGAAGACCCCGAGGCCTGATCACAGGGATCGGGAGAAGGGTCAGAACAAGTCTGAGAACAGGAGCTTAGGAAATCATGAGCAATATCATTCAACAGCTCGATCAAGAGCAGATGAACCGCGAAGTCCCGGACTTCGCCGCCGGCGATACCGTTGTCGTCCAGATCAAGGTGAAGGAGGGCGAACGCGAGCGTCTTCAAGCCTTCGAGGGTGTCGTGATCGCCAAGCGCAACCGCGGCCTCAACTCGGCCTTTACGGTTCGCAAGATCTCTCACGGCGAGGGTGTCGAGCGCGTCTTCCAGACCTACAGCCCGGCCGTCGCCGAGATCCAGGTCAAACGCCGGGGCGACGTGCGTCGCGCCAAGCTCTATTACCTGCGCGGACTCACCGGCAAGGCGGCCCGCATCAAGGAAAAGGTCTAGCCAAGCGGCGTCACACGGACGATTGCGCCGGACCGGCGACGGTAACACCGGCGCCCGGCACGTCGTCCGCGGCCCCTGGCGTCTTGATAGAGTGTTCGCACCTGATATCCAGACAGACCTTCGTGTAGGGGCGGGTTTGAAACCCGCCCCTACGTCCGGTTATCACGTCCGAAGGCTATAGGACCCGGCGGGTCTCTGTCGTTGTTGGTTTCTCGTTTTTCGTAACCCGATAACGCACCCGGTCATCACACCGGCACCGCACCGTCCGAGCCATGACCACCACTTTCTACTGGCACGACTACGAAACCTGGGGCACCGATCCGCGCCGGGATCGCCCGTGTCAGTTCGCCGGTCTGCGCACCGATGCGCAGTTGCGTCCGATCGGTGAGCCCCTGGTCGTCTACTGCCGCCCGACGGCTGATCTGCTGCCCCAGCCGGATGCCTGTCTGATCACCGGCATCACGCCCCAGTTCGCCGACGAAAAAGGCCTGATCGAGGCCCAGTTTGCCGCCGCCATCGTCGCGGAACTGGGTGCCCCGAATACCTGCGGCGTCGGCTTCAACAGCATGCGGTTCGATGACGAGGTCACACGCAACCTCCTGTACCGCAATCTGCTGGACCCCTATGCCAGAGAGTGGCAGAACGGCAACTCCCGCTGGGACCTGATCGACACCCTGCGTTTGGCTCAAGCGCTGAGACCCGCGGGGATTCATTGGCCGTTGCGCGACGATGGCACCGCCTCCTTCCGGCTCGAAGACCTCGCCCGCGCGAACGCCATTCCCCACGAGGGCGCTCACGACGCGCTGGCCGATGTGCAGGCCACGATCGCCCTGGCCAAACTCCTGCGCCAGGCCCAGCCGCGACTCTTCGACTACGCCCTGACGTTACGCGACAAAAAACAGGTGCGCGCGCTGCTCGATCAGGGCGAACCCCTGCTGCACGCCTCGTCGCGTTTTCCGGCCGCACAGGGATGTATCGCCCCGATCCTGGCGGTCGCGGCCCACCCCACCAACGCCAACGAAATCATCTGTTTCGATCTGCGCGCGGACCCGACGCTGTTGCTCGATCTGTCGGCGGACGAACTGCGTCGGCGCCTCTTCACCCCGCTGGCCGATCTCCCCCAGGGGACGGCCCGGGTCCCGCTGAAATCGGTGCATCTGAACCGCGCGCCGGTCCTCGCGCCGATGAAGACCCTGAGCGCTGAGGCGGCGGCGCGCTGGTCCATCGACCTGGACCAGGTGGCTCGCGGCACACAAATCATTAAGACTCATGCGGTGGCCATCCGCGAGCGCGTGCAAGCGGTGCACCAGCGAGCATCCGGCGGCGCCAAGGATCCGGCCGATACGGACCCCGACCTGATGCTTTACACCGGCGGTTTCTTCACCGATGCCGATCGGCGGCGACTGGAGAACCTGCGTCGACTCACCCCTGACGAACTGGCACGGGGCGGGCTTCGCTTCGATGACCCACGACTGCCCGAAATGGTCTTCCGCTACCGCGCCCGTAACTGGCCGCTGTCGCTGACCCCGGACGAGCGGGAGCAGTGGGCCGCGTGGCGCCTGACCCGGCTCACCGATCCGGCCGGCGGCGGCAGTATCGACCTGGAGCGATACGAAGAACGCCTCGCCGTCCTCGCGCAAACCCATGCCGCAGATCCAGCCAAACGCCGACTCATCGAGGCCTTGGCTGCTTGGGCCGAGACCCTGATGGACGCGGGGGACTGAGCAGATTGTTCGTTTATCAAGAAACGATAACAAGCCGGCCTGTTGCGCTGGATCCCGCCGATCCCGCGCCGCTGCCGGGCCCAGGTCAGACACCTGGCACGCCTGCCGACGCGAACCTTGGGGTCGCCGCGCCCGACCAGACCAAACCGGAACGGGACGGCAGCATCGACACCGCTCCATCCTGAACCCGCACCAATTCAGCCCCCAACCGGTCGCACCGCGCGATCCTGGGGCGCCGATCGGCCGTACGATGCCCTCCGCTCAGGGCATCCGCCGGGCCGGACGCCGCGAGCACAGCCGGGCACTCGACTGTTTAACCGTGGCTTACGCGGCACCATCAAGGAGTCGGCGAATGAATAACTACATGGCATGATTTTTGCCTTTATACAGCTAAGATCATCGATCGCACGGACATTCGCACCATGCTGAGGCAATTTCAATCCAGCGGCGCCGTCCAAGCCCAGGCCAACGGCGCCGGCCCCGCGATGGCCTATCACGAGTTCTACGGCGACAACTTCCGCCCTCGTGACCACTACCTCCCCATGTGGGAGCACATCCAGACCACCGGGCAGCAGATGCTGGGGACCAAGGCCCACGAGGCACATCTCGCGCTGCATACCGAAGGCGTGACTTTCACGGTCTACGCAAACGAAGACGAAGGCATCGAACGGGTCTGGCCCTTCGACATCCTGCCGCGCATCATCACGGCAGCTGAATGGACCATGCTGGAGGCTGGGCTCAAGCAGCGCATCCGCGCCTTGAATCTCTTCCTCAAAGACCTGTACCACGGCCAGCGCATCCTGAAAGACGGGGTCGTGCCTCCGGAACTGATCTACCGCGGCAAAGACTTTCGCCGGGAGATCATGGACATCGACCCACCACACGACATCTACACCCATATCAGCGGGGTCGACCTGATTCGCGATGAGGAGGGGCGCTATCTGGTCCTCGAGGACAATCTGCGCACGCCGTCCGGCGTCTCCTACATGATCGAAAACCGCATGGTGGAGCGGCGCATCCTCCCCGAGTTCTTCGCTCGCTATAAGGTCCGGCGGGTGGAACACTACCCGGCCCTGCTGCTGCAGGCACTGCGCTTCCTCGCACCCCGCGGCCCCGATGATGCCACCATCGTCCTGCTGACCCCGGGGATCTTCAACTCAGCCTATTTCGAGCACACCTTCCTGGCGAAGGAAATGGGTGTCGAACTGGCCGAGGGCCGCGACCTGGTCTGCAAGAACGACAAGGTCTACCTCAAGACCACCCACGGTCTGCGCCGGGTCGACGTGATCTACCGGCGGGTCGACGACGACTTCCTCGACCCCCTGGTGTTCCGCTCCGATTCGGCCCTGGGTGTGGCCGGTGTCATCGATGCCTGGCGGGCCGGCAATGTGGCCCTGGTGAACGCTCCCGGCAGCGGGATTGCCGACGACAAGGCGGTCTATGCCTATGTCCCGGAGATCATCCGTTACTATCTCGGCGAGTCACCGATC
Source organism: Lamprocystis purpurea DSM 4197 (assembly GCF_000379525.1). Taxonomy (GTDB): domain Bacteria; phylum Pseudomonadota; class Gammaproteobacteria; order Chromatiales; family Chromatiaceae; genus Thiodictyon; species Thiodictyon purpureum. The sequence goes on along the minus strand of NZ_KB902362.1, from coordinate 21,507 downwards.
CTGCAGAACGTCCCGACCTACCAGATGACCGACCATCAGGACCGCGCCTATGTGCTCGACAATATGGAGCGCATGGTGATCAAGGCGGTCGCCGAGTCGGGCGGTTACGGCATGCTGATGGGGCCCTCGTCGACAGCGTCCCAGCGGACCGAGTTCGCCAAGAAGATCGCTGATAATCCGCGCAACTATATCGCCCAACCGGTCGTCCAGTTGTCACGCCACATCTGCTACCTGGACGGTGAACTGGAGTCCCGTCACCTGGATCTCCGCCCCTTCATCATCTATGGCGACGGCATTCAGGTGGTGCCCGGCGGTCTGACCCGGGTGGCCCTCACCAAGGGCTCACTGGTGGTCAATTCCTCCCAAGGCGGCGGGAGCAAAGACACCTGGGTGTTGGCCGATTGATGCGGTTCCTACCAAGAAGGCCGCGGTCGAGGCGACTGAACGCACCTCGTGATGTGCGTCCAGTGGCGTTCAACCGCGGCTGAACGTCTTTATTAGATACCTCCCGGAGCCCAGGGGATGTTGAGTCGTATCGGCGAATCGCTCTATTGGATGACACGCAATCTGGAGCGTGTCGACGGCACTGCACGCATCCTGGATATCAATGTCGTCTATATGTTGGAGGCGGACGAAGACGCCACCGAGGAGATGCAGTGGCAGCCGCTGCTGAACATCGTCGGCGCTGATGAAATCTACCCCATCCGCTACCCGGACAAACGGGTGACGGTGCAGCGCGTCATCCACCTGCTGACCCAGGGCAAGGATAATCCCGGCTCGCTCTACAACAGCCTGCGCCTGGCGCGCGAGAACGCCCGGGTGGTGCGCGACCGCATCTCCAACGCCATGTGGGAGGCGATCAACGAATTCTGGCTCTCGGCCGACAAGCACCTGAAAACCACGCTCCAGCCATGGCGGGCAGCCGAGTTCTATGCCTTTGTGCACCGCGAGGTCGCCACCTTCTTCGGCATCGCCCAGAGCACCATGATGCGCGGCGAGGCCTATGGCTTCACCGTGCTCGGCAGCCTTCAGGAACGCGCGGACATGACCGCCCGCATTCTTGATGTGCGCTATCATTTGCTGCTCCCGGATGTGAGCATGGTCGGCTCCCCGCTCGACTATTATCAGTGGGGCGCCCTGCTCAAATCACTCTCCGGCTTCGAGTCCTACCGGCGCGAATACCACGGCGGCATCCGCCCCATCGAGGTCGTGGAATTCGTCGTCCTGAATCCGGACTTTCCGCGCTCGCTGACCTATTGTCTCGACGGCATGGAGCGCGCCGTCAAGCGCATCGGTTACGTGGAACAGGGGACAGTCCCGCAGGCCTTGGACGCGTTACGCGGACACCTCACCGGCGTCACCGCGACCGACATCCTGGACCGCGGGTTACACGAATATCTCGACCGGTTCCTGGAGTTGCTGGCTGACCTGACCACCGCCCTCCAAAGCGACTACTTCGAGGCGCATCTGGGGGACGAGCCGTGAACTATCGGATCGAGCGTGACTGTCGCATCCAATTCCCCGCCCCGGTGCGGGAGCATCATGTCCAGGTGCGCCTCGCGCCTTGGGAGGACAGCGCCCAAGCGTTGGTCAGCCTGGACCTGAGCGTCTCACCGGACGCAATCCCCGTGGCCCGCTACGACGGTTTCGGCAATCTGTCGCATCACTTTTCCGTGCTCGATGCCCATCGAGCGCTCGCGTTCAAACTCACCGCGGAGGTCGAAACCCGACTGGCCAACCCCTTCGACTACGAGGCGATCACCCCGGCGCGGGAGCGCGCCTGGTTGGCGGATAGCCTGCATCAGGCGCCGCGCCTGTGGGACTTCGTCTACCATCAAGGGCCGCTGACACCGGCGCTGCCGGCCGAGATCGGCGGACAGCCGCTGCCGGCCTGGCGGGATGACATACCGGTCCTGACCCAGGTGCAGGAGGCCTCGGCCTGGGTCCACGCTTTCACCGCATTCGACCCGGCCGCGGCCAGTTCAGTCGCCACCCTCACCGCCCTGTTCGACGCCGGCCACGGCACCGCTGCCGACCTGGCCCACCTGTTGATCGCCGTCCTGCGGGGCTGGGGCTGGCCGGCGCGCTTCGTCTCCGGCTACCAGGACGCCGCTTACTTCGAACCCGATGACGAGGCACCGCCTGGAACCAAACCGCGCCCCCAGACCCTGCATCAATGGGTCGAAGCGCTGATTCCGGGTGTCGGTTGGCGCGGTTTCGACCCCGCCTTCGCCCTGGTCGCCGATGATACCTATATCCGGGTCGCCGTCGGACGCGACGCCGGTGATGTGAGTCCGATCCGGCACACGAGTAAGGGCACCGGCGAAACCCCTGAACTGATCGAGAGCCTCAGTGTCACCCGCCTGGGCGAATCTGCAAGCGCTCAAGTGATGGGCGGATAACGTGGCCAAATCAGGCCGGATTGGCGCGGCGCGGCTCGCCACGTATTCAGTGTCGCCTTTGTCGCTCCGACACCTGCCTCTGATAAACGCCTGAGGAAACGCCGCCGCGGATCTTTTTCGTTGGGCAGCGCCGAGCCGCACCAGGGTAACCGGATGACACTAAACGTCGCGCTGACGCTAATGCGCCCGACTTGGCTTGTTCGCCAACGGCCGGCGCCTGAGGGTCTCGCCGTCGAAGACGCAGAAATGCCCTTCCAACAATGCGCCACTCGCGTAGAGATCCTCGACCCATCGCGCCGGTTCCTCGGGTTGGTAGGACGCTACTCTCAGCAACAGGATCAGCGGCGGCGGTGGCAGGTGCTGTTGGAACACCAGCTCGCCATAATCGCGGTCAAAGGTGATCAGCCAACGGGCCTCTGCGCAGGCCAGCGCCATCACGGCCTCGTCGGTCACGCTCGCGCACTGCTCGGCGATGTGCAGTACCTCCCAGCCTGCCGCGCGCAAGCGTCGTGCCGCCGGGATCGGCATGTTCTCGTTCAGCAGCAGTCGCGGCCTCATACACTCGCCTTCGCTACCGCGATGAACCGCTCCTCACGGAAGACCTCGCTGACAAAGTTGATCGCCGCCAGCACATCTTCGCGGCTCAGCCGTGGATAGGCATCAAGGATCTGCTCGACACTCCAGCCGTCCCCGAGCCGGTCCAGCAGTAGTTCCACGGAGATGCGGGTGCCACGGACGATCGGTTTGCCGACCAGCACCTCGGGGTCCACGGTGATACGGTTGCGCCATTCGGTCATTGATCGAAGCTCCGGTTGCATTGCGACGGGGAGCGAATGCGTTATGGTTTTCGCTGCATCCCGTCCTTCTCGTTCCGAACTTCCAGTTGGGAACACGGTCCGCAAAGCGCTGCTTTGCGTAACACAGGACGCTGGGACGTCCCGATTATGCCCCTGCGCCTAGAGCGTCGGAACAAAGCGAAGGGTGTTTAGCACGTCGCGACTCCGCGTGGCAAGCCAGCCAGCCCGTCGCCGGGTCAACTGCGCATCGACAAGGAGTCAATGGCGCGGGGCACCCGCCACACCCAACCCCAGCGCCTCCAGATAGCGCCGGGCGCTACGACCCTGCTCATACTCGCTCACGGCCAACCGCAGGACCGCGCCGGGGAGCGGCCGCTCCAGCGTCGTCGTCATCGCCGCGGCCAGCGCCAACGCATCACCCACCGGCACCAAGGGGCCGAACCGCCCGCCGTCCAGCACTTCGGCCGGTCCGCTGGGACAATCGGTCGAGACCACCGGGATGCCCAGCGCCATGGCCTCAGTCAGCACATTCGGCGACCCCTCCCACGCGGACGACAGCACGAACAGCGCGGCCCGCGCGAGAAACGCATAGGGATTGCGCTGAAAACCGACCAAGGCCACCCGCTCACTCAATCCCAGATCAGCGATCAATGCCTCCAGACGGGGGCGGGCCTTACCCTCGCCCAGGATCAGGAGCCGACAGGGGCGATCCCGCGCAACCAAGGCGAAGGCCCGGAGCAGGGTCGGAAAGTCCTTTTGGGCTTCCAGGCGGCCGGCCGCGCAGACCGCGGGGACTCCCGGATCGTCCAGCCAGGGATGCGGGCAGGGCTGGGCCGCCTGGGCCGCCAGCTCCGGGGTGATCACCGGGTTACGGATGACCAGAATCGCCTGCCGCGGCAGCCGGGCGATGCGGGCGGTGTCCTCCGCCACGCCGGCGGAGACGGCAACGATCCGGTCGACCCGCGGATACAGCAGCCGGATCGGCAGGTAGCGCAGCCAGCGGTCGAACCAGGAGCGACCCGCCATGGCGGTGGAGAGATTGGTCCCGAGCCGCAGCACGATCGGGGTTGCGGTGCCGGCCAAGGCGCGCGCCAACACCGCGGTGCGGCCGGCCCGGTCCTTGGCGACCAGCAGGGCCGCCGGACGACGGTCACGCAGATAACGCGCCAGCGCCGGGACGGCCAGGAAGGTGTGACGGGCATCCAATCGGATCTGTTCAACCGAATCCGGCAAACGCCGCAGATGCGGACTCGCGGCGCGCACCAGGACCAGCTCCACCGGTTGCCCCAAATCCACAAAACCGCGGATCAGATTGATCAGCATGCGCTCCACCCCACCCGATCCGGAGAACGAGGCAAAGACCGCGAGTGGGCGAGGCGCAGCAGACATGGAAAACCTGGCGGTACGAATGAACCGAGCGCATCATACTTGAGGCCCCATGTCGGATCCCCGCCTCATTTCCAGCCGTCCGGCACGATCGGTGCGCCGGGTCGCCGCAATGAACGCCGGCTGGTCCGCGGCCGCGCCGCGGGCGATACTGTCGACCGCGCCTGCACCACCGAACACCAAAAGATGCCCAACACCGTCTACTTCTTCGGCACCTGCCTGATCGATCTCCTGTTCCCACGCACCGGGCTCGCGGCGATGCGGCTGCTGGAGCGCGCGGGCCTGCGGGTACTCTTCCCCCAGGGTCAGACCTGCTGCGGCCAGCCGGCCTACAACGCGGGTTACCGCGATGAGGCGCGCCGGGTGGCGCGGGCACAACTGGATGCCTTTCCCGAGAGCTTACCGGTGGTCGTGCCTTCGGCCTCCTGTGCCGGGATGCTCAAGGTCCATTATCCCTTGTTGCTCGCCGGCACGGCCGACGCCGCGCGCGCCGACGCCTTTGCCGGGCGGGTGGTGGAGCTGACTGACTTCCTCGTGCGGGTGCTCGACCTGCGCCTCACCGACCTGGGTCCGCCCATCCGCGTCGCGGTGCACAACTCCTGCTCTTCGCGACGGGAACTGGGCGTCGCGGACGCCACCATGGACCTGCTGCGGCGGCTTGAGCGGGTGGAGCTGGTGGAACCGGAACGCGCCCACGAGTGCTGCGGCTTCGGCGGCACCTTCGCCATCAAACAGCCGGAGATCTCCGCGGCCATGGCGGCGGACAAAACCAGCGCCATCGCCGCCACCGGCGCCGCGGTCCTAGTCAGCCAGGACTGCGGCTGCCTGATGAACCTGGGCGGCACCTTCGCCCGCCGCGGCGGGGGTCCGGCAGTCAAGCACGTTGCCGAGTTCATCTGGGAGCGCACCAGCCATGACGACTGAGTTTCGCCTTGCCATCGGCGCGGCCCTGGGGCGCGAACGGGTCCGTACCAACATCCGCAAGGCCATGGACGGATTGGTCAGCAAGCGGGCGGCGGCCTTCCCGGATGCGGACGAGCGTGAACGCCTGCGCGATCAGGGCGAGGCCATCCGCGGCGAGTCGGTGGCCCGGCTGCCGGAACTGCTCGAGGAACTGGAGCGCAGTTGCACCCGCAACGGCATCCAGGTCCACTGGGCCGAGACCGGGGAGGACGCCAACCGGCTGGTCCTGGACATCCTGCGGCACGCCGAGGCAACCGCGCTGCTCAAAGGCAAGTCGATGGTCTCGGAGGAGATGGGGCTCAATGAGTATCTGAAGCACGCGGGCATCGAGGCGGTCGAGACCGACCTGGGTGAGCTCATCATCCAACTGGCCGGTGAAGCCCCATCCCACATCATCGCCCCGGCTATCCACAAGGACCGCGCCGAAATCGCGGCCCTGTTCCGTGAGCATTACCCGGACCAGCCGCCCGCCGAGCGCATCGAGGAACTCACCGCGCTGGCCCGCCGTGTCATGCGCAAGCGCTTTCGCGGCATGACCGCGGGGCTGTCCGGGGTCAATTTCGCGGTGGCCGAAACCGGGACCCTGTGCCTGGTCGAGAACGAGGGCAACGGGCGGCTCTGCACCACCCTGCCGGATCTGCATATCGCGGTGATGGGCATCGAGAAAGTGGTCGCCCGACTGGACCAGATCCCGCCGCTGCTCACCCTGCTCACCCGCAGCGCCACCGGTCAGCCGATCACCACCTACGTGAATTTCATCAGCGGACCGCGCCGGCCAGGGGAGCAAGACGGGCCGCGGGCCGTCCACCTGATCCTGCTCGACAACGGCCGCTCGCGCATCCGCCTGGACCCGGAGCTGTCCGCCACCCTGCGCTGCATCCGCTGCGCCGCCTGCATGAATCACTGCCCGGTCTACACCCGCCTGGGCGGCCATGCCTACGGCACCGTCTATCCGGGGCCCATCGGCAGTATCCTCGAACCCCAGCTCCACGGTCTGGCCGAGCGGGGCGAAATGGCCGAGGCGTCCAGTCTGTGCGGCGCCTGTGCCGAGGTCTGTCCGGTACGCATCCCGATCCCCCGGCTGTTGAATCGCCTGCGCTTCGAAGCGGTCAACGCCCAGGCGGATTCGCCCGCCCTGGGCCACGGCAGCCGTCGGCTGGCCGGCCAGGCCGGACTCTGGCGCCTGTGGGCCTGGACCTGCGCACACCCGCGCATCTACCGCACGCTGACCAGGCTGATGACGGCGCTGCGTCCGCTGCAACCGACCCGCATCAAACCCTGGACCGACACCCGCGAGGCACCGCGTATCGCCGGCCAGGATCTGCACCGTCTGGCACGCGCGGCCGGATTCACGGACCGGCTCTGACGCGGTATCATCTCGTCAGCGCAGGGAAAACCGGTGAAGGTCACCCGGCGCCGAGGGACGCCGGGGTTTGCTGGAACCCGCGGCGGCAAACAACTGCCTCGTCCAAATTTATATACTCCACCAGGAGGGTCTCTTTGATGCACACAGTGATGGTCACCGGGGGTGCCGGATTCATCGGCGGCAACTTTGTCCACTTTTTGATGGACGAGACCGATTGCCGGGTGGTCAATCTCGACAATCTGACCTATGCCGGCAACCTGGATACACTTGCCCCGCTGGCGAACAACCCGCGCCATTGCTTTGTCCATGGGGATATCGGCAATGCGGCATTGGTAGAACAACTGCTGAAAGACTTTGAAGTCGACGCGGTCGTGAACTTCGCCGCCGAGAGCCATGTGGACCGCTCCATCGACGGACCAACCCCGTTCATCACGACCAACGTCGTGGGGACCTTCAACCTGCTGGAATGCGCCCGCGCCCATTGGCTCAAGCGTAACGAGGCGACGCGGCAAAGCTTTCGCTTTCTGCACGTCTCCACCGACGAGGTCTATGGGTCACTGGGTGCCACCGGACGCTTCACCGAGTCGACCCCCTATGCCCCCAATTCACCCTATTCGGCATCCAAAGCGGCCTCGGATCATTTGGTGAGAGCCTGGTTCCACACCTATGGATTACCGGTACTGACGACCAATTGCTCCAATAATTACGGGCCTTATCAGTTCCCCGAAAAGTTGATCCCGCTGATGATCCACAAGGCCCAACAGGGAGAACCCTTGCCGATCTATGGCGATGGCGGCAACATCCGCGATTGGCTCTACGTCACCGATCATTGCCGCGCCATCTGGCGGGTACTCGAGGCCGGCGCCCCCGGCGAGGTCTACAATGTTGGCGGCGACAGCGAGCGCACCAATCTCCAAGTGGTCGATACCCTCTGCGCCTTGCTCGATGAACTGCTCCCCGACTCGCCGCGGCGCCCCCACGCAAACCTCAAGACCTTTGTCACCGACCGTCCCGGACACGACCGTCGCTATGCAATCGACGCCGACAAGATCAAGCGCAACCTGGGCTGGACGCCCAGCGAGACCTTTGAGACCGGTTTGCGACGCACCGTCGCATGGTATTTGGACAACCCAGAATGGTGCCGCCGCGTGACCGATGGGAGCTATCGCGGCGAGCGCCTGGGCGCGGCCCTTTGACAGACGGACGACCCCTATGAACCGAAAAGGCATCATCCTCGCCGGCGGGTCCGGCACCCGGCTCTATCCCATCACCCGGGCGGTCAGCAAACAACTGCTGCCGGTCTATGACAAACCGATGATCTACTACCCGCTGTCCACGCTCATGCTGGCGGGGGTACGCGATATCCTGATCATCTCCACCCCGCGGGATCTGCCGCTGTTCGAGACCTTATTGGGGGACGGGTCCCAATGGGGCATCCGACTCGCCTATGCGCAGCAACCCGATCCGGGCGGTCTGGCGCAGGCCTTTCTGATCGGCGAGACCTTCATTGAAGGCGACCCTTCCTGCCTGATCCTGGGGGACAACATTTTCTACGGGCAAGGTCTCGGTGACCAGCTCAAGGCGGTCGGCGAGCGCGCCAAGGGCGCGACCGTCTTCGGCTACTGGGTCTCGGATCCGGAACGCTACGGAGTCGCCGAGTTCGACGCCGCCGGTCAGGTCATCGGCCTGGAAGAGAAGCCCAAGCACCCCAAGTCCAACTGGGCGGTGACCGGCCTCTATTTCTACGACGAGGGGGTCTGCGAACTGGCGCGGAATCTCAAGCCTTCGCCCCGCGGCGAGCTGGAGATCACGGATCTCAACCGGCTGTATCTCGAACGCGGTGAACTCTATGTGCAACGCATGGGGCGCGGCACTGCCTGGCTCGACACCGGCACCCACGAATCCCTGATGGAGGCCGGAGCCTTCATCGAGACCATCGAAAAGCGCCAGGGGCTCAAGATCTGTTGTCCGGAGGAAATCGCCTTCAACAATCGCTGGATCGATGAAGCGCAACTCGCCGCCATGGGAGAGGAACTGCGTAAAAGCGGTTACGGCGAATACCTGCTCGCATTGTTACACCGTGGATGGCACGCATGAACGTGATCACGACCGATATTCCCGGCGCTATCATCATCGAGCCCAAGGTCTGGGGGGATGAACGCGGCTTCTTCCTGGAGACCTATCGCGCCGGCCCTTATGCGGAATTCGGTATCCGCGCGCCTCTGGTGCAGGATAATCTGTCCTACTCCCGACGCGGTGTCCTGCGTGGTCTGCACTGCCAACATCCCGGCGCCCAAGGCAAACTCGTACAGGTCTACGCCGGCGAGGTGTTCGACGTGGCAGTGGATGTGCGCCGTGGCTCGCCGACCTTCGGCCGGTGGGTGGGTGTCACGCTCTCCGGCGAGAATAAACGGCAGTTCTGGGTCCCGGCCGGGTTCGCTCACGGTTTTCTGGTGACCAGCGAGACGGCGCTGTTCGGCTACAAGTGCTCCGACTATTATCGACCTGAAACCGAGTTCAGCGTGCGCTGGGATGACCCGGCGATCGGCATCGCGTGGCCCCTGGAAAGCCAGGCCGCACCCGAACTCTCCTTAAAAGACCAAGCAGCACCCAGCCTTTCGGAGATTCCGTCCGAGCGGCTGCCTGCCATCGAGGACTATCCATGACCAAGCGACGCTCCACCCCGGATCGCCAGGAATCGAAGCTGCCAAGAATCCTATTGATCGGCGCCAACGGCCAGGTCGGCTGGGAGTTGCGCCGGACCCTGGCCAGCCTGGGAGAGGTTATCGCCGCTTCCGTGGAAGGAGGTTACGGCCCCATCGTCGACCTGCTCGACAAGGGTTTGCTCGCCAAGCTGGTGGAGGAATCGCGTCCGGACGCGGTGGTCAATGCCGCCGCCTACACCGCGGTGGACAAGGCCGAGACCGACCGCGACGTCGCCCGGCGCATCAATGCCGACGCGGTGGGTGAATTGGGAACGCTGCTGGCCGAACGCGGTATACCCATCGTCCACTACTCCACCGACTTCGTCTTCTCGGGGCAGGCAAGCCGGCCCTACACCGAGACCGACAACGCTGGTCCGCTGAATGTCTACGGGGAGACCAAACTCGGCGGCGAACTGGCCCTACTCGAGTCCGGCGCGCCCTGCCTGATCTTCCGCACCAGTTGGGTGTACGGGGCACGCGGCGCCAACTTCCTGCTCACCATGCTGCGCCTGTTCCGGGAAAAGGACGAGTTGCGCATCGTCGACGACCAGATCGGCGCGCCGACCTGGAGCCGGATGCTCGCCGAGCAGACCGCCCTGGTCCTCTACCGTGTGCTGCGCGGCGACCTGGATCTTAAACAGGTCGGCGGTCTCTATCACCTGACCGGCAGCGGCGAGGTCAGTTGGTTCGGCTTCGCCCAGGCCATCCTGGAACAGAGCGGCGCCAACTGCCACCTGATCCCCATCCACTCGTCCGAGTACCCCGCCCCGGCCAAGCGCCCCGCCTATTCGGTCTTGGACAACACCAAGTTCCGCGAGACCTTCGGGCTCTACATGCCGGATTGGAAGGAATCATTGGATCAATGTCTGGAGTTGATCCCCTGCTAAATCGCGCCCGGCGCGATATGCGATGTTTTTGGATTGGGTCAGCCTCGGTAGAATCGGCGATCCTCGGATCTGGCGCGATTTATAGCCATCGGACGTAATAATCGGACGTAGGGGCGGGTTTCAAACCCGCCCCTACACCAAGGGTCTGTCCGGATATCAGGTAGGAAGGCTATAGCAGGGCTTTCCGTCGATAGCGGCAACCCTAACAACAACAATGAACCGCCAGCCTCGTAAGCTCAGTGTGTGACCGTGAAAGTCACACCGGGTTCCCGTGGGAGCGGCCTCCGGCCGCGCTGGGGCCGCGCGAGATGACGCCCAGCGGCGTTCACCGCGGCACCGTATCGCGGCCGGAGGCCGCTCCCACGGGAGACGGCCAGCTTGCGGGGTCGGTCACCCTGTGAACGAACGCATAGCGCTGCTCAAGCGCTCCCAAGGCAGTATTCCAACTCAAGCTGACGGCTGATTGCTGACCGCTTTTTCCAGGATGAATGAGAGCAGACGGGCGGGAAACTGAGCCCCCTGAGAACCGCCCGCGCCCCCGACTCAAGGTCGGGGAGGCGGGCGGGGGGAAAACGCCGACAGCCAGGTGCTGACGGGCATGGCGTTCCGCGTAAGTCGGAAATTGAATGTTGTCCTCCTCGCCCAATCAATCAGGCTCGGATGTGGGGCTTTTGACAGCAACCCCGGCGGGGGTCGCGGCCTGATCGCCCTCTGTATTGTCGTCATGCCCCGCCACGAGTCCGGCGGCGTGGAGTAAGTCTAACGAGGACATTCGGTCTTTGCAAATGGTTTGTATTGTATAAACCGACTGCTTCCCTGGGCAGCCGCCGAACGCCAAATCGCGCGGCCGCTGCCGGTCACCAAAGCTACTGTTTTTCTGCGCCTTTCCGACCAAGACGTTGTGGGAGCGGCGTCCCGCCGCGATGGGGCCGGGCGCGTAACCCGACCGTTCGGGGTGACCGCGGCATCCATCGCGGCGGGACGCCGCTCCCACGGGGTCGCTGCGCGACTTTCACGGTAAAGCTACGCGACTGGGATCTCGGGCAGCCGCTGGCTTCGCGCATGGCCGGGGAATGGTCAGCAGAATGATTCGAGCGCGGATTCACAAGACACCCTGATCGGCAGCCGGTCGCGTGAGGCGCCGGCTGCCGGGGCTTTGGCAGAGGGATACCGGCCCGAGTGGGCCGGCCGGGAATTGGTGTCCTCCTCGCCCGGTACATCGGGTTTGGAGCGGGGCGCTGAGGCCGGACCAGAGCGGTCAGTGCCTTATCGCCCTCTTTCAGTTGCAGTCGCTCGTTCCGAGATCGGATGCGATGTAGGGATTTTAGCGACTTCGATTGGGCATTACAAATGGTTTGTATAGATTGACTCGCACACGTTTTCGTAGGCGCCGACCGAGAGTCTGGCATCCGGTACGCCAACGCTGTCTACGCGTCCGCAGAGGCCCCGGCCCCATCAGTTCCGATCGCACCCGCCCGCCCTTCCGCGAAGATTTTTTCGGCTCAAGTGGGTAGCATGGGCAGTGGTCATCCGACCCAATTCATCCTTCGCAACTGCACCAGACGATGAACCAGAACCCGTTGGAGATACTGAACCGGGTCTTCGGCTACCCGAGTTTTCGCGGCGCGCAAGAAGCGGTCATCGAGCAGATCCGCAACGGCGGCGATGCCTTGGTGCTGATGCCGACCGGAGGCGGCAAGTCGCTGTGCTACCAGATTCCGGCGCTGTTGCGGCCGGGAACCGGGGTGGTGGTCTCGCCGCTGATCGCACTGATGCAAGACCAGGTGGACGCCCTGCGCCAGCTTGGGGTGCGGGCGGCCTTTCTGAACTCGTCCCTGGCGGCCGACGAACAGGCGCGGGTGGAGCGCGCCCTGCTGGCCGGTGAGTTGGATCTCTGCTACGTGGCCCCGGAACGCTTGCTGAGCGAGCGTTTCCTGAACCTGCTGGGGCGGGTGTCGATTGCGCTCTTCGCGATCGACGAGGCGCACTGCGTCTCCCAGTGGGGCCATGATTTTCGGCCCGAATACATCCAGTTGAACCTGCTGCACGAGCGGTGGCCGCAGGTGCCCCGCATCGCGGTGACCGCCACGGCGGATGCCCCGACCCGCAAGGAGATCGTGACCAAGCTGGCACTGGAGCAGGCGGCGCAGTTCGTCTCCAGTTTCGACCGACCGAATATCCGCTACCGCATCACCGAGAAGGCGCAGCCGCGCCGCCAGCTCATCGAGTTTCTGCGCAACGAGCACCCGCGCGACGCCGGTATCGTCTATTGCCTGTCGCGCCGTAAGGTGGAGGAAACGGCCGAATTCCTGCGCGGACAGGGGTTCAACGCCTTGGCCTATCACGCCGGTCTTACGGCCGAGCACCGGCGGGCCCACCAGGCGGAGTTCCTGCGCGGCGAGGGGGTCATCGTGGTCGCGACCATCGCGTTCGGGATGGGCATCGACAAGCCGGACGTGCGCTTCGTCGCCCATCTGGACCTCCCCAAGAGCCTGGAAGCCTACTATCAGGAGACCGGTCGCGCCGGCCGTGACGGGCTGCCGGCGAATGCCTGGATGACCTACGGCCTGGGCGACGTGGTGATGTTGCGCCGCTTCATCGAGGACTCGGAGGCCGAGGAACAGTTCAAGCGCGTCGAGCTGCACAAGCTCAACGCCCTGCTGGGCTTCTGCGAGACCAGCGAGTGCCGCCGCCGGGTGATGCTGAACTATTTCGGCGAGACCTTGGCCGAGCCTTGCGGCAACTGCGATACCTGCCTGGCGCCGGTGGCGCGTTGGGACGGCACCGTGGCCGCGCAGAAGGCGATGTCGTGCATCTTCCGCACCGAACAGCGTTTCGGCGTGAATTACCTGATCGATGTGCTGCTCGGCAAGGACAACGAGCGCATCCGCCGGTTTGGCCACGACCGCACCTCCACCTTCGGGATCGGCCAGGACTTGAGCGCCGAGCAATGGAAATCAGTCTACCGGCAACTGGTCGCCGCCGGGCTGGTCGCGGTCGACATGGATGCCCACGGCGCACTCAAGCTCACCGAACTGAGCCGCGCTGTCCTGCGCGGCGAGCAACGGGTGCACCTGCGCCAGGACCCGGAGCGCCGGCCGGCCAGCCGCGCCGTGGAAAACAAGGGTCGAGCGGTCGCGGCCGAGACCCCGCTGGACCCCGAAGCCGCGGCACTCTGGGAGCGTTTGCGCGCCCACCGGCGGGAACTGGCGCAGCAGCAAGGCGTGCCGCCCTATGTGATCTTCAACGACGCGACCTTGCGGGACATGGTCACCTACCGACCGCGCGATGCCGACGCGTTCAGCCGGATCAGTGGCGTTGGCGTGGTCAAGTTGGAGCGCTATGGCGTCAGCTTCCTGGGCGTGCTGGCCGACCATGAGGCCGAGCACGGCCGGCCCGCCGACCTCCCACCGCTGCCCGAGCCGCCGACACGCGCCGACCGGTCGGTGGCGGGATCGGCCGCGGGGCCGCTAGCAGAGAAAGCACCCGCCGCGGGCCGCACCTGGGACCTGGGCCTGAGCGGTACCGTCCGCGAGACCCTGGAACTGTTTCGTGCCGGCCTCCCGCCCGCGGCGATCGGCGAGCAACGCGACCTCAAGCTCACCACCGTGTTCACCCATCTGGCGCGCTGCATCGAGGAAGGCGAGTTGAGCCTGCGCGACGTGGTCACGCTCCGCGAGGACGAGATCGAGGCCATCCGGTCCGCCTTCGACCAACTGGTGGGAGCGGATTCGCCGCAGACGCTCAAGCCGGTCTATGACGCCTTTCAGGGTCACTATGATTATGGCCTGCTGCGCTGCGTGCGGGCGGCCATGGCGCGTGACTGAGGCCATTTCGGCCTTATCGCCGTCGGACGTGATAACCGGACGTAGGGGCGGGTTTCAAACCCGCCCCTACACCAAGAATCTGTCTGGATATCAAGCACGAAGGCTATATTCGCTGTTTAACTTATTGGTAAACGGTTCCTAAGCGGAATCGGCATCGGACTCCGGCCAGCCACACAACGCGAAATAGTCCTTGGCGAACGCCCGATCGGATTCCAGGATGTGGGTGAGGAGCCACTGGCAGACCCGCTCCTGTGCGGTCTCGTCGAACACCGTGATGCCGAGCGCCCGCCAGTTGCGCAGCATCTCGCTGAATTGGCTCATGAGGACGACATGCTCGGCAGCGTGTTCTTCGGCCCGCGCATACCCGATGGCGCGCATGAAGGACTCTTCCCGCCGGAAATGGGCATGGACCTGACCGCCGAAGGCAACCAACGCCTCGACCAGATCCCGCGGGCTCGCTCCAGGAAACCCGGCGGTGCGCGGCGGTGCCACGCCCGCGGAAACGCCGGATGGAATCGCTGCCTGGGGACAGAAGCGCAGGCAGATGTCGATCACGGTCCCGATCAGGGCCCGGTGATCCGCGTCCAAGGCATCGATTCCCAAGGCCCATTCATCACGCCAGGTCAGCAACTTCGTCATCTTGTTCTATCTCGATTGCACAGCACGTTTCCTGCCCCAAAAGGTACGGGGGCAATGGGTCTGACGGAGACCCTTCAGCGGCGGCGCATCGGCACGATGCAGGACTCGCGGACCGGCGCGGCCCGTTCCCGCTGACGCGCCGCCTGGAGCCGGAGCGCCGCGCGAGTCTCGCCGATCAGTCGCCGCTGGGTTTCCGCCAAACCAGAGAAATAGTAGATGATTGCGTAAGGGAGCGGGGCCGAAATCGATTCACGCGGCCCGCCGGTCGGCCGCCAGGCGATCCGGATCAACCGGCCGCCAACCCCGTCCTGATGGGCATAACCGCCGTTGGCATCGACGAACACCACTTCGTCGCGCGCGATGACCGCCAGATACTGCATGGAGCGGATAGGCAAGAAACAGTGCTCGGCGCCGTCACGTGCCAGCAGCAGTTGCAACCCGTTGTGGAGATCAGCCGGCAGCGTGCCGGTCTCTTGGGCGTGCTCCGTCTCCGGTCGAAAGAAGGTTTCGCGGATCCGATAACAAGCCATGACTCTGTTCGCCGGGAAGGATCAGGTCTCGTCGTCCAGCGACGGGTCCCAGCCCTCGGCGCGGGCGCGCTCAACCGCCGCACCATAGATGCGGGCATGGCGCTCGGCCAGTTCCGGGGGCAGCCGGGAGGCCAGGTGACCGTAGGGTAGCCAGGCGTCATGGACCTGGTCATAGAGGTTTTCGATACCCTGAATGGTCCAGCCCTCACAGGTCTGCTCCTCGGGAATGAGGCCGAACACCCAGGCATCACGAATGATGTTGGCGGTGGGGGTCATGCCGCCCTTGGGCTCATGATTGATCCCATGATAGATTTTTTGGTTCATCGTGTCTGTCCGGTGGCTGTCTGGGCGGGAATTTACGCGCTCGGGTGGCCCGCGTCACCCTCTCGGCATCGCACGCACAAGCGTCTGTGAAAATCATCGGCGCGGGTCGGGTTGGCGCAGCCTCACCCCGCTATCCTAACAGAGTTTGACACATCAGATTATTTTTCTCTTGATATCATCCGCTTACAGCGAACTAAATCGATCGGTTGCACGACAGCCGTGACATCTCGCGCAGGTCTTGATTGGCGACCCCCGGGGACTAGCCGCCGCCCTCTCCAGTAGAGTCCTGAAGATGTCGGGCGCGGATCGTGGATGCTTGCCTGGAAGGGGCTGATGCGCCGGTTTATAGCATTCGGACCTGATAACCGGACGTAGGGGCGGGTTTCAAACCCGCCCCTACACCAAGGGTCTGTCTGGATATCAGGTACGAAGGCTATAATATTGATGTAGCGGCTGATCTTCCTGTTCTACATCAAGGCCCGCCCCGAGCTGGGCTCCGCGTCCATCAACCGGAGCGATGTCTACACCCGCGGCTACTGTCTGGAGCACCTGCGCGACCTCACCCTGACCGACCTGCACACGACCGAGGCGCAGCACGGTCACTATTTCGACAAGCCACTCAGGACGATCTTCCAGACGCATGATGACGACGCTGCGCCTCTTTGCACTTTCAAGATCAGTGAGCTGGAGCAGGTGTGCCCAGGCGTCAGCCGTGACATGATCCGTCACGTCCTGCGGGAGCAGCAGGGGCAAGGCGCCATCAGTTGCTCGGGGCGCGGCGCCGGCGCGGCCTGGTCGAGGGGCGACGCTGGCAATGAAGGTAATGAATGACCCTCATATGAGGGTAATGAACGAGGTAATAACCCAGGGAGGATTGGGATGCTGCCATCGCTGATCGTCGATGAGGGCGTCGCGGAGACGCTGCGCACGCAGTTCGAGCCCTCCAGCGAGCTGTTCCGGGACGCGCGGTCCGCCACCTGATCGAGGACCCGAGCTAGATCAAGCGTGAGCGCTTCCGCGACCGTCAACCGTGTGAAAGTGTCCGTACTGCGAAACGTCGGGGCGGTACGCGCGATCACGCGCTTGGAGTCGTCGTTTCTTAACATGCCACTACTATCGCATGCAGTGGTATAAATTAACTCGGAAATCGCCCCAGATATCGGAATGTTACGATGCGAGACCTGATCCCTTCTCCCTCATGACCCCTTCTCCCTCAGCATCGTCCACCGCATCGATGTCGAACAGCCCGTGCCTGCAGCGCATCATCTACCGCCATTATCTGCGCAGCGCGCTGGTCCCGATGCTGTTGGTCGAGTGTCTGCTGCTGGCGCTCTATTTCGGCATCACGCTCTATATCTCCGACAAGAATCAGGCGCTGTTGCTCGATGAGGTGCGGCGCAACCTGCTTGAGGTCACCGCCACCGAAACTGCGGGCATCGACATGCGGCTGGCCGAGATCGCCCGCCTGAGCCGTCTCCTGCAGGCCGATCATCAGCGGTTCTTCGCCAACCCCGAGACCTGTGTGCTGCCCAATGGCGAGCCGCGCCTGGAGCCGCATCCCAACGGCGCCTTTTTCAAGACCGCGGACAATGGCGGGGCGAGCCTCTACTACTCGGCCAGCACCGCCATCGGCGCGGCCGAGCGGCGCCAGGCGCGCTGTAGCGAGGCCATCGACCCGCTGCTGCGCGCCATCGTCGAGACCCATCCGCTGGTGACCCAGGCTTACATCAACACCGCCGATGGCATGAACCGGCTCTATCCCTTCATGCACGATGCCGCCGAGCGCTTCGGGCCATCCTGGAACGTCGAGGACCTCGCCTTCTACGTCGAGGCCGACGCGGCGCACAACCCCGGACGCGGTCCGGTGTGGACGGGCGCCTACCTCGACCCGGCGGGTCAAGGTTGGGTGATGTCGAGTCTGGTGCCCATCTACCGGGATGAGCGTCTGGTGGCGGTCAGCGGCATCGACATCACCCTCGATCGCGTGGTGAGCCACGTGCTCAATCTGAACCTCGCCTGGGACGCCATGGCCTTCCTGGTCGATGACCGGGGGACCATCCTGGCCATGCCACCGGGGGTCGAGCGGCTCATGGGGCTGAAGGAACTGCACCAGTACGACTATCAGGGCCCGATCGTCGGGACGCACGAAAAGCCCGATGAATACAATCTGCTGACCGGCCGGCATCCGGTCTTTCGCGACCGCCTGAGCCACTTTTTCAATTCGCGCGACAGCAGCACCGAACTTCACGTGGATGGCGCCGATTATCTGCTCATTCAGCGCATCGTCGCGCAGAACGGCTGGCGTCTCATGGTGCTGGCGGACAAGGCGAAGATCTTCGCCCCCATCGCGGATCTGCGCGCGCTCAGCACCCGCATCGGTTATCTGGCCATTAGCGGTATGCTGCTCTTTTATCTGCTGTTCTTTCTGGTGCTGAACGCCAGGGCGCGGCGCCTGGGCACCCGGATCGCCATGCCCATCCACGCGCTCTCGGAGGCCACCAGCCATCTGGGCCTGGAGCTGCGCAACCATCCCCTGCGCGCTGCCGGAATCCAGGAGATCGACGCGCTTAACCAGCACTTCAACGCCATGATCGAGGAACTCGACGAGCGCACCAGCCAACTGGCCGCCACCATGGTCCGCGAGCGCCTGCGCCAGGAGGAGACGCGGACCCTGGAGCGTCTGGCGAGCACCGACACCCTGACCCAGGTCCACAACCGGCGCAAGATCGATGATCTGCTGGGCGCCGAGCACGCCCGCTTTGCGCATGGCGGGCCGCCCTTCGGCGTCATTCTCTGCGACATCGATCATTTCAAGCAGGTCAACGACCAGCACGGCCATCTGGTTGGCGATCAGGTACTCACCGAGATGGCGCGCCTGCTCGCCAGTTTGCTGCGCGAGAGCGACTGGCTCGGCCGCTGGGGCGGCGAGGAGTTCATCATCTTCTGCCCCAACGCCAGCCGCGCCGGCCTGGCGACCCTGGCCGACACCCTGCGCCAGCACATCGCCGCCCATCGTTTCGAGGTCGTCGGCGCCAGGACCGTGAGCCTCGGCGCCACCCTCGCCCGGCCCGGCGAGAGCCTCCAGTCCTTGTTCGCCCGCGTCGACCGCGCCCTCTATGCCGCCAAGAACGGCGGACGCAACCGCGTCGAGGTGGCGGATTGATGGCGTTGGCAGTCTCGGCATGTGCTCGCTGGCGGGACTAAACACCCATCCTACGGGACGAATAATCGTGAGCCGTGCTTCTTCGGTGAACAGGACGACCATGCCTATTCGCGGGTCATTATCGCCGTCGGGCGCCGGTACGTGCCATACATCAACCACAGCGACCGGCGCACGGGAACCCTCTGGGACAGCAGGTACAAATCCTCCCCGGTGCAGGCCGAGACGTCTCTCCTGTTGTGCCAATGTTACATCGAGATGAACCCGGTCCGGGCGGCCATGGTCGCCGACCCGGCGGAGGGCCTTGATCATCGTTCCGGCCGTAGGGTGGACAAGCGCTAGCGCAGTCCACCGAATCCCGCGCCGCCGCTGGTGGACTGCGCTGCGCTTGTCCACCCTACGATGTCCCGTGGCCGGAACCGTGATCAAGGCCCGGCGGAGTATCCTTGGTCGAGCGATCGGCATCACGCTCTTGGTGCACCAAACGGCATCCTGTCGCCACATGAACTGTACATGGCTTTGGGCAATAGCGCCGTCGCTCGGCAACTCGCCTACCGGGAGTTATTTGTCACCGGGTTTGCTGTGGAACCAGGAATTGACGACGCTGCCGCGTCTCGTAGAGTGCAGTCGGGTCTTGCATTCACACATGGGTGATTACAAGACCTGAGCCCGAACCCCGCACTACATCACGACCGCGTCTCGGGGTCAGACGGTTCCGGCTGGTCGGCGAGCAAGCGCTTCAGCCGCGCGATCTCGGCCAACGCTTCGTCCTTGGCGGCCCGCTCCTGCTCCGCGTCTGCCCGTGCCTGCTCCTTCGCCGCCCGCTCCTGCTCCTTGGCCGCCCGCTCCTGCTCCTTCGCCGCCCGCTCCTGCTCCGCGTCCGCCCGCGCCTGCTCGACCTCCGCGCGCAGGTCGTCGAATTCGAGTTGGATGCTTTGCTGTTCGCGCAGAAAGTTCTGCCGCGCCTGATAGGCATGGTAGGCGTGCTCTTTCTCGGAGAAGGCCTTCAGTGTGTTCATGGCTCGCCTCATCTCTTGGGTCTGCATCCAGGCGGGCAGTGCGTTCTCATCCAGACACTCCGCCTCTTTAAAGAACTTCAGCCAGCGCTCCTGCTCGGTTTCGACCGCGTCGGCGGCGAATTTGCTCAGTTCCAGCAGCCAGATGCCGCCGTGGTCCAGAAAGACACGTCCATGCGGGTCGCGCATCCGGAATACGTGGGCATAGTCCGGGGCATCCGGCAACAGCGTCTGACCCAACAGCCAGATCGCATAGGTGGGGCGCAGCTTGCGGTAGCTCTCGCCCTCTTTGATCTGTGCGCTGTAGAGGTCGGCCCAACCGTAGAGGATGCGCGCCGGCAGGTCGCGGTGATTGAGGAGTTGGACCTCGACCTGATACATCTGCCCGGTCGCGTCGCGGGCCTTGACGTCGACCACGGTGAGCTTGTCGTCGAGAAATTCCTTTTCGTTATAGGGATTCTGGATCTCCACCGCGGTAATCGGCCGGGGCAGCTCCGCGCCGAGGATGGCGTTGAGGAAATGGATCAGCAGGTCACGGTTGGCCTCCGCCCCCAGCAGGGCTTTGAAGACGCAGTCAACCTTGGGATCGATGGGATGGCGCATGGTGGCAGTGTAGACAGCCGTTGCCGGTGCGACAAGGGACGCGGTCCCGGGGCACCGCGCCCGGCGGGAGGCACCGCCGGCTCAGCCGGGTTCGCTGAGCGGACCGCATCCTGCGCGGAACCAACCGACGCGCGTTCCGCGTCGGGTACGCGCCAATTTCGGGGACAGTCTACTCAATTCGGTATCTGTAAACGGGCGCTGCCGTGCGCAGCGGCGCCTGGTTCTGTCGCAAATATGAAACGGCCGCATGATGCAGATTATCGCCGCGAATGTAGAGCGCGACTAAGAAGCCGGTGTCAACGAGTAACGGGGTCACGAAATCGGTCCCGCAGCAGTTGGCGGCTATTTTTCGCGATATCGCCGGAATGGGTTCGGTCCGCCCCAAATCCTTCAACGCCCAGGGCATAGGGTGTGAGCGAGGGGGACTCGTCGCTCAAGAGCTGGTGAAGAGCACGCTCGATCGCTTGATCTTCTGTCATTCCGTGTGTCTGACAAAAGATCGCCAGCCGCTCTTCCAGCGTCTTTGGCAAGCGAATGGAAAGGCTCATATCGCGTTCTCACTGGCGCTCTTCAGTTGACGATAGAAACCGGCGGTGGGCTCGTCTTCCGGCAGAGCGCAGGTGCCGCCGTTGAAGCGCTCCTATCTGCTGTGCTGCATACGCGAGTCGTCGCGGATTCCGCCAATGTCTCGTCGGGGTGGGCGGGAAAGACCCCAAACCGAAGGGTACGCCGAACTCAACAGACAGACAAGAACCGGTTGCTGCCCCCCCACGGCCCCGTCAAAGTCGGGAGTCTTGACATAGAGCACGGGTGTCTTTCCGGCAAGCCTGCATGAAATCCCGTCTCTAGCCCAGTAGCCTGGGAGCCCCGTATGTCGTCATCTGGAGGCTCCACCGCATGTC